>NZ_JBDPAC010000019.1:0-45785 GCF_039836695.1 Collinsella aerofaciens | reverse complement strand
CGCAGGAAGGGCAACTGGACCCGGGCGCACTGGTCCTGGATCGAGTCGATAAGGTTCGCGGAGGGGGCCGACAACGACGTGCTCGCCTACTACGTCGACGCGGTCAGGCGGGCGGCGGAGGACAAGGCGAGGCTCGAGGGGCTCGTCGAGGCCGAGGCCCGCAAGCCCAGGTGGAGGAGGAGGGTCGACTCCCTCCGCTGCCTCAAGGGCGTAGACACCGCGTCCGCCGCCGACCTCGTGTTCGAGGCCGGCGAGTTCTCGAGGTTCAGGAATGCCCGGTCGTTCGCCGCATGGGTCGGCCTGACGCCCTCCGAGCACTCCAGCGGGGAGAGCGACCGCAGGGGCGCGATCACCAAGGCTGGCAACAAGCACCTGAGGAAGGCGCTGGTCGAGGCCGCGTGGCACTACCTGACGTGCTCGGGGCGGCCGAAGGACCTCGCCAGGGGCCAGGCCCCGGACCGGGTCGCCCGGAGGCATGCCGCCAAGGGCGTGCGGAGGCTGGTCGAGAGGCGGGAGGCGCTGCTCGCGCGCGGGGTCCACGGCAACAAGGCGAACGTGGCCACGGCGCGCGAGCTCGCCTGCTGGGTATGGGCGGTCGGCCTCATGGCCGAGGAGGCGTAGGGGGGCGGTCCCCCGCACATAAGCCGATCACCCCGGAAGCGGTTCGATCCGAAGCCGTTGAGGCGAACCTCAGGTCCCTTTTCTGCGAGCGCCCAGGGCGCCACACGCGTGCACAGACTGTCGGTTCGACGTAGAAGCCTCAGCCGTAGCAACGGATTGCCCAGCGAGAGATCGCCGCGGGCGGATATTAAACTGCAAAGACGAGCGTCGGGAAGACACGCCGAGGTCGCCGCGGACGGGTTGATATAGGGAGAGGGCCTGACCCCATATCGTTGGGGCCAGGCCCGATTTTGCCTCTTGACAATGTCCTGCTCATATTAAAAGGAACGTCCCCAAGTGCCAACAACGGAAGCGCCGATGTTTTGGCAACGACAGCGAGCGGGCCGCATTTGAGACAAGGTGACGTGAAACGAAAGGGCGCTGACCTTCTGGTCGCGCCCTTGAAGTTGAACGTCAGATTGTCCAAATGCGGCCCGCGCAGCGTCGGCCGGTCCGCCGTTCGTTAGAACGGTGGAACTAAATCAACTTAAAGCCCTTGCGCTTGCCTACGGAGAGGGTGTCGCCCAGCTTAAGGGCGCTGGGGTCGATGTTGTAGCTCTTGGGAGCCACGGCCTTGCCGTTGATCTTGACGCCGCCACCGTCAATGTCGCGACGGGCCTGGCCGGCGCTCGCCGAAAGGCCCAGGTCCTTAAGCAGGCCTGCGAGGTAGATCTGGCCCTCGTCGTTGACGGTCAGCTCGACGTGCTTCTCGGGGAAATCGGCAAGCTGGCCCTCCTTGAACACGCGGTCGAACTCGGCCTGAGCCTCGTCGCCGGCGCCGGCGCCGTGGTAGGTATCGCACAGGTCGCGGCCCAGAGCGCGCTTGAGCTCGTAGGGGTCAGCGGAACCGTCGGCCAGGGCGGCGTCGATCTTGTCGACCTCGGCCGGGGTGAGCGAACTGGCCAGACGATAGTACTTGCCAATCATCTCGTCGGGGATAGACATGGTCTTGCCGAACATATCCTTGGGAGCGTCGGTCAGGCCGATGTAGTTGCCGTATGACTTGGACATCTTGCGCACGCCATCGGTGCCCTCGAGCAGCGGCATGGTAAGCGCGATCTGCGGCTCCATGCCCATCTTCTCCATGAGCTCGCGACCAGCGAGCAGGTTAAAGAGCTGGTCGGTGCCGCCCATCTCCACGTCGGCCTTGATCTGAACGGAGTCGAAGGCCTGCATCACGGGGTACAGGAACTCGTGCAGGGCGATCGGCGTCTGAGACTGGTAGCGCTTGGTAAAGTCGTCGCGCTCAAGGATGCGGGCGACGGTGAACTTGGAGCACACCTGCAGCAGGCCGGCCAGGTCCATCGAAAGGATCCAGTCGCCGTTGTGCACAATGGTGGTCTTCTCGGGATCCAGGATCTTCATGGCCTGGCTCACGTAGGTCTCGGCGTTGGCCTCGATCTGCTCCTGCGAAAGCTGCGGACGCGTGGAGTTCTTGCCCGAGGGATCGCCGATCAGCGCGGTGCCGTTGCCGATGATAAGGGTGACGTTGTGGCCCAGGTCCTGGAACTGGCGCATCTTGCGCAGCGGCACGGCATGGCCCAGGTGCAGATCGGGGCTAGTGGGATCGACGCCGAGCTTGATGTTGAGGGGCTCGCCCTTCTCAAGCTTCTTGCGAAGGTCGGCCTCGGGGACGATCTGCGCTGCGCCCGAGGTGATGATACGCATTTGCTCGTCAACAGACAGCATTGGGTATCCTCCTTTTGCTATAGCACCCTCGCCGAAAACGGCGGTGCTGGAAGTCCATAAACTCTCTTATGATAACAAACTGACGCGACGCGGCACCTACGACAGGAAAATCCTCGTCCTGCCGCATGCGTCAATGGCAACTGGCAGACGTGTACCGTCACGCTCGACCAGATAGCGTACCTGCCGACGACGCAAACAGTCGCGGCAACGAACCTGTCCCGTCGCATCGGTGGCGCAGACGCCCTCGGCGGTCAGCAGGCAGTGCTCGCACACCATAAGCTCGGGACGGTCGGCGTCGACCGGACCCAAGACGCCGGGTTCAGCAGCCAGTTCGGCAATACGCTCCGCATCATTGCCGAGTAACTCGGCCGGCAAGTACACCCGCCCCGCACCGAGTCCGCGCAGCCAGGTAAGCGTGGCCCGATTCGCGCAGAACACCGGCGCCGCCACGTCAAACGTCACGCCCAGCTCGCGAGCGATCACCACCTGTCCTAGGTTGCGGCAGACGACGCGCCCGGCACGCTGCATCAGTGAGCGGGTCCGGTCAGCGTCACCCGTGCGGCACACCTCGTCAAGCACCACAACGGCGTCGGACAAATCGAGCTCTCCGCGCAGGTCGGCATCCATCAGCTGCCAAGCAAAAACCATGCGAGCGGGAACCGCGCACTCCACCAACTCCGTCGACGCACCGCCATCCACCACAACGTCCTCAAAGGGCAGTACCTCAACGGCACGTGCAACGGGCGCAATCGCATCCGCCTCGGCCCGCATGCGCTCCAACACCGCCGCCGTCTGACCCAACATGCCGGCGCTGCGAATCAGGTATACCTCGCAGCCCGTGTCCACCTTACGCTTGCAATGCACGACGACGCGCTTCCCCGCTGCGGCATCCACCGGGCAGGGCACCTGCGGCCAGCGCTTGGGCACATCGGGACGCGCGTCGACACCCGGATAGAACCGAATCTCGAGCGTGTCGCCCGCCGCCACGGCGGCGTCGAGCTCAACGGTCACCTCTTCGTGGCCCACAGCGACCAAACGCCCCACGCGCACGCCCTGGTTAATTGCGCGCTCAAAGCTCATCAGCTCGGCACCCGAACGCCCTCGCAGGTACGCATCGGTAAACCCACGGTTAAACGACCTTCCCAGCTCGCGCTCAAGCTCTTCCACGGCACCGGGGTCCCACGCGCCGTCGCACAGCATATCGAGTGCCCGGCGCCACACCCGCACCACGTTGAATACGTAATCGGGGTTCTTCATGCGCCCCTCGATCTTGAGCGACGCCACGCCGGCATCTACAAGCTCGGGCAGATGTGCAATGCCCAGATAGTCGCGCGGGCACAGCAGGCGATCTCCCTCGACGGCGACAACGCTCTGCCCCGCCTCGTCCACTAGGTCGTACGTCAGACGGCACGGCTGCGTGCAGTCGCCGCGCATCGCCGACCGTCCGCGCCGCAGGGCCGAAAACTCGCACGCACCCGAATAGCCAATGCATATGGCGCCATGGCAGAACACCTCGATGGGCACACCGGTAGCGCAGAGCGTCGCAATCTCTGCCACGGTCAGCTCGCGCGCCGTCGTCACGCGCTCGACCCCCAGCTCGTCAGCCGCCAAACGCACGGCGCCCTTGCTATGGACGCCCGCTTGGGTGGACAGATGAATCTCGACCCCCGGAATTGCCGCATGCAGCGCGCAGGCCAACCCGGCATCGGCCACAATCAGAGCATCGGCGCCCAGCTCCAGTGCATGAGCTCCCAGCGCCACCGCATCGGACAGCTCATCGTCAAACACGAACACGTTGAGCGTCACGTACACGCGCACGCCATGGGCATGCGCCACGGCGCAGCCGCGCGCAAACTCGTCATCCGTAAAACCATGCGCGCTCACGCGGGCGTTAAAGCCGCCCAACCCCGCATAGATGGCATCGGCACCCGCGGCGATGGCCGCAAGCATCTGGTCGAGCCCGCCCGCCGGCGCCAGCAGCTCGGGCAGCGCCGCACTGGCAGCATCCAATCCAGTCTCGTATTGTCCGCTCGGCCCCATCGCCCGAATCGCCATCGGCAAACTCCTTACCAAGGTATGCATTCACTCTGAAAAATGCCGTCTTCCAGCATACACGAGGCCTCGCGCGCCCCGTTTGGTTTATCGTGTAATAACTTATGTCCATCCTGCCTCGACGACACATCCGCCGTCGGGCACGACATACCTGGAGGTCAATATATGGGTCCTCGCCAACGACAGGGACGCAGCCGTTCAAAGACGCATGCCCTGCCCATAATCCTGCTCTCGTTTTTGGGCTTTCTGCTGATTGCGGGCGTGGCGTTTGGCATCGGCATGGTCGGCAACGTCAACCGCTGGCTGTCCGATCTGCCCGACTACACCGACGCCAACGCGTATCTGGTGAGCGAGCCCACCGAGATCGTCGACTGCAACGGCAACAAGATCGCGAGCTTCTACACGCAAAACCGCAAGTCCATCACCAAGGACGAGGTCTCCCCCTACGTGCTGCAGGGCACCGTTGACGTCGAGGACGAGCGCTTCTACGAGCACGGCGGTATCGACCTGTGGGGTATCGCGCGTGCTGCGGTGGCAACCCTCGGCGGCGGGCACGAAGGCGCCTCGACTATCACCCAGCAGCTGGTGCGCAACACCATCCTGCAGGAGGAGCAGTTCGACTCGACCATCGAGCGTAAGGTGCGCGAGGCCTACATCGCCGTCAAGATGGAGGACATGTACTCCAAAGACGAGATCCTCATGATGTACCTCAACACCATCTATTACGGCCACGGTGCCTACGGCATCGAGGCCGCAGCCGAGACCTATCTGTCCAAGAGCGCCGCCGATCTCACCCTCAGCGAGGCCGCGCTGCTCATCGGCCTTCCCAACTCGCCCTCGCAGTACGACCCCACGGTCAACCCCGACCTAGCGCTGTCCCGTCGCAACAAGGTCCTCGACAACATGTTGCGCCTGGGCCACATCACGCAGGAGGAACACGATGCCGCACAGGCCGAGCCCATCACCCTCAACGTGACCGAGATTTCGGGCAGCGGCGTCGACGTATACTCGCAGCCCTACTTTGTCGCCTATGTTAAGCAGCTGCTGGAGCAGGAGTTCTCGACCGACGTGCTCTTTAAGGGCGGCCTGACCGTCAAGACCACCATCGACCCCACGATGCAGCAGGTGGCAGAGAATGCCGTTCGCGAGCAGCTCGACACGCTCTCGCTCGACGGCCTGGACATGGGCATGGTCGTCGTCGATCCCAAGACCGGCTACATCAAGTGCATGGTGGGCGGCTACGACTACAACGCCGACGAGAACCACGTAAACCATGCCACGGCCAAGCGTCCCGTCGGCTCCACCTTTAAGGCCTTTACACTGGCAACTGCCATCCAAAACGGCATGAACCCCAACGTCACCCTCAACTGCAACTCGCCGCTCAAGGCCAAGGGCACCACGACCGAGGTCCAAAACTACGCCAACCATAGCTATGGCAACATCACGCTTAAGCAGGCGACGGCATACTCCTCCAACACCGGCTACATCCAGGTGGCGGAAGCCGTCGGCAACAGCAAGATCATCTCGCTCGTCAAAAAGCTCGGCATCGACCCCGCCAAGGACAACATCGAGGACGTTCCCGTCATGACGCTCGGCACCGGCTCGATCTCGCCGCTCGAGATGGCCGCCGCCTACGCGACGTTTGCCAACGGCGGCTACTATCGCCAGCCGATCGCCATCACCGAGATTGACTCTCGTACCGGTTCGGTGCTGTACCAGCACACCGACAATCCCTCACAGGTGCTTACCGAGGGCGAGGCCGCCGCGGTCACCGATGTTCTGTCCGGCGTCATGCAGGGCGGCGGTACGGGTGCTGCCGGTGCCCTGAGCGTCAACCAGCCCTATGCCGGCAAGACGGGCACCACCGACAACACCACCAACCTGTGGTTCTGCGGCTATACCCCGCAGCTGGCGTGCGCCCTGTGGACCGGCTATTCCGCGGGCGAGATCCCCATCCAAAAATACGGCACAGACCTGCTGGGCGACAGCACCAACCTGCCTGTCTTTAAGCGGTTTATGAACACCGTTCTGACCGGTACCGAGCGCGAGGAGTTTGCGACCGGAACGGCGCCCACCTACAAGAACAACAGCGTCTGGAAGTTCTACGGCACCAACAACTCCAAGAAGACGGAGAACGACGACAAGGACGAGAACGAGGACGAAGAGGAAACCACCACAACGACTACCACGACGACCACGACCACCGAGACCACGGGCGGCGACACCACCGGCGGCACCGGTACGACCGGTGGCTCGACGGGCGGCTCCACTGGTGGTTCGACCGGCGGCGATGGCGGCACGCCTACGCCTACGCCTACGCCTACGCCTACGCCCACTCCCGACCCCTCGCCCACGCCTGACGATACGGTCGGCTAGAAATCATCCGGCCATAAGCAACAAGGCCCCCGAGCAGCCTATTGAACTGCTCGGGGGCCTTTTAGTTTGAAGCGACCTGGTGGGCGGTCTTTATACCGGCGAACAAAAAAGGGGGGTACCGACCAACGTCGATACCCCTTACAAGCCACTATGTCAGCGCGCACGGTGCCGAGCGCACGACCCGCACGCCTACTTGCGAGAATTGCTCAGCTTATTGATCAGTGCCTCAAGACGCTCGCCGTCCTCGGCCGTCTGGGCAATAACCAAAATCGTATCGTTGCCGGCAAGCGAGCCAAGCACATCGGGCAGCTCTGCCGCATCAACGGCGGCGGCGATACCGGAAGCCGTGCCAGGCTGAGCCTTGATCATAACCAGATTATCGGTGCGCAGAACGCCCGTTACGAGCTCGGAAACCATACGCTGCAGGTGCAGGTCCTCTGCCAGAACATAGATGCCCTCAGGGAGCTTACGCAGCCCCATATCGGCAATATCGCGAGAGACAGTCGCCTGCGTGCAATCAAAGCCCATAGCGCGGAGCTCATCGACCAGCACGCGCTGCGTACGGACGTCCTTATTGCGCACAATATCTCTAATGGCATCCTGGCGCCCATTGCGTTTTTTAGCCATACAAACCCTCTCTCCAAAAGATGGCGGAGACAATCAATCAGTGATTGAATAGTTTAACGCTATTTGAAGGCTTTTGTGTATAAGAACGCATTTCGAAACAATTCTATGCAAGTTTGTTTCGAAATGAGCCGTTTAGGCGGTTTTTGCGCCCGTCCGGTTAAGAAAAGCTGCCAGATGCGTACACATCACGCAGCGCGCGGGCTTGGCGCTGGCGATCGGCCCAAACAACAGACCGAGCCCCCGATGGTTATCCTTGAGCGCGGCGACCATCTGACGGGTTCGAGGCGCATCGAGCATATCACGCATGCGGGCGGAACGCTCGATTGACGACACCCCATGCGGGCTCAGACACAAATTCTCGATGCAGGCGACCAGTCCGGCAAAGTAGAACTTTTGGCTTGCCAGCTTGAGCCGACCACCGCTGTCTGCTTCCGAGAGTGAGTCCGCAAGCTCGTCGAGCGCTCGAGTGTCATCGGATACCTTGGCATACATGGTGGGATCAAAGGCATCTGTAAGTTTAGGTGCCGCCGTGTGGAAACAAGCATCGCCGCAGCCGGACACGCATCGTGTCTGCGAAAGCGCGTATGCCATAAACCCAACTGTGCGAAACACCTTGTCGCACAAAAAGCATGCCTCAAACAGCGAGCGGCTGTACATCACGCCAGAGGTCTGAACGACTAGGCCGCCTAAAATCAACTGAGGCAGCCCGGCCACCATCGAAGATTTGCTATCAATGGAAATATGAGCAGCATCCAAGACGCGCGAATGGCGCTCTCGATGTGCATCATAGCGGTCGAGCGACACCGTGGGGAGCACTATGTCTGCCGTAGTATCGCACGCGATATCGACCATCTTGGAAAGGGACTGCGGAGCAAACCACTCATCGGCGTTCATAGCGATGATTTGAGAGCCGCGCGAGGCAGCAAAACCGGCACGAAGACAAGCGCCGCGCTTCGCGTCCTCGACGTCAATCAAATCAATATGGATGTCCCTGTCGGCAGCAACTTGAAGCGAATGTCGCACACCGGGCGCAGCATCGCGGCAGACAACGACAATCTGCAAATCGTAGAGGTCTTGGTTCTGGATACTCTCGAGCGCACGCATCGCATAGCTGGGCGAACCTTCTGCCACAAGGATCACCGAAAGTCGCGGATGCGAGCCACGTCGAACCAAGTTATCCGTCCTCTCGACAGCAGTGAATCAAACTGTCGTTCATGGTACACCCCGGCAATAAAAGCAATGAGACACCGGTTGTATTGCACGCCAAGAACAGATGCTGCACACGCGCAGCCCACAGATGACAGGTGTCGACGCACGACGCGTCGAGCCCTCCCCTAGTCGAGCACGATAAGCTCGGCGGGATCGTAATCCACGCCCATAAACGTAAGGCCGCAGGCAGGAGCCGTGGGGCCCGCAGCGGTACGGTCGCAAGCATCGATGACCTCGCGCATCCACTCGGGTTCACGGCGATGCATGCCAATCTCGACAAGCGTGCCCACGATCGTGCGGACCATCGAATGCAGAAACGCATTGCCCTCGATGGTAAACGTCAGGATGTCCTCGCCAAACGCAACCTCATGGCCAAACTCGGCACGCATCACGCAGCGATGCGTGGGCTTGCCAACGGCAGACGCCACCTTGCAAAAGCTCTTGAAGTCCTGCTCGCCCAGCAGCGCGGGACAGGCCGCAGACATCGCCTCAACATCCAATGGGTAGCGGTGCCACCACACCGCACCGCGCGAAAGCACAGGGCGCGCGTCGCGATCGGCAATACGGTACGTATACGTACGGGAACGCGCATCAAAGCGTGCAGAAAAGCCTTTACGGGCCTTGTAGACCTCGTTTATGGCGATATCTTTGGGCAGGAGGGCATCCATAGCCCTCAGCCACCTACGGCGCGTCAAAGCCAACTCAGCGTCCGTTACGGGCACGCTGATGAACTGTGCCACCGCATGCACGCCGGCATCGGTACGCCCCGCACACGTCAGGTCGATCGGGCGGCGCAGGAGCGTCTCGATAGCGCGGCGCAACTCGCCCGCAACCGTCGTCTGACCGGGCTGCTCGGCAAAGCCGCTGTAGGACGAGCCATCGTAGGCCACGCGGAAAACGAGCGTGGCATCGAGCTCAGAAATCGAATTGAAATCAGACGGCGCGGTCATGGGCGCTCCCAACAAACAGGCAATGGCATTTCGACAAAAAAAGAGGGGTACGCGAACGTACCCCTCGAATATAGCCTATGCAGACGGATTGTCTACTCAGCGGTCTCCTCAGCAGGAGCCTCCTCGGCAGCCTCGACCTTCTTGGGAGCAGCGGCCTTCTTGGGGGCCGGAGCAGCCTTCTTGGCCTTAGGCGTGCAAGGCTCGGTGACGAGCTCCATGATAACGATGGGAGCGTTGTCGCCCTTGCGGTTACCGAGCTTCATGATGCGGGTGTAACCGCCGTTGCGGTCCTGCCACATACCCTGGGCAGCCTTGTCGAAAATCTCGGCAACGAGCTGCTTATCGCCGAGCTTGGCGATAGCCAGACGACGAGAGTGCAGGTCGCCCTTCTTGGCCCAGGTGATGATCGGATCGACGACCGAACGCAGCGCCTTAGCGCGGGTCTCGGTGGTCTTGATGCGGTCGTTCTCGAAGAGGGCCTTAGCAAGGCTCTTCTTCATGGCCTTGGTGTGGCTCGCATCGGTGCCGAGCTTCAGGCCCTTCTTAACGTTGTGACGCATGGTCTAGTTTCTCCTCAAATATGCGAAGCATTAAGCCTTCAGGCTCAGGCCCATGGACTCAAGCTTGTCCTTCACTTCCTCGATCGACTTAACACCGAAGTTACGGATGTTGAGCAGATCGTTCTCCGAGAACTCAACGAGCTGACGGACCGAGTGAATGCTGGCGCGCTTAAGGCAGTTGTAGGAACGGACGGAAAGGTCCAAATCCTCGATTTGCTTGTCCAGCTCGGCGTTGTCGTTGGTGACCTCGGGAGCGAAGATCGAAGCCTCCTCCTCGACCTCGGGGGTCTCGGCAAGGTTCATAAAGGCGGCCATATGCTGGTTGATGATATTGGCAGCCTGGACCACGGCGTCGCGCGGGGCGATGGAGCCGTTGGTCTCGATCTCGAGGACAAGGCGGTCGTAGTCGGTGTGCTGACCGACACGGCAAGCCTCAACGAGCTTGGCGCAACGGGAAACCGGCGAGTACAGCGAGTCGACGTGGATCACACCGATGGGATCGTTGTCGCGCTTGTTGGCCTCGCCAGAAACATAGCCGCGGCCATAGCCGATGCGCATGCTCATGGTGAGATGGCCACCCTCGGTGAGCGTAGCGATGTGCTGCTCGGGGTTGACCAGCTCAAACTCGGACGGAATAAAGAAGTCCGCACCGGTGACCTCGCAGGGGCCGTCAACCGAAATGGTGGCGGTCGCCTCGTCGGTCGTGCCGAGAGCCCTGAAGACAAGACCCTTGACATTCAGGACGATGTCGGTGACATCCTCGACCATGTTAGGGATGGTCATGAACTCGTGCTGCGCGCCATCGATCTGAATAGCCTCGACGGCGGCACCCTCGAGCGAGGACAGAAGAACGCGACGAAGGGAGTTACCCAGCGTATCGCCGTAGCCACGCTCGAGCGGCTCGACGGAGACACGAGCAGACGTCTCGTTGATCTCTTCGACCTGAACCTGAGGCCTAATGAATTCTGACATGTATTACCTCCAGCCTCAGCAGCCCGGATGGACTACTTAGAGTAGAGCTCGACGATGAGCTGCTCGTTGATATCACCGCTGATCTGCTCACGCGTCGGCAGAGCGAGCACGTTACCAGACAGCTTCTCGATATCGACCTCGAGCCAGCCAGGGACCTCAAAGCGCTCGGAGGAAATCAGAGCCTCCTTGATGGGGAGGAGGTCACGGAACTTCTCGCCGACAGCGACGACGTCGCCGGCCTTGACGCGGTAGGACGGGATGTCCACGCGCTTGCCGTTCACGGTGAAGTGACCGTGACGGACGGACTGACGAGCCTCTTTGCGGGTGCGGGCGAAGCCAAGACGGAAGACGACGTTGTCGAGGCGAGACTCAAGGATGATCATGAGGTTCTCACCGGTGACGCCGTTCATCTTACGGGCCTTGTTGAAGTAGCCGTGGAACTGCTTCTCCAGAACGCCATAAATAAACTTGACCTTCTGCTTCTCGCGCAGCTGCATGCCGTACTCAGATTCCTTGCGACGGCGCTTGGGCTGACGGATAGATTCCTTCTTGCTGCTGTAACCGAGCTCAGCGGGATCGATCCCGAGCTGACGGCAGCGCTTAAGAACAGGAGTCCTGTCGATTGCCATATTGATACGATCCTTTCAGTTACACGCGGCGACGCTTCTTGGGGCGGCAGCCGTTGTGCGGAATGGGGGTCTTGTCCTGGATGCTCGAGACCTCGAGGCCAGCAGCCTGGAGGGAGCGGATGGCGGTCTCACGACCGGAGCCGGGGCCCTTGACGAAGACGGAAACCTTCTTCATACCGTGCTCCATGGCCTGCTTGGCAGCAGCCTCGGCAGCCATCTGGGCAGCGAACGGCGTGGACTTACGGGAGCCCTTGAAGCCCACCTGGCCAGCCGACTTCCAGGAAATGACATTGCCCTGGGGATCGGTGATCGAAACGATCGTGTTGTTGAACGTAGAACGAATGTGAGCCTGGCCCACGGAAATGTTCTTACGGTCCGCGCGCTTCAGACGGGCAGCGCGAACGTTCTTCTTAGCAGTAGCCATCTATCTAGCGCTCCTTATTTCTTCTTCTTAGCACCGATCTGACGCTTCGGGCCCTTGCGGGTACGAGCGTTAGTGTGGGTGCGCTGGCCGCGGACCGGGAGGCCCTTGCGGTGACGAAGGCCGCGGTTGCAGCCGATGTCCATAAGGCGCTTGACGTTCTGGTTGCGCTCACGGCGGAGGTCGCCCTCAACCATGATCTGGTTCTTATCGATATAATCGCGGATGGCGTTAACCTCATCCTCGGTGAGGTCCTTAACGCGCGTATCCACGTTAACGTTGCACTCGACGCAAATCTTCGTCGCAGTGGTGCGGCCGATGCCGTAAATGTAGGTCAGACCGATCTCAACGCGCTTCTCACGCGGGAGGTCGACACCATTAATACGGGCCAACGTAGTCTCCTCTCTTAACCCTGACGCTGCTTATGACGGGGGTTCTCGCAAATGACGAGGACCTTGCCATGGCGCCTAATGATTTTGCACTTATCGCACATCTTCTTGACCGAAGGACGTACCTTCATCGTTCTTCCTTTCGGTAGCGCTCAAACTACTTCCCTACTATCTACTCGCCCAGCCGCAGGCGTTTAAAACTATGGCTGGTCTTCACACACAATCCGACCGTAGGTTGAGCTAAGCCTGCAGTCGGAAATGGAGTGCGTGTATGCGTGCCGCTATTTGTAGCGATAGGTGATGCGGCCGCGGGTCAGGTCGTACGGGGAAAGCTCCACGACAACCCTGTCACCGGGGAGAATACGGATGTAATTCATTCGGATCTTGCCAGAAATGTTGCACAGAACCGAATGACCGTTCTCGAGCTCGACCTTAAACATGGCGTTGGGCAACGGTTCCTTTACCGTACCCTCGAGCTCAATTGCGTCTTCCTTCTTCACAAGCAATCATCTTTCTCTAGAAAACGACAGCGATTGAGTATTCTACAACACGTATGCACGCATCGTAATAACTTCGTAATGGCTCCACAACTAAGTGGAACTTGTTACATTTGAAATGTAAAACAAAGCCGTTCCCTGATGCCCAAGATCGCCTTGAAATGAGAAGGCATAGACCTTGGGGTCATGCCTTCGAAATTGAAAGGCGAGGTTGGGCATCAGGGGGCGGCGACTTTTACATTTCACCGCCTTGCAAGGAACACCAAGCACCTTGGGCATCCGTGGTGAGAATCACCGGACCGTCATTGGTAATGGCGACGGTGTTCTCGTAGTGCGCGGCGGGCAGGTGATCGTTGGTCGTAACAATCCAACCGTCGGAGCCCGTGCTCACATGGTTGGAACCCATCGTAACCATCGGCTCGATGGCAATGACCATGCCGGCCTGGAGGCGAACGCCCCTCCCCTTCTTTCCATAGTTAGGAACATTGGGGTCCTCGTGCATCACGCGGCCAATGCCATGGCCCACATAATCACGAAGCACGCCGTAACCGTGAGACTCGGCGAGGAACTGAACGGCATAACCGACGTCCCCGATATGGTTACCGGGAACAGCCTGCTCGATGGCAGCCTTAAGGCAATCACGCGTGACCTCGCACAAAGCCTTGGCTTCGGGCGTGGGGGTGCCGACGAAAAACGTCCAAGCGTTATCGCCGACCCAACCGTCGACAACGGCTCCCGTATCGATGGAGATGATATCGCCATCGCGCAGGATCATGTCGGGGTTGGGAATACCGTGGACCACGGCATCGTTGATCGATGCGCAAATGGTCCCCGGGAACCCGCCATAACCCTTAAAGGCCGGGGTGCCGCCATGCATGCGGATAATCTGCTCCGCGAGCTGATCGAGCTCAAAAGTCGAAACGCCGGGGCGCACCATGGCTCCAACGTGGCGGAGCGCCATCTTAGATAGCGCTCCTGCCTTCTTCATCTGCTCGATTTGCGTTGCAGACTTAATCTTGATCATAGACCGAGAGCCTCTTTGACATCCCCGTACACGGTCTCGCGAGCCTGGTCACCGTTGACCGACTTGAGCAGACCCTGGCCACGATAGTAGTCAACGAGCGGGCTCGTGGACTTCTCGTAGACGTCGAGACGGTTCTTAATGGTCTCGGGCTTGTCGTCGTCGCGCTGATACATCTCGCCACCACACTTGGGGCAGGTAGCATCGGCAGCGGTGCCGGTGTAACCGCAGGCGCGGCAGGTGCGACGCGAAGACAGACGGTCGATGATGACCTCGGGGGCCACGTCGACCAGAAGGGCGCAGTCGATCTCGCGACCCATGGCGGAGAGCTCGGAATCGAGCGTCACAGCCTGGGCGGTGTTGCGCGGGAAGCCGTCGAGGATGAAGCCCTGCTGGGCGTCATCGGCGGCAAGGCGCTCCTTGACAAGGTCGATCACGAGCTGGTCGGGAACGAGCTCGCCAGCGTCCATGTACTTCTTAGCCTGAATACCAAGCTCGGTGCCACTCTTGACGGCAGCACGCAGCAGGTCGCCCGTGGAAATATGGGCGACGCCAAACTCGGCGACGAGCTCCTGTGCAACGGTGCCCTTACCGGCACCCGGAGCTCCGAGCAATACGAGGTTCATGAGCAATCCTCCTCTAGCCTATTTAAAGAAACCATCGTAATCAAACATCTTGATCTGGCCTTCGAGCTTATCGACCGTGTCGAGCACGACGCCGACCATGATGAGGATGGACGTGCCGCCAAATGCCTGAATCAGATGGTTACCCGTGAAGGAGAAGATGATCGAAGGCACGATGGCGATGAGCGCCAAAAAGACAGCGCTGGGAAGCGTGATCTTGTTGAGCGCGTTCTTGATGTAGGCCGCGGTAGCCCTACCCGGACGGACGCCCGGAATAAAGCCGCCCTGCTTCTTAAGGTTATCGGCCGTGTCATCGGGGTTGAACACCATGGAGGTGTAGAAGTACGCGAAGAACACGATGAGGACAACGTTAAGCACCCAGTTGAGCCAACCGGTCGAAAGCGCGGAGGCAACTGCCTGAATCCAGCCGATGCCGGGGAAGAACACGGCAATCTGAGCCGGGAAGTACAGCAGCGCCGAAGCGAAGATGATCGGCACGACACCCGCGGTGTTGACCTTGATGGGCAGGTAGGTGGTCTGGCCACCCATCATGCGACGGCCCACGACGCGCTTAGCGTAGGAGACCGGGATGCGGCGCTGGCCGCGCTCAAGGAAAACAATCAGCGGGATAACCAGCAGGATGATGGCGCAGATGATCACCATGGTGATGATGCCACCGGCATTGCCCTCGGTGCTGGAGAAGATAGCCTGCGGCAGACCGGCCATGATGTTCGCGAAGATGATCAGCGACATGCCATTGCCGATACCGCGCTGGGTGATGAGCTCACCAATCCACATGATCAGCATGGCGCCCGCGGTGAGCGTACCGACGATCATGAGGTCGAAGATGATCTCGGGAGCGCCGGCGCCATTGAAGCTGATGCCGAAGCTCTTAAAGAGGAAGAGGTAACCCACGGAGTTGAGGATTGCCAGAGCAAGGGTGAGGTAACGCGAATACTGCGTAATCTTGGTCTGACCGACCTCGCCCTCGCGGGCAAGCTCATGCAGGGAAGGCACGACGGCCTGGAGCATCTGGAGGATGATCGAGCTGGTGATGTAAGGCATGATGCCCAGCGAAAACACCGACACATAGCTCAACGCGCCGCCAGAGAAAAGATTCAGGAGGGCCATAGCACCTGCGGCGACCGAATTGTTATCGGTCGAGAAAAGGCCCAGCATCCCCTGGAAGGGAATGCCGGGCACAGGAACGTGCGCACCAATGCGGTACACGACGAGCATAGCTATGGTAAAAAGAATCTTTTCGCGCAATTCTTTGATGCGGAAAGCATTCTTAAGACCATTTAGCACGGCAGCTCGACCTTTCCGCCGGCGGCCTCGATCTTGGCCTGCGCAGAAGCGCTGACCTTGTCGACCTTGACCGTGAACTTCTTGGTGAGCTCACCATTGCCGAGCACCTTGACGGGCTCGAACTCGCTCTTGGTGATGCGAGCGGCCTTAAGAGCGGCACCGTCGATCACAGCGCCGTCCTCGAACTTGCGCTCGAGACGCTCAACGTTAACAGCGGTGTACTCGATACGACGGGGGTTACGGAAGCCCGGAAGCTTGGGCAGGCGCATAGCCAGCGGAGTCTGGCCACCCTCGAAGCCGGCACCCTTGGTGCCACCAGAGCGGGAACCCTGGCCCTTCTGACCGCGGCCAGAAGTGGTGCCGTGACCCGAAGAATTGCCACGGCCGACGCGCTTGCGGTTCTTGGTGGAACCGGGCGCGGGAGTAAGATCGTGAAGCTGCATTTGCTACTCCTCTACAATCTCGACAAGGTGCTTGACCTTGAAGATCATGCCGCGGACGGACTCGTTGTCAGCAATCTCGCGAACCTCGCGGATCCTGTGGAGACCGAGGGCACGGACAGTACGGACCTGGTCCTGCTTGCAACCGTTGGTGCTGCGGACCTGCTTGATCTTGATGGTGTCAGCCATGCTTAGTTCTCCTTACCGACGAACATCTCGGAGACCGTCAGGCCACGGCGAGCCGCGACGTCCTCAGGGCTGGAGAGCTCCTTGAGGCCCTCGACGGCAGCCTTGATGATGTTGAGGCCGTTGTCGGTACCGAGGGACTTGGACAGGACGTTCTTGATGCCAGCAAGCTCAAAGAGGGGACGCACAGCGCCGCCGGCGATAACGCCGGTACCCTCGACAGCGGGCTTGATGATGATGCGGCCGGCACCAAAGTGGCCGAGAACCTCGTGCGGGATGGTGCCCTGCTCGGTCACCGGCACGTGGAACATGTTCTTCTTGGCATCGAGAGATGCCTTGGAGATGGCCATGGGCACCTCAGCGGACTTTCCCATGCCAACGCCGACGTTGCCCTTGCCGTCGCCAACGACGACGAGAGCGACGAGGCTCATGCGACGACCACCCTTGACGGTCTTCGACACGCGGTTGATGTAAACGACGCGCTCCTCGAACTCGGAGGCCTCGCGCTGCTGCTTCTGATTACGAGCCATGTGCTACATACCTCCTAGAACTCGAGACCGGCGGCACGAGCACCGTCGGCGAGGGCCTTGACGCGGCCATGGTAGATACGGCCACCGCGATCGAAGGCGACCTTGGTGATGCCGGCCTCGATGGCACGCTTGCCAACGAGCTGACCGACCTTCTCCGCAGCCTCCTTGTTCGAGGTGTGGGTGCCCTTGAACTCGGCCTCGAGGGTCGAGGCAGAGACGAGCGTCAGGCTGGAGCCCTTGCTGTCGTCGATGATCTGGGCATAGATGTTGGCGTTAGTACGGGTCACGCGAAGACGCGGACGCTCGGAGGTACCCGAGACCTTGCCGCGAACACGACGCTGACGACGCTTGAGGCCTTCCAGCTTCGCCTTATGCTTGTTCATACGTAAACTCCTAAAAAGGTTGATCTTGCCAGCACCTGACGGGGTGCTGGTCTTATGCGAGTGAGTCGGTTACGACTACTTGGCGGCCTTACCCAGCTTGCGGCGGATGTGCTCGCCAACGTAGTGGATACCCTTGCCCTTGTAAGGCTCGGGAGGACGATGGCCGCGGATCTCAGCGGCGATCTGACCGACCTGCTGCTTGTTGATACCCTTGACGTTCACGTGGGTGTTGTCGGGAACCTCGAAGGTGATGCCCTCGGGAGCCTCGACGATCACGGGGTGCGAGAAGCCCAGGGAGAACTCGAGGTTCTTGCCCTTCTGCTGCACGCGGTAACCGACGCCGGCGAGCTCGAGCTTCTTCTCGAAGCCCTCGGAAACGCCAACAACCATGTTGTGGATGAGGGCGCGGGTGAGGCCGTGGCGGGCACGGGTCTCACGCTCGTCGTCGGGACGGGAAACGGTGAGAACATTGTCCTCGACGTTGATAGCGAGCTTCTCAAAGACATCGAGCTCGAGCTGGCCCTTGGGGCCCTTGACGACAACGTTGTTGCCGTTGACTGCCACTTCGACTCCGGCGGGAATCTGGACAGGCTTATTACCGATACGAGACACGGTGATCTCCTTTCCTTCTACCTACCGAGCGAATTACCAGACGTAAGCGATGATCTCGCCGCCGACGTTGTGCTTGCGAGCATCGCGGTCGGTCATGACGCCATGGCTGGTGGAAATAATGGCGGTACCAAGGCCACCGCGGACGCGGGGCATGTCGGCAACGCCGGTGTACTTACGCAGGCCCGGCTTGGAAATGCGGCGGATGCCGTTGATGACCTTAGCCTTCTTGGGACCATACTTAAGCGTGATGTGCAGAGTCTTCTGGGGAACGGTGTCCTCGACATCGTAGCCCTCGATGTAGCCCTCCTCGTGCAGAACACGAGCGATCTCGACGAGCTTCTTGCTGCTCGGCATGGAGACCGTGGCCTTGTTCACAGAGTTAGCGTTACGGATGCGCGTAAGCATATCTGCGATCGGGTCTGTAAGGTTCATACAGATTCTCCTTCGTTCTTGATGAACACGTGCTCTTGGTTCTTCACCGCCCTTAACGGCAAAGCCTTTTTAGCGCGTTTTCCCTGTTCCAAACGGATGCTTGAAACGCTGGTAGTGACTTACCAGCTGGCCTTCTTAACGCCGGGAAGCTCGCCCTTGAGTGCAAGCTCACGGAAGCAGACACGGCACAGGCCGAACTTGCGGTACACAGAGTGCGGACGGCCGCAGCGCTGGCAGCGCGTGTACTCACGAGTAGAGAACTTCTGCTTGCGATTGCACTTGACGATCATCGATGTCTTAGCCACTTATATCCTCCTCACATAGAGTATTGTTCGCCCCAAGCGCCGCCCCCTTGTGGGAACGGCGCTTATAGGGCAGGTGAACCTATTTCTTGAACGGGAAACCGAAGGCGTCCAGAAGGGCCTTGGCCTCCTCATCGGTGTTGGCGGTGGTCACGAAAGTGATGTCCATACCACGCTGGTGATCGACGGAATCGAAGTCGATCTCGGGGAAGATGAGCTGCTCGGTGACGCCCATGGAGAAGTTACCACGGCCGTCGAAGCTCTTGGCGGAGATGCCGCGGAAGTCGCGGATACGGGGGATCGCGACGGAGGTCAGACGATCGAAGAACTCCCACATACGGTCGCCACGCAGGGTAACCTTGCAGCCGATCGGCATACCAGCGCGCAGGCGGAAGGTAGCGATGGACTTACGGGCACGGGTGATCATCGGCTGCTGGCCGGTGATGGCGCGCAGGTCGCGCACGGCACCGTCGATGGCCTTGGAATCGGTAGCGGCCTCGCCGACACCCATGTTCACGACGATCTTCTCAAACTTGGGGATCATCATGACGTTCTCGTACTGGAACTTGTCCTGAAGCTGCTGCTTGACCTCGTTGTTGTACTTGGTCTTCAGACGCGGCACATACTTCTCTTCTGCCATTGTTCACTCCTTCTTGGGGTTTTAAGCACGGGGCGTGGCCACGGTGGGTTGTCCTCGTGCCTCCTGACTGCATCCGCACCGCTCATGGCATTTTGCGGTTTGGACTCGACGCAGCAGGAGCCGACAAAACAATCGGTACTATACGCGTATTGGGTGCGTATTTCCAGAAAAACCTCGTCTGCCTGCACAACTCCACAACTCCCCCGCACAAATGGATCCCAAAAAGCAGTTGCGGTGAAATAGGGACTGTTTGGCGGCCTAAACGGCTTAAACAGTCCGTATTTCACCGCAACTTATTGGTGGGGATGCGATTAGCGCTTGCGGGGGACGAGTTTGGTGCGGCGCAGGTGGATCATCTCGGCGGCGATGGAGATGGCGATCTCATCGGGGTCCTCGGCCTCGATGGCAACGCCGATCGGAAGGTGCAGCTCGTCGATCTGGTCCTGCGTAAAGCCTTCCTGCTCCAGGCGGGCACGCACAAAGGCCGTCTTTCGGCGCGAGCCCAGACAGCCCAGGTAGGCAGGCTTGGCGCGCATGGCCTGAATCACCACGTCGATATCGGACTTGTGACCCGCCGTGGCGACGACCACCAGGTCGCGCGGGCCGATGGGGCACAGCTCGCTCAGGTTCTTGTAATCGACCAAGCGACGATCGTAGACACCGGGCACCCAATCGGGGGTCAGCGTGCCGGGGCGGTCGTCGCACGCCACGACGGCAAAGCCCGCCGCCGTGAGCACCCGCGCCGTCGCGGCGCCCACGTGGCCGCAGCCAAAGATATAGGTCAGGCCCTCGGGGCAGAGCGTCTCGATGTGCGCGGGAGGAATCTCGGAGGCGGCGTTTGTATAGGTAACCTTACTCCCCTCCTCCACCAGCGAAAGCCCGGGGCAACCCGCAATGGTGCGGCGCGATTCCTCGCCATGGTATTCAGTAGCGTCGCTTTCGAGCGCGCTTGCGATAAACGGCTCAAAGTCGATGACGAAGTCGCCGATACGTCGATACGTCAAGACGTCGGCAATTTCCTGGAACAACTGTGCCTGGATCGCATCCAGATGCAGATAGCACAGGCAGATGGCTCCGCCGCAGATCATACCGGTATCGGAGTTCTCGCCGCCCATGGTGTAGCGGACCAGACGCGATTGCCCCGCGGCCAGCAGCTCTCGCGCCTCGTCCAGCGCAAAAAGCTCGATCTTGCCGCCGCCGATGGTGCCCGCCTGGCTACCGTCGGCAAAGACGGCCATCCAGGCGCCCACGCCGCGCGGCGACGACCCCGCCGTGCCGGCCACGACCACGAGCTCGCACGTCTCGCCAGCACGCAGGGCGACAAGCGCCGCATTCACAACATCGAGCTTTTCCATTGCCGCCTTCTATCCTCTAAAGATATCGGTGAGCATAGCGAGTGCCTCGAGCACGCCGCCGCCGACCGACGTCGCCTTGTCCGAAATGTAGTTGATATAGCTGGCATCGCCGCGCGGATCGACATCGGCGCATTTAAAGCCCTCGGTCACCTGCACGCCGTTCGCCAAAAGCCCGCGCAGACAGCCATCGATCTGCGTGCGCATGGGCGTATCGCCCGCGTAGCCAATCACGTCTCCGGCGCGCACGATGTCGCCGATTGCGCGGTCGGACCGAAACACGCCGGCGGCGGGGCTGTGGATAACACGCTCTTTGCCATAGCCAGCGATAATGCCCGGCACGCCCGTGTTGGGCTGGGGTGAACCTTGGGTAATGACACGGCCCAGGAAATGCCCGCGCATGGTCTCGACCACGGCGTCGCAATCGACCGGCGCGGTAAAGCCCGGCCCCACGGCGATGACGGTAGGCGCCATATCGCGCGTGGTGCCCAAGTTGCGCTTAGCCAGAATCGCGTCGACCACGGCAGCGGGTTTCAGTTCGTCGAGCATCTTGGCCTGGGGGTCTACCACGACGGCGACGTCTCCGGCCTCGGTAATTGCAAGCGCCTCTGCCGGCGTCCGCGCCAAGCGAGCGCGAATGCCCTCAACCTCGACCTCGCCCAGGCGAATGGCCTCGCAAAAACTGATTGTGCGACGGATGCACGTGGGAACCGCGATATCGGCCATGACAACCGACACGCCGGCGCGCACCAAGCGAGCGGCGACGCCCGTGGCGATATCGCCGGCGCCGCGAACATATACGAGCATTCCCGGGGCACCTCCCTGTGCTACGGTTTGAGCAGAGCAAAAGCGGTTCGACCGCTACTCTGATGATTATTTATTATCACAGTATTATACGGCGGTGAACAGATGGAAACGACGAGCGGAAACCTTGCCTCCGCGCTCAAGATCGAGCCGGGCATTACCGCAATTATCGGCAGTGGCGGCAAGTCGACCTTGCTAAAGACGCTGGGCCTTGAGCTTATGCGCGCTGGAGGCCGCGTGCTCCTCTGCACCACCACGCATATGTTTCCCGTCGCCGGCGTGCCATGGGACGGGTCGTGCCGTCGCCTGGACGCCGCGCCTTGGAAGCCGGGGGCCCTGCATGTTCCCGGCTGCACCTGCGAGGCATGCGCGGGCATGAACCGCGGAAGTATCTGCCAGGCGGGTGTTTTGGACCCGGAGACAGGCAAGCTCTCCGCCCCCGCTGAGCCGCTCAACGAGCTGGCGCAGCGCTTTGACTATGTGTTGGCCGAGGCAGATGGCAGCAAGCGACTCCCGCTCAAAGCGCATGCCGCCTGGGAGCCGGTAATTCCCGCCGCCACGGCAAACGTTGTCTGGGTCGTCGGCGCCTCGGGACTGGGCAAACCCGTCGCCGAGGTTGTCCACCGCCCCGAGCTCTTTTGCGAGCGTTGCGGCTGCGAGCTCACCGACATCGCCACGCCCGAGCGCGTCGCCCAGGTGCTCAATTCCGAGATGCAGGCGCTGAAACTCAGCACCGCACGCGTCATGCTCAACCAAGTCGACACGCTCAGCGACCCCACGATGGCCGACCGCTTCGAGGCAGCCCTCGGCCGCCCCGTCGTCGCCAGCAGCCTCAAGTAGCCGGCCCCATCTCGTCAGTTGCGGTGAAATACGGACTGTTTGGCCGCCTGACGGCCGCAAACAGTCCGTATTTCACCGCAACTGCGGAGGGGACACGGCATCTTTGCTGCTAGCGGGGCACGTAGCGGCCAGGCTGGGCTCCGGTGGGCTCGCCATCGCGCGCCACCAGCACGCCGTTCACAAACACGGCCTTGGCGCGGCCATGTGCCTCAAAGCCCTCGAGCGGCGTGTAGTCCACGGCCTGATGCTGTGTCGCGGCGCTGATCGTCCAACGCGCGCACGGATCCCACACGCACACGTCGGCGTCGGAGCCCTCGGCAAGACAGCCCTTGCGCGGGTACATGCCAAACACGCGCGCCGGGTTCTCGCTCATCAGGCGGCAGAGGTCCTCGGGGCCCAGTTGCCCCTCAAAGCTCGTGGCGATCGCGACGGGACGATGCTCCACGCCGGGCCCGCCGTTGGGAATCGCGCGGAAATCGTCGCGCCCGCGGTCCTTTTGCCCGTGCAGGTTAAAGCTGCAATGATCGGTTGCAATAGTATCGATCTCGCCAGCCACAAGCGCCTCGCGCAACGCGGCACGGTCACCGGCATGGCGCAGCGGCGGGCTCATCACGTACTTGGCGCCCGCAAAGCCGTCCTCGCCCTGTTCCAGATAGCAGGTGTCGTCGAGCATCAGATACTGGGGGCAGGTCTCGACATAGATATTCTTCTGCCCGCGCGCTTTGGCAGCACGGATGGCCTCGAGCCCCAGCTTGGTCGAAAGGTGCACCACGTTGACCGGAGCGTCCCCGGCCAGGTGCGCCAGATACAGCAGGCGGCTCACGGCCTCACCCTCGCACACGTCCGGACGGCTGAGCGCATGGCCCTCGGGCCCGTGGATGCCCTGCTCAAACACGCGCTTCTGCAGCGCATTCACCAGCGTGCCGTTCTCGCAATGCACGCACAGGATACCGCCCACGCGCTTGAGCTCCTCCAACACCTCGAGCGTCTCGGCATCGTCCAAGCGCAGGTGGTCATAGGCAAAGTAGGTCTTAAACGACGACACGCCCGCCTCGCGCATGGCCGAAAGATCGGCGCGGTTGCGCTCATTCCACTCGGCGAGCGCCATATGAAAGGCGTAGTTGGCGGTGCAGGTGCCGTCGGCGCGATGATGCCACTCGACCAAGGCATCGGGCATGGTCACGCCGCGATCGGCCGTCGCGTAGTCGACGATGGTCGTGGTACCGCCGCAGGCAGCCGCACGTGTGCCGGTCTCAAAGCTATCGGCCGTCCAGTCCATGCCGGTCCAGCACTGCATGTGCGTGTGCCCATCGATAAAGCCCGGGAACACCCAGCAGCCCGCGGCATCCTCGACGGTATCGCCCTCGGCCGGCTCAATCGCTGCGGCGATCCGCACGATCTTATCGCCATCCATGGCAAGATCGGCGCGGCGAAGCCCCTGGGGCGTCACGAGCGCGCCGTTTTTGATGATGATCATAATTGCTCCTTATTGATTGTTGCAGTTGGCCACGCGATCAAAATACGAGCAGGCGGCGATATGCTCCGTTATGCGTTGCTGTCCCTTGGCGGTATCGACGTCCCACAGCTCGTATGCACGCGCCTCGACCAGCACCACGTCGGTACGGTCCTTGAGGATCGAACCGCCGCCGTCCTTGCCCTCAAGACACATGAGTGCATCGAACAGTTCCGCCGGAAAGAGCACCGGGCTCGAAGGCTCACCGTTGCACGCAAGACGCACCGGATGCTTGCGGCCACACTCGTCAAACGCACGAACCATAGCCTCAAAAGAACCCGAACTCACGAGCGGCTGGTCGCCCGGCAAAAAGAGGCAACCTTTCCAGTTGCGTTCGACTCCCCATGAAAGGCCCGCACGGACGCTTTCGCTGCGCAGCTCGCCATCGTGCAGCACGCACGGGCAATGCTTGTCCTCGCAAATCTGGGCGACCTCGGGCCAACGCGTCGAAACCACGACGTCAAAGCCCCGGGGAACCGAATCGATGGTCCGGGCAATCAGCGGCTCGCCATAGATATCGGCAAGCATCTTGTTAGAGCCAAACCGCTTGCCCTCGCCCGAAGCCATAATGACGCATCCTAGTTTCATGGTGATACCTCCCCTGAAACCATCGTACCCATAACTCGCGCCGCGGGCATCCACATCGAAAGCGCTTATCCCGCACGCCCACGATGCAAAAAGGGGGCACCCCGCCGGTTGGCAGAGGGCCCCCTTTACATGGCTTACCTCAGCCCGGCTTTAGGCCTGGAGCCAACGGGCGGTGTTACGCTCGTCGAGGGCCTTGAGGGTAGCGGCGGGATCGGCAACCTTCTGCAGGAACATCATGGCAGCGATGGCGTACGGCTTGTAGCTGGCCTCCTTGTACATGCCCACGCGGTGCATGTCGAAGACGTCGGCGTTAACCTCGCCGTGCTCGCAAGAGACACCGGAGATGTCGGCGGGCAGCGGGTGCATAAAGATGGTGTCCTGGCCGTTGGCAGTCTTCTCCATGAGCTCGGTCGTAGAGCACCAGTCCTGATGGGTGGCGTTCTGGGCGAGCAGCTCCTTCTCGAGCGCGGCGATGCCGGCGTCGTCGCCCTCGGCGTACAGGTTGGTGCGCTTCTCCATGGCGGCAAACGGAGCCCAGCTCTTGGGGATCACGATGTCGGCGCCCTCGAAGGCCTCGGCCATGGTGTTGACCTGCTTAAAGGTAGTGCCGGACTCGGCGGCATAGCCCTTGGCGCGCTCGACGACCTCGGGCATGAGGTCGTAGCCCTCGGGGTGGGCCAGGGTGACGTCCATGCCAAAGCGGGGCAGCAGGCTGATCAGCGACTGCGGGCAGGACAGCGGCTTGCCGTAAGAGGGCGAATAAGCCCAGGTGACGGCAACCTTCTTGCCCTTGAGGTTCTCAAGGCCGCCAAACTCGTTGATGAGGTAAAGCATGTCGGCAGAGGACTGCGTGGGGTGGTCGGAATCGGACTGCAGGGAGATGAGCGTGGGACGGTGATCCAGAACGCCGTCCTCGTAAGCCTGCTGGACAGACTCGGAGACCTCGGCCATGTAGGCGTCGCCCTTGCCGATGTACATGTCGTCGCGGATGCCGATGACGTCGGCCATGAAGGAGATCATGGTAGCGGTCTCGCGGACGGTCTCGCCGTGAGCGATCTGGGACTTCTTCTCGTCCAGGTCCTGCAGCTCAAGGCCGAGCAGGTTGGCGGCCTTAGAGAAGGAGAAGCGCGTACGGGTGGAGTTATCGCGGAACAGGGAGACGGCCAGGCCCGAGTCGAAGATCTTGGACGAGACGTTGTTCTCGCGCAGCTCGCGCAGGGCGTCGGCGACGATGTAGAGAGCCTTGAGCTCATCGGTGGTCTTATCCCAGGTGTGCAGGAAGTCGCTGCCGTACATACCCTTAAAATCGAGGCCGTTCAGCTGCTCGACGAGCTCGGTAAACTTGGCGTCCATGTAAATGTCCTTTCTAAAGGTGAAACGATCGCAATGAGTAGATGTGCTCCGGCATGCGCGTGTGGCTAGAACATGCAGAGCGCTATGACGAGGACCCGCTACCGTTGAGGAAGCATGGGAGATAACGACCGCGGGCCCCAAGTCAACAGGAGGCGCCGGGGGCATAAACTGTCCCCGGCTCAACAAAATCGAGGAATGGGACTAGTCGATCTTGTTGTTGGTCAGACCGGCGCGGAACACGGTGGCGTCGCCATCGGCCTGGCTCGGATCGTAGAGGTTCAGGGCAGCCACATACATGGCGGCAGCGGTGACCAGGTCGTCCTTGTAGGTGACCTCGTTGGGAGCGTGAGCCTGAGACTCGGCACCCGGGCCAAAGCCCACGCAGGGGATGCCGTAGCGGCCCTGGATGGAGACGCAGTTCGTGGAGAAGGTCCACTTGTCGCACAGCGGGCGACCGGTGCGCTTGTCCATGCTGGGCTCGCAGCCGATGCGCTCGTCACCAAACATGGCCTTGTGGGCGTCGACGAGGGCCTTGACGTGCGGAGCGGTCTCCTTGTTGATCCACGTGGGGAAGTAAGCCTCGGTCTCGTAGACCTCGCCGGTCCAGGACGGACGGTCGTACATGTACATGGAGACCTTCACGTCGTCGCCGTACTTCTTGGCGGCCGGCAGGTTGCGGATCTCGTCCAGGCAGGACTCCCAGGTCTCACCGGCGGTCATGCGACGGTCGATGGAGATGGCGCAGGAGTCAGCGACAGCGCAGCGGCTGGGGCTGGTGTAGAAGATCTGGCTGACGGTGCAGGTGCCGCGGCCTAGGAAGCGGGCATCCTCGAAGTGCTCGGGGTTGTACTTGGGGTCGAGCATCTTGACGAGACCCTTGATGTCGGTCGACTCGTCGCAGCCGTTGTTGTTGAGGGCGCGGACGTCGGCGATGATGTCGGCCATCTTGTAGATGGCGTTGTCGCCGCGGTCGGGAGCGGAGCCGTGGCAGGAGGTGCCGTGAACGTCGACACGGATCTCCATGCGGCCGCGGTGACCGCGATAGATGCCGCCGTCGGTGGGCTCGGTGGAAATGACGAACTCGGGCTTAATGCCGTCCTTGTTGTAGATGTACTGCCAGCACATGCCGTCGCAGTCCTCTTCCTGGACGGTGCCGACGACCATGATCTTGTAACCCTCGGGGATGAGGCCCATGTCCTTCATCATCTTGGCAGCGTAGGTAGCGGAAGCCATGCCGCCCTCCTGGTCAGAGCCGCCGCGGCCGTAGATGATCTCGTCGGTCTCGTAGCCCTCATAGGGATCGGCGTCCCAGTTCTCGATGTTGCCGATGCCGACGGTGTCGATGTGGGAGTCGATGGCGATGATCTTGTCGCCCTCGCCCATAAAGCCCATGACGTTGCCCAGGCCGTCGACCTTGACCTCGTCATAGCCAAGGCTCTCCATCTCGGCCTTGATGCAAGCGACAACCTCGCCCTCCTCGCAGGACTCAGAGGGATGGGAGATCATGGCGCGCAGGAAGCGAGTCATATCAGCACGATGAGACTCAGCAGCAGCCTTGATAGCGTCGAAATCGAGTTCTTTAGCCATTGTTCATAACCTTTCAAACGAAGGAATCTACCTGTGAGGTGGCGGAGCGATACCTATTTACTCCGCCCCAACGATTAGCAAGTGGGATATTCGCCTTCCCAAACAATTCGACGATACTGATCGGGGTCCGTGTCACCTTCCGTGGAGAAGCAGAGCACAGAGCTCGTCTTATCCAGGCCGATGAGCTCCTTGAGCTCGGCGTACTCGGGATCGAGCATGAGAGTCTCGACCAGGCCGGTGGTCACAGCGCCGGACTCGCCGGAGATGACGCGCGGGTCGCCCTTCTCGGGAGCGCCCAGGGTGCGCATGCCGCGAGCGGTGACCCAGTCGGGGCAGGACACGAAGGCGGTGGTGTGGTTGCGCAGGATATCCCAGCCCAGGATGTTGGGCTCGCCGCAGCACAGGCCGGCCATGATGGAGGGCATGTCACCGTCCACGATACGCGGATCGCCGTCGCCGGCGGCAGCGCCCTTGTACAGGCAGGCGGCAGGCGCGCACTCAACCACGACGAAGGTGGGCGGGTTATCGGGATACAGGTTGGTGAAGTAGCCCACCACGGCGCCGGCGAGCGAACCCACGCCAGCCTGGACAAACACGTGCGTCGGGCGGTTGATGGCCATCTCGCGCAGCTGCTCGGCAGCCTCGGAAGCCATGGTGCCGTAGCCCTCCATGATCCAAGACGGGATCTTCTCGTAGCCCTCCCAGGCGGTGTCCTGAACGACAACGCCGCGCTCACAGGCGTCGGCCTCGGCGGCGGCCATGCGCACGCACTCGTCGTAGTTGACCTCTTCGATGGTCACCGTGGCGCCCTCGGCGGCGATGTTATCGAAGCGGGGCTTGGTGGAACCCTTGGGCATGTGCACGACAGCCTTCTGGCCCAGCTTGTTGGCAGCCCATGCCACGCCGCGACCATGGTTGCCGTCGGTGGCGGTAAAGAAGGTAGCCTGGCCAAAGTCCTCGGCCAGCTGATCGGAGGTCAGGTAATCGAAGGTGCAGTCGGCAACGTCCTTGCCGGTCTCGTCGGCAATATAGTTGGCCATGGCAAACGAACCGCCCAGAACCTTAAAGGCGTTGAGGCCAAAGCGATAGCTCTCGTCCTTAACGCACAGGTTGGACAGACCCAAGCGCGCAGCCTGACCGTCCAGGCGGGCAAGCGGGGTGACGGTATATTGAGGGAACGACTGGTGGAAGGCGCGGGCCTTCTTCACGTGGTCGAGACTCATGATTCCCAAGTGCTTGTCATCGCTCTTGGGCATCGTGTTGCCCGCCCACTGGATCTTATCGGCCATACGGTGAACTCCTTAAGTCCTCTCTTGCCGGCCCCCGCATACGCGTTTCAGCCCGATCCCATTCACACGACTGAACTTTTATGTGGATGCCAAACAAAAAGTTTGTTAGTAATGTTCTATCACACTTTTTGATTGGTATATCTAACGAATTGTTTGTTGCCGTAATCGGTACTTTTTCGCCGCCGAACGGTCATGAATTGCCTTGTTGATGGATTTGTTTGCGGTCATGTGTGGTTTATGGCACAGTGAGCCCAAACTAATTTTTAGGAAGGTACCCATGACCCCCGCACAGATTGAGTTTTACAAGCGCCTCGCACACGGTCTGGCGCTCCAATTTGGCCCCAACTGCGAAGTCGTCGTCCACGATCTGGAGACCGAGGACGTGGACCACTCCATCGTAGTGATCGAAAACGGCCACGTCAGCGGGCGCAAACTGGGTGACGGCCCCAGCCATATCGTGTTTGAGTCCATGCACGAAGGCGCCACCGACGTACACGACCGCGAGCCGTACCTCACTAAAACCACCGACGGTAAGCTGCTCAAATCGTCGACGATCTTTATCCGCAACGATGAGGGCAAACCCGTCGGCATTTTGGGCATCAACTTTGACATTACGCTTATGAAGGCTTTTGAGCGTTCGCTCGACGCCTTTACCGGCATCGGCGGCACGGGCTATACCGAGCCCGAGCCCATTACCAAGAACATCGGCGACCTGCTCGAGGACCTGCTGCACGAGTGCGAGCAGTTTGTGGGCAAGCCCGCGGCACTCATGACCAAAGACGAGCGCATTCGTGCCATTGGCTACCTCGACCGTCGCGGCGCCTTCCTCATTTCCAAGTCGAGCGAGCGCGCCTGCGAGTTCTTTGGCATCTCCAAGTACAGCTTCTATAGCTACCTCAATGAGGCCAAGGCGGCGGCCGGCGACAAGTAGGCACTCGCCTGGATTGCCCCTCCCCTTTTGGGTGCGAGTTCTGGAAAGCACGAATCCAAGACCGGGCCGCTTGGGAAGTTCCATATAATCGATGTCATTAGTATTTCGAAAGGATGGAACAGAATGGCGTTGAGCAAGGCATCATGCACCGGTCGCGGATTGATTCCGGCAATTGGTGGACATGTGCACCGCATGTTCGATGAGGGTGAAGACGACCTGTTTTCGCTAAGCCTTGACGACGTGATGGATGATCGCCCGTGGACCGCCGACGAACTCATGGGCGGCGGGGCTCGCCCGTCAAGCCCCGATCCCACACTTGCGCCTAAGCCCGCATCTGCGCCGACTCCTGCGCAGTCGCCTGTTTCGACGCCCGCGCCTACGCCCGCACCCACTTCGGCGTCCACGCCCGCTCCCCGCCCCGCAAGCGACCCGTCCGAGACGGCGGCATTTCTCGCTGCAGCGACGCAGGGCAAATCGGCCGACAGCACCGTTATGTACAGCGCCCAGCAGTTGCCTGTTCCTGCGGCACGCAAGCCTCCGGTCGCAAGGCTCGATGGGCCCGTTGCCCATCAGGTTGCCTACGATTCCTGGGCTGCAGCCGATCTGGATGAGACCTCTACCGGCATGCCGGCGCTCGACGTTCCAGTTAATCCGCTTTTTGCCGCCAACACGAGCGCCGCGGACTATGAGGGCGGTGCGGCATATTCCGATTATTCCGATGGCTATGCTGGCAACGGTCGCATCGAGACCGAGGATTATGGCACCGCATCGAGCGATTATCTCAACGATCCGTACGCTGCCACGCCTGCACCGGAATATGACCCGGAGGCCGCATCCGCACCGGCGTATACCAAAAGCACGGGCGAAGAGCGTTTCGCCGATTATTACGCCGAGGAAAAGGCGCTGCGTTTCTCGGAATTTCCGCAGGCAGTCAAGGTTGCCTTTATCGCCATTATCATCGCCCTGCTCGGCGTCATTGCGTTTGAGGGATTCCAGCTGTTCCGCGGCCCCACCCAAGCGGAGTCGGAAACCCAGCAAAAAGAGGACGACAACCAGTACCTGGACATCAACACCCTCAAGGGCGACCCCAACGACGGGGACGACGAGTAGCGAGGGCTGAAGGCGGCCACAGGATTCCGCATCCAGCGCCGGCTTCTAAGTGCTGTTTTGTCATCCAGCCACACTTTTCCGAAGTTTTAAGGTGCCTATTTCGACACTTTTCCGTACTTTTACACGGCTGATTTCGACACTTTTCCGGATGAAAGCCGAATAATCACTTGGGAAACCAACGCCATCCGCGCGTCATTTCGCGGATGGCGCTTGATTTCTGTCCGTACACGTTGAGTCCGTACACGTTGATAGACTTCCTCTTGCCCGCAAGGAGCGGGCACGTTTTATCCAGAGTCGGGGTAGAGAGTTGGCTCCACGATCCCGACGCCAACCGGCCAAAAGGCACGGTGGCCCTGCCAACATCGATGAAAGGAGTCCGTATGGACAATTTCTCCGTGCGCAGTGAGCGCAACTTCCACAATCTGGTCGTCAAACCGAATCACATGCATCTTCTGGACAAGCCGAACGGCTATGCCTCGGCCATGGTCAAGAGCAGCCTCTCCCACCAGATGCGCTTTACGGTACAGAAGCTCGAGGAAGAGCTCTGTGCTGTTGGCAATCCACATGTGTTGCAGATCAAGCTGCTCGGAGACGACTCGCGTGAGCCGTCCAGCTGGAAGCTCTTCGCCGACGGCGTGTGCGTTGCGGACGGATCTGGCCCCTTTGCCCGTGAGTGCTTCTGCGAGGGAGCCGAGGTGTTCCTGGATCTGTGTCGCGATGCCGTCGAGACTGCCGAACTGCGCCAGCGGAGCCAGAGGGAGTATGAGCTGCTGAGTGCCACCCGCGGGATTGCGAGGATGTAGACAGGCGGAAATAGACTTGCGCACCCCAATGTCGCCAAAACGACAATACCGTAGCCCTTAGCCACCGTCGCGCGCGGCCACATAGGCCACACGGTGTCAAAAAACTGACACTTGTGTATGCCTTTTGACATACACAAGTGTCAGTGATCTAAACTGGGCAACCACAACGGCATATGCAACGGCCGATAGCTCGCCAATCACGACATGCCCGCCTTCCGCGACCTGATTGCCAAAATACCGGCACCCAGCAACGATTGCGTCGACATTTCGAGCGACATGCGGCTTGGAAGGGCTGATGAGAGATGGCTGAATGCTTGGTACGAGAGAGTGTAGTTCAGCGAAATCAGCCTAGACAGTGTGCCCCTCTGGTTCGAAGAACCTTGTCGAGATACTCGATAACCATACGCGCGGTTTCTTCGTTCACCTCATCCGCAGCGATGCAAAGTTTCGCATGAACCAGATTCCTCTTCTTGCGAATCTGGTGAGCCATGTCCGCCTCCTTCATCCAACGAGGCCTCTCCAGATACTTAATCTCGTTGATGTAGTCGATAAGGGCCGCGGGTTTCATCTTGCCGCTCTTCCTGTCCCGCACCATATACTTTTCCGCAAAGTAGTTAACGTGCTTGATTTCGGAAATCCAGTCGATAAGAACCGCCTCAAGAATGGAACCGGCAAGGATGATTGCCGCCTTATAAGCGCCGTGTGAAAAACAGGTATTTAGCTCACGGATGTCCGAGGAAAGGAAGGAGCGCAACTGTTCCTCGTTATACGCCTGAATCCTATCGGCGATTTCGGCGTTAAGAATCTCTTCCGCCGCAGACGGCTCCGCACCCTTTAGGCCTTCGAGGTCTTGGTAGTTCCTCGGTGCACGTCCGGACAGGATGGCATATTCGGTGAGATAGTACTGCTCGTCCATCGATGGTTCGACAACGGGAAAAACGCTGAGGTCGCGAAGCGCTAGACGCTTCATGATGACGCCGCCAGCCAACGATGACAGGGCCTGCTTTGCGATATCGCTGGAAAGGTAGAAGCAGAGATACTCCGGAGATATCCCGTTGGCACGAATAACAGCCATGCTCGTGCCCGCATAAACGGGCTCTTCCCCATCGCGCTCAAAGACGATGGCGTGATTCTCCTCGCCGATGAGGCACATAACAATATCACCCTTGCGCAGGGGCACCGTTGTTGCCTCGCCCCGCTCCAATGAGTCAAGATCAACTGGGAATCTAATGTTTCTTGGCCTGAGAACCAAGACGTTTCTGGCGGCGTCAGTAACCTTTCGCGGCATAAGAATGTTGGCGACTTCCGAAAGCTCTACGGTCTTTGAACTCGCAAGCGTGCTACGTATCTTACGATTTCGAGGAGAATAGAACGCGGGGGTGAATCTTCCTTCTATAAGTTCGCTTGGAGGCATACCGAAAAAAGCTCCGCACTTGGATGGACAGTCAGGAGCCCCTCCATTTGCATAGTCTTCGACCGCCCGAAGATATGCGAGGAAATCGTCACTGAAGCGATCGACCGGAATCTTGCAGAGACCGTCAGCCTTACGCGAGCCACGTGCCTTGGCGACAAGCGGTTTCTTGAGCTTGAGCGTCGAAAATCGACACTCTCCGAAGCCGGGTCGTGCGAAAACATAAAGCATGAGAAAAAGCGAGGTCCCAGACAAGATGTCCCCGAGCTCAAAGGCGCCGCGCAGGATGTAACCATCCGGAATAAGACTGCGCTTCTTGCCGGTGTCGAAGAAACCGCGAGCGCCCACAAAGGCGTACTCATCCGACTCATCTGAGAATACGAGCTCGGCCAGCTCGTCATGATTTCCCGTAACGAGAAAGCCCTCGCGGTTATCTAAACACTTTTGCAAGTCAATCGTCATCGCATCCTCCAACAACTATGCCGCGCGGTCCATGCCATAGAAGTAATTAAATATCTCCTCAATACATCCGGGCAATGCTTCATCGGGATAACTAGACTCAGGAAGCTTGTATACCTCGTTGCGCACGATAAGCCTCACAATGTCGCGAGTCTCAGTCTTCTCCGTCCAGCGCACCATGTTGGCAAGCCGTTCTTCAATAATAGATACCATCTCGATGGCGACACACTTGACCTGCTTGATCTCAGCAGGCGTCAGCGTGTCCTTGAATAGCATCTCAAACACGGTCATCTGCTGCTGGTTCTGGAAGCCCTCGCGTACCCATTCCTTCTGTTTGTCATCAAGGTCGCGGGACAGGTTGATGAGATCGTTGAACGTCTTCTCGATCATCGCCTTGTCCTGCTCGGAGTTGTAGCTCTCGATAATCCGCTCGTAGCGTTCGAAGTAGTCGATGCGTCTGGGATTGCCCCTCAGCGCGGTCTCAAGGCGCGCTTCTATGACAGAACGCAGGTCGTCAATGATGAGGTGCTTGCGCTTGGCCCTGGCGAACTCCTGCGAGAGCCTGTTGAAGTCAATGCTGCTGATATCAAACTTAGTAGCCGTCTTGAGTCCCTCGGAGGCCTCGCTGACCACTACATGATCGCTCACGATGCCCTGCAACTGGACCATGAGCTCGGTTGTGTCGGCGCTGGCCCTGTGGGCGTTGATATGGTTGAAGACAGCTCGCAGAGCGTCGCGCTTGGCCAGCAGCTCCTCGCCCACCTCTTGTCGGCTCACGTATTTGTACAAGGTGAACAGCTCGCGGCACATTGCACCATAGCGTTTCTTAGTCTCGTCGCACTGAGACACGCAGTCTGCGGCGTTCTTGATTTCCGCCACCTTGTCGAAGCCCTCGGCCGTCAGTAGGGATTCGAGCTCGTAGCCCAGCGACGACACGAACGAAACGGTGCTGTCCGTGAGCTCAGAAATCCTCGCAAGCAGCTCATCCTTGTCGACCACCGGGTCGACTCCATCCCCGCCGCAGGGATTCTCGGTATAATCGGCCAGGGCTTTCCTCAAAGCCTTCACGACGCCAATGTAGTCGATGATAAGGCCGTTGCTCTTTCCCTTGCTCACGCGGTTGGCGCGCGCGATGGCCTGCATGAGGCCGTGGGCCTTGAGCGGCTTGTCAAAGTACATGGCCGAGAGCGACTTCACGTCGAAGCCGGTGAGCCACATGGCGCATACGAAGACGATGCGGAACGGGTTGTTGGCATCCTTGAACTCGTCATCTAGCTGGCGCTCCTCCATCTTTTGGCGGTGTGGTGCTATGTCGAGCCCCCACTTGCGGAAGCGGTCGATCTCGTTCTGTTCCTGGCTCACTACGACCGCCATCTCGGTGGATTCCATCCAGGCGATTTTACGGCGCTGCTCCATGGCCTGCTGCTGGTCCATGCCAGCGAGCCTTGCGCGCTCCTCGTCGAGTGTCTCGGCCCAATACTCCTGCACGTAGTTGTACATCATCACGCAGGTGACCTTGTTCACACAGATGAACATGGCCTTGCCCGACTGCCAGACGTTCGTGTAATGGGAGACAAAGTCGCGGGCCACGGCTCTCAGGCGCGGCTCGGCCATGATGATGTGAACGCCATGGTTGAGCTGGGCTTGCACCTTCTCGGTCTGGTCGGCGTCGAGGTCGGCATCTTCAACGGCTCGGAGCAGCTCGTCGTTGATCTCCGGATTCTCGATGCCGAGCTTGTCGCTACGGTTCTCATAGAAGAGCGGCACTGTAGCACCGTCCTCGACGGCGCGCTTGAAGTCGTAGACCGAAACATAGCCGCCAAAGGTCCTGGCCGTTAGGTTGTCGTAAGCAAGAATTGGCGTTCCCGTAAAGCCCAAGCGCGACGCCGTTGGCAGCAACTTCACCATGTTCTCGGCAAAGACACCGTTGTTGGACCGATGCGCCTCGTCGGAGAGCACGACGATATCGTGGTCGGGCACGATGGGCTCGACGTCAGGCTGGTTGAACTTCTGGATTAGCGAAAAGATATAGCTTGGATTGCCCTCGAGCTTCTCCACCAGGTCCTTGCCGCTCGTGGCGCGGCAGCGCTCGGCGGGGACACCCGCAAGGCACCCGCAACTCTCGAACGTCTCGCTAATCTGTTTGTTGAGCTCGTCGCGGTCCGTGAGCACCAGGAAGGTCGGCGAGCCCGGCTGCGTTCGGCGAATCTTCTCGGCCAAGAAAACCATCGAGTAGCTCTTGCCCGAGCCCTGCGTGTGCCAGAAGACGCCGAGTTTTCCGTTGCGCAGCTCGCGCTCGGAGTAGGCGCGCACGGCATCGTTCACGCCTAGGTACTGGTGGTTGCGCGCAAGGATTTTGGCGGCCGGCGAGTCGAAGTGGTCGAACAGGATGAAGTTCTGGAAGAGGTCGAGCAGCGTCTCTTTGTTGCACACACCCCTCATCATGGTCTCGAGCGCAACACTTCCAACGTCACCCTCACTCAGACGTTTCCATTCGCCGAAGAACTCATAGGAGCTGCCCAACGTTCCGATCTTGGACTCCAGCCCGTTGGAGAGCATCACAAAGGCGTTGTAATAGAAGATCTGGGGAATGGTATCCTGGTAGTCGGTGTAGTTGTCCTCGTATGCGCGCAGCACGTCCTTGTCGTGGCGCTTGAATTCGACGAACAGCAGCGGCACACCGTTGACGAAGCCTACGAGGTCGCAGCGGCGTCGATGCATGGGGCCCTTCACCCACAGTTCCTCTGCCGCCACGAAGCGGTTCAACTTTGGATGCTCAAAGTCGAAAGCCCGCGCGAGCTCAGTACGCATGGAGCCATCGGGCTGAACCTTCTTCACCGGTATGCCATCGCGAAGCATCTTATACTTTGCTTCGTTGGTCTGCAGCAGCGAGTCGCCGACAAAGACCTGTTCCAGGGTCGCCACGGCTTCGGCGCATTCGGCCTCGGTAAGGTGCTCGTTCAGTTCAACCAACGCGTTCATGAGATCGCGCTTGAGAAGGACGTCCTTATAGGAGTCACGACCCAGCGTACCACAGGGGCCGAGAACCTCATCGTCGAAGCAGTAATGGACGTCCCACCCCATGCGACGAAGCAGCTCGCCCGTGGGCTTCTGGACAGCCTCCTCTTCGGAGTAACGGCTGGTCATAGCCTTCCTCCATCTCGTGTCATGGCGTCTGCCGGACGGTATTTCAAATCAAGCGGGATCGCGTCATTGATCTCGCACGGGTGCATGAGGGCGATTTCGTACAGGGCGATGCGCGAAAGCATGTACAGCTCATCGTCGCTGTCGCTCTCATAGTCGAAAACGACTCGCCTACCGAGAACGTCGTCCATCTCGCGGAGTTTGATGCGCCCCCAATTCGCGTCACTTGGGCCATGCTCGCCGTCGAGATAATGGATCTTCTCGAGGTTGTATTCGAACCCCCTCAGCTCCTGGGCACCCGAATGAGAGAAAAGCAGGTGCTCAAACAGAATCCAGTCCGTTTCATCGCCTTCGATACCGGCATGTTCCAGACCTTCCCTCGACATGTCACGAAGTATGTTGAGCTGCAGCCCCAAGGCATGACGCCACGCCTCCGCATAACGGCGGGCAGCCGAAAGGTTTACCTCGTTCGAAGGGACGAAAGACACTGCCTTCTTGGCGAAGTCGTAAATGAAGTCGTTACTGGAGCCAAAGCGCTCAAGCTCGGCACTCTTCAAGCGATCAATAAATTCCCCCTCCGTCTCGTTCCCTCCCCTGTCGGGAACCGGGATAGAGCAAAACCTAGCAATGGCCTCCCGCTGAAAGCGTCCGAGACCCTCGATGACCTTTTCCAGCAATCCATAACGAAACTCGATATAGTCAAAGACCTGGTCCATATGGATACAAACGTCATCGCCCCAGCTGTTGGGCGCATTCGTGAACGCATGGGCGTGCAAGTCGCAATCCCACATTGTCTTGAAAATTGGCTCCTTTACCCATGTGATGTACGGGCAGGTAACGAGCCCCGAACTTTGGTACTCACCGGCATAGCGACTTGTCTCCACTGGATGAACCGCGCAAAGGGAACGAATGAACCTGAAATATTTTTGGTCTGTGCCCTTCCCGTTCCTACCAAGCTGGGAGAACGCTCCGGTGCGGTCATTCTCCTCGGAGAGGTCAACTCCAAAAATTCTTGCGAGCATATCAACACAATCAATCACGGTAGCGGCATTGTTGATGAAGTTAATAAAGTCGAACGCGCTCCCGTACTCATACGTAGCCGTCCCAAGTACCTGTTCATTCAGGTAAGCGACCGTATCACGAATCCTGTGCTCGCACGAGCAGATGCAATCCCATGCGGGAAGGCCCCGAAATTTCTTCTTCTCGAAAGCCTTTTCCACAAACGAAATCTGCTCCGAAATATGTTCATGTCTTCCGAGCAAGTCATGGAACCGCTCGATAAGAGCAGGGTCGAGATGTATCTGGAACGTCTTTTCGCACTCCATCGCTACACCTCGATTTCCCCAGACATAAGTTTGGGAAGCAAGCGGTCGCGCGCCTCGCGAGCAGCAACAATCAGACTGCTGCACTGCGCAATAGCCGAAAGGAACGATTCGCAAATGTTTTCGAAACGAGAAGCAACATCGGCGGAAGGAATAGGGACCTGATAGGACTTCATTGCGGCCCAATCGGCACGGGGCATTTTCGTCCCGGTTTTACTGGTAGCAGTTGCATAGGAGACAAACTCATCGGAAGATGCAACCGCGAGCAGGAACGCCTGTTTGCCTTCAACCGCCCGCATGACAATCGCATCGGTTGAAGTGACCCCATCAAATTGCGCAAATCCAACCTTATGGAAGTACGGTCGAATTTTCCCAAACAGGACATCGCCCTTTCTAAATTCGGTTTTATTCCCGACAACGTCGGCGGCAACGCCATGGGCGCGAAGGCATATAGAGTCCTTTGGCATATGCTCAAGTCCGATATATAGCTCATTGCCCGTGCGTTCATCTTGTTTCGATATCGTTTTGATAAGAGCACAGCATTCACCAAGACAGCCCATACGCCACCCCTCAGGAAGACCATCGACAATGGGCGTGGTCTCGTGACCGGGGAACTTGAGGTCGATGAACCACTCCTTGTAGAGGCGCTGGGCGGCCTCCTCCAGGAGCTTGATCTGCCTGCGGTTATTCTCGATTAGCTCGTCATAAGCAGAGAGCACGTCAGCAATGCGATCTTGGGTCTCACGGTCAGGAAGCCCAATTACCAGGTTGCGAATAATCGGCATGTTGACGTGGGAGACAGTTGCTCCGTTTGAGTTGCTAAGCAGCGCATGTCTCTGCTTCGGAGCATTGAGATAGTAGTTCAAGAATAGAGGGCTAACCTTCTCGGCTTTAGGGCGAATGAGAACGGTTCTTTGCCCGAGGCACACCTCCATGCCCTCTCTAATGATGCCAACATTGCCAGCAGGAGCCTCCCTGGCGAGTATCAAATCATTCGGACGTGGAACGGCGCGAATATTTCGCCTATCGTATGCAGCCTTGGAAACTCGTTGAACACCCTCGAGATCAAGGTAGCCGACTCCGATGTTTGGAGTGCGAATAATCGGATATCCCTCGCCCTCGTCAGGCTCTGTTGAATGTGGGCAATCGACGATCAGCTCGCAGACATCATTTAGTTTGCAGCTCATAGTCCCAGCTCCTGGAAGTTGCGGTCGATAGTGGCCATGAGGTCGTTACCCTGCTTCTGCAGCTCCAGCAACTCCGAGTGAATCTCGGCCATGCGCTCATGGAAGTCCACGCCGTCGTCCTCTACAGGAGGCACGCCCACGTAGGCACCCGGCGTCAGGCTCCAAGAGCTCTTCTCGGCAGGCTGGTCGCCCTGAATCTCATTACGCGTGGCCACCTTGCACAGCCCCGGCACATCCGCGTACTCGCCCTCGCCGAACTTCTCGACAAGCCAGACGGCCTCGCCGATCTCAGTAGCCGCGGACTCCATCCGCGCCGTCACCTCAGTAAGGGCCTCACGGCGCTTCTTCTGCTCGCGCTTGGGCAGGGCATCGACCTCGGCCTTGGCCGCGGCCTTCTGCCCCTCGATGGCAGCGAGCATCGCCTCGTGCGCGGCGGAGAAGTCCTCGCCACCGCCGATACCCAAGAGCTTCTCTGCCACCTCGCCGCCAAACAGCGTAGCAATCTCGATCGCACGGTCCTTGTACGCCTCGATGAGATCGTGGTACTTGCTCGCCTCGCCGCGATAGAGCCAGACGATGGCCGAGAGGTTCTTGAGTTGCCAAGGCGTCCACTCGTTAAGCGTCGTGGAGACGGCGGTGTGGTAGCGCTGGGCGTCGATGAACAAGACCTTGTCGCGCAGCGCCTCGGGCTTGCCCTTGTCGAAGAACCACAGCGTGCACGGCAGGCTCTTGGTGTAGAAGAAGTTGTTGCCAACGTAGAGCATCACGTCCACGTGGCCGGTCTCCACGAGTTTGCGACGTTGGACGCGCTCGGCGTTGGAATCGGTCGCGGAGGACGCCATGACGAAACCCGCGCGGCCCGTGTCCTTGAGGTAGGAGTAGAAGTAATTAATCCAGAGATAGTTGGCACCGCTTGCGGACACTTCTTTCTTCTTGTTCGACTTCGGTGCGCCAAGCGGCAGGCGACCGGCGTCCAGAGCCTTTGCGTGCTTCACCTTATCCACGTTAAAGGGCGGGTTGGCGGCCACAAAGTCACACTTGCCGTCGAGCGCGTGCGCATCGTTGTAGAAGGTGTTGGCGTCATCGCCCGACTTGATGTTGCCCTGCATGCCGTGAACAGCCATGTTCATGAGACAAAGCTTGGCGTTGTAGTCGACCTTCTCCTGTCCGTAGAACATCATGGTCTCAGCGGGGTTGTCACCCTGCTCGCGCACGTAGTCGCTGGCGGAAACGAACATGCCACCCGAGCCGCAAGCAGGATCGAGCATCTTGCCACGCGAGGGCTCGATGACGTTCATGATCATGCGGACGAGCGACTTGGGCGTAAAGAAGACGCCGTCGTCGCTTGCCACCGCTGGAGCAAACTTGCCGAGGAAGTACTCGTAGATGCGGCCGATGATATCATCGCCCTCCTCGTCGAGGGCAGGGTTGTTGAAGACGCGGATAACGCTGCGCAACAGGTCATTGCCAAGGTCAGCGTAGGTGTCAGGAAGGACGCCCGCGAGCGAGGGGTTAATGGCAGCGATACTTGCCATGGCTTCGTTGACCGCTTTGCCGATGTCGGCACCATCGGGCAGGTTGAGCAAGTAGTCATAGCGGGCCTCCTCGGGGATGAACATCGCGCCTTTGGCGGAGTAGTCCGCTGCCTGCTTGGGCGGTTTGCGACCCGTGATAGCGGCACGCTCAGCTTCGATCTGCTCGTCGGCGCGCTTGAAACGACCCCATGCATAGCGCAGGAAGATGAGGCCCAGAACCGGCATGCAGTACTGCTGGCTCGTCAGCTTGGAGTTGGCACGTAATTCGTCTGCTGCCTCCCAGAGCTCGTTCTCAAGCTTGCGGATGTCCGCCATCGTTAGTTCTCCTTCTTGGACAGATACTCAATGAGGCTCGTCTTCACGAGGGACGTGAAGCTGACGCCATTGAGAGCGGCCGCCTCCTTGGCGGCATCGCGCATGTTCTTGGGGATGCGGATGGTTACCGCCACGTTCTCGCCGTCCACGAGGAAGCTTCTGAGCTCGCTCGGGGTGGCTTCTCCGTCGATAAGGTCGGCGTACTTCATGGGAACCTCCGCGATTGCACGATGCAATACAAATGTGCTTACGATTCTAGCAAAGGGCGAAAGGGAAATAGCCGTCTGGTGCAGATAGGCAGGCAATGCAATTGTCTCCAATAAAATGGAGCAAGACCATTATTTGCGCAGATTAAAGCGTGTGTAGGAGAACGCAATACAAAGCATCATAAAAGAACTGCATTGAGCGCGCAGCGACATGCGCGGCAATCGTTGAAGTGGAACCATAATGAATCAATTACGGTTCCCGAGATGTTGGGAGGCAGAGGGGAACCGCTTCAAGGCGTATGACCCCATCTGGGCAAGCGAAGACAGCTGTTCAAAAGAGAGCTACCAGAATTGCACATAATAGCTTTCCGTTCAGATAATCTTGGACACGATTCAACGGGCGATGACGCCCACTCTAGGAAAGTTTGCATCGTCTCCTTATAATGCCTCATCAAGAAGTATCAGGTGTTTTGCAAGGCGAGAAAAAATGGCTATGACCGAAATTGAAAAAGGGTTGTTTCTCAGACTCTTCAACCGTGGCGGCTATGTTCTTAATTTCACAACAAGCTCCTTCGACACTTTTACTAAAAGCAGCATTGGCGTTGCGCTTTGCGCTCATTACGGCCTATCGAAAGGTAGATCTCTCACCAAGTACATCGAAGAAGAATCTGATGTAAGCGGAACAAAGTTGCTATGCGACCTGTTTGATTACTATGAGGCACAGCCTGAATACGCCAGCGAAATGGATGGCACTTCCACAGCTCGCGACGCTAAGAACCATCATTTTCTTTATGAAAAGTGCAAGCCCGTTGCGAGGCGAGAACGAGCAGGCGTCTCCGTTCTCGCCCAACGTGAGGAACTTGAGACCCATTTCACGAGCGACTACATGCGTCAACAAATCGATGCTCTCTTTTCATCGCGAGAGACCAATCCAACTGAAGCAATTGGTAAGTCCAAGGAACTGATCGAAAGTTGTTGCAAAACAATCCTTGAAGAAAACAGCAGAGACTATGGGGGCAATTGGGGCGTATCGCAGCTTGTCAAGGAAACGATGAAGTGCCTCGGCATTGAGACAGACGACATTAACGCCGACCTCCCGGCGGGAGGGACCATAAAGCGCATCCTCAGTAGCCTCGGCAACATCGCCGGCGGTATTGCCGAGCTGCGCAACCCATATGGAACAGGTCACGGCAAAGCCGACAGCTATAAAGGACTGACCATAAGACACGCAAAACTTGCTGTAGGAAGTTCGGCGACGCTAGTCGAATACCTCTGGGATGCCCATGAATGGCGCAAAGAAAGCCAGCAAAGTTAACCGACACAATCGGCTTCGAACTTATGCAGCTTCGCCAGCGCATTTACAAGGGCAACCAGATTTGCATCTTGCCGCACGTCAAGGGCGACGGTCGCAACTGCCGCAATCCATTCCGTCTGCACTTTTGCTTTGATGATGAGGCGCAGCTGATCGCGATTGGCCACTGTGGAAGCCATTTGCCAACATCAGGAACTGCTAGGCAATAAGATGCCGCGCCAGCATAGGCGGAGGGCGTCCCCCTACCTCCCCTCCGCCTTCAGCTTCAGCAGCAGATCGCCCAGCTCGAAGCACTTGCTGGAAAGGCGCGTCTGAGCTCGCACGCCCATCCCCCACCGCTGGCGGACTTCCTGGGCGCGCGGGCTCATGTGGTAGTCCCCGTCCATCACCAGCTTGAGCAGCTTGGCGGTCACGCGCGCATCGGCTAAGGCGCTGTGGGCGTGGCCCGTCGACTCGTCGAACTCGATGCCAAACCACGTCGCCGCGTCACTCAAAGAGACACGCCCGTGGCTGCCCACGTTCATGATCGAGGTGTAAAACGCCTGCAGGTCGGCCCAGTCCGTAGGAAATGCGGAAAGGTCCATGTGCTTTGCCTGGCACTCGGTCATAAGCTGTCGATGATCCGCCCCGCTCCAGCAAACTATCTGGGCGGAGTAGCGACCGATCCAATCGCTGAGTCTTTTGATCACCACATAGAGCGGATCAGCCATCGCAGTGTCCACAGCCGATATCCCTGTGAGCTCGCGGACGGGGAACGCAACGCCTTCGGTAAATTCTGTCTGCACAAACTGCGAGAACTCGCCCATCACGTTGCCGTGGTAATCGAGCTTAACAGCGCCGACCTCGATAATCTCGTTACGTAGTCCGCGGCGCTGGCGCTGCTTTGGCACCGGCGCAAACTCAAAGTCGAGCACGATCTGGCGCGCAAAGTTCGTCGTATCGATGGCCGAAATATCCGGCGTCTTTTTGTCTGGCACGGTCAGGGCCTTTCTCCGTCAACCGCCGCTCGTTACATAGGCGGCTACATTGCCGTAAGGATAGGAACCCGTGCGGACATGAAATCGCCCAGCACGGCTTTCCGGCATCCTTGCGTAAAGCCACACTTTGAGAGAATCATGTCACTGTTATTATCGAACATATATTCGTATTTATAGCAGTACTTTGATAGAATTGCAGTTGTTGACGGCAGTTCCATGTGCCGGGCAGCGCCCTCCATGCGACGGGAGGTGATGCCCATGACCGATCTGACTGATTTCGTGAAGCTCCTGACCGCTTTGGTCTCGCTCCTCACGGCGCTTATCGGACTTACCGAGGCACTCAAGCAGCGTACGAAGCAGAAAAAGAGGGGTCGACGCCTCTAAGGCATTGACCCCTTAATCGAAGTAACGGCGCTGCCCAGCTATCACCCTTGGGCTGCCGTCGACCTTATTCTACCCACGGGTGCCAGGTTTAACAAATGGATTTTCGGTTACGAAGTCCGGAGCTCGCCCCTCTACTCCAGCGGCGTTGCGCCGGATTCTGGGACGCACTTTCCGCCCCATGCCTCTATCGGAAACGGCATCCCATCCTGAAGCGGGAATCCGGGACGTAGTTTCCGCCAAAGGCCGCAAAGGGAAAGCGCATCCCATTCCGAGCATCAAATCAGAGCGCGCTTGGTTATCTCCGCTCGCACATCTCGGCAAACGAAATCAGCTTGGTATCTCCCCTGCTCGCCGCAGCATCCTGACATCCTTGCGTAAAGCCACGCTTCGAGAAGATCACGTAGCTTTTATGCTGCCGTCTAAAGAGCTCGCTTCGGTACACGAGCTTTTCCAGAACATCCTCGCCCACCGGCTCATTGCGCCATTTGCACTCCGCAAACAGCGCAGTGCCCTCGCCATCGTCAACAATCAAGTCGATTTCTTCCTGCGTATGCGTGCGATTGTCCGTCCCCCACCAGCGCCCGACGCTCGCCGGAACCACATCGAGCTGGCCCGCCCGCGCAAGTTCGTACACGTATTGCCTGCATATAAGCTCAAAGACCGTGCCCATGTAATCCGATACGTGCGGCTCAATGCGCTTATACGCCATCTCGGCCATATCGTTTTGAATCAGCCCGATGATCTGCGGCACAAACCGGTACCAGAACCTAAACATCTGATCGCTCAGCAGATACACGGCTCGCTTATTGCTCGTCTCGTTTAAGGGCAGCTCGCGCTCGACAATCCCAAGCGATGCCAGCTTATCCACATAGCTCTTTACGTTGCTCGCAGGGATTCCCGTAGAGCTCGCAATCTCCGAAATCTTCGAGCACCCCTGAGCAATTGCCTGCACGATCGCATCATATTGCTCAGGATTGCGGCACTCTTGTAATAGCAGGTTACTCGGCTCCTCAAAGAGATAGCCCGTAGGAGTAAGAAAAAGACGTTTGATGTTGTCCTTGAGCGGTGCGGCAGGATCGACTTTCTCGATATATGCAGGAATGCCGCCCGTCATGCCATAGCAAACCGCAGCGTCTTCGCGACCCATGCTCTGCCACAACCCGAGGGTCGTCGTAAAATCGAGCGGCATGATCTTAAACTGGGCCGTACGCCTACCGTATAGTGGGCTCTCGTAGCCCAACACCTGTTCCTCCATAAACGAAAGAGACGAGCCACATAGGATCAGCATTAGCCTGGTCTCTTTGTATAAGTGGTCGATCTTGTCTTGCAGCAACGAGCTGATCTCGGGATTCGATTGGGCGAGATAGGGATACTCGTCGATCACGGCAATCAAACGTTCCGTGCGAGCCATGGTGGCCAATGCATCGAACGCTTCGTCAAAACTACGAAACGACACGCCTGCAGCACCAACCGAGCCTGCAAGTATCGCCTGGCTAAAGCCGTGCAGGTTTGCCTCCGCATTGGTACGACGAGCTTGAAAGTAAATAGCCTTCTTGCCTTGGATGAACTCTGTGATAAGGCGCGTTTTACCCACACGACGGCGGCCGTAAATCACAGGCATTTCAAAGGAGCCCGTGCCATACAGTCGATTGAGCTCGGACATTTCCGCTGTTCTTCCGATAAACATAGGGCCATCCTTCCTTTACGTTATAGCTAGCTATATTATATCTTCCTATAATATAGCTAGCTATAACGTAATTCGACAAGCGGGCCACGCAAGGGGGGTGTTCCTATAGTTTTGTCAACTGGGCAATGCCGTTTTCGAGATTGAATCGCGACATGCTAACGCCAGGCC
>NZ_JBDPAC010000018.1:0-50282 GCF_039836695.1 Collinsella aerofaciens | reverse complement strand
TGATGGCGAAGGGAGGGGCCGTGCAATATCGCGTTGACCCCAAAAGCGGCAACCGTATCTCGGCGTTGGGTCTGGGCTGCATGAGGTTTCCCGGTGCGCCGGGACGTCCGGATGCGAAGACAGCCGATGCCATCATTTCCCGTGCGGTGGAGCAGGGGATTAATTATCTGGACACCGCGTATCTCTATCCCGGTAACGAGGCGTGCGTGGGCGCCTCGCTTGAGCGCTTGGGGCTGCGTGACCGGGTGTTGCTGGCGACCAAGTTGCCGCATGCTTCGTGCAAGTGCGCGGAGGATTTCGACCGGTTCTTCGATGAGCAACTGCGGCGCCTGCGGACCGACCATATCGACTATTACCTCATGCATAACATTACCTCGCCCGCCCAGTGGGAACGTGTGGTGGCGTTGGGCATTGAGGACTGGATCGCTCGTCAAAAGGCGGTGGGGCGCATTCGCCAGATCGGTTTTTCGTACCACGGCAGCGCGGCGGACTTCCTCACGATGCTCGATGCGTATGAGTGGGACTTTTGCCAGATCCAGTACAATTACGCTGGAGAGCGATATCAGGCGGGAACAGCGGGGCTCATGGCCGCCGCCGAGCGAGGCCTCGCGGTGTTTGTGATGGAGCCGCTTTTGGGCGGACGCTTGGCAGGCAAATTGCCTCCGCGGGCGCGCGCTGTTCTCGACGGTGCATGCGACCGGCATTTGCATACGCCTGCCGCTTGGGGGCTCTCGTGGGTGTGGAATCATCCCCAGGTGACCATGTTGCTTTCTGGTATGACCGATACCACGCAGGTGGATGAGAATTCGTCACTGGCAGACCTCGCGTTGCCGAATTCGATGACTGCCAACCAGCTCGACACGATCGCGCACGTGCTGGATGAGTTTGAAAAATCGAATCGCGTGCCCTGCACGGGATGCGGCTACTGCATGCCATGTCCCAAGGGTATCAACATTCCCGGCTGCTTTGCCGCCTACAACGCGAGCTATGCGCACAGCTGGTTTACGGGGCTGTCGCAATACTTTACGGCGAGTGCGGTGCGCACGAGCGAGCCCAAGCTGGTGAGCAATTGCGTCAAGTGCGGCAAATGCGCGCGTCACTGCCCGCAGCATATCGATATCCCCGAGCGTCTCGATGACGTGCGCCGACGCTTCCAGCCGGGCCCCGTAACGGCCATGCTTAAAGTCTTCGGCAAAACACGCTCCTCATGACCCTTTTATATCTTGTGATGGAATAGTTCCTGTTTGCGGCAGAATAGGGCGGTAGCAGGAACTATTTCGCCGCAACTGATGGGAGGCTATCGTGGGTGACCGAGGTTTACGTAATGATTCGCGTGAGGTTCGTTGGGGCATTTTGGGCGCTGGGCACATTTCTCATCGATTTGCATCGTCTCTCAAGAAGGTCGATGGGGCACGGCTGGTGGCTGCGGCCGGCCGCACTCCTGCACATGTCGAGGAATTTTGCCGAGCGTTTTCGATCGATGCTGCGCATGGCCATGCCTCGGTCGACGATAACGGCGATGCGGCTTATGACGCGCTGATTGCCGACCCCGATGTCGACGCAATCTACTTGGCTCTTCCGCATGGCATGCATACGCGTTGGGCCTGTCGCGCGCTGTGCGCCGGAAAGGCCGTGCTGTGCGAAAAGCCGGCCGTTTTGAGTGAGGAAGAGGCTCTCTCGATTGCCTCCACCTCTCGCGAGCGCGGCGTGCTGTTTATGGAGGCGATGAAGAATCGGTTTTGCCCGATGCACACTCGCGTGAAAGACTTGCTTGCGTCGGGTGAGCTTGGCCGTATTGTCTCGATTGAAAGCGTGCAAAAGCTCGATTACGGCGAGTCTCCTTCGGGCTATCTGCTTGATCCGTTGCAGGGCGGCTGTCTATATGACATGGGCTGTTATGCGGTCGGTTGGTTTGAGGATTTGCTCGCGGGCGCGTGCGAGGTTTCGTCCCGTGAAGTTCGCTGGCGTGACGTATCGGGCGGCCGCGTCGATTGGGCCGACGAGATCCGTATGAGCGTCGGCGGTATACCCATTCATATGGTGTGCGACGGCAAAGCAACATATGAAAGCCGCTTAACGATTGCCTGTGAGCGAGGCTCGTTGGAAATCGAGCGTCTCCATCGCCCCGAGCTCGCCCATGTGAAGTATTCCGACGGTCGAACGCTAGAAATAAATGCCCCGTTTGAGATCGATGATTTCTACGGCGAAATCCAGCATGCGACGCGGCTCATTCAGGCGGGGAAACTCGAGAGTCCCGTCATGCCCCTTGCCGCCACGCAGCGCTGTGCACACATCATCGATGCGATTCGCTTGAAACTTTAGGGCGTGGGGGCATGGCGCCAGCGCTTGGAATGCCTGGAGGCCTTTGCTCCTGATGCCCCTTTTATAACTTGCGGTGGAATACGGTCTGTTTGCGCCAAAATAAGGCACCAATAGACCGTATTTCACCGCAACTGATGAAGGGGAGTTGGAGATGCTGACGATCGGATGTCATCTTTCGACGACGAAGGGCTATCGGGCAATGGGGGAGACGGCGTTGTCCATTGGCGCCAATACCTTTGCGTTCTTTACGCGCAACCCGCGCGGTGGCAAGGCAAAAGACCTTGACATGGATGACGTGGCGGCTCTGCGCGAGCTTATGGCGCAAAACGACTTTGGACCGCTGGTGGCGCATGCCCCGTATACCTATAACCCCTGCTCCGCTAAGGAGCGGGCGCGAGAGTTTGCCTTGGAGGCTATGGCGGAAGATTTGCAGCGTCTGGAAGCACTGCCCGGCAACTACTACAACTTCCACCCCGGTGCGCATGTGGGACAGGGGGCAGACGCCGGCATTCAGATGATTGTCGACACGCTGTGCCAGGTGATGTTTGAGGGACAGCAGACGACGGTATTGCTCGAGACCATGGCGGGCAAGGGCACCGAGGTGGGCCGTAGCTTTGAAGAACTGGCGTGCATTATCGAGGGCGTTGCCGCCAAGCGCCCAGAGCTGTCCGATAAGCTGGGCGTTTGTTTGGACACCTGCCATGTGAGCGATGCCGGCTACGACATCATCCATGATCTGGACGGCGTACTCGACGAGTTCGACCGCGTGGTGGGTACCGATCGCTTGCATGCCGTACACATCAACGATTCGAAGAACCCTTGTGGCGCCCATAAAGATCGTCACGAGTGCATCGGCAAGGGATGCCTTGGCAGCGAGGAATTTGGTGGCGGTATGCAGGTTATGCAGAATATTGTATCGAATGGCCGTTTGCGTTCGCTGCCGTTTATTTTGGAGACTCCGAACGAACTTGCAGGTTATGCAGCTGAAATTAGACTATTAAGGTCATTGCAGCAGTAACGACTGTCACAAAGTAGAGTATTCAATTCACGTTTTGGGTTTGTTTCAATCAGTTTTCTCATTGCAGATTCGTAATTCCGGGTGCATAATAACCCTCAGTTTTTGCAGACCTCTGAATCACGTGGGGTCATTGGAAGGAGACTGATTATGAAGCTGAAGAAGCTTGGCGCATTTGCCGCCACGGGTGCTATGGCGCTCGCCCTTGCTCTGACGGGCTGTGGTTCGTCCAACGCCACATCTGGTTCTGATGCCGGTTCCAGCAGCTCTGACGACGCTAAGGTCGAGAAGGTTGACGGCTCCAAGGAGTACGCGCTCGTCAAGGACGGTACGCTGACCGTCGGCACCTCTGCCGAGTACGCGCCGTTTGAGTACAAGGATGACAACGGCGATTATCAGGGCTTTGACCTTGAACTCATCAAGGCTGTCGGCGACAAGCTGGGCCTGGATGTCGAGTATGTCAACAATGACTTTGACACGCTCGTCCCCGGCGTTGCTTCGGGCGCCAAGTATGACGTCGCCATCGCGGCTATCACCGACACGCCCGAGCGTGAGAAGGAAGTCACTTTCTCCGATTCCTACTACATGGACGATCAGGCTATCGTGACCAAGGTCGATAACACCGACATCACGGCCGACAACTACAGCGAGAAGCTCAACAACGCCGACGCTACCATCATCGTCCAGTCTGGCTCGACCGCCGAGGCCTTTGCCCAGGAGAACTTCCCCAAGGCCAAAATCGTCCCCTACAAGGACGCCACCGAGTGCTTCAGCGCCCTGCAGTCCGATAAGGGCGACGCCGTAGTCACCAACCGCTCCGTTGCCAGCCAGCTGACCGCCGAGCAGTTCAACACCTGCCATACGGTTAAGCAGGTCAGCACCGGCGAGGAGTATGCCATCGCCATCAACCAGGGCAACACCAAGCTCAAGGACGACATCAACCAGGCCATCAAGGACCTGACCGACGACGGTACCGTTGACGCCCTCATGGCTAAGTACAACATCAAGTAAAATAGCTACTTGATTGCGCGCGGGCCCTTTCCGTTTTGCGGAGAGGGCCTTTCCGCTTCTCTTGACGGAGAGCGTTTCCGTCTCGTTTTGCCGGCAACTTCTACGATAGGAGCCACCTTGTCTCGACTGAACAAAGGGGCCGCAGAGCAGCGTTTTCCACTGCCTGCCTTGCTCCAAAAGCTGGCCTGCGTCATGGCCGTGGCGCTCGCGCTGGTGTGCGCGGGGGCATATGCGCCCACGACCGCCCAGGCGCTTGAGACCGCAAAGATTACCGCCCGACCCAACACCGGTTCGGGTAGCGCTGTGGTCGGCGGCACCGAGACGCGTATTACCTGGGAAGTTCAGGCCGATGCCGACGAGGAGCTGAGCGGTCTTTCGCTGACGTTTGTCGACGGCACGACGTTTGGCACCGATGACACGCGATTGACGATGCTCTCGGGCGAGGACCTCATGGATCGTACGCCCATGAAACCCACGTGCACGGCTGATGGCCAGACGCTCAAGATCGACTTTGGCGAGACGGCGCCTGCCGGCGGCTTTTTCCGTGTCGAGGTTTACGGCGTGACGTTTCCCGTCGAGGGCGGCGACGAGGCCTTTAGCGGAACCTACACCTTGGCTGACGGCTCGACCAAGAAGATCTCCAAGATTCCCTCGGTGGAGATTAAAGGCGTCACGGCTTTTGATAACTTCTTGGCCGACCTTAAAGAGCAGCCGTGGGTCGAGGCTTGGAACTCCAATATGTTCCTCCGCCTGTTCTTGAACCCGGTCATTTTGGTCCAGAGCCTGCCGATCGTCTTTAAGGGCTTCCTTATGTCGCTCTCGATCGTGCTCGTGGCATTTCCGTTGGCTATTCCCTTTGGCTTTGCGCTGTCGCTCATGCGCATTTCCAAGTCGCGCATCCTTCGTTGTCTTGCCGGCATCTATGTGAATATCATCCGCGGCACGCCGGCGTTCTTGCAGATTTACATTGCGTTCTTTGGCTTGCCGCTGGCCGGTGTCAAAGTGGACGACTATGTGCTGGGCGTTATCGTCATGGCCATGAACTCGTCTGCGTACCTGTGCGAGATCTTCCGTGCCGGTATTCAGTCGATCCCCAAGGGCCAAAACGAGGCTGCTCGCTCCCTGGGCATGAATGCCTTCCAGACGCTGCTCTACGTTATGATTCCGCAGACGTTCCGCAATGTCCTGCCTACGCTGACCAGCGAGTTTATCCTGCTTTACAAGGATACGTCGCTGCTCGCCGCCGTTGGCGTGGTCGAGATCGTCATGAACGCCCGCACCATCGTGGCCACGACGGGCTCCATCACGCCGTATGTGGTTGCCGCCCTGTTCTATCTGGTCATTACCCTGCCGCTTGCTCGCTTGGTGAGCGGTCTTGAGGCGAAGCTGCTGGGTACGGCCGAGACCAAGAAGAAGCGTCCCGCCAAGAGCGCCGGACAGGTTGTCGCGACGCCCGCCGATCATATCGCCGGTCTGTAAGGAGGTCCTGTCATGAGTGAAACGAATTCCAACGAGGTCGTTGTCAGCATCAAGAACCTCCAAAAGGCTTTTGGCGATAACGTGGTTCTGCGCGATATCGATCTGGACGTGCACAAGGGTGAGGTCGTTGTCGTTCTGGGGCCCTCGGGCTCGGGTAAATCGACGATGCTTCGTTGCATTAACCGTCTCGAGGAGCCCACGAGTGGTTCGATTGTTGTCGAGGGCGTGGATGTGTGCGCCAAGGGCGTTGACCTCAATAAAGTGCGTACGCACTTGGGCATGGTCTTTCAGCAGTTCAATCTGTTCCCGCACCTGTCAGTCAAAAAGAACGTCATGCTTGCGCAACAAAAGGTGCTCAAGCGCAGTAAGGAAGAGGCCGAGAAGATTGCCGTCGAGGAGTTGACCAAGGTCGGCCTTGCCGAGCGTATCGACTTTATGCCGAGCCAGCTCTCGGGCGGCCAGCAGCAGCGTGTGGCCATCGCCCGCGCCCTGTCGATGAACCCGCACGTGATGCTCTTTGACGAGGCCACGTCGGCGCTCGACCCCGAGCTTGTCCGCGACGTCCTTGGCGTTATGCGCGATCTGGCACGTGACGGCATGACCATGATCGTTGTGACGCACGAGATGGGCTTCGCCCGCGACGTCGCCGACCGCGTCGTCTTTATGGACGGCGGCGTTATCGTGGAGGATGGCACGCCGAGCGAGGTCTTCGACCATCCTAAGAGCGAGCGCACCAAGGCGTTCTTGGGCAATATTTCGTAGCCGCTTTATATGACTGACATAGCAGAAAACGGGAGCCGGATGTGATCCGGCTCCCGTTTTTGTTGGGACGCGAATGTGTTTTGGTGCAGAGCGCGTTACGGGCGGAGCTCATTGCCACTAGGCGAGCTCGGCTCCAAGGGCGCGGCAGGCCGCCTCGCCCTCATCGTCGGGGGCGTCGTAGCAAATGACGGAATCGACGACGTTGACACCTGCCTCATCGGCGTCCGCCTTCCAGTTTTCCATCCATTCGCCTTCGGCCCACGAATAAGAGCCAAAGAGGACGACCTTCTTGTCGCCGAGGGTTTCCTTGACTTCGTCCCACATCGGCTGGAACTCATCGTACTCGAGCTCCTCGGAGCCCATGGCGGGGCAGCCGAAGGCGAAGGCGTCATAGCCGGCGGCCTTGTCGGCAGGGAAGTCGGCGCAGGAGATGACCTCTGCCTCGGCGCCGACTGACGCCGCGCCTTCGGCAACGAAGTTTGCCATGGCTTCGGTGTTGCCTGTGCCGCTCCAGTAGACGACTGCGATCTTGCTCATGTTGAGTCCTTTCGCTTGTGCGGCGTGCGGCCGCGGTTTGTATGCTCTATCGGGTTGCCTGGGCAAGTTTTGCTAGGCTGTGGCCCTGCTGATAGACATGGGTGAGGTGCTGCGTGCAAGCGCGGTAGGATTCGAACGTCAAAAGTGCTTGCCCGACATTCGTGTAGACCTTCCAAGGTCCAAAGACCTTGTAGTTCTCGCCATGCTGGACGATGAACTCGTGGACGTCGTCGTAGGGATATCCCAGGAAATAACCAATTTCGTGTGGGAACTCACAGGTGCAGCCGTCGCCGCAGTTGGCTTGATGGTCCAATGCGCATCGGGTTTGGCCGCACGCGCATTCTGCAGCGTTATTGCTTGCGAGCGTGATACGCGATGCCAGGTGCGCTAGGCATAATGGCAGATTGTCGGTGTCGTAGCCCTCCTTGGCGAGTGTCGTTTTGGCGCGGGGGTCAGCAAGGTAAGTGGTGAGGCTATTGGGCCGATATGCGTATACGAGCGCCCCGCAGGGGCGCCAGACCAAAACGCTCAGATGGATGCCGAACGGATTAAGCTCGTGATTGCACCGGGCGATAACGTTGAGCAGGCGTACTCGGCGATCTGTGATTGGCGCGGTCGCGCTCGAACCATCCTGATGGGCGTAGACGCCGGGATAGGTAAAGAGCGATGCCGGTTTGATGCCCGCGAGCGTGGGGGAGCAGTTGCGCACGACTGCCGCCTGAAACGTTGGGATGTCTATGGTTCGAGTCATGGTGCCCTACTATCCTTTTGAGTTAGCCTAGGAAAACATATACCTGAAAGTAAGCCAAGGTCAACAAAAAAGTATGAAGAGGGAAACTAATTGACTGAACCGACACGAGTTTGGAGTAAGATGGGAACACCCCATGGGGGTATAGGCATCAGTATTTGGAGAAAGGGGAGCGCATGGAAGATTTGCTTAACCCCGCGAATGCCATCGTGCTTGCCGTGATTGTCGTTGGCATGTTCTTTGGCCTGCGTCGTATTGTCGCTTCGACACACGGAAAGAGCTGCTGCAGCGATGGCGCGAGCGGCAAGAAGGCCAAAAAGGTTGTTGTGGTGGATACCGATGCGTCGCACTATCCCTATAGCGATGAGCTGCTCATTGGCGGCATGAGTTGCGACGGCTGCGCTCAGAGCGTGGCCAATGCCCTCAATGCGCTGGATGGTGTGTGGGCAACGGTGACGTACGCGGACCACACGGCCCGCGTACGCTCCAAGCGGCCGATCGATCGCGGTGTCCTTGAGGCGGCCGTGAGAGATGCGGGTTACTACGTCATGACGCTGTAAGCGCCGCCCTGGATTCGCTTCCTTGGCTAGGCCCGTCCGCGCAGTTCGATGTCTTGGATGTCGTCGAAGTCGATGGCGATATCCCTGAGTTTGAGCAGCTTGAATGTGGGTAACACTTCGTCGAGAATGCCCGTGCGGCTACGATAACCGTATGTATCGTAATAGGTGACACGCACCAAGTCGCCGCGTTTGAGGCCCTCGAGCTTTTCCGAAAGCTCGAGGGCTTTTTCTTCCGTGAGTTCGCATTTTGGTTCGACGGTGATCTCTTGTTTGCGCACGAGTTCGTAGTATCCCGTGAGGGCGGCGAAGGGCATAAACTGCGCGGCACGGCCGGCGCGGACGGCGCCGTTGGCGGTGAGCTTGGGGTCGGCGGAGCGACGTCTTCCCTCGGGGTCCGCTAGGCGTTCAAAAGGTGTCGGTGGCCGCATCGGCTGTTGCTGGGACTTAGGCACGATGTCCTCCTACCTGATCGTTGCGTTCGCGCGCGGTGGCGCCAGTGGTAAAGCTTAATCCCTTGAGCAGGGCGTTCTTGCCGTACTTGCCCTTTACGGCCAGGACGGCGCGCGCCAGGTCGCGCTCGCGCTCATCCGCCTCGATATCGCTGAACAGATCGATGGTGACAAATTCCTCAGGCATGAGGTTGCCAAAGCCCAGATTGATACGCTTGACCGGTCGTTTGGGATCGACAGTCTGCGCCCAGAGCTCATCGAAATAGCCCATGATCTTCTTAAACGAATTGGTGCGCTCGGGCAGCTTTCGCGAAGCGTTGGAGTGCGCAAAGAGTGCGGCATAGCCACCGCGCGGTTTGCCGCCATGCTCTCCCACAAAGATGCCATCGATTGCCTGCGCCTCGCGCACCAGGCGGCGCCGTTCGTCATCGCGCTGGACGGGCTTGGGCGCACGGGGTGCGAGCTCAGGGCCGGTGGTTGCGGTGGGCTCGATGCTCGACGTGCTCGAGCGCAGGTGCCCGCATCCGTCCACATATTGCGCTGTGCCGCTGGCGTCGAGGCGGCGTATGTCGGCTCGTTCGCTCGCATAACCCACAAAGAGCGAGATGCTGTCGCACACCACGTGCTTATCGATCAAGTCCAGCACGGCGTTGTCGACCATCTCACGCAAGACGGTGTAGGCCTGTTCATAGGCATAGCCTTTCGAGAGCACCTGTCCTGTGGTAGTCGAGGTTGCCTGCGGGCGATAGGCTTGGATATCGGCGATAGTTGTCGGCTCGCGCCCAAAGGCGTGGTCGATAAGATACTCGGCATTGACGCCGAGCTCGTCGTAAAGCAGGTTTTCGTCGAGCGCGGCGACACCCATCAGATCGTAGACACCGTACTTTTCGAGGCGGGCTGCCACGCCGGGGCCAATGCCCCAGATATCGGTGATGGGACGATGGGGCCAGATCTCCTTGCGAAAGGTCTCGTCGTTGAGTATGCCGATGCGGCTGGGTACGTGTTTGGCGGTAATGTCGAGCGCTACCTTGGCCTGGAATAGGTTGGGGCCGATGCCGACCGTCGCCGTGATGCCGGTGCGTGCGAGGACCTCGTCGCGCAACATGCAGGCAAAGCCTTTGGCATCGGTATGATAGAGGTCTAGATAGGGCGTCACGTCGATAAAGCATTCGTCGATGGAATAGACGTGCACGTCTTGCGGACTGACGTATTCCAGGTAGATACCGTAGATCTGCGCCGACACCTCCATGTAGTGCTGCATGCGCGGTACGGCCTTGATGTAGTCGATGCCGTCGGGAATCTCGAACAGGCGACAGCGGTTATGGATTCCGAGGTCCTTCATGGCCTGGGTAATGGCGAGGCAGATGGTCGTACGCCCGCGTGATTCGTCGGCAACGACCAGGTTGGTGGTGAGCGGGTCGAGCCCACGGTCGACGCACTCGACGCTAGCGTAAAACGTCTTGAGGTCGATGCAGATGTAGGTGTGCTGCTCGTGTGCCACGCGGCCTCCCATCAAACACATGTTCTTATCGAATGCATGTTCGATAATACCCGCTCGTCCGGACATCGTCAAAACCTGCCAAAAAGGGACTGGTTTGTTTTGGCAGGTACGGTCGTGCGGCTGCATCGGGTTTTAACGCAGCTCTAAAGAGTGCGAAACAGCTCGGAAAACCTCGCTTCGTAGCATGGACCTAACGATTGATACCGCCTATACGCACGGAAGGTTGTGGAAAAGATGGTCAATTATGGGTTTGGTATGCCGACACGCTTGGTTGCGGATGGGGATGTGGCTCGCTGGTGCGGGCGATTGGTTGCCCACTATGGCGGCACTAAGGCACTGGTCGTGCTGGGAGGCGACAAGCACACGCGTGATGAGCTTGTCTCGGCGGCACTCGGCTCGCTTGATCGAGCTCTGCTCGAGCGCGTGCTTTTCCACTGCGGCTCGGTTGAGGGCGACGGGGGAGACGAGCTGATCGACGAAGCCGTGGCCCTGGCGACCGACGAAGGGGTTGACTTTGTATTGGCGATTGGCGATGCCGATACTGCCGGCTTTGCGCGCGAACTCGCGCGTCGCATGGCGGCGCTCGATGCCGGCGAAGACGGTTTTGTCCCTTATGGATGTATTGTCTCGGAGGGCAAAGTGCCTGCCGTCGTGGGGGCCGGTGAGGTTCCCGTTTTTGCCATCATCGCGCCCGAACTGCTGGAGGGCATTGGGTCTCCTCTGCGTGAGTTGCTCGGCAGTGTGTGCGCCGCGGCCTAATATCTGCCATAAAGGGATGGGTTATTTTTGGTAGGTAAAGCGTTTGACCTGCCAAAATAAACCTGTCCCTTTTTGGTCGGTTGCCGTTTGGGGGCGGATTGGCAACGCTCGCTGATTACGGTCTTGACCTGCGCTAGAATAGTGGCATCTGAATGTCCGGGCGCATGGAGGCATGCGCCCGTATGCTGAGGAGGACTTTATGGCAACTGTTGCCGCACCTATCGATGCTACGTCGACCGCCGCTTGGAAGGCGCTCGAGGCCCATCAGGAGAAGCTCGAGGCCGAAGGTATCGACCTCAAGGCCTGGTTCGCCGCCGATGCTGAGCGCGTGAACAAGCTGAGCTTTGACGCCGGTGACCTGCACTTCGATCTGTCGAAGAACCTGGTGACCGATGAGACCGTCAAGCTGCTATGCGATCTTGCTCGCGAGGTGAAGCTCGAGGAGCGCCGCGACGCCATGTTCTCCGGCGAGCACATCAACACCACCGAGGACCGCGCCGTCCTGCACACCGCGCTGCGCCGCCTGGCAACCGAGAAGGGCCAGCTCATCGTCGACGGCCAGGATGTCGTCGCCGACGTGCACGAGGTTCTCGATCGCATGTATGCCTTCGCCGAGCGCGTGCGCTCCGGTGAGTGGAAGGGCGTTACCGGCAAAAAGATCGAGCACCTGGTGTCCATCGGCATCGGCGGCTCCGACTTGGGCCCGGTCATGGCTTACGAGGCCCTGCGTCCCTATGCCGACGCCGGTATCGACTGCCGCTATATCTCCAACATCGACCCCAACGACCAGGCCGAGAAGCTCAAGGGTTTGGATCCCGAGACCACGCTCGTGATCATCGTCTCCAAGACCTTCACCACGCTCGAGACCCTCACCAACGCTCGCGAGGTCAAGACCTGGATGCTCGAGCAGCTCAAGGCTCAGGGCGCCATCGACGGCTCCGATGAGCAGAACGCCGAGGCCGTGGCCAAGCACTTCGTCGCTGTCTCCACCGCACTCGAGAAGGTCGAGGCCTTCGGTATCGACCCCGCTAACGCCTTTGGTTTCTGGAACTGGGTCGGCGGCCGCTATTCCGTTGACTCTGCCGTGGGCCTGTCGCTGATCGTCGTGCTCGGCCCCGAGCGCTTCCAGCAGTTCCTCGAGGGCTTCCACGCCATCGACGAGTACTTCTGCAACACGCCGCTCGAGAACAACGCCGTCGCGCTGATGGGCCTGCTCAACGTCTGGTACGTCAACTTCTTCGGTTCCAAGAGCCACGCCGTGCTTCCGTACTGCCAGTACCTGCACCGTTTCCCGGCCTACCTGCAGCAGCTCACCATGGAGTCCAACGGCAAGCACGTCCGCTGGGACGGCAGCGCTGTGACCTCCGATACCGGTGAGATCTTCTGGGGCGAGCCCGGCACCAACGGTCAGCACGCCTTCTACCAGCTGCTGCACCAGGGCACCGTGGTGGTCCCGGCCGACTTTATCGCTTTCGCCAATACCGCCAACCCTGCGACCGACAGCGGTCAGGACGTGCACGAGCTGTTCCTGGGCAACTTCCTGGCTCAGACCAAGGCGCTCGCCTTTGGTAAGACGGCCGATGAGGTGCGCGCCGAGGGCACGCCCGAGCAGATCGTCCCGGCCCGCTGCTTTGAGGGCAACCGTCCGACGACCTCGATCTTTGGCGACACGCTGACCCCGTTTGCGCTCGGCGAGCTCATCGCCCTGTACGAGCACATCACGTTTGTCGAGGGCACGGTCTGGGGCATCGACTCCTACGACCAGTGGGGCGTCGAGCTGGGCAAGCAGCTTGCCAAGCAGATTACCCCGGCCTTCCACGACGACGCCGCCAAGGCCGAGCAGGACGCTTCGACCCAGGCGCTCATCGAGTTCTACTGCGCTCACCGCAAGTAATCGCTGCTGTTAACGCATCGCGCCTTATAGTCAGGGGCCCGTATCCTATCGGATGCGGGCCCCTTTGCTTTGCCGTGGTCCCGGGGCGCACGGCCTTTGTGGAACATCGCCGGGGCGCCGCGCGCTGCGAGAACCCTGCGCCTAGATCTCGGCCTCCGTATGGCCTCGCTGCGCCTCGGGCAGCTCCCCGTAGAGCGGATGGTCTTCGAGCCTAAAGCGCTCGACCTGTTCGGGAGTGCGACCGCGTACAAAGAGCCACGAGCGATCGACCGGCGTCGCCATGAGCGTGCTGGGCAGCGCGTCGGCGCGGTCGGAAAACACCCGGGCACTCTCGGGATCCTGGAACGCCAGCACCAGATGCGTGTCGCAGTTGCCCATGATGGAGCGTGCGCGTGCCTCGCCATAGAGCGCATCGAGCTGGTTGGTCGACTGCAGCAGCAGCGTTGCCCAGATGTTGCGGCTTCGGATAATCGAGAGCACGTTGTCGATCTGGGGGATCTGCAGATTTGCGAAGTCATCGAGCATAAAGCGCACGGGCACGGGCAGGCAGCCGTCGGGCTGCCTATCGGCCTCACGAATGAGGCCTATAAACGCCTGCGAAATAAAGAGGCCGGTCAGCGGATCGAGATTGCGGTCAATATCGCTCACGGTTACAAACAGGGCGCAGGGGGTGTGTCCCATAGAAGCGAAGTCCACCTGATGGCACTCACGATAGAGCTGTGCCGCACCGTCGAATCCCAGACACATGACCTTTTCGGCAAGGATGCCGACGATGCTCGCGTGCATGCGCTCGGCATTTTGCGTAATGGCGTAGCGCCGCCATAGCGAGAGGGCATAGCTTTGGGGGTCGGTCGTGATCAGGTCGTCAAACAATCGACCCGTGGCACCGTCCTGCAGGTGCTCGATCAGCTTGATGACCGAGCTGATCGTCTGCTCGTCGGCGGGTAGCTGTTCGGTGACGTAGGCGATAAGACACGACAGCAGGTTTGCTGCTGCATGATCCCAAAAAGGCTGGTTGTTGTCCTCGATGGGGCAGATGGCCTTTGCCACCGAGAGGATGTCCTGCTGGTTGGGCCTGCCGTCCGCCTTGCGGCGAATGTGCCTCAGGGGGTTGTAGCCGCAGCGCTCGATGCCGGGCGCAAGGGCCGGGACGGTGTTGAGGTCGGCGAAGTTGAGACATTGCACGCGGTAACCATGGGCTGCCAGCACGGGTCCCACTTCGCGACAGAGCGTGCCTTTGGTGTCGAGCACGATGTAGCTTGCGTTCATTTGCAGCAGGTTGGGCTTGAGGACGTTTCGGGTCTTGCCGGCTCCCGAGGGGCCGATTACAAGTGCATTGTTGTTGAGTCCCGTTTGGCGGGTGTCGCAGGAAAGCGTTCGATCCTTGGCGAGGATGGTGGACGATGCGGACTCAGACGCGGCGAGACGGCTGGCGAGGTTAGACATGGGCGACCTCCTTGGTGGTCGAGAGGATTTCGTGGGCAAAGCCGAGCTCGACGGCGCGCTCGGCCGAAAGGTAGGTGTCTTTTGCAGTGAGGGACTGGATGCGCTTGGGCGTGAGGCCGCTGCGGTCCGAGAGGATTTGCGTGAGGGTCTTGCGGGTTTGCATGAGACGCCGGCTGGTTTCCTGCAGCGCAAGTGCCGAGCCGCCTGCCCCCTGGGGGATCAGCGGGTCGTGAATCATGAGCTCTGCATGGGGCGCCATACGGCGATTGTCGCCGCCCATAAAGATCACGGCGCCCATGGACGCGGCGAATTCCAGGCAGACGGTGCGGATGGGGCACGATGCGAGGCGCATGGCGTCATAGATCGCAAGACCCGATCGCACGCTTCCGCCGGCGCTGGCGACAAATATGGTGATGGGGCGGCCGGGGTCGGTGGCATCGAGCAGGCGGATCTGCTGGCATAGGTCGTGAGCCATCGGGGTTTCGATGTTTCCCATGACGGAGAGCTCGCGACGGGCGAGCATCTCATCGTAAATGCTGGTAAGCGTGATACCTCGGGCGGATTCACGCATGGTGAGGGGGCTGATGATGGGGGAATGATTGGTGTCCATGAGGACTCCTTTCTGTTGGTTGTGTTGTGGAATAGGATTGTTGCCCGCGGAGGGGCTGGCGGGCTACAGGGTTCGTCCGAGCCTGAGATCGAGCTCGGTTGTGGGGCAGGCTGCCTGTTCGTGCGGCTCGCAAGCGCCAAGGGCTCCAAAGCGATGGAGCGTTGCGACGGGCGTGGTGTAGGCGAGCCGCAGCTGATGCTCGACAGGGGCACATCCGTCATTTTTGTAATGAGCCGCGTAGTACTGCGCGATGCTGGCGTTCATCTCGCTGCCATTGCGATGGCGCTCAAACTGGCGTCTGCAGGTCTCGATGATCTTTGCTACCGACTTGGGTGCCGTCGCGGGAACAAGGGCGAGATAGCCCTCAAATAGCTCGTTGATGCTCAGGAGGCACAGCAGGTCGATCAGCGTCCTTATGGCTGCTCCCTCGGCGGAAAAGTGCGCGGTCATGCGGTTATATCGGTTGCGGTCGACGATGGCCGCATGGGGTCTTGGAGTCTTCTGCCCCGTGGTCCCAGGCTTTTGCCGCGCCTGTGTATTGAGCTCGACGTTGCAGCGCTTGAGGCCGTCCAACGGAAGGAACAGTGCGGTGCGCAGGGTGTTCCGCTTGCTTTCGAGTTCATGACGCTCGTCGGGTTCCCATTCGAGCTTGAGTTTCGTGTCGAGCGCCGTAAGCATATGGGCTAGGCAGCCTACGGTAAGAACGCACGAATCGTTGTCGCGTTTTGGGGCATAGGGGTCTGTCAGCTTGCGAATGTCGGGGTCGCCCATGATCTTTGTGCAGCGCTTCAGCAGTTGAGGGTGGTCGGCCAAGATCGTCGCGAGCGGTAGCGACGCGTAGTTCTTGATGGTCGCGGCGGCAAAGGCGGCGTCATATTCGTTTGCATATGCTCGCTCAATGCGGGCATCCAGAATGCTTTTCTTATCGCCGTCTTCAGCGTGGTGGTTTGTCATAGCTTCTCCAATCGGTTGATGTTCGTGCTGTTTGTTGATGTGTTGGTTGTCGTGAGTGATGTGCTTGCCGTGGGTGATGTGCTGACGTTGGGGTGCTATGCGGTTTTCAATGAGCCCGTGAGGCGGTTGCTGCAGGGGCGGGATGGAACGGCCCATGCAAGGCGGAAGGCATCGTGCTCAAAATCGAGACAGCAATGCCCTGGGCGCCTCACATGTGGCAGTTACCTCATTAAGTTGTCATTGCGTTTGGGGTTGTACTTTGCCGATCTTCCTTCTCTTACACGCTAAAACTCAAACTTCATATGCTCGATCTACTTAAAACCGCAACGGCGGTCTTTTATCAACTTATATGTCGGAACGCGTCTTTGCAAGTACTTTTTTTGCCTTTGTTTCAAATGGGGTGGTTTTGCAACCGTCATACGCGCGCTGTGCGAACGTGCCCCGGCTCGGATAAGATAGTGCGCGATAAAAACGATGCAAGGAGGCACATATGGCAATCAAAGCCATCGCGATGGATATCGACGGTACGCTCACCAACGACCAGAAAGTGATTAGCCCGCGTACGCGCGAGAAGCTGCTTGCGGCGCAGGAGTCGGGCATTAAGCTCATTTTGGCTTCGGGCCGTCCCGCATGGGGGCTGCACGCCTTGGCGCAGGAGCTCGACCTTCAAAACCATGACGGTCTGCTGGTGGCCTTTAACGGCGCGCATGTGGTCGACGCTCAGACCGACGAGGTGCTGTTCGATCAGGCTATGCCTGCCGACGAATTGCATCGCATGATTGATCACCTGCGTAATTTTGACGTGATCCCTATGATTTCGCTCGGTCGTGATTTGCATGTCGAGGACTCGTACCATTGCATGATCACGCTGCCTGACGGCTCGCAGAAGAATATCGTCAAGTATGAGCGCGACGCGTGCGATCTTAAGATTCGCGAGGTGGAGAGCCTGCATGAGGTCGCTGATGCTTATCCCGTGGACAAGCTACTCACTGCGGGCGACCCGGCATACCTGCAGGCGCATTACGAGGAGATGTATGCGCCCTTTAAGCAGACGCTTTCGGGCATGTTTACGGCCGACTGGTACTTTGAGTACACGGCGCCCGGTATCGACAAGGCCTGCGCGCTCGAGGGTGCCCTGCCCAAGCTCGGCATCGATGCCAGCGAGGTCGTATCGTTTGGCGACGGCCAGAACGACAAGTCCATGATTGAGTGGGCCGGCACCGGTGTTGCCATGGGCAACGCCGTCGATGAGGTTAAGGCTGTAGCCCAGATGGTGACCGCCAATAACAACGAAGACGGTATTGCGGTGGCGCTGGATAAGCTGCTGGGTTAGAATCGCCGATAGTGCATGGTTCGGGCGTCTGCTTGCGGGCGCCCTTTTGTTAGGGAGGGTGCCGTGTCCGCATTTCCGTTCGACGCCGTTATCTTTGACATGGACGGCGTGATTGTCGATACCGAGTATTACTACCTGGGCGAGACTGCCGCGTTTGCCAAGGAGCTTGGGCTTAACCTGACTCAAGAGGAGTTGAACGGGCAGGTCGGTACCTCGCATCAGTTCTTCCTGCGTATGCTGGTCGATTGGTTTGAGCGCGCCGGTAAGGGGCATTTAACTGGCGAGGAAGCGTTGGCCCGTTGGGACGAGTGGGCGCATAAGCGTCCGCGCGACTATCAGGCTTTGATTAACCCAGGCGCCGTGGATACGATTCGAGAGCTGCCGCGCCGTGGCGTTCGCGTGGCGCTTGCCAGCTCGTCTCCCATGGATAGCATCGAGGAAGTGCTCAACGCATGCGGGCTGTCGGATGCCTTTGAGCATGTGGTGAGTGGCGAGCAGTTTAAGGAGAGCAAGCCCGAGCCCGACATCTACCTGCATGCGCTGGACCTGCTGGGGCTGCCCGCGAATCGCTGCTGCTGCGTCGAGGATTCGGTGCCTGGCATCACTGCCGGCAAGCGAGCCGGCCTGACAGTCATTGCCAAGCGCGAGGAACGCTTTGGCTTTAGCCAGGATGCCGCGGACAAGATTATCGACCAGCTGCCGGAGCTGCTCACGCTTTCTTAGGAGCGCGGTAGTTGCGCGTTTTTCGGGTCAGATGAGTAAATACCCGACATTTTGGTGCGGCAGCAAGCATACTTAATGCTAATGCGGGCTTAAGGGCTTGCTGAATGCCCTTGGGCCCGCTTTAGACTTAATTGTGCTGGGAGAGGGTATATGCCACCGACTGAAGGGCTAACTGACGGTAAAGCAGCGATACCGCTGTACCAACAGGTTATCGATATCATTAAAAACGAAATTAACTCCGGTGCCTACAAGGCGGGCGCGCGGATACCCAACGAATTCGAATTGGCTGAGAGCTATAAAGTTGGCCGCGTTACCGTGCGACGCGCTATTGAGGAGCTCGTCCAGCAGGGCTATCTAACGAAACGGCAGGGGAAAGGCACGTTTGTCAATGCCCCCAAGCTTAAGCGCAAGATTCGCCAGAAGGATGACGTCCAGAGTTTTTCGGACGCATGCCGCGTTAACGGAATGGAGCCGGGGGCGTGCGTCATTTCGAGAAAGATACTGCCGGCGGATTCTACCGAAGCGCAGTTCTTTGGTGTTCCCGTTGGAACTGATTTGATTTGCGTTGAGCGTGTGCGTACTGCCGATGGAGTCCCCGTCATGCTCGAGAACAACATATACGTTTACGAGGACAACGCTTATCTATCAACGGCACCTCTATCTAACCAATCCATTTTTGAGTTTGTGCGCAACCGGACGGGCCGTACGCCCGCGTTTACCGACCCGTGCACACTCGAGATTGCGTGCGCGTCGCCCGAGGTCGCTCGGCTGTTGGCAGTTCCCGTTGGCGAACCCTTGTTTTATATGGAAGCCTTCTTTTTCGATGAGCAGCGGCGGCCGTTTATCATCGGTCGTCAGCGGATCGTTGGGTCTCGCTACGTTTTTGACATCTAGGACATTGCGAATGGAAGCGCCCGGTTGATCATCTCACCGGGCGTCTCCATACCGTTCACGGCGCGAACGCAACCGTTCAACCGCGTCGCGGCAATCAGTTTGAAATTATCTTGATGACAGGAAAAGCTGCTGGTAATCTATAGAACGTCATAGAACGTTTGCCTTGTGCAAGCGTTGAAGCGAGATGTGATGCATTCTCGAGTTCTTTGGAGGTATCTATGTCAGATACGAAGGCGAAGAAGACAAACAGACGTTTTAAGTTCAAATTACCGCATGTCTATACGATCATGTTCTTGCTGATCGTTGTCTTTGCGGTCCTGACCTGGATCGTTCCCTCTGGTCAGTATCAGCGCAAGACGATTTCGACAGCGGCGGGCGAGCGTGAAGTCGCCGTTGCTGGAACTTATGAACAGGTCGATAAGAACTACACCGATTCCGAGACCGGCGAGACCATCAATCTGGGCCAGGATATCTTCGCGGTTCTGCAAGCGCCCACCAAGGGTATCCAAGAGGCTGCCGACGTCGTTGCGTTCGTCTTATTGATTGGCGGATCGTTCGCGATCATCACCAAGACCAACGCTTTGAATGCCGGCATGAGCCGTGTGATTAAAAAGCTCAAGAACAAGGACATCCTCATCATTCCCATCACGATGACGTTGCTGTCCATTTGCGGCACTACGTTTGGTATGTCTGAGGAAGCCCTGCCGTTCTATGCCATCTTCATTCCCATCATGATGGGTATCGGGTATGACTCGATGACGGCATTCATCATCTGCTTCCTTGGTCCTAACCTGGGATATTGTGCTTCGACCATCGACCCGTTTAATGTTTTGATCGCCCAAGGCATCATTGGTATCGAGGGCAATCCTCAGCTGTGGCTGCGCGCCGTTTCTTGGGTCATCTTCACTGCCGTCGGTATCGCATGGGCCATGCGCTACGCCATGCGCGTCAAGAAAAATCCCGAGTCGTCCATTACGTACGAGGACGATAAGCTCAAGCGTGTTGAGTTTTCCGTGACCGATGCCTCCATCGAGGAAGAGTTCACTACCCGTCAGAAGCTCGTGCTTATCGATTTTGCCTGCGGCATGGGCATTATCGTCTGGGGTCTTGTTACCCAGGGCTGGTACATGAATGAGATTTCCGCCGTGTTCCTTGGTATGGGCTTGCTTGCCGGTATCCTGGGCGGCCTTGACCAGCAGACGATCGCAGAGGAGTTCGTTAAGGGTCTCGCCGACTTTGCGTACGCTGCCATCGTTATCGGTATCGCTCGTGGTATTCTGGTCATCGCCGAGGGCGGCATGATCATCGACACCATCCTCCAGGCGCTCGCTACCGCGCTTGCCGGTGCACCCGCTGCCGTCTACACCACGTTTATGTATATCGTCCTTGGCCTGCTCTCTTTGCTGGTTCCCTCGAGTTCTGGCCTGGCGGCGCTCACCATGCCCGTTATGGGCCCCCTGACCGAGCTTATGGGCCTCAATCCCGAAGCCGCCGTTACCGCGCTCCAGTTTGCTAATCAGACCATCAACACCATCAGTCCCGTGGCGGGCATGACGGTTGCCGGTCTTGCCGTGGCAAAGATCTCGTTTGGTCAATGGTGGAAGACCATTTGGAAGTTCTTCATTTTCATGGTCGTCTTTGGCCTGATCGTAACGGCAATCTCTGGCATGCTTCCGGCGTAGGTGGTTGTGATGTCTGATCGTTTGACGGTCCTGACGTCTAAGAGCGTCTTTACCGGTACGGGGGACCTGCCGTTTGAAGGTTTCGTAGCGGTCCGTGGCAATCGAATTGAGGCTGTTGGCACCAAGTGTGAGCTAGCTTCGTATTTGACCCAGGCGGACGAGGTAGTTGACCTGGGCGACCGCACCGTCATGCCTGGCCTGATCGATGTGCATACCTTCTATACAGGCTGGGCGCTGCGGACGTTGGGGCCTGATCTGTCCGGCATCGCTGATGCCAAAGAGGCCGTGTCGCTCTTGCGTGCATGGAAAGAAGATCGTCCGGATTGCGCGGCGGCTTTTGGCCACAACCTACCCGAAACGTTGGCATCGGATGCCGAGAACGCAAATACAGCAGCTGTGTTTGACGAGTGTTTTGGCGATATCCCCGTCGTCTGCTTTACACCGGGCGCGGATACCTGTGTTCTCAATGCTGCCGCCAGTGCGCGATACGGCTTCACACCCCAGGCGTGCTATGCCGAGAAGATCTGGCGCATGATGAGCGATTTCCTCGCGCTGCCCGAGGTGCGTGCAGGGTATTCGGACTACATGAGCATGCTTAACGAACGCGGCGTTACCGCCATCAAGGAGATGGCGTTTGATGACTACTACGGCTTTGCCGACGAAATGGCTCGCCGTGAGAAATCTGGTGAGCTGACGGTTCGCGTCTCTATGATGTCGCAGCCGGTGGGTGCCGGTGCAAATCTTGCATATGCCCGCGAGGCACGAGAGCGCTTCCGGGGACCGTTCGTTCGTTTTTCTGGCTTCAACCGTATGACCGATCGCGGCGTATGGGCGGGGCTTGCCGAGATGATAGAACCCTATGAGGACTCGGCCGATGCGGGCGCTGCCGGCAAGACGGTCGTCGAGGAGCCAGAGTGGGATCTGATTGAGAACGAGCTGCGTGCAATTGATGCTGACGGATTCCGATATTCCTTGCATTGCCAGGGCGATGGCGCCGTTCGTCGCACCGTGGCGCTCTATGCCTCGCTGCCTCGAGACGAGCATGGACGGATGCTTCGCCGCCATGCGATTACCGATCTCGAGAACTCTGACCCGACCGATCTTGCCGAGTTTGGCAAGTTAGGTGGAATTTGCGAGGTCTATCCGCAGATTCTGACGCTGGACCGACGCGAGGATTGCCTGTCGATGATGCGTCGACAAATTGGCGAGACGCGACTTTTGCACAGCTGGAATCGCCGCGGCATGGAAGATTCCGGATGCACAGTGTGCTGTGGAACGGATTTGCCGCTGCTGATTCCGAGCCTGGGCGAGTCAATCTACAGCGCGTGCGGCGGATTCTTCGCCGACGGACTGCCTGTGAATGAGGTCAACACGCTGACGCTTGTCGAGCTCTTGCGCGCTTGGACTGCCGGGGGCGCGTACGATCTGATGCGCGAAGACGAGCTGGGTACGCTCGAGGTCGGCAAGCTTGCCGATATCTGCGTGCTCGATCGGGATGTGTTTGACCTCGATTATCGCGACGCACGCGATCTTGCGGTTGATATGACGATGTCGGACGGACAAATCGTGTTCGATCGAAATAAGGAGGCATAAGATGTCTGAATCCAAACCGACGCTGCGCCGCGAGCAGATTGCGGGCATGAATATCCACTACATCATGTGGTCGCTCGATTACTTCCTTGATGTGCAGCAGCGTTTGGGCTTTGAGTCCATTGAGCTGTGGTGCGCAGAGCCGCATGTGACGCTCGACCATACGGGCTACTTTGAGGCTGAGGTCCTGGCGAAAAAGGCTGCAGACCGTGGGCTTAGGTATCGTACTCTGTGCCCCGAGAACGTTGTCTATCCTTGGCAGTACTGCGCACGCAAGCCGCTGCATGAACAGCGCAGTCTGGCGTACTTTAAACACGGCATTGAGCTTGCCGAGGTACTTGGGTGCGACCGTATGTCCATCAACTCGGGCTGGGGCGACTGGGACGAGGACCGCGAGGAAGCCTGGAAGCGCAGCCGCGAGCACTTGTCCATTCTGGCGGAGTATGCCGGCGAGCACGGTCTGGTGCTCACGATGGAAAGCCTGCGTCCCGAGGAGAGCAACCTTGTGACGACGGTTTCCGATGCGAAGCGCATGATTGACGAGGTCGCGAGCCCGTACTTACAGCCCATGGTTGATACAACCGCGATGGGCGTTGCAGGCGAGACGCTCGAGGACTGGTTTGCCGCCTTTGGTGATGGGGCAATTCACGAGATGCACTTTATCGACGGTGACCCGTATGGCCATCTGGTGTGGGGCGATGGCAAGCACGATATGGACGCCTTCGTTGCCACACTCAACGCCCATGGTTTCGACGGCATGCTGGGCCAGGAAATCACGGACGGTCGTTACTACGATGACCCGGCGGCGGCTGATGCCAAGAACATGGCCGCATTCGAGAAATATCTGATTGACTAAAACAACTATCGGCCACGCAACCAACGTCATTGATTGCGGCCCAAACAAGAAAGGAACTGGATATGAACGCACACGATCTGATCAAAGAGGCAATTGCCGAGAAGGGCAAGTTCGACAGCGTCTACTGGATTGCTTGTGGTGGCTCCATGATCGATTTGATCCCGGCTCACGAGCTTCTGCAGCGCGAGGCAACCACCTTCACTTCGTATATCTATACGGCTCGCGAGTTCGATATCATGCGTCCGCGTCGTCTGGGCGAGAAGTCCCTGGTCATCGCTTGCAGCCACAGCGGCAACACCCCGGAGGTCGTCGAGGGCTGCGAGATTGCCCTTGCCGCCGGCGCTACGGTGATCGCCCAGACCGACAACGCTGGATCTAAGATCGACTCCGGCAAGTGGACCACGTGGGTCTACCCATGGGGCGAGGGCGTGCCGCAGGCTGAGGTCCCCGCTGGCATTTCGCTGTCGCTTGCGGCCGAGCTGCTCGATCAGCAGGAGGGCTACGCCGATCTTGCCGATATGTATGCCGGTATCGCCGAGATGGATAAGATTCTTCCCCCGGCACGTGAGAAGGTAAATGCCGAGCTGGGCGATCGTTTTGCCAAGCTTTGCCAGGAGCACGAGTTCTTCTATATTCTGGGCAGCGGTCCCAACTTTAGCCAGACCTACGGTTTCGCTATCTGCTCTCTTATGGAGATGCAGTGGCAGCACTGCAGCTACATCCACTCTGCCGAGTACTTCCATGGCCCCTTCGAGGCTACTCAGGATGGCGTTTTTTACTTCCTGCAGATGGGCTCCAGCGAGTGCCGTGCTATGGACGAGCGCGCCCTGGCGTTCCTTAAGACGCATACCGATACGCTGATGGTGCTCGATGCCAAGGATTACGGTATGGAAGCCGTGCCGGCGAGCGTCCGTGCCTATCTGGACCCGGTGCTGTTCTACGCCATGAACTGCGAGCTGCGTGCTGCACGCGGCAAGGTGTTTGATCACGATCCCGATTTCCGTCGCTATATGGGTGTTGTCGAGTACTAGAAGGAGCAAAGGCCATGGCATTTAACGTTAACGCGCTCGGATTTGGCGACAACGTCGTCGATCGCTACGAGCATATCCACACCATGTATCCCGGCGGCAATGCGGTGAACTTCGCCGTTTATGCCAAGAAATGCGGTGCCGCACGCTGTGCATACATGGGCATTTTTGGCAATGATGCCGCTGCCGAGCATGTCATTGCAAGCCTCGAGGATGAGGGTATCGAGCTTGACAAGTGCGAGCAGATGATTGGCGAGAACGGAGCGGCTCGCGTGACCGTCGTTGACGGTGACCGTGTCTTCCTTGGCTCCAACGAGGGCGGTATCCGTGGCGATGCGCGCTATGTCCTCGATCGCTTTGACCTTGCGTACATGAAGCAGTTCGATGTGGTTCATTCGGGCAACTATTGCTTTACCGAGCGCGAGCTGCCCAAGTTGAAGGCTGCGGGCGTCACGGTCTCTTTTGACTTTTCGGACGACTCCACCGACGAGTACTACGAGCAGATTGCACCCTACGTCGATTTTGCTTTCTTTAGTGCGGCGGATGCCGCGAGCGAGGACGAGATTCGCGAGCGTCTGGCATGGGTGAAGGGCCTGGGTCCGCGTTTTGTGTCGGCTACGGCGGGCGCCGAGGGCTGCATTGCTTACGACGGCGAGCGTTATTACCGCCAGCTGGCTAAGCCGGTAACGGACATGAAGGACACCATGGGGGCGGGCGACTCGTTCCTCACTTCGTTTTTGATGTGCTATCTCGATTCCGCCAAGCGTGGTGAGGATGGTGCCGAGGCCATCGAGCGTGCGCTCGACTTTGCTGCCGGGTTTGCCTCGACCGTGTGCGGCATGGAAGGCTCTTGGGGCCACGGAGCACCAATCGTCGAATAGCCGAGCGGTCCCGGGGAGGTGCAGGCGCCTCCCCGGGACCCGGTGTGCAAAAAATGCCAAATATGAGTACTGTGACTAATTTAGTCGCAGCAAAATCAACCCCTTCAGACGTGATTTGAGCGTCTGGAGGGGTTTAAGATTTGCGAAAACGCAGGATGAATGACTGTAAAAGCTTTAATTAGCGGACAATCGAGGATTATTCTGGCGGTTGGAAAGTTAAAAGAAATGTATCCATTCCGGTAGCAGTACTCATATTTGGCATTTTTTGCACACCAGGGGTTAGCGAAGGTCAAAAACAGAGCGCGCATTTGTTAAAACTATCGACTCGATGCGCTTTGCGTCGCAGTTTTTGAGCGAGGTGATGCGTTCTGATGTCCTTGTGAGCGACCTGATGAGCGACTGCGCGCTTGTTTCTGTGTTTGACTCGGCCGGCGCATCGGTCTCGAGCAGTAGGCGGTCGAGTGGAATCTGTCGTGCGTATTCGCGACCGCGCTTGGTGGCGAGCATGTGTTCGTTGACGGAAAAATAGCAGCCCGCATTACGCGCGCGGACGAGTTCGTCCGAAGTGCCGCTAAACCAGTGGAAGATGATAACGGGGGAGTCGGAGTTTGGGATGAGTAGTCCATGCGATTCGAGGACGTCCAGTACGGCTCCTGCTGAACGAACGGCGTGAATTGATATCACGCGCCCGGTAAGAGGATGCTGCACGAGTGTATCGCAGAGCCGGTCAAATGCCTGTATTTGTAGCGGCTCACTTCCGGCAAAACGAGCGGAAAAGTCGAGCCCGACCTCGCCAACAAAACGCTCTTGCGCGGCAATTTGGCAGAGTAGGTCAATTTCTGCGTTGCCGCATCGCTCGTCGGCGAGCCACCAGGGATGGAGCCCAACGCCGGCGATGATGCCCGGGTGGCGACGAGCGCGCTCGTTTGCGGCCGAAAAGTCGCGTGGATCGATGCCGCAGTCAAATAGACCCAAGCCCAGCGCCGTCGCCTCATCAGCAACGGCGTCCGGGTGGGCCATTAAATCAAGATGGCAGTGTGCATCAAATAATCGGGGCTCCATCTCGGCGCGCTCCGCTAGTCCAAGCGCTGGCCATCGGCGCGCACGCGCTCGGTACCGCGGCCACTGATCTGGCGGATAACCTCGCCGGCGATCATCTGACCCATGATGGGCGGCATAAAGCTGGCGGTTCCCAGCTCGGTGCGCTCGTGGATGTTGGAAGGATCGCGGGGCTGTGTCTTAACCGATTCCTCGCAGCTAAACAGTACATGCAGGCTCTTGATTCCGCGCTTCTTGCATTCTTTGCGCATAATGCGGCTCATGGGGTCACGCACCGTATCGAAGATGTCGGCAAAGCGGAGGCACTCGGGATGGAGCTTGTTGGCCCCGCCCATGGAGCTAACCAAACGAATGCCGTGGTCCTGAGCGTATTTGGCAATGGTGAGCTTGGCCGAGATGGTGTCGATGGCGTCGACGACGTAGTCGAGCTTGCCGTCCGTCTGCTCCAAAACGCTCGCGAAGAAATCATCGATGTTGTCGCTCAGCAAGTATTCGGTGCGCTTGATGACGGTGGCGGCGGGATTGATGTCGTGGATCATGGCCTCCATCACGTCAACCTTGCGCTTGCCGACGGTGCTGTGAAAGGCGATGGCCTGGCGATTGATATTGCTGGGCGCGATGATGTCCTTATCCAGAATGACGAAATGACCAATGCCGCCGCGGGCGAGTGCCTCGCAGCAGTTGGAGCCCACGCCTCCGCAGCCGAGCACTAGCACCGTAGCATCGGCGAGCTTATCGAGTGCCTCGCGGCCCATGATAATCTCGAGCTTGGTGTCGCGTGTCTCGATGGCGGCTGCGGCTGTGGTCTCGGTCATAGATATCCTCCGATGGGGAGTCGGTCGTGTTTTAGCTATCGCCATTATAGGTATTATTGCGATTCCATTTGAGCCCTTGGGCTTGTTGAAATGGGGTCGGGATTCGCATAAGATTGAAGCAGATGGCACCCGTTGCAGCGGGTTGGCCAACTCCAAAACACGTTTGTAGCGTGAGAAGTGGCCGTCTTCGCATTACGCGGGGGCGGCTATTTCATTCGACCTCCAATGTGGATGCCGAGCTCCACAGCCGCGATTACAAGCAATAACAACGTCAGGACATCGTCAATACTCATAGTCCATCTCCTTCTCGGGTAGAGGGAGCTGGCCCATCTGCTTCAACTTCCATTGTAGCTAAATACGAACGAATGTTCTATAGATGTTCCTGTATTAGATAGTTAGACAAACATCTAAATATCGAGTATAGTGTGCGCGTCATGAGAGATGATGAAAGGGGGTCTTATGCCGGGAGAGGGTTTTAAGGCGCTTGCCGATCCAACGCGACGGCGCATTTTGGAGTTGCTGCGCGAGGGCAATTGCACGGCGGGGGAGCTTGCCGAGCATTTCGATATCAGTAAGCCGTCGCTGAGCCATCACTTGGCGACGCTCAAAAACGCCGGGTTGGTAACCGACGAACGTCATGGTCAAAACATCGTATACAGCTTAAACACTACCGTCATGCAGGACTTGATCGGTTGGTTTATGGGCTTTACAAACACGGAAGGTGATAAGGATGAATAACGAAAACAAGGGCATTCACCCCACGGGGGTATCGTCGCGCGTGTGGATTGCGCTGGTCGCTCTGTGCGTCGCCAATGTCGTAGCGCATCTCATGGTGATGCCGAGCTTGCCTGGGCAGATTCCCACGCACTGGGGCGCGAACGGCGCCGTCGACGGTTGGGGTCCCAGCTGGATGGCCTCCGCGCTCGGCGTGCTGCCTCTGGTGCTTCTCGCAATGTTCTGCGTGGTGCCGCGCATCGATCCCAAAGGTGAGGCATATCGAACCTCGGGCAAGTTCTATCAGGGCTTCGTAATCGCCTTCACCTTGTTCATGTGCGCCATAAGCTGGCTGGGAGAGCTTACGGTCTGGGGCGTGGTGCCGGCGGTCGGTTCGGTCAACGTGCTGATTTCCGGTGTTGTCGGTTTGCTGTTCATCGGCGCAGGCAACTACTTGCCGCGTGTGAAGCAGAACTATACGCTCGGTATCAAGACGCCTTGGGCGCTTGCCAATCCCGAGAACTGGCGCCGTACGCAGCGCTTTGGCGGTGCCTGCTTTATGGTGCTGGGCTTTGGCCTGATTGTGATGGGCGTGGCAGGCAGCGTGCTTTCGAGTGAAGTCGTCGCCGCGGTGATTGCGGTTCTGGCGTTTGGTTCGGTTGGAGCCGTCTACGTCTACTCGTATCTGCTGTGGCGCAAATCGCAGCGAGCCGCTCGCTAAGGTTGCGGAAAACTAGCGTACGCAGTTCATAGTATGTTCCGGGGGAACTTTTCCCAGGTAGTATTAGGGGGTATGGGCAACCATGCCCCTTTTTCGTTACGTTTCAGAGCTGGTTTTTCCATTTCGTTTCCACTTAGGCGAAACAAGAATAGAGAAACAGCAGGTAGAAAGGATAAAACAGGCAAATGGCGGAGTTTATCTACCAGATGTATCAGGCTCGCAAGGCCCATGGCGACAAGGTAATCCTTGACGACGTGACCCTGAGCTTCTACCCCGGTGCCAAGATCGGCGTCGTGGGCCCCAACGGTATGGGCAAGTCGACCCTGCTCAAGATCATGGCCGGCATCGAGGAGGTCTCCAACGGCGATGCCAGGCTTACCCCCGGCTACACCGTGGGCATCCTGCAGCAGGAGCCGCCGCTCGACGACGACAAGACCGTCATCGAGAACGTGCGCATGGCGTTTGGCGACATGATCGCCAAGGTCGATCGCTTCAATAAGATCGGCGAGGAGATGTGCGACCCGGATTGCGACATGGACGCCCTCATGGCCGAGATGGGCAAGCTCCAGGACGAGATCGACGCCGCCGATGGCTGGGATATCGATTCCAAGCTCGGCCAGGCCATGGACGCTCTGCAGCTGCCCGATTCCGACATGCCGGTCAACGTGCTCTCTGGCGGCGAGCGCCGTCGCGTGGCCCTGTGCAAGCTGCTGCTCGAGGCTCCTGACCTGCTGCTGCTCGACGAGCCCACGAACCACCTGGACGCCGAGTCGATCCTGTGGCTCGAGCACTTCCTGTATAACTACCAGGGCGCCGTTCTGGCCGTCACGCACGACCGCTACTTCCTGGATAACGTTGCCGAGTGGATTTGCGAGGTCGACCGCGGTCACCTTTATCCCTACAAGGGCAACTATTCCACGTATCTGGAGACTAAGGCCGCCCGTATCGAGGCTCAGGGAAACCGTGATGCCAAGCTCGCCAAGCGCATGGAAGCCGAGCTCGAGTGGGTACGCAGCTCGCCCAAGGCTCGCCAGGCCAAGAACAAGGCCCGTCTGGCTCGCTACGAGGAGATGGAGGCCGAGGCCCGCGCAAGCCAGAAGCTCGACTGGACCGACATCCGCATCCCTGTGGGCCCGCGTCTGGGCAACAAGGTGCTCGAGGCCCATCATCTGCACAAGGAGTTCGATGGCCGCGTGCTCATCGATGACCTTTCGTTCACCCTGCCGCGCAACGGCATCGTGGGCGTCATCGGCCCCAACGGTGTCGGTAAGACCACGCTGTTCAAGACGATTGTGGGTCTGGAGCCGCTGACTTCGGGCGAGCTCGAGGTGGGCGAGACCGTCAAGATCTCTTACGTCGACCAGAACCGTTCCGGCATCGATCCCGATAAGAACCTGTGGGAGGTCGTCTCGGACGGCCTGGACCACATGATGGTCGGCGAGACCGAGGTTCCGAGCCGCGCTTATGTGGCGAGCTTTGGCTTTAAGGGCCAGGACCAGCAGAAGCGCGCTGGCGTGCTCTCCGGCGGCGAGCGCAACCGTCTGAACTTGGCGCTTACGCTCAAGCAGGGCGGCAACCTGCTGCTTCTCGACGAGCCCACGAATGACCTCGACGTCGAGACGCTGTCCTCGCTCGAAGCGGCGCTGCTCGAGTTCCCGGGCTGCTCGGTGGTCATTAGCCACGACCGTATGTTCCTGGACCGCGTCGCCACGCACATTCTAGCGTGGGAGGGCACCGACGAGAATCCGGGCAACTGGTATTGGTTCGAGGGCAACTTCGAGGCCTATCAGGCCAACCGCATCGAGCGCCTGGGCGAGGACGCAGCCCAGCCGCATCGTATTCACAGGAAGCTCACGCGCGACTAGTAGCAAGTAGAAAGGCCGCCACCAAGGGCGGCCTTTCTTGTAGCAATTGCACTGCAGCTATGCCCTGGCTGCTGGTTTGATTCATAATCAAAGTTATCTCTTTGGGATTAAAGACCGTTTTTGCTATGAGTGATTTTCTAATTCCGTTTAAAACGTAAAGACGCATTGGGTTGCAAGGACATAAGCAAATCGAATTGAAATATAACCAGTGCTGTAACGTTACAAAAAAGATTATAGAATAGGAGTACCTTATAAGTCGCTTCTCTAGAAAGAAGAACATATGCTTTCGCGTCGTCGTTTTCTGCAACTTGTCGCGTCTTCAATTGTCGCCTTAGCCGCACGTCCGAAAGAGGTTTTTGCTTCGACGGGCAATATTGATGGTGAGCAGATACAATTTACTTCTGAAATTGCGCAAGAGCTTGCCGATAAATATATAAAGGGACTCCTCGGCTATTCGTATACGCCTTCTGACCCTATTCCTTTTGTAGATGTTGATGGGTCCCCGCTTGGTTACATTGTTCCGGTTGTGACATCCAATAGAGCCGCGGGCTATTTGGTTTTAGATGCTTCAGATGATGAAATACTTACGGGATATCGTTTTGGAGACGGCTTAGTCAGCCCTATGGATCGGGGAGGAGATCTTGGTGTCGAGTCTTATTCTTTCAATAACCCAGTCGTAATGATCAATCCATTCGAATTCGGCGTGCAATCTTTGGACGGTTCAATAACAACAAATTGCGGAAGAACAATCCCGGCTGTTTCCATAGAAGGACGGCCTGTCGTTTTATCGAATAAACCTTCAAGCTGGAACGATGTTGTAATTTACGCAACTCAAATGCAGGATTACACAGTATCTGGATTTCGTTCCATTTCTCAGTTTATGTCATATGATGAAAGCGAGATTAAGAGGCTTACCGCCCACTATGCTTGTATGGTGACAGCTTTTTCGAACGTTGCGGAACTGTATGGCATTGCCAATTTATATAGCGACCCTTCGCAATATATGCAGATATGGAATTACACCAATACCCATGCTCTTTCCGATGAAGAACAGACTGTTCCCGGCGTTGTTTTGGGTGGAACGCCGATATCAACCTGTGCAACGGGGTTTACAAATTACTGCGCAAGCAGAGGAAGTACTCTTATCGCCCGCACTGTCTCCTCTCCGGCTATCGCGAGCATTCAAAATGAGATTAACTCTAATAGACCGAATGTTTTACATGCGAGTTTGTACAACGGATCAGCCCATTCTGTAACAGCGGAGGCTTACGCCACACTTACTGGTAAGAAAACTGGAGAGACAAGGCAGATGATTGGCATAGCGGACGGCTGGAATTCATCTTTATCCTTCCTGAAGTATGATCAGAGCTATTATGCGTGGACTTATGGAACGACTTTTTCGAAGTAGGGCGATTCGTCTAGCCCTGTCTTTGGTGCTGATGGCTTCATTGGTGGGCTGTTCAACAAAGGAAGAGATATCGCGCGGAGGTTCCGGAGAAGTGACTGCGACAGACTCAGGTTCATTAGAAATAGCTGGCGGGCATGCCGATGTGATGTTACAAGGAAAAGGCGTGCTTAGGTCGATTGATGCTGAAGACGCTGTCTGCTCAATAGAGGATTTGAAGACAGGTGAAACTGCACCGTACCGAGTCTCAGATAATGCTGCGAATATGATTGAGTCGATACCGACTGGAGCGCAGGTTTCTTTTAGATACTTTGCTCCGCAACTTGAGGATGAGCTTGCTTCTCTGGTGTCTATATGCACCGATGACAACTAAAAGGCCTGAATTCAAAAGGCCTCGGATGGTCAATTGGCTATCCGAGGCCTTTTTTACTCGACCGGGGCTTCGACCTTGTCGATGGCCCAGGCGGCTCCGAGACCGCCGGTGGTGTTGCGGCGGATGCGCACGGTAACCACGCGGCGCTCGCCGGCCTGCGTGTAGCACAGGGGGAAGCTTGCGCGGTTTCGCGCGGCCTCGATGGTACCGCGCTCGCGGGCGATCCAGTAGTACTCGCCGACAATGCCGAGCGTGTCGGCGCCGTAGGGGAGATAGGTCGACAACTGGTGCAGAAGCGGGCCGGGGCAGAAGACCTCGGTTGCGAAATCGACGGGGAAGTCCTCGGGGATGGTCGGTGCTGCGGGTGCGGGGGCTGGGGCCGCTGCGGGTGCCGAAGCCGGTGCCGGTGCGGGAATTTGTTTGCAAGCAGAGGTGGGCACGGATTTGATGACGGGTGCGGGCTCCGGCGTCGCTTCCGGCTTGATCGTGGAATCTGCGGGCTCCACGGTGGCGGGCGCGTCTGCAGCTGCAGTTTCAACCTCAACCTGCGTCGCGTTCTCGTCCTCGACGCTCGACTTTGCCTCGACCGGAGTGGACGCCATGGTGGTGATGCCGGCGTTGGCGTTCTCGGGGTCATAGACGACCGTGAGTGAGATGGCAGGCTGCGGTGCCTCGGGCTCCGATTCCACCTCGGTAGCGTCCTGTTCTGCGGGCCCTTCGGGCTGATCGTCCTCAGCCTCGTCGCCAAAGGCATCGCTGTTTTGGAGCGCAGGCGCCTCAGGTTGGCTAGCGGCTTCTTCGGGTGTCGGCTTGGGAGCCTCGTTGAGCTCCGTAGTGGCTTCCTGCTTGGATATGACTTCGGGATCGGTCGTGGCGGTGATTTCGGTTTCGGCTTCTGCCGTTACCTCAATAGCGACTTCGATCTCGGGCTCGGGCTCGGGCTCCGGAGCGACTTCGGCCACGGGCTCGGGCTCGGGACGCTTAACGTGCTTGGGACGCACAGCCTTGAGGTCCTTCTCACCGCGCTTTTTCTTTTTGTAGGACTGCTTGGCTCCCTTGGCTGCCTTGGGCTTGTCCTCGCCCTTGGCAAGGGCGGCATCCCAGGCCTCGTTGGCGATGACGGTGGCATACAGGCGGCCGCCCTTAAAGACGGTGAGCTTAACGCAGTCGTTGAGCTCCTCGAGCAGCTCGCGCGTGGACTCGAAGCCCAGGTCATAAGCGGTCATGTCGCCAGCGGCGAGCGCCTCCTCGACCTGCGTCATAAATGTTTGCTTGCCGCATCCAATCGCATCGCGCAGCAGGCGATACAGATAGATGTGGTTGCCCAGCGAAAGCGTGGGCCTAACTATTGTCTTGCTCATGGCAAATCTCCTCTTTACACATGTAAAGCATCTTACCATCGTATGGCGTTCGCCATGGCGGCGCCCAAGGCAAACGGGCGCGAACCGCTTTCGATTCGCGCCCGTTGTATAGGTCGGTTATCTATGAGAGGCAAATGTGCTTAGTTGCCCGATGCCGTGCCTTGGCTCGAGTTGTCAGATGCCGTGCCGGACGCGGTTCCGCTCGAGCTGTTGGTGTTGCTACTGTCTGCTGCACCCGTTCCCGACGTGGTGTCGCTCGTCTGGCCTCCCGTGTTCGGCTGTGAACCGTCAGTCGTTTGGCTTGAGTCGGTCGTGTCGGACGGCGTGCCACTGTTGGCCGTAGATGAATCGGTGCCCTGCGATTGGTTTTGGGTGTTCGAGGACGAATCGGCAGAGGTAGAACTGTCTTGCGTGCCGTCCGTCTGTGCCTGCTGATCTTGCGACTGGGTGTTGCCATTTGCATCGCTCTCGGTCGTGCGCGACGAAAGGATTGGCTCGGGGCGCTCGCCCAGACCCTCACCGGCGGTGGTGATAAGGATGGCGCCGGCGCAGGCGATGACCGCGACGATGGCGATGGCGATCGAGAAGATGATGACCTTCTTTTGCGTCTGGCTGCGCTCTGCCGCCGCCTTGGCGCGCAGGCTGTTGGGGGCGACACGCGCCGTGGTCGCGCGTCCCGCAACCTGGCGCATCTCCTGCGTGGTCGCGGCGCCACCTAGGTGCTCCTCGGCATCAAACTCAACGGGCTTATAGGCGCCGGCGGGGTAGTCGACGTCGGCGTGCGTACCTTTGAGGGCTTTGGCGCTGGCAGAGATAAAGTGGCGGTAGACCTGCGAGGACACAACGGTGATGACCGAGCTCACGGCGGCGCCAATTACTGAACCCGCGATACCGATCTTGGAGGCAAGTGCAACGCTCGTGGCGGCAGCTGCGGCGCCGGCGATGATCTGGGGAATGGAAATGTCGTCAAACAGGCCCTTTTTGGGCGCGATGGCCATGGTCTGTCCGATGGAATGGTTCTCGTGCACGCCGTTGTTGAGCGATGCCGGCGTCATGACGCGCGTGCGCGGCGCGTCGGTGTACTTGGTTGTCATACGGGGTCCTCCCGGTGTAAATCTGCTTCGTTTCGTGTAGCCATCAGGGTACCCACCAGATGTGAATCGTACGTGACATTTAACAGATACCATCAACTCATCAAGGGGGGCTTGCTGTCTTTGGTGCAATAGCTTGATGCTAAACTGGATTTACGATTGCGAGGTGGTTTACGTGATGTACCCATATATGACATTCGAAGACGGTACCGAGGTCGTTCATTCTGACCTGATAACAGATGGGGACATCGAAAAGGTTATCGTGCATTTTGAACGACCGACGGCAGAGGGCTTCGACTCCGCTCGTTGTGAGTTGCCTTCCTGTTCGTGGACTGACTGGGAAGGGCATTTTACTCAGAGTGAAAAACGAGCTTTCGAAGAGTGTTTGAGCAAATCACTTAGATTAGTTCGAGTTTAGTTCGAATATAGAAGCCGAATGAGATGACCTAAAGCGTATGCATTTTTAGTATTAGATGCGTATGAAATGGAGGATGTGAATGGATGAGCTAATAGACTTTAAAAAACGATTTCTCAAGAATGGCGAGCTGGTTTCAATTCCAAAAAAGGAAAGCTATAAAAGAATCATGCTGCTATGGGCCGTCTCTTTCTTTGAATTAAATACAAGTTATACGGAGCTTCAGGTTAATCGTGTGCTGTCACAGCTCTATCCTGATTATGCCGTGTTGAGGCGGTACTTGGTTGATTATGGATTCCTATTAAGGGATGAACGAGGCCTGAAATACGAGGTTAATCGTGATGTTCACGGTATTGAGAGCTAGCCATCCGGTTCGGGTCCTATATATTGCTAGAGGGATAAGCGAAATAGGCAATTGGTGTGCGAATATTGCTTTGCCAATGCTGATTTACGAGGTAACTCACGATGTTTCTGCAACTGCTTTGATGGTCTGCTGCAGATTTGCCCCCTCTCTGTTTTCAGTTGCGCTCGCGCAGCTGCCTCAGAAGATGGGTATCGGGACACTGCAGGCCATGAGATTGGCAGACTTAATTCGCGCGGGATTATTCGTTTGCTATATTTTTGTTGATAGTAAATGGAGTATGTTTGCTATTACGTGCGCGGTATCGCTTTGCCGAACGGTTGAAATGCCCTGCTTTTACTCGTTGTTAAGAGCCAATACGAATAGTATCAATCGCGACGTAATTAATAATTCGTTTGGGTTTCTGCAGAATTTGATGATGGTTCTGGGGCCAGTTGCCGGCGGTTTTGTTGTCGCTCAATTTGGGGCGGAGGCTGTTCTTGCATTAGACGCGCTTTCTTTTGCCGCGTCGTTCTGGTTGCTGCGAGATGTTCCGTCGGTTATCGAGGTTAATGATAAAGAGGGGATAAGCAAAAATGAAAAAAACAGGACTGCATTTAGTGATCTTAGCGCGAAGCACTTGGCAATTGGTTTCCTATTAATCGATATTTCTAGTGGCGTGGCATTCGGCTCTCTGAATTCTCTTTTGCCAGCTATAGCGCAATTGCAATTTGACTCGTCATCGATACAATACGGATTCCTTCAGAGTAGTCTTACAATCGGACTGTTGTTCGGAAATACAATATATGGTCGTTTAATCAGTGGTTCCGATTGCGTTAAATCATATTGTTTTGTGACGTATCTTGCGCTCGGTGCGTATCTGGCGTTTGGCTATCGCTATGCGTCTGGGATATCGTTTATTTTCCTTTTTATCGTCGGTGCCGGAAACGCCATTCAAGATGTGCTTCTCATAACATCGCTGCAGGATTTGGCGAGAGACGGATCTGAATCGATAAGCCTGTTTTCAATTAGGGAGTCTTTGCAATCGGTTGCTGTTGTTATTTCAACACTCCTTGTTTCGCTGTTCACGAGCATCGCGATGTTCTCAATTCTCGTTACAGGACTTGGTGTATTTTCAATTATGATGGTAGTTGTGTTTCAATTGAATTATTTGCGAAAGATGTGACGTTGATATGCCTAAAACGCTTTTAGTATTTCCCCCAGGATGGAGTCCAGTGGGGCCGTATCTTGCCTTGCCTGTTTTGAAGTCATATCTTCAAGAGGTTGAACAATACAAAGTTGACATTGTTGACTTAAACGTGGAATTTTACGATGACCTCCTATCTTTTAGACATGTCGAAGAGTGCTGTAAAAGGTATCGGGAATCAAAGGATTCGTTTAGTTCGAATGTTCAATTAACAATCGAGTTGATACAAAAGTCAGCACTTAATGTTGACGAAGCAAAAGATATTTTCAGATCAAAGAGATACTTTAATCTAAAAGAAAGACAATATGCTGAAAACATTTTTAGAAATGCACTCTATATCATAAATCACGTCTCATATGGAGTTAAATACACGTTCAACTCCATAGATCTGCCCTATGATTATTATTCGACACCAGAAATAATGAAATCGCTTGCGGATACCTTGCATAATCCGTTTATTTCCTTCTATGAAACTGCCTTTCTTAAGCGTATTCAGAGGGAAAAATCGAGTTTATTGGGATTTCGGTGAGCGGCTGTTTCCAATTGATTTCCGCAGTTACGTTAGCGAAACTGATTAAAGAAGAATGTCCATCTGTTAAACACGTCTCATTGGGCGGCAATTACATTACTCGTTTAGCAGATGACTGCATGAAAGAATGGCATCCCTTTTTTGAATACATTGATTCGATAATGATGTATGACGGCGAAGAGCCGCTTGCACGTCTTCTTGAGGCTCTTGACTCTGGTGATGACAATCTCGACTGTGTTCCAAACCTTTGCCATGCTAAAGGTGGAAAGATATATAAAAACCATCGGATTGAGCAAACATTTATCAACGATACAGTTCCCGATTTCGATGGCTTCGCCCTTTCTAAATACTTCATGCCTGAGTTAATATTGCCGGTTTATTCCTCTAGGCAGTGTTTTAATCATTGCGCCTTCTGCACCATTCCCGGTGCTACTGGTGGTTGTTACCGAAAGATGCCCATATCGAGAGTATTTGAAATAATGTGTCGGTTAAATGAAAAATACGGCACGAGAGTTTTCTCTTTTGTGGATGAAACATTCGAAGGCAAAAGAATGGAGCAACTCGCGGATGAAATAAACGCATCGGGAAAAACGTTTTTCTGGCATGGAGAAACGAGGTTCTCTCCAACCCTAAGTACAGACGTTTTCAACAAGATATACCAAAGTGGATGTAGGCAGATTCAGTTTGGCCTCGAGTCATACAACCAAAGAGTTCTTGATCTAATGAAGAAGAACACGAGAGTTGATTGGATTGATCGCAATATCCATGATTGTCTTAATGCGGGTATTCCTGTTCATCTATTCTTTATGATTGGCTTTCCGACCGAAACTAAAGAAGAGGCTCTGAACACCTTAGCTTATACAGAGAATGTTTTGAATTATTCAAAACAGGTATGTGGTGTTCCATATTCCACGAGAGGATTTACGAATTTTGGTCTCGTTATGGGGTCGGATGTTTGGAATCATCCCGATAAGTATGGTGTCTCTGTAATGCCGAAGTCCCAATATGAGGATTTGCGCCTCGAAGTGGATTATGTTTCAGGCACTGGTTTAACTTTAAATGAAGCAAAATCCTTATCTGATGAGCATCATATTGATTTTTATATGCAAGAGGTCATAAACGGTAGCGACACAATTGACTTGCCCCAGCGGCTTCATATTTCAGAGGTGACCTGGATCCTAGATTCTATTCACGCTGTCAGGTATAAGGGACATTTGACCAAAGTAAAGCGACGGCTAACTAGTCTAAATCCAGCTGATCGAATCTGGCTGGATTCCAAGACCTCTGTCGTGCTCGTTGAGCCATTTGCCTACTTCTATAATTCTGAATACCATCATGTCTATGCTGTTTCCCAGTTGGTATACCTTAAGTTGGCCCGTTTATTGGAGGCTGATTGTAGCATTTCTCTTATCCTTGATCAGGGCGATCTCGAGCTGACAAGGGCGATAGAAGAACTGTTGCATTATGGATTGCTGAATACAAATATCGATGCCGATTATGTAATGCACGATAATGGTTTTAAATTGGTTAAAAGTTCGTTTGTGAAAGAAGTCGGACGCTCAAAAGAGGGGTTAAGAGTACTGCTGAGTTGTGCCACCCATAGAATGTGTGCGGTTAATGATTTTTCGTTCGCTTTGCTTTCGCTGTTTGAAAAGCCGATTACTAAGAACGAGGTGCGCGACATTTTGAAAAAAGAGGGACTATCGGCAAACGAGGAGCAATTAAACAAGTTGGTTGATAATTGCATGAAAGCAGATATACTACAATTGATTAGATAGAGGAGGTTTCTGCATGGACATTATTAACAAAGATCTCTTGGAGCAACTGAAAGAGTTTCAGGAAGAGGGCGTCGTGGTAGAAGTGTTCGACTTTGAGGACTACATGGATAAATTCTGCCATTAGTTTCGGAATTTACTCGCCTCGCTTAAAGGAGAAGTCGATTATCGATTTCTCCTTTTTTAATTAAAGATATTTTTGAAATACATGCTCTTAGCACAGGTTGGCCTCTCAGTAAACTGGGAGGTTGCTTTGGCTAGTTAGAGGTATGTGAACGTTCGTTAGACTGAATCTCAGGGTAGAAGGGGCCTCCAGTGTCCAGATCAACAAGGCAATGCTGCGTTTCGGCTAATAAGAACGATGGCTTTTTGCGTGTGGCGGCGGCGTCGCCGCGGATTCGCGTTGCCGATGTCGAGGGCAATGCCGAGGTTGCGCTGGCGGCTGTTCGCGAAGCTGCCGGGCATGGCGTTCGTGCGTTGGTGTTGCCCGAGCTTAATCTGACTGGCTATACCGCGGCCGATCTGTTCCATAACCGCACATTGCTGCATGCTTGCGAGACTGCACTGGCACATATTCTCGATGAAACCCGCGAGCTGCCGATTGTCTTTACCGTCGGTCTTCCCGTTGCGGTTGCCGAGAATATCTACAACTGCGCCGCCGTGTGCTGCGCGGGCGAGCTTTTGGGCCTCACGGCCAAGAAATATTTGCCCAACTATGGCGAGTTCTATGAGCGCCGTTGGTTTGCTCCGGCGCCTGCGGATCCCGTGTGGGTTGAATTTGCCGGTCAGGGTCCGGTCCCGCTGGGCTCGGGGCTTATCTACCGCTGCTGTGATGAGGGAGCCGAGGACCTGGTGCTGGGCGTTGAGGTCTGTGAGGACCTGTGGGTGCCGGCGCCTCCTTCGACCGAGATGGCGCTTGCCGGCGCGACGGTGATTCTCAACCCGTCGGCCTCGGACGAGATTATCGGTAAGGCAGATTACCGCCGCAGCCTTATCTCTAATCAAAGCGCGCGCCTGTACTGTGCCTATGCCTATGCGGACGCGAGCGAGGGCGAGTCCACGACCGATATGGTCTTTGCGGGCGAGAACCTCGTCTACGAAAACGGCTCTAAGCTGGCGGCGACGAAGCTCCTTACCTGCGATATGGCGGTTGCCGATGTTGACCTCGACCGTCTGGTTGCCGAGCGCCGTCGCTCGACGACGTGGACGCGCGCGGACGATGCGCCGGACGCCACGACCGTTGAGTTTTCGTTTGAGGGCGTGCTGGTAGACGAGCCTGTCCTGCGCGATGCACTCGACATTGACCGTGTCTTCCCCCGCGCGCCCTTTGTGCCGGCCGACCATGGTGACCTGGCCGAGCGTTGCGAGACCATCCTCGACCTGCAGACTGCGGGCCTCAAGACCCGCCTTGCCCACACGGGTACCAAGGCTGCGGTCATCGGCCTTTCGGGCGGCTTGGACTCCACGCTGGCACTGCTCGTGACAGTTCGCGCCTTCGATGCACTGGGGCTGCCGCGCACCGGTATCACGGCCGTGTCCATGCCCGGCTTTGGCACGACGCATCGTACCAAGTCGAACGCCGAGTCGCTCGCTCGCGACCTGGGTGTGAGCTTCCGCGAGGTTTCGATCCACGCGGCTGTGGAACAGCACTTCAAGGACATTGAGCACGATTCGGCCGTGCAGGACGTGACCTACGAGAACAGCCAGGCCCGCGAGCGTACGCAGATTCTGATGGACCTGGCCAACCAGGCTGGCGGCTTTGTCATCGGTACCGGCGACCTGTCGGAGCTGGCGCTCGGCTGGGCTACCTATAACGGCGACCACATGAGCATGTACGCCGTCAACGCGAGCGTGCCCAAGACGCTTGTGCGCCATCTGGTGCGCTATGCGGCTGATGTCTTTGGCGGGCGTATTGCCGAGGTCTTGCTCGATATCCTCGATACGCCGGTGTCCCCCGAGCTTCTGCCGCCCACGGGCGATGGCGAGATCGCACAGAAGACCGAGGATTTGGTGGGCCCGTACGAGCTGCACGACTACTTCCTCTACTACCTGCTGCGTTTTGGCTTTGAGCCGGGCAAGATCTACCGCATGGCGCTCAAGAGTTTCGAGGGCGTCTACGACGTCAAGACCGTCCACACGTGGCTGCGTACGTTCTATCGTCGCTTCTTTGCCCAGCAGTTTAAGCGCAGCTGCCTGCCCGATGGTCCCAAGGTGGGCTCGGTGACGCTCAGCCCGCGCGGCGATTGGCGTATGCCGAGTGACGCCAGTTCGCGTTTGTGGCTTGCGCAGATCGACGCGCTCAATCCAATTGACTAAGGTTGGCTAAAATGAACCAATGCGGGGGTTGCAAGCGTTACACTTTTGCAATCTGATGGCCCGTATCGCGCGGCGCTCTTGTCGGAGCGCCGCGTTTTTTATATCGAAAGGTGGCACCATGCAGGCATCGCAGCGTCTCGACCGATTTGGCGCGGAGGTCTTCGCTTCGCTCAACAACAAGCTTCTCGCGCTGAAGGCTCAGGGCAAGACCATTTACAACATGAGCGTGGGCACGCCCGACTTTAAGCCGTACGACCATGTGGTCGAGGCGCTCACGCAAGCAGCCCAAGATCCCGAGATGTGGAAGTATGCCCTGCGCGACCTGCCCGAACTCAAGCAAGCCGTGTGCGATTACTATGAGCGCCGCTTTGGCGTATCGGGCATTACGCCGTCCATGGTGCAGTCGTGCAACGGCACGCAGGAGGGCGTGGGTCATTTGGGCCTGGCCCTGCTCGATCCGGGTGACACCATTCTGGTTCCCGATCCGTGCTACCCGGTCTTTGAGGCGGGTGCCAAGATTGCCGATGCCAAGCTCGAGTACTATCCGCTGGTTGCCGAGCACAATTACCTGCCCTATGTGGCGGGTATCGATCCCGAGGTGGCCGATCGTGCCAAGTACATGATCGTGTCGCTGCCCGCGAACCCGGTGGGTTCGGTGGGCACGCCCGAGGTCTACGAGGAGATCATCGCTTTCGCCCGCGAGCACGACCTACTCATCGTCCATGACAACGCGTACTCCGACATCGTGTTTGACGGCGAGCCCGGCGGCAGCTTCTTGCAGTATCCCGGTGCGCTCGAGGTGGGCGTGGAGTTCTTCTCGCTTTCCAAGTCGTTTAACGTCACCGGTGCCCGCATTGGCTTTTTGGTCGGTCGCGAGGACGTGGTCTCGGCCTTTGCCAAGCTGCGCAGCCAGATTGACTTCGGTATGTTCCTCCCGATCCAGAAGGCTGCTATCGCGTGCCTTAATGGCCCGCGCGATGAGGTCGAGGCACAGCGTCTGAAGTACCAGGAGCGCCGCGATGTCCTGTGCGACGGTCTTGAGGGCCTGGGCTGGGAGCGTCCCAACGCGCATGGCTCTATGTTTGTGTGGGCCAAGCTCCCCGGTGGCCGCACCGATTCGATGGCGTTTTGCGAGGAGCTCATGGAGAAGGCCGGCGTTGTGGTGACGCCGGGCGCGAGCTTTGGTCCTTCGGGCGAGGGACACGTGCGCATGGCGCTGGTCTTGCCGCCCGACCAGATCGCTTTGGCTGTCGAGGCCATTCGCGAGGCGGGCCTGTATTAGAAAGCTATTTCGCCTCGTCAATATATCGAAACCGATTTCGTGCAGTTATTTTACGAATCCTGCAAACAATTTCGGTAAACGGTCGATTTTTGGCTGCGAATAGGAGCATAATCAAAGTCCCGATTGGATGTATTGGGATTACGACAAGCCGCTCGGGTCGTTCCCGGGCGGCTTGTTTGTGGAGTGAGATGGGAGTTTCTAATGGTTAACGAGAAGAAGGTCGCTATTGTCGGCTGCGGTTTCGTCGGTTCGTCTTCGGCGTTCGCGCTGATGCAGAGCGGTCTGTTCTCCGAAATGGTCCTCATCGACGTGGACAAGAACCGCGCCGAGGGTGAGGCCCTGGATATCGCGCACGGCATGACGTTTGCCGAGCCGATGAAGATCTACGCCGGCGATTATTCCGATGTCGCCGACGCCGCCATGATTGTTGTCACCGCTGGCGCTGCCCAGAAGCCCGGTGAGACCCGCCTGGACCTGGTCAACAAGAACGTCAGCATCTTCAAGTCCATTATTCCCGAGATTAAGAAGTCCGGCTTCGACGGCATTCTGCTAATCGTCTCCAACCCGGTTGATGTTCTGACCTATGCTGCCATCAAGATGTCTGGCCTGCCCGAGGGCCATGTCATCGGCTCCGGCACCGTGCTCGACACCGGCCGCCTGCAGCAGATGCTTGGTGCCCACGTCGAGGTTGACCCGCGCGATGTCCAGGCCTATGTCATGGGCGAGCACGGCGACTCCGAGTTTGTCGCTTGGTCCAGCGCTCAGGTTGCCGGCGTTCCGCTGAACACCTTCTGTGAGCTTCACGGCCACTTGGAGCATGAGGCTGCCGAGAAGCGCATCGCCGAGGACGTCAAGAACTCCGCCTACACCATCATCGAGAAGAAGCACGCCACCTACTATGGCGTCGCCATGGCCGTCAAGCGCATCTGCACCGCCGTTATGCGCGATGAGCAGACCGTTCTGCCTGTCTCCTCGCTCATGGTGGGCGAGTATGGCCTGTCCGATCTTGCCATCTCCATGCCGACCGTCGTTGGCCGCGACGGCGTTGTCTGCCGCGTCCCCGTGCCGCTGAACGACGACGAGCAGCATGAGCTCACCGTCTCCGCCAAGGCCCTCAAGGACATCATCGACAGCGTCGACTTCTCCTGCTAAATCAAGCTCGCTAGAGCGAAAAGCTACAATGAAGGCGTCCGGGTCCACACGGCCCGGGCGCCTTTTTGGTGCAAAGTAACCTGACTCCAATGCACCATAGTTGATGGGAGGGCCATGTCGGATTCGCCTAATTTTTTGACCTATGTCCAGACGGCGTTTGATCCCTTTGAGGAGCGGCCGTTCTGCGCGGTGGATAGCCTGGTCTTTGCGTGGTTGTCCTATTTGCGCTTGCCGGGTGATATGGCGGGGCTGACGAACTGGCAGGGCCTAGACGTACGCGAACTGCTGCGTGCCGAGTGCTACCGGGACATGATTGACGACTTGTGGGACCCAGAGGGAAGCAGGGCCTTGTTGGAGGCCGTGGCAGCAAATCCCAGATACCGCGGCGTGCACGTTTGCGGCTATCGTGCCGTGAGCGATGTGGTGGCGACGGAGCAGTTTGCAGCCATGGCGTTCCGGTTTCCGGCGGGGTTTAGCTATCTTTCCTTCCGGGGGACCGACAGCACGATTGTGGGCTGGAAAGAGGACTTTAACATGGCGTTCCGGTGTCCTGTGCCGGCCCAGGAATCCGCGGCGCGTTATGTGGACGAGGCGGCGGATGCGATCGACGGGCCGCTTTTGTGCGGAGGTCATTCCAAGGGCGGAAACCTTGCGGTGTACGGTGCGGCGATGTGCTCCGATGTCGCCCGTGAGCGAATCGAACGGGCGTATTCCCATGATGGTCCAGGGTTCGTCGAGGAGTTTCTGAACGGCAACGCCTTTGCCGATCTTTCCGGTCGAATCGACAAGACGCTACCTCGGTCGTCGATCTTCGGCATGATGTTCGAGACACAAGAGGACTATGCCATCGTTGAGAGCACCGAGTTCAGCCTGCTGCAGCACAATCCCTTTAGCTGGGTGGTTGATGGTTGCGACTTCGTATACTGTGAGCGCCTGTCCGCCGGTGCTCGATACGTTGATGGCTCCATTCGCGAGATGCTGCTTGCAGTGTCACCTAGCGAGCGCGAGCGTTTTGTAGATACGTTGTTCTCCGTGTTTGAGGCTACGGACGCCGAACGGTTTGCGGATATCGCAGGAAATCTGCGTGAGAGTCTGCCCGTGATGCTCCAGGCTGCGCAAGGCTTTGACAAAGATACGCGACGCTTTATCTCGCAGACCATCGTGGCGATCCTTAAATGCGCACTGTTGCCCAAACGACCCCAGATCGACGTGCCCGCTGCCGGCAAGAGTTTGGCAGAACAGCTCGAGGCTTGGCAGTCCGAGCTCCTGCGCTAGCCATTGATACAAAGCAACCTGTCCCCGATGCGCCAATCTTCGATGCGCCTGGGGCGGGCTCGACCGCTATACTGGTTCGTGCCGAAATCGATCTAGAACGGAATGCCGTATATGAAAATCAATCACGCGATTCTGCATATCCTGGACTTTGACTCTGCCGTCAACGTCATGAGCCAGCGAGAGCTCGATATCGAGAGCCGTACCGTGCGCAACTTCGTGACCACGCATCTGCGCCGCGCACGCACCTCGGCCGACAATAAACGCGCCACGTTTGCCGAGAACTCCGCATTCGGCGGCGAGCTCAAGGGCTATTTCTTTGGTGAGCGTGAGTTCGTGGACCTGTCTCAGCAGATTGCGGAGTTCATCTCTTCCGAACTTACCAAGGCCGAGAAAGCCGAGTCCACTGACGTGCTTGTGGCGGACTTTGATGACGATGAGGATGCCCGCTGGTTTGCCGTGATGCTGCTGGGCTCCAAGCAGGCTTTTATGCACGAAGTGGGCCGCGAGGAGGGGGAGGTGCGCAACGACATCGCGCGCCATTACGCCATTTTGCCAAATCCCTCGCAGAAGGTGCCGAGCTATGCCATCGTGCGCGCGAGCACCATGGAGATTGGCTATGTGGACAAGAAACGCAAGATTGCCGGTGAGGACCGTATGCTTATCCCCGATGGCCTGCTGCAGTGCGACACGGGCGTGTCGGGCAAGGAAGTCATCGATACCGTGACGCGTGTGGTCGAGGAAGTCGCCGAGGAGCACGGCGCCAACACGGCCGTGGCGCTCGCCAAGGTTAAGGCCGCTGTGGCCGAGAAGGTTGAAGATGACGAGGAGCTGCCGCCTTGGGATATCGTCGATGAGGTCTTTGAGGACGAGCCGGTCATCAAGGAAAGCGTGCGCGCGGCACTGACCGAGGAGAAAGTTCCCGAACGCGTTCCCGTGGAGCGCAAGCAAGTTGAGCGCGCGGCCGTGCGTAATCACAAGATCCGTACCGACACGGGTATCGAGATCAGCTTCCCGGCCGAGATGGGTTCGAACTCCGAGTACATCGAGTTCGTCAACGAGCCCAACGGCCTCATCTCCATCGAGCTCAAGAACATCGGAAGTATTGAGAATCGATAAACTGCTCTTGGACGTTGCAAAAAACAAAGGCCGAAGCCTTTTGGGACTTCGGCCTTTTTTGTTTTCGGCTTGGTTGCTGACATTGCGCCGCAGGTTGAGCGTACGTCAGCGGAAACGCCCCTAGGCGAGCAAGGTGACGTGAAAGAGGAGGGAAGCGTACTTCGGTACGCGACCGACGATTGAACGTCAGATTGCTCGCCTAGGGGCGTTTGCAGCGTCGAGCTGTTACGCGGTTTGGCAAAACCGCGTAACTTCTACAGCTGGCGCAGGCCCTCTTCCAGGCCGGTCTTGCTGTCGGTCTTCTCGTCGCGCATCTTGATGACGCGGGCGGGGACACCGGCCACGACGGCACCGGCGGGGACATCCTCGACGCACACGGCGCCGGCGGCAACAACAGCGCCCCTGCCCACGCGCACGCCCTCCAGGACCACGGCGTTGGCGCCAATCATAACGTCGTCCTCGATGATGACGGGCGTGGCGCTGGCGGGCTCCACGACGCCTGCCAGCACGGTGCCGGCGCCGATGTGGCAGTTCTTGCCCACGGTGGCGCGGCCGCCCAGCACGGCGCCCATATCGATCATGGAACCCTCACCAATGACGGAGCCGATGTTGATGATGGCGCCCATCATGATGACGGCGCGATCGCCGATCTCGACGCGGTCGCGGATGATCGCGCCCGGCTCGATGCGAGCGTTGATGCCCTTAAGGTCGAGCATGGGCACGGCGGAGTTGCGGCAGTCATTCTCGACATCGTAGTAGTCGATGGAGTCGGCATTGGCATCGAGGATGGCCTTGAGCTCATCCCAGTCGCCAAAGACGGTCTTGCCGCGACGGCCGCCGTAGACATGTGCGTCGCCCCAGGCAACCTTCATGCCGGGCTTCTCGCGCACGTACAGCTTGACAGGTGTCTTTTTGGGCGCGGTGGCGATGTAGTTGATAATCTCCTGGGCATCCATCTCGGCTGCGTTACTCATATGCTGTTTCTCCTTTTCGTGGATACGGTTGATACCTGGTTAGGCAAACATGACCTGGTCGAAGGTGTAGAAGCCGGGGTCGCGGGTGACGAGCTTCTGCGCGGCTGCCAGGGCGCCGTTGACAAAGATCTGACGGCTCGTGGCGCGGTGGGTGAGCGTGACCTCCTCGTCCTGGCCAAAGAAACCCACCTCGTGCACGCCGGCGACGGTGCCGCCGCGCAGCGAGTGCATGCCGATCTCCTTGGGATCGCGCGCGCCGCACATGCCCTCACGGCCATAGACGGGGTGGTAGCCTGCCTCGGGTTCAGCTTCGACGACGGCGTCGAGCAGTAGCTTGGCAGTGCCGCTCGGGGCGTCGACCTTTTGGTTGTGGTGCGTCTCGACGATTTCGCAGTCAAAGCCGGGCAGCTCGCGTGTAGCCTGCGCTACCAGATGGCGCAGGGCTGCGATACCGATGGAGTAATTGCCCGAGTGCATAACGCGGGTGTTCTGGCCCAGCTCACGCAGGCGGTCCATCTGCTCGGGCGTATAGCCCGTGGTGCCCGAGACCAACGCGGCGCCCGTGCGCTCGACATAGGCGACGACGGCATCGAAGGTCACGACGTTCGAGAAGTCGATGATAACGTCGGCCGCCGGGGCGCTCTCGAGCTCGGACAGATCAAAACCGATCTGGGCGACGATATCAAAAACGGGCTGACCGGCGGCATCAACGGTGCCCTCGGCGGTGGTGCGGATGAGCGAGCCCGTGCGGCCCGTTCCCATAATGACGGTCTTAATCAAGCAGACCAGCTCCCTTCAGAGCATCGGTAAGTGCGGCTCGCGTGTCGTCTGCCATGGGGCACAGCGGCATACGGTAGTTTGCCTCGATCATGCCCATCTGGGCGAGCGCTTCCTTGACGGGGATGGGGTTGACCTCGCTAAAGAGGGCATTGATGAGCGGCTGGCCGGCAATCTGGATATCGCGGGCGCGTGCCACGTCACCGTCCAGATAGGCGCGGCACATGTCGTGCACGAGCTGCGGCTGAACATCGGCCCACACGCTGATGGTGCCCGAGGCGCCCAGGCTCATGAGCGGTACGGTAAGCGCGTCCTCGCCCGAGTACATGCGGAAGTCGTCTGACAGCAGGTGGGCGATCTTGGCCGCGTAGGCGACGTTGCCCGAGGCCTCCTTAATACCCATGATGTTGGGGTGCGCGGCCAGGCGTTCTACGTTGCGCTCGCTGATGCCGCAGCCACAGCGGCCGGGGATGTTGTACAGGATGCAGGGGATGTCCACGGCATCGGCGACGGTCTTAAGGTGCTGATAGATACCCTCTTCATTGGACTTGTTGTAGTAGGGGGTGATGAGCAGCAGACCGTCGGCGCCCAGGCCCTGATAGGTGAGCGACTTGGTGAGCATGGTCTGCGTGGAGTTGGAGCCCGAGCCGGCAATAACGGGGACGCGTCCTGCAACATGCTTGACCACAGCGGCGACGACGGAGTTGTCCTCGTCGTCGGTCATCGTGGCGCTCTCGCCGGTGGTGCCCAGGGTGAGGATGGCGTCGGTGCCGTTTTGCAGGTGGAAATCGATAAGGCGCTCGAGTGCGTCAAAGTCGACACTGCCATCCTTTTTAAACGGCGTGACGAGGGCGACGATTGAGCCCTCGAGGTTGCGGATGTCCATGTTCTTCTCCTTCGCCTCCGCGATCTGGATGCGTTTGTTCCATTGAGCTGCGACTGCCAGGCGCTCGTCTTCGGCGCGACGGCGGGCACTTTCGGCGCGCGACTTGGCCAGCAGCTCTCGGCCGCACGGCAGCACGTCGAGCGTGGCAAAGTAATCGCCCGGGCGCTCGGCGCGGCGGATGAGGTCGGCCGCGCCATCGGGGCGCAGCAGGACCTCGGCCGAGCGCAGCCGTCCGTTGTAGTTGTAGCCCATGGAGTAGCCATGCGCACCGGTATCGTGGATTACAAGCAGGTCACCCATGTCGATATGCGGCAGCTTGCGATCGATAGCAAACTTGTCGTTGTTCTCGCATAGGTTGCCCGTGATGTCATAGGTGTTCGTGACGGGCGCCGTGGCCTTGTCGGCGCCGCCCGGCTGACCCATCACCGTAATGTGGTGGTAGGCGCCATACATGGCAGGGCGAATCAAATCGACGGCGCTTGCATCGACACCGATATAGTCCTTGTAGATCTGCTTCTCGTGGATAGCCTTGGTGACCAGGCAGCCGTAGGGGCCCATCATAAAGCGGCCCATCTCAGTGCAGATGGCCACATCGCCCATGCCGGCGGGAACCAGGATCTCGTCGTATGCCGCGTGTACTCCCTCGCCGATGGCGTGAATGTCGTTGGCCTGCTGCTCGGGCAGGTAGGGGATGCCGACGCCGCCGGACAGATTGATGAAGGCGACGTGTGCGCCGGTCTCGCGCTCCAGGCGTACGGCAAGCTCAAAGAGGATGCGCGCGAGCTTGGGGTAGTAGTCGTTGGTGACGGTGTTGCTGGCAAGGAATGCGTGGATGCCAAAGTCCTCGGCGCCCTTGGCCTTGAGCATGCGGAAGGCCTCAAAGAGCTGCTCGGTGGTCATGCCATATTTGGAGTCGCCCGGGTTGTCCATGATGCCGTTGGAGAGCTGGAACAGGCCGCCTGGATTAAAGCGGCAGCTGACCGTCTTGGGGATGGGCCCCGCAACGCGCTCAAAGAACCCGATGTGGCTGATGTCGTCAAAGTTGACGATGGCACCCAGCTTGTCGGCGAGCTCAAAGTCGGCAGCCGGTGTGTCGTTGGACGAGAACATGATGTCGTGTCCCGTGATACCCAGTGAGCGGGCGATCATGAGCTCGGTATAGCTCGAGCAATCGCAGCCGCAGCCGTATTCGTTGAGAATGGAGATGAGCGCCGGGTTGGGGTTGGCCTTGACGGCAAAGTATTCCTTAAAGCCCGGGTTCCATGCAAAGGCGTCGCGTACTTCTTGCATGTTGCGGCGGATGCCCGCCTCGTCGTATAGATGAAACGGCGTGGGGAACTGCTCGACGATATGCTCGAGTGTCTCCTTGTCCACAAACGGCTGCTTGGCCGCATATGCCTCGTTGGGGGTCAATGCCATGTCCCGTAAACCTCGCTATCCAGACGGCGCCATCTGCGCATCGAATCCGCATAGCGTGGACCCAATGTCCGGATAGCGCTCCCGCATTGCTGCAGACAGTCCTGTGGGTGTTTCCCACAGGCCCACCAGGTTGTTCGTGCCCGAAAAACCCAGTTCGGCGGGTTTCGCCTCCCCACGGGGTCAAAGTCTGCCGACTCGCCCGTGGCTCTTCGTGCCCGCGCCTCTATCAAGTGGTAAAGACCCTATCACGTTGCACTTTACCAAACAAGAGTATTCGTATATAACGTTTAAAAAATGCAGTAATCCTTGATTATCAACTTTATCCGAACACCTCCCACATTCATCCGCACATGTGCGGATGAATGTGGGAACCCGATACCT
>NZ_JBDPAC010000017.1:0-53218 GCF_039836695.1 Collinsella aerofaciens | reverse complement strand
TTGCCCGTATCGTAGGCAATGCGCCGAATGCTCGCCATCGAAATTTATCGGTGGCCCACTTCAGACTGTAATGGGCAACCGAGCTCGACACGGCTTTTGTCTCGATCTGTAACATATAGAGAACATTTTCTCCCCTATCTGTTACAGGTTGAGATATTACGCAGAGACCCCAGCTTACGTCTCATTCTGTAACAGTACGAACGGTTTTCCGCCCCTTCGTGTTACAGATCGAGACAAATCTGAAGCTTGGCCGGTGCCAAACCCGCTGACTTATCGACATAAATAGAAACGGGCCCTGTCCCACAAGGGAACAGAGCCCGAAACTCTCATGGAGCCAGTGACAGGAATCGAACCTGCAACCCACTGATTACAAATCAGTTGCGCTACCGTTGCGCCACACTGGCACACTTGGCGCTTTCGCGCGAAGCCTGTTAAGAATAATGGAATTGCGGACGGGGCGCAACAGGCCGCACGGCGTTATATAAATATGCAAAATCCAGCAACAGCGCGTACCAGGCCCGTTCATTTCTGTCAGTGCGCCCTCAATCTTAAAACCATTCGCCAGAACGAATAGTTTTAATTACAATTGGCTATATAAAACTATTCGTTCTGGCGAAGGGTTTCGCGATGTTGACTACCAAGGAAGCAGCCGAGCTGCTCGGCATCAGCCCGCGCAGGGTGCAGGAGCTCATTAAGAACGGCGCGCTGACCGCCCGCAAGGCTTCTGGCGTGTGGCTCATCGACAAAGACAGCGTAGACGCGCGACTCCGCTCCGCAACCAAAAGAGGGGGACGACCTCGTCGTGGGCATGGGAAAAGCGAAGTCGCATTTACCCTCATGAACCGCACGCACGAAGTAGCCCAACTGGTCTACAGCACATCGCGAAAAGACTTCACCCACATCGGCGCCGACGTCGATTACGCCCACGCCCCTATTGGAGTATTTGGCCCTAATAGCCCCATATCGCTCGACTCCTTCCGCATCTGGTGGCGCGGCCGCGGTATCCCGCTCGCACGCATTGGACTAGCCTCCCTGCTTGCAGAAGCCGCAGTCGATGTTCCCGATGAACTCGTCCAGCGAAATCTTGGCCTCTCCTTATCCGACCAGTATTGGATTAGGCCCCAAGACTCCGGTCTCGCGTGGGAAGATATCAATTTCTTCAATAATGCTTTTGACGACGTCTCTCTCAGCATCGCGCCCTTCGCCCCAGAGGGCAAGGCAGCTGCCGCAAAGCCCGATAACACCTCGGACGGCAATCTTCAAAAGTACTGGACATGCGAGGATGACCGTCGAATCCTCCACAAGGCAGGTGCACATCTAAACCAGGAACCTTATAACGAGCTGGTGGCGACTGCACTTCACCGTCGCATCCTAAACGCTTGCGATTATGTGCCTTACTCGCTCGAGGGCACGGGCACTTCCGCCCTGAGCATATGCGATGTCTTCTTAACTGATGAAGAAGAGTATGTCCCTGCGTTCTATGTAAACCAGCATGCAAATGCAGACGAGCGACTAACCGATTACGAACGGTATGTAGCAAACTGCGAGGAGCTTGGAGCGACGGATATAAAAGACGCCCTTGACCGCATGATCGTATGCGATGACATCATTGCCAACTATGATCGCCATTGGCGCAACTTTGGCCTTGTGCGAAACGTAAACACGCTAGCCTGCAGACCTGCCCCTATCTTCGATTCGGGCTCATCACTCTGGTGCAACATATCACTAGAGGAGCTTAGGGCGGGAGAGCACAGTTTTACCAGCGCACAATTTCATTCAAGCCCCGCCAAACAAATGTTGCTCGTCGAGGACATGGGCTGGTTTGACGGCGACAAACTCGAGGGTTTCGTTGACGAGGCAATCGAAATCCTATCCAAAAACGACGCTCTTACAGCGAGACTGCCTTATCTAAAAGAGGCGCTAACATGGCGCCTCGAAAGAATGATCGACATCGCTGAATGGAGTTAGCGAGACAGCATCGCCCCGCCAACTCCCCTACCTCCCGCGCAGAGCTTTGAGCTTGGCCAGGGCCTCGGGGCTTAGACGGCTGCCCAGGGTCATCTTGATCTGCGGGGCCTCCTCGGCCTCGTGCACGTCGTTGTCGATCTGTTTGATCTCGTCCACCAGCATACGGCTCGAGATGCGCGTGACGCCCTTGCCCATGACGACGGCCTGGATCGTGCCGTCGCTCGATACCACGGAGCACGCGCGGCCTTCCTCGCGCGCCTCGATGCAGAGCTTTTGCACCACGGTATCGGCAGAAACGCCCGTCGGCGAAAACTCGATGCGCACGCCGCGGGCCGGCAGGTTGGGGCGCTCGCTGGAGATATTGCCCGCGCCGTCGAACACGATCACGGCCTCGTAGCGGCCCTGGGCAAAGGCGGCGACGTCGTTGATGAGGGCGGTGCGTGCCATATCGTGAACGTCGCTGGAATACGGATCGTCTGAATGGTCGTACACGAGCTTTTCGTAGCGCGGCGTGCAGTGGATCACGTTGTAGCCGTCGACCACCAGCAGCTCGGGCTTATTGGAGTGCACCGTCGAGACCGGGTCGGCGATGGCCTGCGCAAACGCATTGCCGCCCACGCCGTAGGTCGCGGCCGAAACAATCGGCTTGGCCGAGCCCTCGCCAAAGCGCTTGGCCTTGGACTTGGCACGGTTCTTTTTGGACATGCGCTACTCCTCCCCCATGAGCTCGCCGACGTTGCGGCGCAGCCACTCAAAGCACAGCGCCGTGGTCGCCTGGGCAACATTGAGGCTCTCGGTCATGCCGCGCTGGGGAAGCTTGGTCATAAAGTCGCATTTCTCGAGCACCAGGCGCGAGATGCCGTCGCCCTCGGAGCCCATGACGAGCGCCACGCGGCCCTCGAAGGGAGCATCCCAGCAGCTGCCCTCGGCGTGCTCGGAGGCGCCGCCCACCCAAAAACCAGCGGCCTTGAGGTCATCGAGTGCACGGGCAATATTGGGAACCTGCGCGATAGGCAGATGCATGACAGCACCGGCCGAGGTCTTGTAGCTGCCCACGGTCACGCCGGCGGCACGCTTGTTGGCGATGACGACGCCGGCCGCGCCCACGACCTCGGCGGAGCGCACAATGGCGCCAAAGTTGCCGTCGTCGGTCACATGGTCGAGCACGACGACAAGCGCCGGACCGTCGCCTGCGCGGTCGAGAATATCGGCGACATCAGCATAGGGGAAGTTGCCAACCTCGAGTGCGATGCCCTGATGAGCGCCATGGCTCGACAGTGCGTCGAGCTGCGCACGCGGCACATACTTAATGCGGACGCCCGCGGCATTGAGGTCGTCGACCAGGCGCGACAAGGCGGCATCGCGCTCTCCACCCTCGACAATGAGCGCGCACTTGATGGGAAAACCAGTGCGTAGCGCCTCGGCGGCAGCACGACGACCTTCGATAAACTCGCCCTTGGGAGCCTGGACAGCGTCGCGGTTGCGATCGCGCTGCGGACGTGCGGCCTGGGCGCGATCGCGCTGGCCCTTGGGAGCGGCAGCGCGGTCATTGCGGCGAATCGGACGCGAGCCAGAAGCAGCCTGCTTGCCGCCACGAGGCGCACGCTTGCGATTGTCGGCCATAAAGCGACCTCCTAAATACAACTATCAAACGAAACAAAATAAACGACCGTCCATGAATATTAATTCGGGCGGTCGGTACGGGTTTTCCAAGTGCCCGAGATTGCCGTGAAAGAGGAGCGACGCGTACTTGAGTACGCGAGCGACGGTTTGAACGGCAAGGTCGGGTGCTTGGGAAACCCGCGGGGATTAGAGAGATTTGATACGAGTGCCGGCGGCGGTATCTTCAATCGTCAGGCCCAGGTCCTTGAGCTGGTCGCGGATGGCGTCGGCCAGATCCCAGTTCTTGGCGGCGCGGGCCTCGGCGCGGGCCTCGAGAATCTTGGCAGCGGCCTCGTCCACGTCGTCACCCGTGTAGGCAACCAAACCGGCGGCAACGCCCAGCAGGCCCAGCGGCAACTCGACCTTGGGCTCGGGGAGCTCAACGCCAAGCGTATCGAGCAGCTCGGCCAGCGTGTCGGCGGCGGCAAGCGCGGCGGCCTTGTCGGCAGCATCGCCCGCCTGCTCCAGGTACTGGTTGCACTCGGTCACAAAGCCAAAGACGGCACCCATGGCACCAGCGGTGTTAAAGTCGTCGTCCATGCACTCCTTAAAGGTGGCACGAGTCTCGGCGGCCTTGGCGGCAAACGCCTCGGCGGCAGCCGCATCGGCATCGGCCGTCGCATGGTTCGCGGCCCAGCGCAGGTTCTCGACCGTACCGGCGATACGCGTGAGCGAGTTCTCGGCACCCTCCAGGCGCTCCCAAGAAAAGTCGAGCGGCGAGCGATAGCTCGTCTGCAGCATCAGCAGGCGCAGGGCGGCAGCGGAGTGCTGTTCGAGGACCTCGGCCAGCGTAAAGAAGTTGCCGAGTGACTTGGACATCTTCTCGCCGTCAACCAGCAGCATGCCCGTGTGCATCCAGGTGTTGGAGAAGCCCTGGTGCCAGGCGCAGGTGGCCTGGGCGCACTCGTTCTCGTGATGCGGGAAAGCAAGATCGGAGCCACCGCCGTGGATATCGATCGGGGTACCCAGGTAGCGATGCACCATGGCGGCGCACTCGGTGTGCCAACCGGGACGGCCCTCGCCCCAGGGGCTCGGCCAGCTGGGCTCGCCGGGCTTGGCGGCCTTCCACAGGGCAAAGTCGAGCGGGTCGATCTTGTCCTCGTTCTCCTCGATGCGCGCACCAACCATAAGGTCGTCGATGTTGCGGCCCGAGACCTGACCATAGTTGGGATCGCTGCGCACGGCAAAGTACACATCGCCGTTATCGGCTGCGTAAGCGTGGCCCTGCTCGATAAGCGTCTTGATCATGGCGATCATGGGGCCGATCTCCTTGGTGGCGCGGGGGCGCACATCGGGATCGAGCACGTTGGCGGCGCGCATGACGCCGATGAACTTGTCGGAGAACTCCGTCGCGACCTCGGCAGCCGTACGGCCCTGCTCGTTGGCGCGCTTGATGATCTTGTCGTCGACATCGGTGAGGTTCTGGGCGAACGTGACCTCGTAGCCGCTCGCGATGAGCCAGCGTCGAATCACATCGAAGCTGATGAACGTGCGGGCATTGCCGATGTGGATGTTGTCGTAGACCGTGGGGCCGCACACGTACATGCGAACCTTGCCGGACTCGATGGGCTGGAACTCTTCCTTTTTATGGGTAGCGCTGTTGTAGATACGCATTCGTTACTCCTTAACGGTTTTCTGTAACAGGCAGACGGCCCAGGCGCCGATTCCCTCGCCCTGGCCTTCCCAACCGAGCTTTTCGGTCGTAGTGGCGGCGACGCCTACATTTTCGACGTCAACGCCCAGGGCATGGGCAAGGTTGGCGCGCATGGCATCGCGGTGCGGGGTGATCTTGGGTTGCTGACAGGCAATGGTGCAATCGGCATCGACAAACTCAAAGCCCAGCTCGCGCGCATAGTCCATCACGCGAGCGAGCAGCACCATCGAATCAGCACCCTCGTAGGCAGGATCGGTGTCGGGGAATAGCTTGCCGATGTCTCCCCCGCGGCAGGCGCCCAGAATGGCGTCGGCCAAGGCGTGCGCGAGCACATCGGCATCCGAGTGGCCCAGCAGGCCGCGCTCGTAGGGAATGTCGACCCCGCCGATGATACATCGACGCCCCTCCACCAAACGGTGGACGTCGTAGCCGTGGCCAATGCGCAGGTTACTGAACATAGGGAAGGTCCTCTCCCTCGGCCATGCGGCCAAGCAGAATCGCGGTTACGGGACGCAGATCCTCGGGCACCGTCACCTTAAGGTTGTCGCGCGGGCTCTGGACACAGCGGACGCGCCCGCCCATGCGCTCGACCAGCGATGAGTCGTCGGTACCGATAAAGCCCTCGGCAATCGCCGCGGCATGGGCACGCTTCATCGCGTCGACGCTAAAGATCTGCGGCGTCTGCGCGGCCCAATAGAGCTCGCGCGGCGGCGTCTCGACGATATTATCGCCGTCGACGATCTTGAGCGTGTCGATCGCGGGCTGACCGCACACGACACCGTCGAGCGAGCGGTCACCCATGAGCACGTCGATAGCGTGGTCGATGGCCTCGGTCGTAATGAGCGGACGAGCGCCATCGTGGATGGCGACATATTCGAAACCCGCCGGAACCGCATGCACGCCGGCACGGGTGGAATCCTGACGGGTATCGCCGGCATCGGCAAAGCTGATGGGCGTGTCATAGTCAAACGGGTCGATGGCAAGGCGGCGCATCTCGGCACGGCGCTCGGCAGGACACACCACCACGATATGGCCGACCTTGTCGCTACGATCAAACGCGCGGATGGACCAGCTCATGAGCGGACGGCCCGCCACGTTAACGAGCTGCTTGCCGCCGGGATTTCCAAAGCGCTGACCGCTGCCGCCGGCAACGACCACGGCGCATACGGGCGCCATTATGCGTTCCCCTGTTTGGTGCCCTTCATGCGGTACAGCGAGTCCGCAAGAATGGCAGGGTTGTTGACGCCAAAGTCGCCCAGGCGCTCCGGATCCTCGCTGATGTCGTCCATGAGCTCCTGCAGCGAGCCGTACTCGTCGACGATCTTCTCGGCCACGCCGTCGCGCACGACGGACACGCGCGAAAGCGTGCGCAGGCCCAGCGGCGTCATGACGGAGTCCTCGTCCAGGTCGTCATAGCCCAGAACTGCCGCCACGTGCTGCGGGTCGGACAGGTCCTTAGGCGTCATGCGAGCGAGCTCTGCACGAATCTTCTCGGCGTTTGCCTCGGAGGAATCGCTCGCGTAGTCGCGGATCATCAGGTCGTATTCGGTATCCATGCTGGAACCGGCGAGCTGCTCGAGCTGCATCTGCACGAGCTTGCCCTGGTTGCCCAGCTTGACGATGCAATCCTTAAGCTCGGTCTTTGCTTGCTGCATGATCTCGAAGCTCGAGAAAATACCGGTAATGTCGGCGAGCGTAACGTAGTCGTCGAGCTCGAGGGCCGTCAGGCGCAGCAGGGAGCGGTCGAGCGACTGACGAGTAGTCTGAAGCGTGGCGACGAGCTGGTTGACCGAGCTCATGATGGTGGTGACGGGCTGGATCTCGTAGCTCTTGCCGTGAACGTACACGTTAACGACGGCACGACGGGCCGAGACCGAGATCACGATGGCATCGGTGAGCACCGACATGCGAGCGGCGGTGCGGTGACGCATGCCCGTCTCGCTCGTGGCAAGCGAGGGATCGGGATTGAGGTGGAAGTTGGCGCGCAGGATCTGGGTGAGGTCGCCGTCGATGACGATGGCACCGTCCATCTTGGAGAGCTCGAACAGACGGTTCGAGGTGAACGAAATGTTGAGCGGGAAGCCGTCGTTACCGGCAGCGAGCACGTTTTCGGTGTCGCCGACGCAGATAAGGGCGCCCAGGTGACCGGCGATGATCATGTCGAGGGCGGTGCGGATCGGCTGACCAGGTGCCGTCAGGCGGATGGCCTGTTCCATACGCTTTTGCAGCTCGTTCTTATCCAAGGCATCGCTCCCATCGTATACGCTCCATAAACGCTAAATAGTTTCTCACGGTTTGTCCCCGCGGCGCTTGCGAAATCCGATGCTTACAGAATGAGCGAACACAGCTGAGAGCCCAACCCAAATGGGCTGCTTATGTGGTAGCATCGGGGTTCACATGAATGAGGGAGTAGTCGCGTGGCCGGGTTCGCCTCCGGTGGCGCGGCAAGTCAACATACTGGCCGAAACGGTCTGGCTTGCCTTAATGAACGAGACTCGTGGTTGTGCGCGCAGCGCGTACGCCACGGGTCTTTTTTGTTATTCCCCCAAGAGGTACACGCGGGCTCGCCCGCAGAGAGGGAGCCAGGCTATGGGACTCGCAGAGCTCGTGTTGCTCGCCGTTGGCCTTTCGATGGACGCCTTTGCCGTTTCCATCTGCAAGGGTCTCGGCATGAAAAAGATCAACCTTAAGGTCGCCGTGGTGCTCGGCCTGTTCTTTGGCGGCTTCCAGGCCGGCATGCCCGTAATCGGATGGGCGCTTGGCAGTCAGTTTATGGGCATCATCGGCCCCATCGACCACTGGATCGCCTTTATCCTGCTCGCCTTCATCGGCGGCAAAATGCTGTGGGAAGCCTTTACCGAGGACGAGGATGAAGGCGACGGCAAGGATGCCGAAAAGATTGACCTGGTCGAGTACCTGCTCCTCGCCATTGCCACCTCAATCGACGCCCTAGCCGTGGGCATCTCGTTTGCGGCACTCTCGGTCGACATCGTGCCCGCTGTATCGCTTATAGGCATCACAACGTTTATCTTCTCCGTCGCCGGCGTGGCGATCGGCCACACCTTTGGCGCGCGCTACGAAAAACCCGCCACCATCGTGGGTGGCGTCGTGCTCATCCTCATCGGGCTTAAGATCTTGCTTGAGCATCTGGGGATTTTGGTGCTGTAACGCCAAACACAATCGCTCAAAACTCAACGCTCGTACAAGACCTCATGCAGAGTTTTGCATGAGGTCTTTTCGTGCAGACTTTTGCATGTCATACTGATATGCAAAAGTCTGCACGTTAGGAGATCGCCGTGGATACCCTTCCCATCACCACACCGCGCCAAGCTGGCATCTACGTGCGCCAGTCACGCGAGTCGCAGGGAATCACCCGTGCGACCCTCGCTAAAAAGGCCGGTGTTTCGGAGCGCCTGCTCGCATCGCTCGAGCTAGGAGACGCCACCGGCATTCGACTCGACAAGTTGCTGACCGTCTTTAACGCACTCGGCATAGGCCTCTTCGCGCAAAGCGATAACGATTCCATCGCATCGCCCTCCGAACATCCGACGACGATAGTGAACCTCCCTATCGCGAACTCGAATACCCTGCCAAAGCCAAGCGTAGGCAGACGACCCACTCGACAAGGAACGCCATCTTCCTATGGTGCCTTGCTGGCCCAAATCGCAGCCGAGCAAGGCCTTTCCGGCACTTCAAACCTCTCCTTTGGCTGCAAGGTTGTGAAATAAATGGCAGAGATGGAGCTCGCGACCCTCATTTGTGGCGAAATCGCCGGCATTCTCCGGCAAGACGAGCATGGACTCTGCAGCTTTGCATACGCCCCAACCTATCGCGGAGCACCGTTATCGCTAACAATGCCGCTTTCCAATCGCACGTATGGCCATAACATCGTCCGCCCGTTCCTATTTGGCCTTTTGCCCGACAGTCAAGAGCAGCGTCGCGCTATTGCCACCGAGCATGATGTTGCATCCAACAACCCCGTCGCCCTCTTGTGCCATATCGGTCTTGACTGCGCGGGGGCCGTTCAGTTTTGTCGAGCCGATCAATTAGACGCCGCCCGCGGCAGGGTCTCGGCATACCGCCCGCTTACCAATTCTCAAATCGCTCACAAGCTCAAAGCAATTCGCGATGACGAAAGAGAGACATGGATGGGCTCCAACGAAAGCTGGTCCCTGGGCGGCAACCAAGGCAAATTTGCACTAGCTTGGCATGATGGACAATGGTGCGAATGTCTAGGGTCATCCCCCACTACCCATATCTTCAAAAATGGTGTCGTTGGGTTCAAACATCAGGCCTTAAACGAATTCGTCTGCATGAAAACAGCTCGGCGTGTTGGCATTCCAACTGCCAACGTCTCCTATTGCACATTTGAAGACGAAGCTGCGCTCGTCGTTGAACGGTACGACAGAATGGTCAATAGCAGCGGAAATATCGAAAGGCTGCATCAGGAGGACTTTTGCCAGGCACTCGGTGTATTGCCAACCCAGAAATACACCGCCGACGGAGGACCAACTACACGAGACATCCAAGAACGACTGATTAACACAGTCCCCCACCACATGAATCTTGTGCTTTTTACCTATATGTTGTTCTATAACGCCATTATCGGAGCGCCTGACGCACACGCTAAAAACTACTCGCTCATCCTAGGCAAAGGCACAAACGCGGCGCTCGCACCCATGTACGATGTCGCATCGGGCTTAGCATACGAACGTATGCGGCGAAAAGCGCGCCTTGCCATGAGCGTTGGCGGCGAAAATCGTGTGGGGCGCATCGGTCCAGGCGCTATCCGCCGATACCACGGTATGGAAGACCCCGCGCTGGAGGCGACGCTCACCGATGCCGGGCTATCCGAGAAGTTTTGCTTTGCGACCATGATGGACCTCGCCTACGAGGTGCCCATTTGCATGGAAGAGGTCATGGACGAATACGCCGACCTGCCCGGCATGGCGGACCTGCGCGAGCATATGCTCGGCCCCGTCCGCGAAAACTGCCAGCGCACCCTCGACCTCATCAGGGCAGAAATGGACTAGACACCAGACTATTTCCCATTTTTCAAACAAAAAAGAGGGGCACCCGTCGCAAAAGACCGGGTGCCCCCTCTCGTAATGTCATTTGCAATCTGCTAGCACGTGGCTCGGACTGCTGCCAGCGCGACCTTTACGCAGCGAGGCGCTTGAGGACGTCGATGAGCAGCTCGTAGAAGCGCTCGGCAGAAGCGAGCTCCATGCTCTCGTCCGGGGTGTGGACATCGGAGAGCGTCGGGCCCACGGCGATGGCGTCCAGGCCGTGCAGGGCCTCGGCAAACAGGCCGCACTCAAGGCCGGCGTGAATGGACTCGATGCGCAGCTCGGAGCCAAAGAGCTCGCGATAGCTCTCGACAAAGACGTCGCGGACCGGCGAATGCTCGGCATAGCTCCAGCCGGGATACTCAAACTCAAACTTGGCGTCGAAGCCCAGGACATCGGCCAGCGTCTGCAGGCGGTCCTTGAACTCGTTCTGCAGCGAGGTGATCGAGGAGCGCGGGGACAGCATGATCTTGACTTGGTCGTCAGAGGTGGCAACCACGCCGATGTTGGAGGAAACCTCGACGGAGCCGTCGGTGGCGACGTTGCGGCGGATCACACCGTTGGGGGCAAGACGCAGAGCGCGAATAAGGGCAAGTGCGGACTTCTCGTCCATGGCCTCGACCTCAGCGTTGTCGGCAATCTCAACCGCGCAGGTAAAGCCGGGGTCGAAGACCTCGAGCTCGGCAGTAACGTCGGCGATGATGCCCTTTGCGATCTGGGCCGCGGCCTCGGCGGCAGCGTGGTCGGCGTAGACCAGAACAGCCTTGCACTCACGGTTGATGGCGTTGTCCTTGGTGCCGCCGTTAAAGCTAACGATGGCGGGCTCGCCGGCGACCATCAGGCGGTCGATGATGCGGGCCATGATGAGGTTGCCGTTGCCGCGCTCCAGGTTGATATCGCTGCCGGAGTGGCCGCCCAGCAGGCCGGAGATGTCGAGCGTGAGGGTGCTACCGGTCTTGTGCTCGCGCGCGATCGGGCAGGTGTAGGTAACGACGACACCGCCGGCGCAGCTGACGGTAGCAACGCCCTCTTCCTCGGAGTCAAGGTTAATCATGGTGCGGGCGCTAATCTGGGACTTGTCGAGCGTCTCGGCGCCGACCAGGCCGGTCTCCTCGTCGGTGGTGAACACGCACTCGAGGGCGGGGTGAACAATCGAATCGTCATCGAGAACAGTGAGCATCAGAGCGACGGCGATACCGTTGTCGGCGCCCAGAGTGGTGCCGTTAGCGGTGAGGACGCCGTCCTTGACGACCAGGTCGATACCATCAGTCGTAAAGTCGTGCTCAACGGAGCCCAACTTGTCGCACACCATATCGATGTGGCCCTGCAGCATTACGGTCGGGGCATTCTCGGCGCCGGCAGATGCGGGCTTGCGAATGATAACGTTGTAGACCTCGTCCTGATACACATCGAGACCGCGCTCCTTGGCAAACGCGACCAGGAAATCGCTGATGCCTTTCTCGTTGCCAGACCCACGGGGGATCGCGCTGACCTCCTCAAAGAAATGGAACAGCTGGGCGGGCTCGTAGCCGGTAATCTTGTAGTCCATGGTGCCTCCTTGGCGCAACTGGTTAGACAGTAAGACATGCGACTTGTATATTCCCAGACTTTGCGTGCATAAACCAGTCGAAAACGCCGAGCGCCCTCGCATCATCGGCTAACGGTGGACCGTATAGCGTAACGGTCACAGCTTCCGCAGCTCTACAAATCGAGGCGCCCTTTCCGGAGCGCCTCGATTGCGCGTATCAAATTGTCGCCACGCCCTACAGCGCGCCGGAACCGGCTTGCATCATGCCGCCGGGGCCCGAGGTCACGCCGCCGCTCACGGGCGCGGCGTTGCCGGTGTGCGGTGCCGCCGGGGCGGTATCGCCACCGAGCGTGCCCGCCGGACGCGGTGCCGGGATCTCGCCCGTGCCGTGGCTAAAGACAAACTTGCCATCGGCCACGTCGCACAGGACGGTATCGCCCTCGCCCCACTCGCCGGCCAGAAGCTCCTCGGACAGCGGGTCCTCGATGAGCTTTTGGATGGCACGGCGCAGCGGACGCGCACCGTTGGTGAGGTCGGTGCCCTCGGCCACGATCTTGTCATAGGCCGCATCGGTGAGCTTGATGTTCATGCCGTTGGCAATCAAACGCTGACGCAGGTCGTCCACCAGCAGGTGCGCGATCTTGGTGAGATTCTCGCCCGAGAGCTTCTGGAACACCACAATGTCGTCGATACGGTTGAGCAGCTCGGGGCGGAACAGGCGCTTGAGCTCGCCCATCGCGCGGCCGCGAATCTCACTCGACGTGAGGCCCTGCTCGCCGGTGGTGCCAAAGCCCACGCTCGCATCCTGCGCAATCTCGCGAGCGCCCACGTTGGACGTCATGATGATCACGGTGTTGCGGAAGTCGACCGTCTTGCCCTGGCTATCGGTCAGGCGGCCCTCCTCCAGCACCTGCAGCAAGATGTTGAAGATATCGGGGTGCGCCTTCTCGATCTCGTCGAACAGCACGACCGAGTACGGGTGGCGACGAACGGCCTTGGTGAGCTGGCCGCCCTCGTCGTGACCGACGTAACCCGGAGGGCTACCGATGAGCTTGGAGACCTCGAACTCGCTACCGAACTCGGACATGTCGAAGCTGATGAGTGCATCCTTGCTGCCAAAGAGGTACTCGGCGAGCGTCTTGGCGAGCTCGGTCTTGCCCGTGCCGGTGGGACCCAGGAAGATAAAGCTGCCGCCGGGGCGGCGCGGGTCCTTGAGCGGCGAGCGGCTGCGGCGCACGGCCTTGGCAACTGCCTCGACAGCCTCATCCTGACCGATGATGCGCGTCTTGAGCACGCTTTCGGCTTGCAGCAGGCGACGGCTCTCGCTCTCGGTAAGCGAGGACACCGGCACGCCCGAAGTCACGGACACGATGTCGGCGATCTGAGAGACATCGATGGTGAGCGGGCTGGCGTCGAGCTCGGCGGTCCAGGCGGCCTTGGCCTCGGCGAGTTCAATCTCGGCGGCCTTCTGCTGCTCGGTGATCTCGGCGGCCTTGTTCATGTCGTCGCTCTCGGTGGCCTCCTGCGCGGCGGCCTTGAGCTCCTCTATGCGATGCTCGGCCTCGCGCACCGGCTCGGGCGCGCGATTCGCGGCGATGCGAGCGCGGGCGCCGGCCTCGTCAATGAGGTCGATGGCCTTATCGGGCAGGAACCGATCCTGGATGTAGCGGTTGGAAAGGTTCGCGGCGGCCTCGATAGCACCCTGCGTATAGCGCACATGGTGGTGCTCCTCGTAGCGCGGCTTGAGCGCGGTCAGGATCTTGACCGTGTCCTCGACGCTCGGCTCCTCGACATCGATGGTCTGGAAGCGACGCTCGAAGGCCGGATCCTTGGTGAGGTACTTGCGGAATTCCTCGGCCGTGGTGGCGCCAATAATCTGGAAGGCACCGCGCGCGAGCACGGGCTTGAGCATGGAGCTCGCGTCGATGGAGCCCTCGGCAGAACCGGCACCGATGATGGTGTGCATCTCGTCAATAAACAGGATGACGTCGTCAGCTTCGGTAGCCTCCTGGATCACGTTCTTGAGGCGCTCCTCGAACTCACCGCGATACTTGGCGCCCGCAACGAGGCCCGGCAGGTCGAGCGTCCAGATGTTCTGGTTCATAAGGTTCTCGGGCACGTTGCCGGCAGCGATCTGCTGTGCCAGACCCTCGACGATGGCCGTCTTGCCCACGCCGGGGTCACCCAGGATAAGCGGGTTGTTCTTGGTGCGGCGCGAAAGGATCTCCATCATGCGCTGGACTTCCTTTTCGCGGCCAATCACGGGATCGAGCTCGCCATCGCGCGCCTTCTGCGTGAGGTTGGTGGCGAACTGCTTAAGCGTATCGGTGCCACTCCCCTTTTGCTGAGAGGCATCCGAGCCGCTAAAGAACGGCAGGCCCGCACCGGGACGACCAGCACCGGCGCCGGCGAGCGGACGCTTCTTGTCCTGGTCCTTGGCGGTGAGTTTCTCGATAGCCTTTTTGATAGAGGCGGACGACACACCCAGGCGCATGAGGATGTCCATGGCCATGCCGTTGCCCTCTTCGACGATGCCGATCAGCAAGTGCTCGGTCGACACGTAGGTCTGGTTGTTCTCGCGCGCCACGCGGAATGAACGCTCCATCACGCTAATGACGAGCGGCGTAAAGGCGAGCTTGGCCGCCTCGGTCTCCTCACTGGGCTCGGGAACCGTGGTCTGGACCTCTTTGAGGGTATCCATGATGTCATCGTAGGAGATGTCGAGCGAACGCAGCGCCTCGGCGGCAATGCCCTCGTCCTCCTTGGCAAGCGCGAGCAGCAGGTGCTCGGTGCCCACCTTATTTGAATGAAGATCGAGCGCCTCTTGCTTGGCCATGGACATGACCTTACGCGCGCGATCGGTAAATCTATCTAACATGCTCGTTTCCTTACATGAGTTCATCGAAATCAAAACGCCCGCCCGTCGGCGGCGCTTTTGTCTCTTTACCCACAGGTTGTCTATGTTAACAGCTGGAGGAATATCTATAAACCCGGCTCACATGAATGCAGGTTATGACCGCATCGCGGGACTCACCGCGCGATGCGCGACAGGCGCCCCGCAAGAGAAACCCTAGGCGTCTTTCACCACGTCGGGACTCGTCGCACGCGATGCGCGATAGGCATCGGCCTCCTTGGAGACGCGTTCGAGCAGCTCGGATGTATCGACGCCCTCGACTTGCGCGACCGTTTCCACCGTCTGCATGGCGACCGCCCTCAGGTACGCGCACGCGCTGTCCCCCAGCTGCTCGAGGTCTATCTCCTCGCCGCCCTCCCGGGCAAAGCCGACCGCCATCACAAAGCCCATGATGCCCGAGACCAGAAAGCCCACCGCAAAGCTCGAATCTGCCTTGAGCTCTTCTCCGTCGGGGTGGACGATCTCTCTCACGCGGTCGATGATGATCGTATGGATGCCCTGCACGACCTGCTCGGCGGCACCCGCCCTCATGGTGATGACGATGCGCCGCAGCAGGCAGCGGACGTCGCGCCGGTCGAACGCCGAAAGGTCGCCCTCGCTCGAAAAATGCCAGAGGGCATCGGTGATGAGCTCGTTATCCTGCAGCAGCTGGGCTATGGCGATGGCGACGAGTTCATCGAAATCGTGAAAATAGTAGTAAAACGTTCCGCGATTGCACTGGGCGGTGCGGGTCACCTCGCCAACCGACAGCTCGAAGATGCTGTTGTTCTCGATGAGCTCCCAAAACGCCTCGATGATACGGGTGCGTGCATCGGGCGCATCGGCGTCCTTACGCGGTCTCGCCATGCGCCTCACCGCACCCCTGCGCCTTGGCGTTCATGATGAGCATCTGAAGACGGTTCTCCACGTTGGCGAAGCTCACGTCGGGATCGTAGTCGAGCGGCAGGAACTGCGCCGTGGGATACTGCTCCTTGAGCGCATGGATGAGCCCGCGCCCCACGACATGGTTGGGCAGACACCCGAACGGCTGCAGGATCACGAAGTTGCGGCAGCCGCGCTTGGCGTGCTCGAGGATCTCCGCCGGAATCAGCACGCCCTCGCCCGCATCGAACGTATGGTGCAGGATCTTATCGCTCGCGCGCACGAGCTCGGGCATGCGCGTCGGCGGCTCGTAGAGCGGGCTCGCCGCGCCCAGGCGGTCGCAACGGTCGTGCGCGAGCTCGAACAGGTTGTCCGCCGTGGCGTACCAGGCCTTTTCGGGCAGCGACAGGTCGACGTGGAACTCGCGCGACTGCGCATGCTTGTAGAAATAGGTCTTGCGGATCACGTCGGTCATGCGCGCCTCGATGACCTCGAGCCCGTTGTCCTCGAGGTAGCGCTCGATCTCGTGGTTGGCGCCGAGATGGAAATTGAGCAGGTACTCGCCCACGATGAGAACGGTCGGATGCGGGTTCGAGCGGTCGTACGGAACGGCGTCCATGATCGCAAGCGCGCGTTTGAAGCCCGTCGCCTGGCCTCTCAGCCCGGAGCGCTCCATGCCCTCGATAACCTCATCGAGCGCGCGGTCGAACGCAGCGTCCGCCGCGCCCTTCTCGAGCTCGTAGGGACGGATGCGCCTAAGCATGGCCTCGAGGGCATCGATTATGGGAAGACCGTAGGCGATCTGGATGCTCGGGCCAAGGCCGAGCTTGAAGCCCGGATGCGCATTGTGGGCATCGACGTCGTCGTTGGTGAGCACCGGGACATAGTCGTATCCCGCGTCGTCGAGCGCGCGGCGCAGCAGGGGCATGTAGTGCGTCAGGCGGCAGTCGCCGATATACTTGCCAGTCACCACGGCGACGTCGTGCGGGTCGTACTTACCGCTCTCGAGTGCCGCGAGCGCCTCGCCGATCACGATTTGCGCGGGGAAGCAGATGTCGTTGTGCACATAGCGTTTGCCCAGGCGGATGGCATCCTCGCGCCCGATATCAAGGGCCTCGGCGCGCACGCCCTGATTGCGCATCGCCGCGGTCATGAGCCTGCAGAACGCATGGGAGGTGTTGGGGACCAGCGCGATCTTGTCGTGCCGGTCGCGCTTGGTGTACTTGACCTTATACGGGTCGTCGAGCGGATGGACCGCGTGCACCCGGGCGCCCTCGGCACGCTCCTCCGCGCGACGACGGTTGACCGACTCGATAAACGAACGCACGCGAATGCCCATGGGACCGGCGACGTCGCTCTCATCGAGCTTGATCATCATCGGAACCTTGGAGCCCATCTCGCCCATCATGCGCGCGATCTCGTCGGTGAGATACGCATCGTGGCCGCAGCCGAAGCTGCCCATCTGCACGAGCTCGAGCTCGGGCGTCGATGCGACGATGACCGCGCACGACAGCATGCGCGCATGGTAGTTGTTCACGATGTCGATGCGGCTGTTGGAAAGATCGACGTTGCAGACCCCCGGCACCGCATCGGGCGTCAGCACGGGGATGCCGCGCTCAGAGAAGAGCTTGGGCAGCCCGTGGTTGACCAGCGGGTCGTTGTGGTACGGGCGCGAAGCGATCACCACCGCGTAGCCGCCGTCCTCGCGCACGTTCTCGAGCACCTGCCTGCCGCGCAGCTGCAGCTGGTTCTCAAACGTCTGCTGCGCGCGGTCCGCCTGCTCGGTCGCCTTGGCAACCAGGTCGGCATCGATATCGAAGGTCTCCTTGCACCACGCCTTGAACTGGCGGTTTCGGTCGCCCTCGTCGTACCAGTGGAACAGCGGCGTATCGAACGGAACGCCGAAACGCTCCTCCGGGTTATCGGAATTGCGCATCACGTAGGGGTATCCCTTTACGACGGCGCACATCCACTCGCTGGTAGAGGCGGTGTTTTCGGTGGGCACCGTCGTGATGATGGGCATGAAGATGCGGTCGACGCCGGCGTCGACGAGATTGCGGATGTGCCCGTGGACGAGCTTGGCCGGGAAGCACACGGTGTCGGATGTGACGTGCGCCAGACCGCGCTCGTACATCGCCTTGGTGCTGCGTCCCGAGACGCGCACCTTAAAGCCGAGCGTGCTGAAGAACGTCGACCAGAACGGCATGGTGTCCCAGAACTCGAGCACACGGGGAATGCCGATCGTGACATCGCGCCCCCCGCAGACGGGAACCGTGGGGTACGGCTCGAACAGCAGCTTCTCGCGGTCGACAAAGAGATTGGGGGCAGCCGCGGTCCGGTCGCGCCCCGTGCCGGGTGCCTGTGCCTCGCAAGCACCCTGCGGACGCAGCTCCTCCGCCGCGGGAACCTCGCGCACGAGCTCATCCCATGAGATGGCGCCGCCGCGCGGGCAGCGATTGCCCGTGACGTAAAGCGAGCCGTCGCCAAATGCCACGACCGCGCGCTGGCAGCGGTTGTTGCACCGACGGCAGGTAACGCCGCCGAACTCGCGATGCTCGAAGCGCTCCACGGCATCGAGCCCGATAAACGACGTGCCGGCGTCGCCCTTGCGGCATTCCTCGCGCGCGAGCAGGGCGATACCGATAGCGCCCATCAGCCCCGGGTGGGGCGCACGCGTGACGGGTTTGCCCAGATACTGCTCGAATGCGCGCAGCACCGCGTCGTTTCGGAACGTGCCGCCCTGGACGACGACTTTGTCGCCCAGACGGTTGAGATTTGAAACGCGAATGACCTTGGTGAACACGTTCTCGATAATCGAACGGCAGAGACCGGCCATGATGTCGCCCGGACCCTTACCGCGCCGCTGCTCGGAAACGACGCTGCTGTTCATGAACACCGTGCAGCGGCTGCCGAGAACGGCGGGGGCTTTGGACGAAAATGCCTCGGTCGCGATATCCTCAACGGCTATTCCGAGGTTTTTGGCAAAACCCTCGAGGAACGAGCCGCAGCCCGCAGAGCACGCCTCGTTGACGACGATATCGGTCAGCACGCCGTGGTTGAGCCAGATGGCCTTCATATCCTGTCCGCCGATGTCGAGCACGAAGGTCGCATCGGGAACGCATGCGCACGCGGCGCGGGTGTGCGCGACCGTCTCGACCGTATGGTAGTCGGCGTGGAACGCGCGCGCGAAAAGCTCCTCGCCGTATCCCGTGGTGCCCACGGCATCGATCGCAAGCGTGACTCCCGCTGTCTCCCAGCGGTTCTTCAAGCTGACAAGACCCTGTTGGGCGACGTCGAGCGGTCTGCCGTTATTAGACGCGTAGAACGAATCGACAAGCTCACCCGCCTCATCGACCAGGGCGAACTTGGTCGTCGTGCTCCCCGAATCGATACCGAGCGCCACACGCACCGTCTCTCCGGGCGCATACGCATCCGGACCCTTTGCCGGCGTCTCTTTGCCATGGCGTGCCGTAAAATCCGCCTGCTCGGCAGGTGTGGCAAAAAAGGGCTGGGCAAGACGTCCCTCCCCGCTTGCGGGCGCGACCGTCTCGAGCTTATCCAGCCGGACAAAAGCGTCGGGAAGGTCGATCGGTTGGGACGATGCGAACATGTCGGTCAGCGACAGGGCGGCACCGCGCGCGACCATGATCTGCGGATCGCGCGGGACGATAACCTGATCGTCCGATAGATTCAGTTGCTCCCGGAACACGCGGACCAGTGTAGGGTTGTAGGCGAGCGTACCGCCCTCGAAGATTACCGGCGGCTCGATGTCGATACCCTGGGCCAGACCGCCGATCGTTTGGCGGGCGACCGCGTGAAGCGCCGAAAGCGCCAGGTCGGTGGTAGGAATGCCCTCGTTGAGCAGCGGCTGGATATCGGTCTTTGCGTACACGCCGCAGCGGCCCGAGACCTCGTGGACGGTCGTTCCCCGGCTTGCGAGCTGCTCGAACTCGCCCGATTCGGTGCCGACCCCCATGAGCTTTGCCATCTCGTCGATAAATGCACCGGTACCGCCTGCGCACGAGCCGTTCATGCGCATGTCGGCAACCTCGATGTCTCCCTTATCGTTGGTGCGGAAGAAGATCATCTTGGCGTCTTGGCCGCCCAGCTCGATGGCGCAGCGCGTCTGCGGATAGAACCTGCTGATCGCGAGCGCGTTGGCGACCACCTCCTGAACGTACGAGGCGCCCAGCGCGGTCGCGATATCGCGCGCACCCGAGCCGGTCACCGCAACGCGCAGCGACTCATGAGGAAAGCGCTCGGCGAGCTCGCCGAGCATGGCGCGCACGCTCGCTGTCTGACACGCCCCGTGGCGGCGATATCCCCACCACGCCTCGGTCATATCCTCGTGCATCGCGTAAACTTTGGTCGTCGTCGACCCTACGTCCAGTCCTACTAGCAACGCCATAATGCTCCGTCTCTCGCATTTTTCCTGCTAGAGATATACCACTCTACGTAATACAACAGACTGTTGTATTTAAACTCCGTATAAAAAGCGGCTGCCGAAACGCTTCAGCAGCCGCCGAATGCACCAACAGATTGTTCTGCGCGCTAGCACGTCGGGCAACGGAGCAGCACGGGCCCTCCGGTCATGCGCACCGCTCACGCCCGCGATGTCGCCGAGAGAGCTATCCACGCTTAGGGCTCCAACCAAGCAAGTCGCCCGCGCTCAGCAGATCCCTAAGCAAGCTACTCGCACTCAGGAGCCATAGCCTGCTCCAAGAGCTCGGCATGCTCCTCCTCGAAAACCGTCCCCACAGGGAAGGCGCGACGGAAGACGAAGTGGGAAATCGGACCGGCTACCAAAAGGTTCCACGGCAGCGCCATCACAAAATTATGCGGGATGTTGATCATCCAGATCGCGAGCACGGAATACAGGTTCGCAAGGATGCCGCCGGGCATGTGCGTCAGACCCTCGCAGGCACCGTACAGCGACATGATGATAACCATGGGAACGACCATGCAGGAGCTGACGGCGAGCGTCATGGCAAGCGGCGAGCTCTTGCCCGGCGTGACCAAGTACTTAAAGGCGAAACCCTTGGCGAGCGGGCTGGCGACGAACCAGTCGCAGCACATGGCAAAAATGTAGGCAACGGGGAAGCCGAGCCACGCAGCGGCAACGACCTCGCCGTTGATGGCCCCGTGCTGCAGGGCAACGTTGTAGATGCTCATCCAGAGCACCATGCAAAAGCACATGATAAAGGTGAACAGCAGGCTCTCTCGTTTGTTGATAGGCATGAAGGGCAGATTCCTTTCTGTGTTACGCCGCGGCACCACGCAACAAAAACGGGCGGGCAAGATGGAGCTGTTGGGACTTCATCTCGCCCGCCCGTGTTACGCGCGTCTGCGACTACTTATGTGGTGGAACCAGCCTAGCACGAAACGCATGCGCTTCGTAAGCGTTGAGTTGATGAAGATGCAGGGCACCGATAATCCCCCGACCCCATAAGTTGCGGTGGAATACGGACTGTTTTGACCCTTTAAGCAACAATTCAGTCCCTATTTCAACGCAACTCATTTGGTGCAAAGTAACCTGTCTCCCTTGCACCAATTAGCTGGTGTGGCGCCAGCGAGGGTCGGTGAGCGTACGCGCCACACCCAGGCCAACGGGCAAAAACGCCACGATGAGCACTGCGCGCACAAACCAGCCGAGCATATTGACTGTGTCGAAGGTGCACATGTAATACATCGAGCGATACAGATACAAACCCGGCACCATAATGACAATCGAAGGCACCGTGAGGGCGATACGCGGGTAGGTGAGCTTGACTTCGGCCAAGCTTGCCAGCAGACCCGATACCAGCGCGCCGATAAACGCTGCTGCCTCGGGAGGCATTCCCGTGCTGAGGCCCAGGAAGGGAATCATCGTCGGCGCATCGACAAGGGTCAGACGCAGGGTATTGGACACGGCGCCGATCAACCCAGCTGCCGCGGCCATCTTTACCGGGCTGTTGAACATCACCGAGAAGCCGAATACGCCAACGAAGCTCATCACCACGCGCAGGAGCGTAAGGGCAAGCGGCGAAAGGCCCAGTGGGGCAAAGTCGTCCGGCGCCAGGCCAACACACTCGGCAACCATCCAACCTACGAGCGTCGCCATCACAATAATCGATACGGCATATGAAAGGCGCTCGATACCGCTTCGCATGTCGAGCTTGGCGATGTCGAGGCCCGCCGTAATGAGCGGAAAGCCGGGAATCACAAAGAGCATGGCGCCGATATAGCCTTCTTGGTGCGACATTGCCCCCGGTATGACCTGGCCAAGACCGAGCAATGCCAGCAGATACGAAACGCAAGCGAGCGCAACGCCGGTCGTCAGCGCGCTGAACTGACCAAGGCCTTGCTTGAGAATATGGGAGCGGGCAAAGTTGCCGACACCCGCGCCCACGAACGCGCAGGCCATCTCGATAGGGCCGCCGCCGAGCAAAAAAACGAAGGCGCCACAGGCGCAGGCCGCCGCAAGGCCCTGTTGCCAAGGCGCGTAATCAGGTTTTGAACTCTCAACGGTCTTGAGCATCTCGTGATACTCGTGCACCGTGAAGCGACGACCATAGGTCTCGATTTCCTTGAGGAAACTCTCCATCATCCAAATGCGATGGGTATTGACGCCCGTTGTGGGCAAGCTGACGACCTCATTAAAGCAGTGACCATCTTCGATGCAAGTACACTCAAACGACAGGAGACTTAAGTCAACGTGGATGGTCACACCGAGTACGGCGGCGACACGATTCATGGTATCGCGAACACGCCAGGCACCCGTTCCGCTCGCGAGCATAAGCATACCGGTGCGGCAGATGATGGATGATTTATCGGTGAGCGGCGCATCGACGGCAAGTTCATCGCCTGCCGTCACGATCTGGTGCCAGTCAGTTTTCATATGGAGCGCGCCGGCACGGACACCGTGGTGCATGGGGGCTCTCGAAAGCAGCGAGTCAAGGCGCGAAGGCTGTGAGGGCTCCGCCGATTCGCCCTCGTCCTCGTCGGGCTCTTCATCGACCAGATCAAAGGAATCAAGCGGCGCTGGCTCGCGACGGTCGATCAGCTCCTCGTCCTCATCATCAAAGTAATTGAACTGATCGAGCATGTCCTCTTCGATTGAACGCTCGCTCGCGTCGTCCATATAGACGCTCCCTTCCTACCGACTAACCCCCATCCTAGGCAGCAACGGCTAAAGGAAACATAAAAGAGACGGCTGTCATGCGAGCCATGTGCGCAATATCCGTTGGGTAGTCGTTTAAGAACGTCCCCAATGACTACATCGATGTTCTAAGTGTCAACCAAGTCAACGCCGCAGGTAGAGGACGGACAGCGAGCGACGTCCAGGGCGAACAAGTTGGCATGAAAAAGGCAAGGCATAGACCTTCTGGTCATGCCTTGCCTTTTGAATGACAAATTGTCGCCCTGGGCGGCGCGCAGCGTCAACTGGTTACGCGGGTTGGTAAACCCGCGTAACCACCTAGGTCGCGCCCTTGAAGTTGAACGTCAGATTGTCCAAATGCGGCCCGTGCAGCGTCGAGCCGTTACGCGGTTCGTAGAACCGCGTAACAAGTTAGTACATCTTTGCGCCGGCGGGGATGGAGGCGTCGAGCTGGATCAGGTTGAGGCGCTCCTCACCATCCTCCTCGTGGATGGCACTGATGAGCATGCCGCAGCTGGGGATGCCCATCATCTTGCGCGGAGGCAGGTTGGTGATGGCGAGCAAGGTCTTGCCGACCAGGTCCTCGGGCTCGTAATAAGCGTGAATACCGGAGAGGATGGTGCGGTCGGTACCGGTACCGTCGTCGAGCGTAAAGTTCAGCAGCTTCTTGGACTTCTTGACGGCCTCGCATGCCTTGACCTTCACAGCGCGGAAGTCGCTCTTGGAGAAGGTATCAAAGTCGACGAACTCCTCAAACAGCGGCTCAACGGCGATCTTGGAGTAATCGAGCGTGGGCTTAAGCGACTTAACGAACGGGCTCGCGGCGTTGCCGGCCTCGGCAGCCTTGGCGGCAGCGGCACCGGACTGGAAACCCTTCTCGGGCTTCATGTGCGGGAACAGCAGCACGTCGCGGATAGAAGCCTGGTTGGTAAGCAGCATGACCACGCGGTCGATACCAATGCCAATGCCGCCCGCGGGAGGCATACCGTACTCGAGGGCGCGCACGTAGTCCTCGTCGTACTCCATGGCCTCGTCGTCACCGCCGGCCTTCTCGGCCATCTGAGCGGCAAAGCGCTCGGCCTGGTCGACCGGGTCGTTGAGCTCGGAGAACGCGTTGGCGTACTCGTGACCGGCAATAACCAGCTCAAAGCGGTGCGTCAGGCGCGGGTCGTCCTCAAAACGCTTGGCAAGCGGGCTGACCTCGATGGGGTAATCGCACACGAACGTCGGGTTGACGATGGTGTCCTCGCCCAGCTCATCGTAAATCTCGGCGATGATCTTGCCAGCAGTCCACTCGGGCTTGATCTCCAGGCCCTTCTCGCGCGCGGCGGCAGCAAGCTCCTCGACCGGCGTGTCGATGGTGACCTGCTTGCCGAGCACGTCGGAGACGATGTCGGTCATGGGACGGCTGGCCCACTCACCAGAAAGGTCGATGGTCTGGCCCTGGTACTCGATGACCTCGGGGTTGCCGATGGCCTTGTTAGCTGCCTTAATGACACCCTGGGCGAGCGCCTTCATGCCCTCGAGGTCGGAGAAGGCACGGTAGGCCTCCATCGTGGTGAACTCGGGGTTGTGGGTAAGGTCCATGCCCTCGTTACGGAAGATGCGGCCGATCTCGAACACGCGCTCAAAACCACCGACGATGCAGCGCTTGAGGTGGAGCTCGGTGGCAATACGCAGGTAGCACTCCTGATCGAGCGCGTTGAAGTGGGTAATGAACGGCTTGGCAGTAGCGCCGCCCTGGATGGTCTGCAGGATGGGGGTCTCGACCTCCATGTAGCCGTCGGACTCCATAAAGCGACGGAAGGTGGAGAGAATCTGCGAACGCTTACGGAAGGTCTCGCGAACGTCGTCGTTGGCGATCAGGTCGACATAGCGCTGGCGATAGCGGGTCTCCTTGTCGGAAAGACCGTGGAACTTCTCGGGCAGCGGACGAACGGCCTTGGCAAGCAGGGTCGGGCTCTTAGGAGCAACGGAAAGCTGGCCGCGCTGGGTGCGCACGACCACGCCGGTCACGCCCAGGATGTCGCCCAGGTCGAGGGCCTTGAGCGTATTCCAGGCAGTCTCGTCCATGTCGTTGATGCGGCAGAACAGCTGAATCTCGGCAGTCGCATCGCGCACGACGATGAACATGATCTTGCCCTGACCGCGCTTGGCGACCACTCGGCCGGCGATCTTCACGACGTCCTCGGTGTCCTCGCCATCGGCAAGCTCGGCGTACTTAGCCTCGATATCGACGACGTAGTCCTCAAGCTCAGAGTGCTCAGGATAGGGGTTCTGGCCCGCCTCGAACAGGGCGGCGCGCTTGGCCAGGCGGGTGGCGCGCTCGTCGTTGAGCGTCGATGCCTGATCGGCGGCGTTCTGGTTCTCTGCCATAAGTTAGCTCCTCAAACTAAAACGCTCCCCAGGATTCGGTCCCAGGGAGCGAAAACATACCTTTACGCGGGACCGTGGTCTAGCGTGCGATCTTGGCGATGGTGTAGACGCGAGTCTTGCCGGAAGGCGTAACGACCTCGACGGAATCGCCCTCGCCGTGACCAATGATGGCGTGACCGACCGGAGACTCGTTGGAAATCTTGTGCTCGAGCGAGTTGGTCTCGGTGGTACCGACGAGCGTGACTTCCATGACCTCGCCGTTGGGATCAATCAGCGAAACGGTGGAACCGATGGAGACGGTCAGGTCGCCCGTGGTGGCAGCAACCTGAGCGTTGGCGAGGATGGCCTGGATCTCGGCAATACGAGCGGCGTTCTGGGCCTGCTTGTCCTTAGCGGCGTCGTACTCGGAGTTCTCCGAAAGGTCGCCGAACGCGCGGGCTTCCTTGATGTCCTCGACGATCTCCTTGGCATAATCGCCCTCACGCCAAGCGAGCTCCTCGACGAGCTTCTGGCGGCCCTCAGCGGTCAGTACGATCTGGCTTGCGTCCATACGGATATCTCCCCAACTCTGATCAAACAATCAACTGTCAACAAAACGAAAAAAAGACCGGCTAGCCTGCGGGCAAGCCGGTCAGGTGCTCACCCCAAAGGGATGGGACTACTCTGCGTCCGCGTCGCTGTCCTCTGCCTGCTTCTTCTTGGCAGCAGCGAGCTTGGCCTCGAGCTCAGCGATCTCCTTGTCCTCCTCGGACTGCTCGACCACGACCTCCTCGGCCTGCTTGGTCTCGGCCTTATCGTCGCCTTCCATACCCTCGCGGATATTCTTGACGGTAGAGCCGAGGGACTTGCCGAGCTTCGGCAGGTTCTTGGGCCCGAAGATAATCAGGACAACGACGAGAATAATGATGAGCTCAGGAGCCCTCAGTCCAAACATGTAGACCTCCACAATACAGCGAGACAAGCTCGAATGAGTATACCGCGGGTATCGCGGTATCACAACACTAGCTAAAAAAAGGGACCGCAAGAAGCGGTCCCTCCTCATGCTCTGGTCGGGTTGACTGGATTTGAACCAGCGACCCCTGCGTCCCGAACGCAGTGCTCTACCAAACTGAGCCACAACCCGTTAGCTCGACTATAGTAACAAAGATTTTCGCCGCGTGCTAGAGAAATTTTAATTTCTTTGGCGCGTCGATTTGAACCGTGTTGGGAATAAGCTCAGTCGCGCAGGCCCACCAGCCATTTTGCTGGGCAGCATCGGCAAGCCTTTCGGCCGTGGCAGCGGTGTCGCAAATGGCAAACGAGCAGGCACCCGATCCGCACACATCTACAGCAACGGTTCCGTCCTGTTTACGCAGCCAGTCGAGGACCGTTTGAATCTGCGACTCCATCTGTGCGGAAATGACACCAAGGTTGTTATGGATGAGTGCATATGCCGTCTCGGCATCACCAGCACGCAAGGCAGAAGCTATCGCGCCGGGCTTGTCCGCAGGCACCGGGGCCTCGTCAAAACGTCGATAGGCTTCAATTGTCGAAACGCTTGCCTCGCGCGGCTTGACCAGCACGACGGGCGTCGCGGGCAGCGCGGGGTACTCAGTTGCCAGCACGTCTCCCCCACCTACGTAGAACGCAGGACTCGCGTGCAAAAAGAACGGGACGTCAGCACCAATGCCCCGCGCAATATCGTCGAGCGCTGGGTCGGTGCGATCAATGCCCCAGAGCTCCGCCAAGGCGACAATGACCGCGGCCGCATCCGTCGAGGGGCCGCCCAAGCCGGCGCACAATGGAATGCGCTTCTCAATCGTCACGCAGATGTTTGCCTCGCGACCATAATGCTCGGCCATAGCAACCGCAGCCCGATACGCCGTATTCTTTTGCATGGGAAAATCTGATGCCGGAACCGTCTGGACGGTCAGCGCCTGCGCCGGCGTGACCGTCACGGTATCGGAAAGACCGACGGCTGCCATCAGGGAATCGACCCTGTGGTAGCCGCGGTCATCGCGCTCGGTATGAACCCCCAGGTAGAGGTTAATCTTTGCCGGCGCGGAAAGGGTCAGGGACCAATCGGTCACCGTTAATGCTCCTCGAGCTGATTGCCGAGCGGGGTAAAGATATGCTCGCCGCTCTCGGGGTCGAACAGCTCGACCTGGCCGGTGAGGACATCGATGTACTGGTAGGACTGCCGCGACTTGCGGCCGCGACGCTCGTCAACCTCGACAATGAAGACGGCCGGGTGGACGCTCTTGATGGTGCCCATGCGCTCGACAACGCGGGTGCGGCCCATGTTGGCCTTCACCTTGACGCGATCGCCCACCATATCGGTCAGCTTCTCGTGGATGTCGTCGACGTGATTGACTTCCATCTCTTCCATGAACAGGGCCTCCAGAAGGTGCAATTCAACAAGGGGATAATACCCCTAAGATAGACAAAACTCTAATACTATAGCACCCTGTTGTGGCCATACGCAAGTAGCTAAAAAAGCCCGGTCTCGAATACGTACCAGACGACAATCTCGCATGACCAGTTGTTACGCGGTTTGGTAAAACCGCGTAACCTAAAGGTTGTCGGTGTCCAAGACGATGGTGAATGGGCCGTCGTTGACCAAGTCGACTTTCATATCGGCGCCAAAGATGCCGTGCGCCACATGCTCAACGTCCTCGTGCACAAGCGTCAGGAAGTACTCGTAGAGCTCGTTGGCGACATCGGGGGCGCCGGCATCCGTAAACGACGGACGGCGACCGTGGCGGCAGTCGGCGAACAGCGTGAACTGCGACACCACGAGAACCTCGCCGTCGACATCGGCAAGCGCCAGATTGGTCTTGCCGTTCTCATCCTCGTTGATGCGCAGGCCGCGGAGCTTGCCCCACAGCTTGTCGGCCTCGGCACGCGAGTCACCGTGACCCACGCCAAGCAGCACTAGGTAGCCGCGTCCAATGCGACCCACGCACTCGCCGTCGACCGTCACGCCGGCGTTGAGCACGCGCTGCACCACCGCACGCACGGTCTACTCCTCGCCCGTCAGTTTGGCGGACAGATGCTCGAGTGCATGGAATCGATGGCTGATGGCGTTCTTCTCGTCCGCCGTGAGCTCGGCCATGGTCTTGCCCGGCGTATCGACCGGCAGGAACAGCGGGTCGTAGCCAAAGCCGTGATCGCCGCGGCCCTCGTGCGCGATAACGCCCTCGCAGGCGCCCTCGCCATAGGTAACCAGACCATCCGTGTCGATGAGCGCAACGACGCTCATAAAGCGTGCGGTGCGATCCTCGTCCGCCACGCCTTCCAGGTTAACGAGCAGCTTTGCATTGTTGGCGGCATCGTCGCCATGCACGCCCGCATAGCGCGCGCTATACACACCGGGCTCGCCGTCCAGCGCGTCGACGACCAGGCCCGAATCGTCGGCAATGGCCATAAGGCCCGTCTCCTCAACCGCGGCTTGGGCCTTGATGATGGCGTTCTCCAAAAACGTCGTGCCGTTTTCCTCGGGATCCTCAAAATCACCCAGCTGGCCGAGCGCCACAAAGCGCACCTCGGGCATGACCTTGCCCAAAATGGCCTCGATCTCGGTGAGCTTATGGGCGTTGCCCGTTGCCACGACGATGATCGCCGCCGGGTCGAGGGTGTCGATGTCAATCTTCTCAAGTGCCATGACTGGCCTCCTTGTCTCTATAGCAAGCCGCGTGAGGGGCGTTTGGGCACTTGACCTCTCCCCTCTCAGGCGATCGGACCTTTCAACGCAGCATTTCAGCAGATAAAACCTACCAAAATAAACCTGTCCCTTTTGGCAGGTTAGGCGATGGCTTGGCGCTGAAGCTCGATGAGCTCGGCGATACCCTTGTCGCCCAGGTCGAGCAGGGCGTTGAGGCGCTTGCGGTCAAAGGGCGCCCGCTCGCCGGTGCCCTGGAGCTCGATCATCTCGCCAGTGTCGGTGGCGACGAGGTTCATGTCGACCTCGGCATGACTGTCCTCGGAATAATCGAGGTCAAGCAGCGTATTGCCGTCGACAACGCCCATAGAGATGGCAGCCACCTGGCCGGTAAGCGGGATGCGCTCGATCTTGCCCGCCTCGACCCACATGGCGAGGGCGTCGTGCAGCGCCACCCAGGCGCCGGTGATGCTCGCTGTACGCGTGCCGCCATCGGCCTGAATCACATCGCAGTCGACGGTGACGGTGTACTCGCCGAGCGCCTTCATGTTGACGACGGTACGCAGGCTGCGGCCAATGAGGCGCTCGATCTCCATGGAGCGACCCTTGCGGTTGGCGTGCTCGCGCTTGCAGCGCTTGCCGGTCGACGCCGGCAGCATGGCGTATTCCGCGGTCACCCAGCCGGCCTTAGCTCCCTTTCGCCAGCCCGGCACGCCCTCCTCGATAGTGGCGGCGCACAGCACGCGCGTGTCACCGAACTCGGCCAAACACGAGCCGTGGGCGTGCTTCATGACGCCACGGGTGAGCTTAACGGGGCGCAACTCGTTGGCGGCGCGGCCGTTGGCGCGGTTGACCTGCATGTACTCCATAGAAATATCCTTTCGGCAAAAGATGTGGCGAAGGCTTGGCGGCTGCCTTACATCTATTTCAGCTCATCGATATCGATATGTTCGATGCTCTTGAGCGGCTGACCAAAGATAAAGCTGCCCGCCACCGCAAACTCGGCAATATTATCGGCCGTCGTTGCAAAACGATGTTGCGGCTCGGCTGCGTCGCCCGCCAGCTGCTCGCGGCGCGTGAGGATATCGGTCAGCTCGCGCGTGGTCTCCTCGGCGGAACTCACGACGCGCACCCCAGGCCCCAGTGCATGGCGGATAGGTCCCACCAACAGCGGGAAATGCGTACAGCCAAGCACCACGGTATCGATACCGTGGTCGCGCAGCGGCTCAACCGTGGCACCCACCAGCGCACGCACGGCAGGCGTATCGAAGATGTCCTCGTTCTCAAGCCACTGTTCCTGCAGGTGTGCACCCGAGGCGAGCTCGTGTTCGACAACCTCGACAAAGCTCGAGGCAGGACAGCCGTATACATCGACGCCGGCATCTAGATCCTGAATGGCGCGCGTGTAGGCGCCCGAGCGAATAGTGAGGTTGGTGGCGAGCACGCCCACGCGACGCGTACGCGTGCTGTTGATTGCCGCACGGGCACCCGGCGCGATCACACCGATCACGGGAACGTCGAGCACCTGCTGGGCCAGACGCAAGGCCGCAGCGGTCGCCGTGTTGCAGGCGATGACCATAATCTTGACGTCGTGCTTCGAAAGCCAACGACCCGCCTGCAACGCAAACGAGCGCACTTCATCCTCGGTGCGCGTGCCATAAGGGCAGCGCTTAGTGTCACCGAAATAGTAAACGGACTCGTGCGGAAGTGCCGTTGCGATCGCGCGCGCGACCGTCAAGCCGCCCAGGCCCGAGTCGAACACGCCGATCGGACGCGTGTCCCCGGCCATATTATCGATATCGGACATTACCTCACCAGATTCTCTCTCGAAAAATGCGACCAATCGTGATGCGTCGCGCTACGAACGGGCTGCGACCAGCAGCTCGGCCGTTGCCACCCAACCGTCGACAATCTTGCCGCGCGTAATATAGGCATTGTCGCAGGCGTCCAAGAACTCCGGGGCACCGGCGCTCGTCAGACCGTTCTCGACCAGGCAGAACATGCCAACATGGTCGGCCATGTAGAAGTCGGACTCGGAGTCGCCGAGCGCAAGCGTCTCCTCGCGCTCGATCCCCAGGTGCTCGCAGAAGCGCGCAATGGCAACGCCTTTGTTAAGACCCGCCGGATTGATGTTGAAGGCGCGACCGTCCTCGACGCGATCGAGCTCGAGCGTCGTCGGCTTGGACAGGTGAGTCAGATGGCCGTTGCAAGCCCAGATCAGACCGCAGCCGGCCTCGTCCAGGATGGCCTGGACCTCATCGTCGGGCACATCGCCGCGCATGCCGACGGTGACCTCACGGTACTTGTAGCCGGTCGACATGTCGTTGTGGTACTCGATCTTGTGCGGCCAGCGGGCAAGGATCTTCTCGCACACGCCGGTCTGCTCGATCACCTGGTGCGGAGTAAGGCCGCAGGCGGGGTCGTAAGGCATGTCGCCGGTCAGATACTCCCAATCGTTGGCTTTGAGGTCGTACATGACCAGGCCGCCCATCTCGCCGATGTAGGAGTTGAGGCCGAGCACGCGCGCGTCCTCGTGGATCATGGTACGATTGCGGCCCGAGGTGGGAACCACCTGAATACCAGCGCGAGCGAGCGCCACGACGGCCTCGACGAGTTTGGTCGAGGGGTTGCCGTCGTTGTCGCGCAGCACGCACGAGCCGGGCGCGAGCATCGTGGCATCCAGGTCGGTAAAGACGTACTTGACCTTGGCCAAGCGCTCGCGCATCTCGCCCGAAAGCTCGGCAACGGTCGGCAGGGTGTTGTGGGACATGGTTACTCCGTTTACGTAGAAGGGTTTGGACTTGGACGGCATGTTTTGATTGAGGGAACACGCTTATGGCGACAGCGCACTCAGGGCGCCGCCGCCATCATGGTTCATTAGTCAAACTGGGTAACATCGATCAGGCGATTGGCCAGCGAAAGGTCGCTCTCGATGGGCACGAACTCGTCGCCCACGTGCATGAGCTCCTCGTCACCCTTTGCCAGCAGCAAGACAATGGTGGGAGCATCGGGGTTGACGTACTCCTCGCGCGCCGCCTTGAACGCCGCATGCACAGCGGCTTCGCGGTCGAGGATGATCTTGTTCGGCGTATCGTCGGGAACATGCTCGGCAAGCTCGCGACAGACCTTCATCGGGTCCTCGTGAGCCGGGTCCTCGTTGGCAAAGATCATCAGGTCGGAATATGGTGCGGCCTCGCGCGGAAGCTGCTCACGGCGCTCCTGCGCCTTGCCGCCGGCAGCGCCAAACACCGCAATGACGGGGCTGGCGGGAAACGCGCGCTTGACCGACGAGAAAAGCGAACGGAACGAAAGCTGGTTGTGCGCATAGTCGACGACGCAGATCACGCGGCCGTCCTTCGACTCCACGACCTCCATACGGCCCGGCACACGCAGTTTGGAGAGGCCCTTCTTGATGGCCTCGATACCGATGCCGATCTCGCGCGCAGCGGCGATAGCGACCAGCGCGTTCTCCACGTTAAAGTCGCCCGCGATACCCAGCAGGACCTTCTCCCCCGCCTCGGGCTCGTCGGCGCTCATGCCGTGCAGGTTAAACTCGATGTTAAAGCCGAGCATGCGGGCATCGCTCGCCCACAGGCTTGCCTCGGGATGCTCGACGCCAACGGTCACCAAGCGCTCGGCCGTCGACGCTGCCCCCAGCACACGGTCAACCTCTTCGGTGCCCAGATTCACCACGGCGGTCTTTGCCTGGTCAAAGATCCTGAGTTTGCTCTCAAAATAATCCTCAAACGTGGGGTGTTCGATCGGCGAGATGTGGTCGCGGCCGATGTTGAGGAAGCACGCCACGTCAAACGGCAGATTCTCGACGCGTTGGTACTTGAGCGCCTGGCTCGAGACCTCCATGACCATGGACTGGCGACCGGACGTGCGGCAGTTGGCGATATGGCGCCAGACCTCGGGGGCCTCGGGCGTAGTATTGGTGCTCTCGTAGCACTCGATACCATCGTCGGTACTCACCGAGCCGATCATGCCGCAGGACTCGCCCGCCGCCTTGATGATGGACTGGAGCATAAAAGCGGCCGTGGTCTTTCCCTTGGTGCCGGTGATGCCCACGATCTTGACGTCGTGGTCGGGACGGTCGTAGACCTCCGGCGGCAACAGGGCCATGGCCGTGCGAACGCTATCAACAACCAGCATCGCAGCACCGCTCTCCTGCGCCAGCGGCTCCAGAGACTCGACCAGCGACTCCTCGCACACAAATGCGACGGCGCCCGCATCGAGCGCCATGCTCAAAAACGCGGGCTTAAAGGCAGCACCTTTGCAGAAGAACACGTCACCTGCCGAGACCACGCGCGAATCAAACGAGCAGCCGGTCACGGCACGCTCGTCAACCTGCTCTGATGCGCGCAACTCGCCGCACACATCGAGCAGCTTGGCAAGCGTATCGACCGTGGTCACGGTCGCGGAATCCGAATGGTGCATCTTTCACCTTTCTCAGCCATTTGGCAGGGACGGTTTTATAGTAACTGAAACGCACCCACGCAAAAACGGCTCCCGGAGGAGCCGTTACGCGCAGGCGTTCGTCAGCCGAGGCTAGGCAGCCTGAACAGCGGGCTGGTCCTCGTCGATAAAGAAGCGCTTGTACCACACCAAGAACACGAGCGGCGTATAGATCTTACGCTGGAAATCGCCCTTGCCCGCAAAGTGCAGGTCGAGCAGGTGCATGAGCTCGTCGGTATCGAAGAACTCACTTGCCCACGGCGCGGTGAAGTACTCCTTGACGTAGTCGTACCACTTTTGCTCGCGCAGCCAGTAGACAATCGGCACCGGGAAGCCCACCTTGGGACGGGTGGCCCACTCATCGGGCAGCGACTTGTTGGCAGCGTGGCGGAGTACCTGTTTGTTGCCGTTCTCGTTGATGCGGTAGCGGTCGGGAATGTGCTCGGCGAACTCCATGACTTTGCGGTCCAGGAAGGGCACGCGCAGCTCCAGCGAGTGTGCCATGCACATCTTGTCGGCCTTGAGCAGAATGTCGCCCGGGAGCCACATGTTCATGTCCAGGTACTGCTTCTTGACCAGTTCGGGCTGACCCTTCACGCGTGCGTAGATGGGTGCAGCGAGCTCGAAGGCGCCGTCGCCGGTGTTGTACTCGGGCTTGAGCACGCCGTCGACCTCGCGCTCCGGCCATACCAGAGCCTGTCCCAGGAACGACTTCTCGGGGATCTCGGCACCCTTGACCAGGAAGTTATGTCCCTTGAAGTACGGCATATGCAGCGCCAGGTTACCGAGCGCGCGACGGACGGGCAGCGGCACCATCTTTTTGTACTTGCGCACCGGGACCGTATCCTCGTAGTAGGCGTAGCCGCCAAAGAGCTCGTCGGCGCCTTCGCCCGAAAGCACGACGGTAACGTCCTTGCGGGCCATCTCGGCCAAGAACCACAGCGGCACGGAAGACAGGTTGGACTGCGGTTCGTCCATGTGATACTGGATGTCCTCGAGCGCACCGAAGAACTCGTCGGCGGTAATCATCTTGCGAACGTTCTCGACGCCGAGCTTATCGGAAAGCTCCTTGGCGTAGTTGGTCTCGTTAAAGTTCTTGTAGTCAAAGCCCACCGAGAAGGTCTTGTCGGGCATGAGGCAAGCGGCGATGTAGCTAGAGTCGACGCCACCGGAGAGGAACGACGCGACCTTGACGTCGGCGATGCGATGGGCCTCGACGCTCTCGTGCACGACCTCGTCCAGCTCATCGACATACTCTTCGAACGGCTTCTCGACGGCAGAGTAATCGCAATCCCAGTAGCGCTCGATGTTCATCTTGCCGGTCGGGATATCGACGGTAAAGTAGTGCGCCGGCGGCAGCTTGTAGACACCCTCGAAGAAGGTCTCCTCGGTTGCCGAATACTGCAGCGTCATGTACGGACGCAGAGCCTTTTTGTTGACCGCCTTGTGGAAGTGCGGGTAGTCCAGGAAGCTCTTGATCTCGGAACCAAAGAGCACGCCCGGAGCGCCGTCGCCCGCATCGGCCATGGGATAGTAGTAGAGCGGCTTGATGCCAAAGATGTCGCGGGCGCCAAAAAGCTTGTTCTTCTTTTTGTCCCAGATGACGAAGGCGTACATACCGCGCAGGCGATCGAGAACGGCCTCGCCCCACTCCTCGTAGCCGTGCAGGAGGCTCTCGGTGTCGGCGCCGCAGTGGAACTTGTAGCCCTTGGCCTCGAGCTCAGAACGGAGTTCTTGGAAGTTGTAGATCTCGCCGTTGAAGACAATGACGACGCTACCGTCCTCGTTGGCCATGGGTTGGGCGCCAGCCTCGGTCAGGTCGAGGATCGACAGGCGGCGGAAGCCGAGGGCAACGCGGCCGTCGATAAACTGACCGCCCATGTCGGGACCGCGATGGACGATGCGGTCCATCATCTTGGTGAGCACCTCGGATTGGTTATCCGTCCCACCGACAAAACCGACAAAACCGCACATATACTATCCCCTCTGCTGTTGCTGGGCATCAAATCGAATCAGTAGCTTTTGAGTATACCCGAGGGCGTAAAGAGGGGCGGAATGTTCAGGCAATCTCAACTGAATCAGCTCCGCTGTGACACGCGCCGGTTACCTTTAATGGATATGAGGTGAATGGGGCGATTGTTTTGCTATACTCTCTCCGCACGGGCGATTGGCGCAACGGTTAGCGCAGGTGCTTTACACGCACAAGGCTGGGGGTTCGAATCCCTCATCGCCCACCACTGATTTGATAGGCTCCCAGCAATGGGAGCCTTTCTTTTTTTGGGCCCATCGCAGAGGGATTCGAACCCGACAGGGTGCGGAGCTGAGAAAACGCGCAAGCGTTTTCCAGCGCAGCACGCGAGGGCCGTAGGCCCGAAGCGAGAGCGGGCGGCGGAGCCGCACGCGGACATCCCTCATCGCCCACCACTGATTTGATAGGCCTCCAGCGATGGAGGCCTTTCCTTTTTCATGCCCAGCGCATGGGATTCGAACCCGCCAGCACGTCTGTCACAAAGGCCGTGGTCAAAAAATGGCAAAAATGAGTACTGCTACTTTGTTTGCAACATATAAAAAGACAGTATTTGCTTAAGTTACGCAACATATGTCCATTATAAGGACTAACAGTTAGATCAAAATCGTGTATTCATCGCCATTTCGACTTGATATCTGGCCTTATTAGTCCAAAACTGCTGCTACCAAATCGGTAGCAGTACTCATATTTACTGTTTTTTGGTCAGCAGGTCCCCCTGCCTTAGCAAATCTAAGGCAAAACGGGCTCCAGACCGCTGAATCATGCCGCATAGGGCACGTCAGCAGTCCGGAACCCGGTCCAAATTGAGTTATTGCACCGCGTTAGCCCAAGACACCCGACAGGATCTCAATCAGACTATCCACGTCGGCTTCCTCGCAGACGAGCGGCGGCAGGAAACGCAGCGTATGGGCACCCGTAGCGTTAATCACGGCACCGGCGGCCAGCGCGCGGGCAACAATATCATGCGCATCGCCCGCAGCATCATCCAAATCACAGCCGAGCATCAAGCCGCGGCCACGCACCTCGGTCACGTGCGGCAGCTTAGCGAGCTTTGCCTCCATATAGGCGCCTACCTTGGCAGCATGGTCGGCATAATCGCCGCGCACGAGCGCGGAGAGCGTCGCGGCACACGCCGTGATGGCCAGGCAGCTACCGCCAAAGGTCGAACCATGATCGCCGGGCTTAAAGACGTCGGCGATTTCCTTCTTTGCCACCACGGCACCCATGGGCACGCCGTCGGCAATGCCCTTGGCAAGGCTCATGATGTCAGGCTCCACGCCATAGGTTTGGAATGCAAACGGCTTACCCGTGCGGAAGATGCCGCACTGGACCTCGTCGGCGATAAGCACGGCGCCCACTTCGTGTGCCAGGTCGCGCGCCGCCGCCATAAACTCCTCGGTCATGGGGTGCACGCCACTCTCACCCTGGATCGGCTCGAGCATCACGGCGCAAATTTCACTGCCCAGCTGCTTAAAGATCGCACGCAGTTCATCAACATCGTTGGGCGTGCAGGCCACAAAGCCACCCGGCAGTGGGCGGAAGCTGTCCTGCAGCCAATCCTGCATGGTGGCGGCAATGGTCTCGAGCGTACGGCCGTGGAACCCGCCGCGCATGCACACGATGGTGTTGCCGCCATTACCGGCACGCTTGGCGTACAGGCGCGCGAGCTTCATCGAGCCTTCGTTGGCCTCGGCGCCAGAGTTGGCAAAGAAGGTCTCCCAAACCTGCTCATCCGCAGCCGGGGCACCAAGAGCAGCTGCCGTGGTCTCATCGCCGGCGACAATGGCATCGGCAAGCACGCGCGCACCATCTACGTCGTCGTTAGCAAGCTTGGACAGCAGCGCCGCGACCTGTCCGCGCTGCTCGATGTAGAAGTAATTGGAGACATGCATGAGCTTTTTGGTCTGTGCCTCGAGCGCCGAGAGCACAGCCAGGTTGCCATGACCTAGGCTGCACACGCCGATGCCGGCAAGAAAGTCGAGGTACTCACGGCCATCGTCGCCGGTGAGCTTCATGCCGTGACCCTCGACAAACTCGACCGGAGAGCGGCCAAAGGTATGCATAACGTAATGGGATTCAAGCGATTGCTGAGCTGCAAGTGACATGGGATGCCTTTCGTTGGGCGCCAGACGGCGCGGGGCTATGGGTGCAGGAATGGGGCGGCTGCGGGTCAGCTAGACCGTCTGAAGCTTCTCGACCTCGTCAAGGTTCTCGGTCAGACGCGCAGCAAACGTCGAAAGCGGATGCGGATGCGTATCGAACTCGTAAGCCGTCTCGGTGGAATGGATCACGGTGCCGACGCCGGCATCGGTCAGCAGCTCCAGGAGCAGCGAATGCGGCGTCGTGCCATTGATGATGTGGGCACGAAATACGCCGCCAGTAAGCGCATCGACGGCCGCACGCAGCTTGGGAATCATGCCCTTATCGACCTCGCCGCCGTAGAGCATTTCGTTAACCTCGTCGAGCGTTAGGTTGGAGATAAGCGAGTCCTTGTCGCTAAAGTCCTTGTACAGACCATCGACATCGGTCAAAAAGATTGCCTTATGCGCGTGGAGCGCCGCGGCAACGGCACCGGCGGCGGTATCGGCGTTGATGTTGAAGAAACCGCCGTCCTCCCCCGCCGCGACGGTAGCGATGACGGGGATGTACTCGCTATCGAGTAAGCGCTCGATATAGTCGGTGTTGACGTGCGTCACTTTGCCCACGCGACCGAGCTCGGGGTCGAGCGGCTCGGCGATGAGCGTGCCGGCATCGCTGCCCGACACGCCCACGGCCAGGTTGCCGTGGTGGTTGATGGCAGCAACCAGCTCCTGGTTAACCTTGCCGCCCAGCACCTCGCGCACGATATCCATAGTCGCCGGCGTGGTCACGCGCTGGCCGTTCTTAAACTCGACGGGAATATCGTAATGGCTCAGCGCCTCGTTGATAGCCTTGCCGCCGCCGTGCACGATAACGGGGCGCATGCCGATGATCTTGAGCAAAACGATGTCGCTCATCACGTCGCGGCGCAGCTGCTCATCAACCATGGCGGCTCCGCCATATTTGATAACAACCGTCTTGCCGGTCAGGTTCTTAATCCACGGCAGCGCTTCGAACAGCAGCTGCGCGGTTGCTTCGTTGGATTCGCTCGAACGACAATCGCGTGCGAATTTCATAATCTGCCTCGTCTTTCGTATCGTTATCGCGCCGTGCTCCGCTGTCCGCAATCGCGGCAAGATGCGCAGCGTGCCCGGAATCTAGGAACGGTAGTCGCCGTTGATGGAGATGTACTCATGCGTGAGGTCGCAGGTCCACACAGTCGTTGCCGCGTCGCCTGCGCCCAGGTCGGCCGAGATCACGATCTCGGGCGCCTCGAAACGTCGCAGAGCCTCGTCCTCGTCAAAGGGAACAGTCAGACCGTCGTGACAGACAGGCATGCCCATCATGTCAATGGAAACGTCTTCCTGATTAAACTTCACGCCGCACTTACCGAGTGCCATAGCAACACGGCCCCAGTTGCAGTCGTGGCCGGCGATGCAGGTCTTAACGAGCGGCGAGTTGGCAACGGCACGGGCGGCGATATCGGCCTCCTCGTCGTTCACGGCGCCGGTAACGTTGACCGTAACAAGCTTGGATGCGCCCTCACCATCGGCGGCGATATTGCGCGCCAGGCTCTCGCACACCTCGTGCACGGCAAATGCCAACTCGTCGAAGGCATCGGAGCCCTCGACGATAGGCTCGGCATCTGCGGCAGCGGCGCCGGAGGCAAGCATGATGCAGGTGTCGTTGGTCGAGGTGTCGGAATCGACCGTTACCTTGTTAAAGGTCTGCTTGACGGTCGAGAGCAGCAGGGCGTGGAGCGCCGCCGGCTCGACGGGGGCATCGGTAGTGATGACCGCGATCATGGTGGCCATGTTGGGCATGATCATGCCCGAGCCCTTGCACATACCGCCCACCGTATAGGCATTGCCTGTGTGTCCCGCAGCCTCGCTGACGTAGGACACGGCGTACTCCTTGGAGTGCGTGTCGGTCGTCATGATGGCGCGAGCGGCATCGGCGCCACCGTGGGCGGAAAGTACCTCGTAGGCAGCAGGAATGGCGGTCTCAAACGTGTCGATCGGCAGAATCTGGCCAATCACACCCGTGGAGGCAACCAGAATCTGCTGGGGCTCGCAGCCGATGACCTGCGATGCGATGTTGCATGTCTCGCGCGCGCATGCAAGGCCGGTCTCACCCGTGGCGGCGTTGGCATTGCCAGAGTTGATTGAAACACCGGCGATAATGCCATAGCCCTTGTCCGCACCGCCCAGGTTGGCACGGCTCACCTGCACGGGCGCCGCACAAAAGCGGTTGGTCGTAAACACGCCGGCGCCGGGACAGGGTTTATCAGGCACGACGAGCGCGTAATCCAGACGCTCGGGGTTCTTGCGGAACCCAGCGTGGATGCCTGCAGCCTTAAAACCAGCCGCAGCCGTAACGCCGCCCTCGACGGCGCGAATCTTGATATCAATCAGGTCGGTGTTCATCGTCCCTACGACTCCTTATATCAAACAAAAAAGCGGGCATCGGCTGGCACGCCATACCGGTCGCAACTACTAGACCAGCTTAAAAGTGGCGCCCAACTCGATACCCGACTACCAAATCGCTAACAATCGAATGTGCTACACCGGGCACGCCACTGTGAGCAAGCCTCGTCGCTCGTCAAAGCCAAAAACGATGTTGGCGCACTGGACCGCCTGGCCCGCAGCACCCTTGCACAAATTGTCGATGGCGCCCGTCGCCACCAGCACGCCTGCGCGCTTGTTGAGCGCGAGGCCAATCTGGGCGGCGTTGGTGCCGACGACCGAAGCCGTCTTGGGCTGCTGGTCGGCGTCGAGCACGCGCACAAAGGTGCGACCGGCATAGAACTGCTTGTAATAGTCGACAACGTCCTCAAGAGCCAGGGAGTCGATGGCCTGCGGCGTGAGCGGCAGCGTCACCGTGGAGAGCAGGCCACGCTTGAGCGGTGCCAGATGCGGGGTAAAGACGATGCGATCGGTCAGGCCAAGGATTTGCTCAATCTCGGGCGTATGACGATGCTTGCCTACGCCATAGGCCTCCAAGTTCTCGTCGGCGCTGCAAAAATGCGTACGAGCGTTGCAGGACTTGCCGGCACCCGTTACACCGCTGATGGCATCGACAATCACGGGACCGTTCTCGGCCACCCAGCCCGCACGCACGGCAGGAGCGGCAGCAAGGCTCGTTGCGGTGGGATAGCAACCGGCGCAGGCGACCAGCACGGGTTTGCCGTCGGCATGGCTGGAAGCAGCGGTCTCTAAGTCCTGGCAGAACAGCTCGGGGAGGCCGAAAGCACGCGTCTTGAGCAGCTCGGGGCTCGTATGCGCGGCGGCATACCACGCCTCGAACACGGCCGGATCGCTCAGACGGTAGTCGGCAGACAAATCGAAGCAGGAAACGCCTGCGGCAAGCAGCGCGGGCACCTGTGCCATGGCAGCCGTGTGCGGCACGGCAAGAAAAACCGCATCGCAGCTCTTAAGCTCGGGGGCGTCATGCGTGGTGAAAACCAGATCGCTCACGCCAGCAAAGCTCGGATACACCGCGGACAGCGGCTGGCCGGCATCGGCGTTGGACGTAATGGCAACAAGTTCAAACTCGGGATGGCCGAGCACGAGGCGAATGAGCTCGGCTCCGGCATATCCAGCCGCGCCGACGATTCCAACCTTCAATGACATATCAGACTCCTTGTCTGCGATTTATGCACCGATGCGCATTTCGCAGTGGTCGTTATGAAGTGGGTTGAAACTTTAGCACCAAAAGATGCATGAACACGTAAATGGCTTGCATATTCATGCATTGAAACAATCCCGACACATTCGCTTGAAAGAATTGACAAATAAATGCGGGCCCCATATTACCCAGTGCGCCTTACGGTGACGTTGCAATGTGGGACCCGCTACATGCGAGAATTTGAATTGTCGAAGCTTGCTGGGAGACTCGTTTAGAGCTTGACCGGCACCCATTCGTCATGGTTGCAGATAAAAGCCTCGGGATCCTCGACGCTAAAGAAGACGAGCGTGGGATCGCCTGCGCCCTCGTAGTGCTCGCCTAGGCGCTCCAGGTGCCTCCAGCCTGCCTCGCGCATATCGGGAGCGGCCTGGTCATCCAGACCCGCATGCCCGCGCAAGATAAGCCAGCCATGGCCCGGCCACCAACTCGTGGCCTCAAAGCGTTGGTTTTGCAGCAGCTCCTGCCACACATCCTTGGTGCGCGCCGTCACAAACCACAGCTTGCCGTCCTGGATCTGCGCAAACGAAAACGGACGCACATGCGGCTGCCCGTCCACGCTCGTCGCCAAGTACCACGCCGGCACCGACGTCAGATACTCCAACACCGTATTCAATCCGTCCATGTGTCCTCCTGTATTAGCCAGTTTGAGAGCCTGGTTTGTGTGAGCTAGAGCTCCAGGCGCTCCTCGCTGCCGTCGATATCACAGAAGCGGGCGGCAATGTTGCGGACCGAAAAGAAAGCAAGGCGGCCGTCGTTGGCGCTCTCGTGTTCCTCGCCGATGCCCACCATGTGCTTAAAACCCGCTTGACGCACCTTGTCGCTCGCAACTGCGTCGTCCTCAAGTGCGGCCTCGCCGGTCAACACGATCCAACATTCCCCCGGCTTCCAGCCCGAGAGCTCAAACTTGGAATTCGCGCTGAGCTCGGCCCACACATCCTTGTCGCGCGACGTGCAAAACCACAGTTTACCGTCATCGACCATGGCAAACGAAAACGGTCTCACGCGGGGCTGATGTCCATCGGCCACATCGGTCGTGGCCAGATACCACGCCGGAATGCGCCTGAGATACGAACAGGCGCGCTCAAGCTGAGCCGTGCGGTCGTTGTCGGTCATAGGGACCTCTTTCTTGCGCTCGAATCGCGCCTAAACAAGTTGAAGATTGATGACGATGACGCAGATGAGCAGCAACGCCGTCACCACCGCCGCGAACGCATCGCCGCGGCCAAATGCAAGCGCATGCAGGCGCGTGCGGCCCTGCTCGCCATGATAGCAGCGTGCATCCATGGCAGCAGACAGCGTCTCGGCATGGCGGAACACGCCGGTGAACAGCGGAATCGCCACACTGCCGAGCATGCGTACGCCACCGAGCGGACCGCCCGTCACGCGCGCGCCGCGGCTTGCTTGTGCATCGGCCGTCTGCTTCATCTCAGTGGCAAACTGCGGCATAAAGCGTAGCGCGATACCCATGATCATGCCGAGCTCGTGCGCAGGAAGTCCCACACGCGCAAACGGCGCGAGCAGGCGCTCAAAGCCCGCGGTGAGATCGAGCGTCGGCGTGGTGAGTGTAATGGCGCTCATGCCGGCCATCATCAACGTCAGGCGGCACGCCATAAAGACGGCAGAACGCAGCGAGCCCTCGCTTATCTGCAAAAATCCGAGCTGCCACAGGATGCGCCCATTCTGATCGGTAAACAAGTTGAGCACCGCGACCACGACGACGATTGCCAGCAGCGGCGCCATCGACGACAGAACGCGACGAACCGGCACCCGAGACACGGCATAGATCAGCACGACGAAAATTGTGACAGGGGCCAGTCCGCGGAAGCTGCTGACTGTGAGCGTCGTGATCAGAAACACAAAGCCCAAGAGCAACTTGGTTCGCGGGTCCAGGCGGTGAATTGCACTATCGCTGGGATAGTAACTACCAAACGAAAACGCCTCCATCAGCAGCCCTCCTCTCGCGCGACCGTCTTGGATTTAGCAATGTCCGCGACGTTAGAAGGACCGCCCGAGCGACCGATTAGCAGGTCCACCAACTCATCTGCCAGCGACTCAACCGTATAGAGGCCGTCAAAGCGCAGCGGCACGCCTGCCTTCGCAAGCGTCAGCGCCATGCGCTGGGCAGCGGGAACACCCAAGCCGATTGATTTAAGCTCATCCGCATGCGCAAAAACCTGAGTGGGCGTGCCCTCGGCAAACACCGCGCCCTCGTTCATCACGACAATACGGTCGCAGCAATTGGCCAGGTCATCCATGCTGTGCGAAACCATGACAACGGTCAGGCCATCGCGGTGAAGTCGATCGATGAGCCCTAGGAAATCCCTGCGCGCAGCCGGATCGAGCCCCGCCATGGGTTCATCGAGCACCAGGACTTCGGGCTCCATGGCGAGCACGCCGGCGAATGCCACGCGCCGTTGCTGACCGCCCGAAAGCTCAAAGGGACTCTTGTCGCCGACCGTGGAAAGGTCGAGGCCCACGCGCAAGAGCGATGACTCGACACGACGGTCGACTTCATCTTGCGGCAAGCCAAGGTTATGCGGACCAAACGCCACGTCCTGCGCCACGGTTTCGGCAAACAGCTGACGCTCAGGATATTGAAACACCACGCCGACCTTGGCCTTAACCGCGGCGGCGTCTTTCTTGTTTGACAGATCGAGCCCCAGCGCGCGAACGGATCCCTCCTGGGGGCGAATCAAACCGTTGAGATGCTGGACCAGCGTCGACTTACCCGAACCGGTATGACCTGCCAAGCCCAGGAACTCGCCGCGACGCACCGTCAGCGATACATCGCGCAGCGCCCACGGGCTGCTTGGGTCGTTTCCCCAGAGAGCCTGTTTGCTCGATTTGCCCGCAGTGGCCGAGCGCTTATGCCAGCGGCGGCGCTCGCGCGGACTGAGCGAATAGCTAAACGAAAGGTGCGAAATCTCGATAACGGGCTCCAGCGCGTCTGCGCCATCGAGCGCAGAGGAAACGTTGTCGGGAATACGAGGATCGAATGCGAAAGGCCGCCCGGCGATGCCTGTCCTACTCCGCTCGGCATAAGCCTGCGCTATACCGGCGACCATATCCGCCTCGCGCACCTGCGCATAAACGGGCACGCCCTTCGCACGAAGCGCCACGCCCAAACGGCACGACTCCGGCATATCAAGGTTGAGCTGCGCGAGTTCGTCCGCCTGCGTCAAGATCTCCTCGGGCGTGCCCAACATGGCAACGCGGCCCGCTTGGAAGACAGCAACGCGATCGGCCTCGGCAGCCTCTTCCATAAAGTGCGTAATCATCACGATGGTCATGCCACGATCGTGGAGCGCACGGCAAGCCTTCATGAGGCCCTTGCGCCCACGCGGATCGAGCATCGAGGAAGCCTCATCCAAGATGAGCACGCGCGGTTCCATGGCAAGTACGCCGGCAAGCGCCACGCGCTGCTTTTGTCCGCCCGAGAGCGCATGGGTCTCGTGGCGCTCAAAGCCCACCAGGCCCACGCCCTTCAGCGCCTCGCGTACGCGCTGCGCAATTTGCGCCGATGGCACGCCAAGGTTTTCGGGACCGAACGCAACGTCATCTTCGACAAGCGTTGCCACCAGCTGGTCGTCGGGATTCTGGAACACCATGCCCGCGGTCGAGCGAATGTCGTAGACCAGCTCGGGGTCGGACGTATCCATGCCGTTGATACGTACCGTGCCCGCATCGGGCTGCAGCAGCGCATTCAGGTGCTTGGCAAACGTCGACTTGCCCGACCCATTGCCACCGAGGATGCAGAAAAACTCACCGTCCTCGATGTTCAGATCGACACCGTCGAGTGCTTTCGCAACGCCGTCGTAGCTAAATGAGATGCCCCGACACTCAATCATGCGCGGCCTTTGACCTGGCCCTTTTTAGGCGTGATGAGGTTGGAGACCGCCTTGTACACCGCAAGCGTCAATACCGAATTAAGCACGGTCTTGATAAGGTTGAACGGCAGCACGGCAGGAATCATGAGCGGTGCGATCACATCGACCGAGCCATACCAGAACCATACGCCAATGGTAAGGTTTGCGACCATAGACAGCGCCGTAGCGGCAATGACGCCGAGCACCAGACCAATCACGGCACCCTTATAGGTGTGCATCTTCTGGTAGACGATAGCCGCGGGCAGAATGTAGCCCAGCGTGGCAACCAAGTTCATAAGCGCACCGACCCAATCGCCCGTGGTAAGCGCATGGATAACGATAGCCATGGCGGCAACAGCTGTGCCGGCACCAGGGCCATACGCAAACCCACACACCATCGCCGGCACCAGCGACGGATCATAGGTCAAAAACGGCGCCGAAGGAAGGATGGGCAGCTGCACGTACATAAACAGGGCGCCCAAGGCGCACATCAACGCCATGGTAACGAGCTGTTTGGTGCTCCACCTATTCGTGTTCTCAAAATGGATATGCTGCGACTGTTCAGACATTAAGATCACCTGCCTCTTTCATCCGGACTCTAACCGTTGGTACTGGGATCTCACCAGTTCAGCCGGCATGCGAACCAACGCACACACGGGTCGCGGACTCATCGGCTCGGTCGCAGGCATCTCACCTGCGCCACGGCGTCCCTTTGACACCGCCCGATTTACCGCCAGTGGGGAATTCCACCCCGCCCTGAAACAGCAATTGCAAGTGTAGCACGAGCAATCGCTCGCGCAAGTATGCCGAGGGTAATTTGTGGCGGGGATCAGTTGCCGCAACAACCACGTTCCCCACCCATCCCAAAGTAGCGCGCCTTTCGCGCAAAGCGCGAAACAGCGAAGGGACACGTACTCCTATCGACCACGTCCTTCTACGCCCGCCGACCTCAAGGCCGTAAACGCAGGGAATCCGGGGGCGGGACGGGGGCTTCTCTCCGGAATATTCCGCAGGACGCAAAGAGGCTCCGCAGCGCGAAGCGCGATGCGGAGCCTCTTTGCATGTCCGAGGACGTTCCGGAGAGAAGCCCCCGTCCCGCCCCCGGATTCCCGGTGGGAGTTCTAGACCTTGTCGGCCTTAGTACATACCGCCGCCCTGCTGACCAGCGGTAGCAGCAGCGATTGCGTCCTCAAGCTGAGTGTTCTTGGGGACATCGGAGACGGTAGCCTCGGTGATGAGAATCAGGCTGGCGACAGAAGCAGCGTTCTGCAGGGTGACGCGGCTGACCTTGACGGGGTCGAGGACGCCCATCTCGATCATATCGCCCCACTCGCCGTTGGCAGAGTTGAGACCCTGGCCGGCGGGCAGCTCGGCAACCTTGTCGACCACGACAGCGCCCTCAAAGCCAGCGTTCTTGGCGATGGTAGCGACCGGAGCGGTCAGAGCCTTCTTGACGATATCGACGCCAATCTTCTCCTCGGGGTCGTCGATCTCAACAGCGTCGAGCGCAGGAGCAGCGTCCATGAAGGCGACGCCGCCGCCAGCGACAATGCCCTCCTCGACAGCAGCGCGGGTAGCCTGCAGGGCGTCCTCGACGCGATGCTTGATCTCCTTGAGCTCAGACTCGGTAGCAGCGCCGACCTTGATGACGGCAACGCCACCGGAGAGCTTGGCCAGGCGCTCCTGGAGCTTCTCGCGGTCGAAGTCAGAGGTGGTGTTCTCCATCTCACCCTTGATCTGAGCGATACGAGCGTCGATGGCCTCCTTGGAGCCAGCGCCGCCGACGATGACGGTGTTGTCCTTGGAGATGGTGACGGACTTAGCGGTACCGAGCATATCGGCGGTGATGTCAGCGACCTTCACGCCCAGCTCGTCCAGGGCAGCCTGGCCACCGGTGAGGACGGCGATGTCCTCGAGGATGCGCTTGCGGCGATCGCCGTAGCCCGGGGCCTTGACGGCGCAGACGTTGAGGGCGCCACGGATCTTGTTGAGGACCAGGGTCGGCAGAGCCTCGCCGTCGATGTCCTCAGCGATGATGAGCAGGCCACGGCCAGCGCGCTGGACAGCCTCGAGAACGGGCATGATGTCCTGAACGCTGGAGATCTTCTGGTCGGTGATGAGGATGTACGGATCCTTCATCACGGCCTCCATGCGGTCGTTGTCCGTGACGAAGTAAGCGGAGACATAGCCCTTATCAAACTGCATGCCCTCGACGGTGTCGATGGTGATGTCGAACGTCTGGGAATCCTCGACGGTGATGACGCCGTCCTTGCCCACGACCTCCATAGCCTCGGCGATCTTCTCGCCGACCTCGGGGTCACCGGCGGAGATGGTACCGACGGAAGCGATCTGCTCCTTGGTCTCGACCGGCTTGGCCTGCTTCTTCATCTCGGCGACGGCGGCGTTGACGGCCTTATCGATGCCGCGACGGATGGCCAGCGGGTTGGCGCCAGCGGCGACGTTGCGCAGACCGTCGTTGACGATGGCCTGAGCGAGCAGGGTTGCGGTGGTGGTGCCGTCACCCACGGTGTCGTTGGTCTTGGTGGCGACCTCCTTCACCAGCTGAGCGCCCATGTTCTCGATGTTGTCCTCGAGCTCGATCTCCTTGGCGACGGAAACGCCGTCGTTGGTGATGGTCGGAGCACCGAACGTGCGCTGCAGCGCAACGTAGCGGCCCTTGGGGCCCATGGTGACGGTAACGGCGTCGGCCAGAGTGTTGACGCCCTTGGCAAGCTTAGCGCGGGCATCGGTGTTGAACGTAATGTTCTTTGCCATGGTAGGTAATCCTCCAAAAGAAATGTGACTCGCGTCGCCGCTTCCGAGTCCTATGCGGCGGGCGCGTTCAAAGACGAATCAGAGATTCTGACGAGACTAGGCCTCGACGACAGCGTAGATGTCGTCGGCGCGCATCAGCAGATACTTCTCGCCGTCGACCTTGACCTCGTTGCCACCGAACTTACCGTAGATGACAACGTCACCGACCTTGACGTCCATGGGGATGCGCTCACCCTTGTCGTTGACCTTGCCGGCGCCCACGGCAACGATGGTGCCGCGCTGCGGCTTCTCCTGGGCGTTGCTGGCGATGTACAGACCAGAAGCGGTCTTCTGCTCGGCCTCGTCGGGCTTGACCAGAACACGATCTGCAAGCGGCTTCAAAGACGACATGCTTGTCTCCTCCTTTTTGGGCCGCGCGGTTATACCACGCGAATTAACCCTTTTTGTTTGCGTACGCGTTGAATGGTACCCACGAATGGCGGGTTATACAACACGGAGTCAAAAAATCTTATTTTTTGGCACTTAGATTTTCTGAATGCCGGGGGATAACTTAGCGATGCCTCCCGTGTGGCTCCGGAGGGGCGGGGCGTAAGGTTTCCTGCTCGGGCAGTCCTGCTCGCACGAAGGCCACATTAAGTGGCCTTCGGCTCGTGCGGAACTCGCGATAAACCTTATGCCCCGCCCCTCCGGAGCCACACGGGAGGCAGGTTAACTAATTCGAGCCCGGCATTCAGAAAAGTCAGTGCAGCAAAATGGCGATGCGGATAGCGACATGGGCATGGTTTTCGTTGCGCGCACGGGTCCCCTGGGGAGCACCGTGCATTTTTGGGAGTATTCAGCAAGCCAGGACGGCTGCATACACGCCGGACACACCATATTGGTCCCAAGGACGCCTTCGACCGGCGATTTGAGTCGGCAGGCAAACCCCGCCAGGACAAAAAGGCATGCTTCGCGCCGTACCGGAGCCCAAAATGACGTCAATCTCCGCAACGTTACTCAGCCGCAGCGGCACCGGCAGAGCTCGCGGTGCTGAATACTCCGTTTTTTGCACGGCACGGGCGGGGGTACATCAGGATCAGGAAGGACATCCCAGCCTTTTTATGCAATCTGTAATGGGAAGTATGCAAAACACCAAGAGATAGCATTGCTGGTGTCCAAATTGAGCGCGGGGCAGCAGCACCTCCGCCCCGCACCCAAATCCAACAGAGCAGGGACGCTCATGGCGGATCCCCACCAAAACGCAAACGCGGCTCGAGCGCTATCCCAAAAAGGCTGCCCGAGCCGCGCTTAACGGTACGGCATGAATACTTAGCGCTCGTAAATCAAGTTACCTGCCAGGTAGGTGGTCTGAACCTTGGTAGCCTGGAGCTCTTGGGGGTCGATGGTGAGCGGGTTTTGGTCCAGGACTACCAGGTCGGCATACTTGCCGGGCTCCAAGCTGCCGAGGTTTTGCTCGTCGCCCGCTGCATAGGCGCTGCCCAGGGTGTAGTTGCGCAGGGCTGTTGCTGCATCGATGCGCTCGCTCGGTAACCAGCCGTCCTCGGGCCAGTGGCTTTTGGGGTCCTGGCGCGTAATAGCCGTGTAGAGCACGTTCATGCTGGTAACGGGCGTGATAGGGCTGTCGGTACCGAAGGCTTGGCGGATGCCGCGCTGCTTATAGGTCGCAAACGGCCACATGATGCGGCTGCGTTCCAGGCCCAGATCGCGCTCGGGGCCGCCCGGGTCGAGTGTAATGTGGCAGGGCTGGCTCGAGGCAACGACGTTAAGCTTGCGTAGACGATCGATGTCCTCGGGCAAGAGGTTCTCCAGATGCTCGAGCGTATTATGGCCGTGCTGGGGCAGGCCGTACAATTCGGCGGCCTCCTCAAAGATATCGAGCGCAGCATGGATGGCACCGTCGCCGATGACGTGAATACGCACAGTGTGGCCACGCTCCGCAGCCGCCAGAACCAGCTTACGCATGCGCTCGGCAGGAACTGTCAGACGGCCCTGGTCGCCCGGGAAGCGCGGATTGGTATAGGGCTCGGTGAGATAGGCCGTGTGTTCGCTCGACACGCCATCGAAGAACTGCTTAAAGCCCGGTGCCGAGAGCAGCGCGTTGTTCGCGTAGCGGGCCTGCAGCTCTTCCAAGCGCGACTGGTCATCCAGCAGCGTGGGGAACAGATGGGCTCGGATGCCCAGCTTGCCGGCTGCCTGCAGTTTGTCGTAGACGTCGTCGCGGATAAAATCGCAGCCCGGCATGGGCATGAGCGACATATCGCATATCGAGGTGATGCCCTGCTCGGCCATCCGCCTCATTTGATCGGCGTAAGCGCTTGCGATGCGATCCTCGCCCAGCCACTCAAGGCAGCGCGGTAGCAGCTGCATGGCAGCCGCCTCGTGAGCAATGCCCGTGAGCTCGCCGTTTGCATCCTTGTCGTAGCTGCCGCCCGCTGGCGGCTCGCTGTCGCGTGTGACGCCGAGCGCCTCGAGTGCGCGGCTGTTGAGCCAAAGCGTGTGCCCGTCGCCCGAATACATAACACAGGGACGATCGGGGAATGCCGCATCGAGCGACGCCTTGGTAGGATGCTCGGGCGGGTCCCAACGGTAGTCGCGCCAGCCCTGCGTCACAACCCAAGCGTCGTCGGGCAGGTCCTGGGAAAACTCGAGCGCATGTTGCACCAGCGCCGCCTCGGACGTGCCCATATCCATAAGCATGTACGGCGAGGAACCGACCGAGGTATGGAAGAAGTGCAGATGAGCGTCATGGAAACCGGGGCAGACAAACTGCTCGCCGTAGTCGATAACCGACGTGGCGGCGGGAGCGGCGGCGATCACGTCATCGGGCGCACCGACTGCGACGATACGGTCGCCTGCGATGGCAATCGCCAGCTCGCGGGCGGTATCGATGCCGTCTTGCGCGGTAAAGACGTTCTTGGAGCGGATAATCCGATCGATATGTTGCATGGGCATCCCCATCTCTGGCAGGAAATTCAACACCCCCGAGTGTACTCCCCCGCCCTTGTAACAAAACCCCAAGCGGCAAACGGCAACTTTACCAGCCCTAGCGGCAGGTGGCATACTGGAGAGAGCCTGTACGATTTTGCGATCAACCCAGCAAGGAGCAAATCGACCATGACGAAGACCAAGGCACAGCAGATTATGGCGGCGACCGAGGCTCGCGCGGCTGACGACGTCACCGCAGCCATCAAAGATATCGCTACCGAGTTTGAGCCCTATATCATCAAGCAGCGCCGCCACTTCCATAAGCACCCGGAGCTGAGCCTCGCCGAGGAGCGCACGACCTCCGACATCGCCAACCAGCTTGACGCCATGAATATCCCCTACGAGCGTCCCCTTAAGACGGGCCTTGTGGCGACCCTTCGCGGCACCGCGCCGGATGCCTACCGCGAGGACGGCACGCCACGCCGCCGCATCCTGCTGCGCGCCGACATCGATGCCCTGCCCGTCACCGAGCAGACCGGCGAGGAGTTCGCCAGCGTCAACGAGGGCTGCATGCACGCCTGCGGCCACGACTGCCATATCGCCATGATGCTCGGAACGCTGCAAATCCTGCGCCATATGACCGACGACATCCACGGCGAAGTCCGCATCGTATTCCAGCCCAGCGAGGAAAACGGCCAGGGCGCTAAGCTCATGATCGGCACGGGTGTGCTCGACGGCGTCGATGGCGCCTACGCCGCGCACATCTGGAGTGAGGTCGACGCCGGCACCGTGAGCTGCGAGCCCGGACCGCGCATGGCCAATACCGACTGGTTCCGTATCGATGTACGCGGCACCTCGTGCCACGGCGCCATGCCCCAGCGCGGTCACGACGCCGTCATGGTGGCCGCAGAGATCGTCAACGCCCTGCAGACCATCGTCTCGCGCGAAATCAGCCCCTACGAGCCGGCCGTCATCACCGTCGGCGAGCTGCACGGCGGCACCGCGCGCAACGTTATCGCCGGCACGGCCTACCTCGCCGGCACGGTGCGCACCTACGGCGATTCGACCCACGAGGAAATGCCGGAGCTTATGCGCCGCATCGTGGAGCATACCGCGGCCGCCTTGGGCGCCGAGGCAGAGCTCACCGACTACACCATCGCCAACTACAAGGTCGAAAACGACGCCGCCTCGAGCGAGCGCTGCCGTCAGGCTGTAATCAAGTGCCTGGGCCCCACCGGCCAAGGCCATTATCGCGGCACGCTTTCGGGCGAGGATTTTTCGGAGTACCTGCGTCGCGTACCGGGCGTGCTCGCCTTTGTAGGTACGCGCAACCCCAAGATTGGCGCCACGTACGCCCAACATTCCTGCTTCTACAAGATCGACGAGACCGTGCTGGCAAAGGGCTCCATGGTGGCCGCCCAGTATGCTATCGACTTTTTGGCCGAGCCCACGCAAGAGGAGCTCGACGGCCCCGCGATTACCGCGGTCGCCGAAACCAACCCCGATCTGGCCGCCAAGTTGCGCTCTGCCAAGGCGACGAGCGCCGAGGCTCGCGACGCCATCCATGATGCCCGCACGGCTCGCCATGCCGCGATCAAGGGCATCCACGACGCACGCGCTGCTGCACGCCGCGAGGAGAAGCACGACGAGTAGTCGTCACACCCATCCATAACAGCCTGGCTAAAGCAGAGCGGGGGCGGACGTATCGAAACGTCCGCCCCCGCTCATTCTTCAAGCGCTATTTCTACCATTTCTACCCCGTCCCCAAATAGCAGGCGGCGTGGCTACTCGTCCTGAGGCTCCTCGTCGGAGCTTGGCTCGGACGCCGGCTCAGGTGCAGGTGCCGGCTCAGGCGCAGGCTCAGGTGCAGGCTCGGACTCAGATGCCGTCTCAGGCTCGGGCGCCGGCTCAGGCTCGGTCGCGGGAGCGGGTGCAGGTGCCGGCGAAGCATCCGGAGCACCGTAACCCGAAGGGGTGGACTTCTTCTCGAAGGGCAACACAAAAGTCAGGACGTCGTCCTTATCCTCATCGGCCCACTCGCTTGCATAGCGTGCGGCCCAATAGCCAACGGCACGGTGCTTGAGCATCTTGCCAAAGACCGTAAGAAATACGGTGACGAAAGCGACCAGCACCAAGAACAGCGCGAGCGTGACGCCACCGCCGGTAACGATTGCCTCAATACCCGTAGGACGATAGTAGTAGCTATACATACCGACAGAGGCAATGGCGCCAAAGACGACCGTCAAGATCCATGTGACAACGTTGGCGACCAGGCCCGTCAAAAACTCGGGAAGGAACGAAGCACAGAACAGCTTGGTCTTGTTGTGCTTAAACGCCGCCCAGACCTTATCGAGCGAAAACGCGCTCTCGACACGCCCGGTCACCGCAAAGTGCATCACGGCGATGTCGGCGAACATCTTAAAGAAGACACCCAGAATCGCCGAGGCAATTAGCGCCAGGACAAGCAGGCCAAGCGAGCCAAACAGCGCAGCCTCGAGCGCATAAGAGCCGTAATCAGAACCACCCTTAAAAAGGGTGGTTTGCTCTTAGGGTATAACCCACGGGCCCCGGGCTCGCGTCTAAAGGCGC
>NZ_JBDPAC010000016.1:0-55655 GCF_039836695.1 Collinsella aerofaciens | reverse complement strand
GCTTGCCCGTATCGTAGGCAATGCGCCGAATGCTCGCCATCGAAATTTATCGGTGGCCCACTTCAGACTGTAATGGGTACACCACCGCACGTGGACCGTTCCGGAAAATATATCCCGTTCTGGAGCCAAAAACTGGGCCGTAGTTTCCGCCAAGCATTCCATCCGGAAAGCGTGTCCCGTTCTGAGCCTGAATTCTGGGATGCACTTTCCGCTGAAGCTTCTACCGGAAAATGCATCCCATTCCGAGCGCTCATTCCGGGCCACGGTTTCCTCAGGTACAAGACGACGATCCGCCGCCCTTATCACATGCCTTCAAATATGCGATCCAGAAACACAAAACAGCAGATAGAATGCTCTTTTTTCAAAAAGTACACGTCCCGAAACTTACCAAGACTTCATATCCAGCTACCGTTCACGGTCGCCGATTACCGCCCACCGATTCAAACAAGAAATATGTCGCCAAAAGCAGGTCATCTACCTGCATGGTTAGATTTTGGTCAGCTTTTGGTCAGCTGAGCGGCAAGTTCCAGCTGATACGTTTTTGCTACCCAAAAGGAGGCGGTAGCTCATGACCCATTGCAATGACCAACTCATCGACCAGCTGTTGAACCAAGTCGAACAAGAGGGGCGCTGTCTGATTCCCCCGAGCGCGGCGATCCGAAAAGCGCTCCTTCGGCGCATCGGCAGCACGGTTGTCTCGCCCATGCCGGGGTTGTTTGCGCGAAAAACGCGCTGGGATGAACTCAACCGAGCGCAACGCCATTGCGAGATTATCCGCGCCCTTGCGATCATCCACCCCTATTGGTCGTTCTGCTCGTTTTCGGCAGCTTGCCTGCTGGGGCTCGAGGTCTCGTGGCGACACCTGAATGTCGTGCATGTTTGCAGCTCGACAAAGCCGTCGGCTCGCCCGGGCGCACATATTCAGCGACACCAGATTGAGTCGGCCGGAGCAATACGCAGAGCCGGCATATCGGTAACGCCGCCCATCCAAACGGCCACAGATTGCCTGCTGCAAACTGGTTTTGCCGACGGCATGCCCATTGCCGATTCGGCGATCTCAAAGCTCGGCCTTGCGTCGGAACAGCTGATGGAGGCCGTTGAGCAACGAGCGACTGCCCGCAATGGTCGCGCGATTCGCACCGCCCTCACAACGCTTCGATATGCCGACGCCCGCGCCGAGAGCGGCGGGGAATCGGTCGCCCGAGCCATCATGATCGAGACGGGCTTTGCGCCCGACTGGCTTCAATACGAGCTGACGGACCCCTTCGATTCGGCCAAGCCCATACGAACGGACTTTGCCTGGGAGCGCCAGGCGCGGGAACTCACGCTGGGCGAGCTCGACGGGCTCATCAAATATACCGACCAGACCATGCTGGCCGGACGCACCACCGCCGAGGCGCTCGTTGCCGAACGACAGCGTGAGGCGCACCTATCGCTCTACGGTCACCCTCTGCTGCGCTTTACCATGAACGAGGTCCGCTCGGCAGGAATGCTCGCCAAAAAGCTGCAGACGGCAGGCATCCGGCAGACCGCGCTGCCGACGTGGCTCAACGACGTGGAGCTGTAGGAGCTGCTAGGCCGTGCATCGCCGGATCGCATCCCCCCTATCTGGGCCGCGTTTTCCCAACGGCCACGCCAACGGAAAGCGCGGCCCAGCCTGGACGCTCAAAACGGGATGCACTTTCCGGATGGCGGGCCTGGCGGAAAGCGTGTCCCGGAATCAGGTCTCGGAACGGGTCGTGCTTTCCGGTTGAGTCCTTCAGCGGAAACCGCATCCCGGAATAAACGCTCAAACTGGGATGCACTTTCCAAACGGCCGGCCAGCGGAAAACACATCCCATTCTGAGGCACGATTCCGGGACGCAGTTTCCGCATGCGGCCCCGTTGGGAAAGTTAATCCCGTTCCGAGGCTGGATTCCGGGACGCAGCTTCCGCATGCGGAGGCGCTCCAAACAAAAGGCCCCGGCTCGCGATGGAGCCGGGGCCAAAGGCGCAGCGTATGTAGTTGATGCTGAGCGCGAACTGCCCGTCAGCAATGCCGTCCGCGCTCTACCCTACCCGCGGTGACGAGCGCGGCTGTAGGGCGTATCCACCATGGGCAGATCCGGACGCAGCTTGCCGTCAAATGCGCGATAGGCGTTCTGTACGGCGGGCGCCGTGGGGATCGTTGCGATCTCGCCGATGCCCTTGCCGCCGTATGCCACGGGCAGCAGCTCGTCCTTCTCCACGTAGATGGCGTGGATATCCGGTATTTCGGGCGCACGGAACAGCCCGAGCGTACCGTACCTTGCCTGGGGTACGCAGTCCTTGAGCGGCCAGTCCTCGGTAAGCGCATAGCCCATACCCATGAGCACACCGCCTTCGATCTGACCCTGGATGGAGATGGGGTTGACCACCTTGCCGGAATCGTGCGCGGCATAGACCTCGCTCACGCGACCGTCATCATCCAAAATGACCACATGCGTGGCAAAGCCGTAGCAGATGTGGCTCTTGGGGTTGGGAACGTCGGCGCCCAGCTTGTCGGTCGGCTCCAGGTACACGTAGCCAAACTCGCATCCCTCGAGCGCCTTGATGGCGGCCGCGGGATCCTGAGGATGCATACCCTGACCAGCGACGAGCTCCTGCGTGTGCAGCTGATAGGCGCGACCGTCGTCGTACTCGATCTTGACGCCGTCGCCATGTGCATTCACGGGAGCGGCGGGCGCAGACTTGCCGGCCTCGATGTCAAGCATGGCATCGCGCAGCAGGAAGGCGGCACCGCGCACGGCCTCACCGGTCACGACCGTCTGACGCGAACCAGACGTGGTGCCGGAGTCGGGAGCGTTCTCGGTGGAGCACTCGCCGTTGGCAATGCAGCGAAGCGGCAGGCCGCATGCCTCGGCAACGTCCTGCAAAAAGACGGTGTTGCAGCCCTGGCCGATGTCGGACGTGGCGGCATAGACCACAGCCACGCCGTCCTCGATGCGAATCTTGCAGCGGCCGGCATCGGGCAGGCCCACACCCACACCGGCGTTCTTCATGGCGCAGGCGATACCGGCATGTCCGGGATGCGCATAGTAGGCATCCTTGACCTCGAGCAGCGTCTCCTTAAGCGCCGTGGAGCAGTCGGCAATCTGGCCGTTGGGCAAAACCTCGCCCGGCTCGATGGCGTTTCGGTAACGAATCTCCCACGGATCCAGGCCGACCTTCTCTGCCAGCAGGTCGATCAGGCTCTCGAGCGCAAACTCGGACTGGCAAACGCCAAAGCCGCGGTACGCGCCGGCGGGCGGGTTGTTGGTGTAGTAGCCAAAACCGCGAATGTCAGTGTTCTGGTACTTGTAGGGGCCGACGGCATGCGTGCAGGCGCGCTCGAGCACCGGGCCGCACAGCGACGCGTAGGCGCCGGTGTCAAAGTTGATCTCGCAGTCCAGACCGGTAAAGTTGCCCTCGGCGTCGCAGCCCAGCGTAAAGGTACCGTCCATGGCATGGCGCTTGGGATGGAAAGCGAGCGACTCGGCGCGCGTGAGCTTGCACTTCACAGGACGCTGGAACTTATATGCGGCGAGCGCGGCCAGGTGCTGGATCGAAACGTCCTCCTTACCGCCAAAGCCGCCGCCCACGAGCATGGTCTCGACGACCACGCGCTCGGGCTCGTTGTCCCAGCCAAACATGTGGGCACACTCTTTGCGCGTGTCGTAGGCACCCTGGTCGGTCGACTGCACCTTGACGCCGTTCTTGTACGGGAAGGCAACGGCGCACTCGGGCTCCAAGAAGGCATGCTCGGTAAAGGGCGTGGTAAAGCGCTGCGTCACGGTGAACGCACTCTCCGCCAGCGCCTTGGCGGCGTCGCCGCGCGTCACATGGCGGCTCTGACACACGTTGTCCTTGAGCTCCACCGTGTTGCCGAAGGCAAAGAAGCTGTCGTGCAGGCGAGGGGCGTCGGCAGCCCTGGCCTCGACAATGTTACGCACGGGCTCCAGCGGCTCGTAATCGATCTTTACGAGCTTCTTGGCCTTCTCGAGCGTCGCCTCGTCCTCGGCAACCACCAGTACGATGGCGTCACCCACGCAGCGGGTGATATCGCCCGCCGCGATCATGACGTCCCAGTCCTGGATAAGGTGGCCGACCTGGTTGACCGGCACGTCCTCGGCGCGCAGGATGCCCACCACACCGGGCAGGGCCTCGGCCTTGGAGGTATCGATGGAGAGCACACGGGCGCGCGGATACTTGGAGCGCACGGCGCTGGCATAGGTCAGGCCCGGCTGATCGAGCTCGTCGATGTCGTCGGGATACTTGCCCTCGCCGAGCACCTTCTTGCGCACGTCAATACGGAAGGCGCGCTTGCCCACGCCGTAGTCATCGCCGCGCTCCAGGTCCTCGTCGATCTGCTTTTCGCCGCGGAGCACCGCAGCGGCCAGCGAGATGCCCTCGATAATCTTTTTGTAGCCGGTGCAGCGACAGACGTTACCGCGAATGGCGTACTTGATCTGCTCCTCGGTGGGCTCGGGGTCCTCGGCGATGAGCGCTGCGCCCGCCATGACCATACCGGGGATGCAAAAGCCGCACTGCACGGCGCCCACGGCGCCAAAGGCGTACACAAAGGCCTCGCGCACGTCCTCGGGCAGGCCCTCGACGGTCACGATGTTGCGGCCGGCGGCAAGAGCGGTGGTCAGCACGCACGCCTTGACGGCCGCACCGTCCACATGGATGGTGCAGGTACCGCAAGCACCTTCGGAGCAGCCGTCCTTGGCGGAATGGATATGCAGGTCGTCGCGCAGGTAGCGCAGCAGCGGTTTATTCTCCGTCGTCGTGCGCTCGACGCCGTTAACGGTAAAAGTGAATTCCTGTGCCATGGTGATTCCCTTCTACACGCCGGCGGCGATGCCGGTGCGGTCGTGGATGGCGCCATGCGGGCAGACGACGGCGCACATGCCGCACGACAGGCAGTCCACGCCGTCGATATGGGCGCAGTTGTCCTCGATGCGGATAGCGCCGGCAGGGCACTTTTTAGCGCACATGCCGCAACCGATGCAGCTCGTGTCGCAGATCTTGCGAGCGATGGCGCCCTTATCGGTGTTGTTGCAGCGCACCAGAATGTTCTGGTAGCCGGGGACGAAGGCAATCACGCGCTGCGGGCACGCCATGCCGCACAGGCCACAGCCCGTGCACTTGGAGCGATCCACGCGGGCGATGCCATCGACCAGCGCAATGGCGCCGTGGGGGCAGGCCGTGACGCAGGCGCCACAGCCAATGCAGCCTTCGCTGCAGCGGGCGTCGCCGCCTGCGGAAGCGCAACCACTTCCGCAGGCAACGTAGGCCACGTTATGTTGAATGGATTTGGCCATAAGAGACTCGCCTATTTCTTAAGAAGGTACGGATAGTTGTCGCGCACGGCCCTGATGGTCAGGCGGACGGCCTCGGGAAGACCGGTGTTGACGGCATCGACCGAGACGGTGCGGACCGTGCCGGCGACGCGGACCTTAAAGTGGTCCTCGTCCACGGCCAGGAAGCCCTCGTTCTCGGAGTTCTCCATGTCCTGCTCGCTCCAGAACAGGGTGAGCTTGTCCTTGTAGGGACGACCCTCCTGGTAGGGGCAGAACACGGCGCAGTTACCGCACTCGTTGCACATGCCGTCGACATGGACGACCTGATGCTTGGCCAGGCCCGGCACCTTAATTGCCACGTTGGCGCGGTTGGGGCACACGTCGCAGCAGACCTCGCACACCGAGCCGCAGCCCAGGCAGCGGGTCTTGGTGCAGTTGCGCTTGTCGCGGCACAGCGACCCCTTGCGCTCGTAGCAGGTATCCTCGCGGCCGGCCTGCTCGTTGCAGTCGGCGTACTTGTTAAAGTCCACGCCGGCGATGGCACGGGCGACCTCGGCGGCGTCGGCGATAGCCTCGACCACGGTGGCAGGACCGCGACGGCAGTCGCCCGCAGCCCAGACGCCCTCAACGCCGGTGGAGGTGGCGGCAAGACGGCCGCGACGGTCGTGCTCGACGCCCACGGCATCGTACAGGCTGGCATCGATGCCCTCGCCCACGGCGCAGATCACCGTGGTGGCGGAAAGCTCGACAGTCTCGCCCGTGGCGACGGGGCTGCGACGGCCGCTTGCATCCGGCTCGCCGAGCTCCATAACGTCGCAGGTCAGCACGGAGCCGTTGAGCGCCTTGGGCGCCAGCAGCTCGCAGAACTCAACGCCGTCGGCAAGAGCAAGATCGAGTTCTTCCTCGTCGGCGGGCATCTGCTTCTTGGTACGGCGATACACCAGGCGCACGTTCTTCACGCCGGCCAGGCGCTTGGCCACGCGGGCCGCGTCCATGGCGGTGTTGCCGGCGCCAATGACCACGACGTCCTCGCCCAGCTCGAGTTTCTCGCCCTTCTTGGCGGCCTCGAGGAACTCCAGCACATCGAGCTCGGCACCCTCGCCCAAGCCCGCAGAGCCGGGCATCCAGGCACCGGTGGCCACGACCACGTCAGTAAAGCCTTGAGCCTTGAGTTCGTCGATGGAATCAACGCGAGCGTTGAGCTGCACCTTGGCGCCAAAGGCCAGGCAGAGCTCGGCATCGTGGGAGATATCGTCGCTGGCGATACGGAACTCGGGGATCACGTGACGGACCACGCCTCCGAGCGAGTCGCGGGCCTCAAAGATGGTGACGGGCACGCCGGCACGCGTCAGGAAGAACGCCGTCGCCAGGCCGGCCGGGCCGCCGCCGATAACGGCAACGTTGCGCTCGCCGACGTTGGCAACAGCCTGGGCGCGCAGCTTGGGCAGCACGGCGGTCATGGCCTCGCGGGCGGCCTTGAGCTTGCTGGCGCGAATCTGGGCGCCCTCGGGCTCGTAGAACGCACGCTCGCAGGCACGGCCGCAGGGATGCGGGCAGATGGTGCCGGTAATGAACGGCAGGGCATTGCGCTCGATGATGATGTTGAGTGCGTCCTCGTAGCGGCCCTCGTCAACAGCCGCCAGGTAGGCGGGAATATCCTGCTGGATGGGGCAGCTCGTACGGCACGGCGTGGTAAAGCAGTCGGAAAGCGGGCTCTTGCCGGCAACCTTGCGGTCGGGCAGCGGGCGCAGCGGCTTCTTGTAGAGCGGGTTGGTGAGCGAGTCGGTCTGGATCGCAGTCACGGCCTCGAGAGAGACGCCCGCGAACGGCTTGCCATCCAGGTCGGTAAACTCACCGGCCATCTGGCTAAAGCGCTCGTAGCCACCGGGCTTGAGCACGTCGGTCGCCAGGGTGACGGGCCAAATGCCGGCATCGTACAGGGCGCGGATGTTGTAGACCGTAGCACCGCCGGAGTAGCTGATGCGCAGCTTGCCATCGAACTGCTCGGTAATGCGACGGGCGGCCTCGATGGTCAGCGAGAACAGCGAACGGCCGGACATGTACATCTCGGTGGAAGGCAGCTCGTTTCTCGTCACGTCGACGGGGAACGTGTTGGTCAGCTTGACGCCAAACTCCAGGCCGCGCTCGGCGCACAGGGCAATCAGGCGCTCGAACATAGGCACGGCATCGGCCCACTGCAGGTCCTCGCGGAAGTGCGTGTCATCGAAGACGATGTAGTCAAAGCCCAGCTCGTTCAGACGCTGGCGGGCAAACTCATAGCCCAGCAGCGTGGGGTTGCACTTGATGTAGGTGTTGAGGCTCTTCTCGGTGATCAGATAGGTCGCGATGCGCTCGATCTCGGCCGGCGGGCAGCCATGCAGCGTGGACTCGGTAATGGAGTTGGAGACGCGCGCCGGGATGGATTCGACAAATGCGGCGTCGACATGCTCAAACTTGTCCAGGTTGGCAAGCGCCCATGCGCGGCACTCATTCCAGACGTCAGAGCCGCTGGCGTCCTTCATGCCCTCGATGTAGGCATCGACCTTGGGGCTCTTGATGCCTTCCAGGTCATAGCCCACGGACATGTTAAAGACAAAGCCGTCCGGGCTGCCCAGGCCGTACTCGCGAGCGATCAGGTGGCAGGCAAACCATGCCTTCACGTACTCGGCAAAGGCCTGCGGAACCTCGAGCTCGGTCGACCACTCGCAGTTGTAGCACTCGTCCTGCGCCACGATGCAGGGCTTGTTGACGCACTTGGAGAGCTCCTCGCCGTCCATAACCTGAACGGTCTTAAGCTCAAAGAAGCGGGAACCGGCCACATAAGAGGCCACGATGTTCTGGGCAAGCTGCGTGTTGGGACCGGCGGCCGGGCCAAACGGAGTCTCGATGCGCTCGTCAAAAATGGGAAGCGCACCCTCCTGGTTGGTCGTGACCATCTTGCGCACGCCAAAGACGGCGCCCTGAGTCTTGTGCTCCTCGATGATCCAGTTCATCAGCTGCGAAAACGGGATCGGCCTCATGATGTCGCTCATAATGAGCTCCTCTCTGTAACGCCCGGCGAGACCGCGCGGCGGGCGCAAATACGGTGTAGCGCTAGCACAGCGCCGGCGACCCCGCGGAGGCCGCCTATACGCGCGTCGGATGCGGCGAAACATCCGACGCGCGTGAATCTACTTGTAATTAGTAGGCGCGATCGTTGAGCGTGCTCCAGAGCTTCTTGGACTCAGCCATGGTCCACGCGTTGATCTTGTCCTCATCAATACCGACAAACTCGCGATCCTTGTACAGGACGCGGCCGTTGATGATGGTGGTGCGGCAGTTTTTGCCCATCATGCCAAAGAGCATGTGGCCGTCGATATTCTCCTCGCTCAGCGGCGTAAAGGGCTTGTAGTCCATGACGATGACGTCGGCGGCAGCGCCGGCCTCGAGCACACCGAGCTTGCGATCGAAGTACTTGCTCGCCATCTTGGCGTTGTTCTCGAACAGCATGGTCATGGCCTCGCACCAGCCCACGTTGGGCATGGCGGCGTTGTGACGCTGAATGATCAGGAAGACCTTAAGGCTCTCGAGCATATCGTGGGTGTAGGCGTCGGTGCCCATGCACACGGGGATGCCGCGGCGGAAGAACTCGAGCACGGGGGCGCAGCCCACGGCGTTGCCCATATTGGATTCGGGGTTGTTGACGAGCCAGGTGCCGGACTCCTTGACGATATCCATCTCGGCAGGCGTCACGTGGATGCAGTGGCCCAGCATGGTGTCGGGACCCAGCAGGTTGTGCTGCAGCAGGCGCTCGACCGGGCTGATGCCACCGCGGTTGAGGCGGGAATCCCACACGTCGTTCATGCCCTCGCACACATGGATGTGGAAGCCGGTCAGGCCGTTGTTGGCCTCGGCCATCTTGTCCATGGTCTCGTCCGAAAGCGTAAAGGTGGCATGTCCGCCAAACATGGCGGCGATCATGTGGTTGTCGTTATCGCGACGCTCCTTGGCGGCCCACTGGGCAAATTCGGCGTTCTCGGCAATGGCCTGGTCGCATTTTTGCTGGCCGCGGCGATCAGAGACCTCGTAGCACAGGCACGAACGCATACCCAGCTCCTGAGCTGCGTCCTTAATGGTGAAGAGGCTTCCCGGGATCTCGCAGAAGCTCGCATGGTGATCGAAGATCGTGGTGACGCCATCGCGGATGGAGTCAAGAATCGTGGCGTAGGCGCTGGCCTTGGTGCCGTCGAGCGTCAGGTTGTCGTCAATCTTCCACCACTGCTGCTCAAGATTCTCCAGGAAGTTGGTGGGGTTGCAGCCCTTAATGGCAAGGCCGCGGGCCAGACCCGAGTAGATGTGGGTGTGGCAGTTGATGAGTCCGGGCATGATGAGGTTGCCCTGGGCGTCGACGTACTCGGCATCCGGGTACTTGGCCTTGAGCTCGCACTCGGGGCCCACTTCGACGATCGTATCTCCGTCAATGGCGACCGCACCGTTTGGAATGAACGGGGCCTGAGCATTGCGGGTAAAGACGGAACCGTTAGCGACCAGAAGCATGGATGCTCCCTTCGACATCAGGGGCGGGGTTTGACACCTCTGACATGGCGGAGTGCGAAGCGCCGGCCTACACCGGAAACGGGCCCTCTCCCGTCAACGCTTCACCAAAGGGACAAACCCTTTGAAGTGCGGCTTGGCGCCGCATGACGTCGGCGGACGAGGCGATGCGTCCGCCGACGAATAGCACCGAATTGGTTACTTCTTGCTCTCGGGCAAGACCAGATCCACGGCAGCGTCCTTGGCAGCATCGATGTGCTGAGCCACGACCGGCGTCTGCGGAAGAATCAGGTTAAGGACAATGGCCATGATGGCGGTGGGGGTTACAGCATTGGAGCCGATGACGGTGGGCACCCAGGTGGGCATACCCTCACCGGCAAGGCAACCGCTTGCCATCCAGATACCCAGGCCAAAGACGACGGAGGTACCGACGATGGTGGTAGTGCGCTGCGTGAGGCCCTCGCGGGTGAACATGCGCACGCCGTTCATGGTGATGGTGCCAAAGACGCCGACGGTCGCGCCGCCGATGACGGGCTGCGGGATAGCGGAAAGGACGGCAGAGAGCTGCGGGAACAGACCGGCGATGGCAAAGACGGCCGCGATGATCACAAAGACCCACTTGTTGACGACCTTGTTGGAGCAGATGATGCCCACGTTCTGGCCAAGGGCGCTGGTGGGAAGACCGCCCAGCAGGCCGCCGACCATAGAGGTGAGGCCCTGGGACACGATAGCGCCGGAGAGCTCGCGCTCGGTGGGCATACGGTCGATGGAGCCCAGGCAGGCGGCGGAGACGTCACCGATAACCTGAATAGCAACCATGGGGAACACGACGGCGAGGGTAATGCAGACCTCGGGATCAAACTCGAGCGCGTAGGGCATGAGCTTGGGAAGGGCGAAGACCTGAGCGGTGGCGACGCTGGAGAAGTCGATCATGCCAAAGGGGATGGAGACGATCATGCCGACGATCATGCCAAAGAACACGGATCCCAGCTTGAGCGTGCCCTTGCCAAAGTTGGCGAGCGCAAAGACCACGGCGAAGGTGATAAGAGCGACACACCAGGCCTGCGGGGTGCCCCACAGCGGCGTACCCATACCGCCGGCCATATACTTGACGGCCGTGGGATACAGCGAAACGCCGATGGAGAAGATGACCGTACCGGTCACGACGGGCGGGAACAGCCACTTGATCTTGCTGTAGGCCAGACCAAAGAGGACTGCGACGGCGCCGCCGACGATCTCGCCGCCCAGCAGCGCACCAAAGCTAAAGCCCGAGGCACCCATGGCCTGCAGGGCCGGCAGGAACGCGAACGAAACGCCCATGACGATGGGCAGGCCGCCGCCGATGCGACGGAAGGGAGCGAAGGCCTGAAGGGCCGTATCGATCGCCGAAAGAATGAGCGCGACCTGGATGATGTCGGTGCTCTGCTGGCTATTAAAGCCGTAGACGCCGGCCATGATGACCGCCGGGGTAATGATGCCGGCAAACGATGCCAGTACGTGCTGAAGGGCACACGGGATCATTTCCTTAACGGGAGGCATGCCTTCGCGAGTGAACAGGGCTTCAGTGCCGTTCGTAACCGTCTCCTGGGTCATTTGACCACCAATCCTCGAAGTAGTTGTTTTCGCATCTAACGCTCTATTGTGACGCAGCGCGGGGTTGAGGTTGTGCCTTCATTGCATATCGTATTAAAGATGATTCTCATTCTCAATAATAATTTTTTGTTATCAGACTATTCTTCAGCTGAAATAACGCATTTCCGCAGGTCAGGAAAGTGTCTGGTCAAAATAACATCTAACTTTTCTTTTGGTCAACCGTTTACCGCCAAATATCTACCGCTCATCTGTATTACGCAATGTACCTGCGGATATACGAGATGATGGGCAGCGTGTTACCATGAGAAAAAATTGTTATGAACATTTCCGATTTCACCCAAAGGAGTTGCCCGTGAACGAGACCGTACGCCGCTTTTTGCCGATGGTCGATTTTCTGGAGCAGATACTCGGCAAAAACAGCGAAATCGTGCTGCACGATTTCTCGGATCCCGACCACGCCATCGTCGATATTCGCAACGGCATCGTGAGCGGCCGCAAGGTCGGCGGCCCCGCCACCGATCTGGCGCTCAAGATCATGCACGACCCCAAGTATCGCGACCTGCCGTTTATTACGGGCTACGAGGGGCGCGGTGCCGGCGGCAAGACGTTGGAGTCAGCGACGTACTTTATCCGCGAGCATGACGAGATCGTCGGTATGCTCTGCGTCAACACCGATCTCTCGACCGTGCGTTCCATCAACGCCATGGCGCAGCAGCTCATGGCGTGCTTCGACGCAGCGCCGACGCGCACGGAGCCCGCCCCTATCGAGGTCGAAAGCCTTTCGGAGTCCACACAGGAGCTCATCGACCGCAGCATTGCCGAGTTGCTGAGCGCGCGCGGGCTGGATATAGCGTCGCTTGGTCAGAGCGACCGCGTGGACGTCATTCGCCACCTCAACGGCAACGGGGTGTTCATGCTCAAGGGCGCCGTGGCCTGCGCCGCCACCGCGCTGGGCATCTCGGAGCCCAGCGTCTACCGCTACCTGCAAAAAGTTCGCAAGGAGGGCTAACGAGCAAAATGGAGCGCGGCTCCACAAGCGATCCGTCACTTAACAAAAGACCCTGCAGCTCACACGCGCTGCAGGGTCTTTTTGCATGTCATGTTTAGTTGTTGCCAACGCCTTAGAGAGCGGCGACGACCTCGATCTCGACCAGACCGCCAGCCGGAAGGGCGGCAACCTGGAAAGCGCTGCGCGCGGGGAACGGAGCCTCGAACTTGGAGGCGTAGATCTCGTTCACGGCAGCGAAGTCGGCAATGTCGGCCAGGTAGACCGTGGTCTTGACGACATCGGCAAAGGTGGCGCCGGCAGCGGTCAGCAGGGCCTCAACGTTGGCGAGGGACTGCTTGGCCTGGGCCTCGACGCCCTCGGGCATCTTGCCGGTCGCGGGATCGATGCCCAGCTGGCCGGACAGGAACACCATGTTGCCGGCCTGGATACCGGGGGAATACGGGCCGATGGCTGCGGGTGCGTTATCGGAAGACACGACGGTCTTGCTCATGTTTTTCTCCTTACGATCAATTGAGAGAGCGCGAGCGCGGTGTTCACACCGGGAGGCACAGTTCGGTCTGAACACCGCGCTTGATTGGGATAGTACTCAAGGTTTCCGCGCGATGCAAGATTATTATCACGTTGCGAGAATATTTTATCGCCCAACGGTTTCCCTGAACCGCCGAACGGTTTTCCACGGGATCAGCCAGCCCAAGCCGCTGAAGACTTTGTCCTGCTTAGGCTGCGGGCGTCGCCCACCGCAGCGACGCCACTATACTTTTGAATATCTGAGCATTTTGAAAGGCAGGATATGACCGCAACCGCCAGTCGAACCACCAACCGCAGACCCGAGCTTTTAGCGCCCGCCGGAGGACCCGAGCCCTTTGCCGCCGCACTCGCCGCCGGCGCTGATGCCATCTACTGCGGCATGGGCAGCTTCAACGCCCGCCGCAAGGCCACCAACTTTACCGACGAGGCCTTTGAGCAAGCCTGCCGTGCTGCACACATGGCCGGGTCGCGCGTCTACGTCACGGTCAACATCGTTATCAAGCAGTCCGAGATGGACGATGCGCTGCAACTCATCCATCGCTGCTCCACGCTGGGCGCCGACGCCTTCATCATCCAGGACTGGGGCCTGTTCTTTGAGGTCAAGCGTACGATGCCCGGCATCGAGACGCACATCTCAACCCAAGCAAACATCCACGACGACCGCGGAACCCTTTGGTGCCGTGAGCAGGGCGCCGACCGCGTGACCTTGTCGCGCGAGCTCTCCATTGACGAGATCGCCGCCATCCACGACGCCGCACCCGATGTGGACCTCGAGGTCTTTAGTCACGGTGCCATCTGCTTTTGTTACTCGGGCCTGTGCCTGCTCTCGAGCTTTGCCATGGCGGGCCGCTCGGCCAACCGCGGCATGTGCGCTCAGCCCTGTCGCCTGCCTTACGAGCTGATCGACGAGAACGGCCGCTCGCTCTCCCCTGCCGGTCGCGAGCGCGCGCTGTGCCCGCGCGACACCAACACGTCGCTGCTTGTTCGCCGTCTGTATGACGCCGGCGCCGCATCGCTCAAGCTCGAGGGCCGCATGAAGGCGCCCGATTACGTGTACTCCATCGTTGATGTGTATCGTCATCAGATCGACGACATGCTGGCCGGGGTCGCCGTAGATAAGGACGAGGACGCCGCTCGCCAGCGCCAACTCAAGCGCTGCTTTAACCGCGACTTTACGCACGCCTATCAGGACGGCACCTCGGGCGACGAGATGATGAGTTACGAGCGCTCCAACAACCGCGGCCAGATTGTGGGCACGGTGCTGGGCAGCCGTCTGGCCAACCGCGACGTGCGCGGGCTCAAACCCGACGACCGTCGTCGCCGCGCCGCCATCGCCCGCATTGAGTTGTTTGAGCCCGTGGGCAAGGGCGACCTGCTGGAGCTTCGTCACGACAATGAGTTTGACCAGTTCCTGACCACCATCGCTGCCGAGGATGCCGCTGCCGGCGACATCATCGAGTGCCGCGTGCCCCGCAGCATGCCCGAGGGCTGCCGCGTGCGCATGATTCGAAGCCAGCGCGCCATCGATGCCGCCGGGGCTGCTCTCAAGCGCGATGTGCTGCGCCGCCGCGCCGTAGACGTGTCCGTTGTGGCGCGTCTGGGCGAGCCGTTTACTGTTACGCTCACCTGCTGTGACGACCCTTCACTTACGGCCACGGCCACGGGCTTTACCGTCGAGGCTGCCAAGACCCGCGCCGTCGAGGCATCCGATCTGGTTGAGCATGTGGGCCGCATGGGCTCCTCGCCCTTTGAGGCCGCGAGCTTTGATGTGGCGCTCGATGAGGGCTGCGGCATGGGCTTCTCCGCCGTGCATAAAGTGCGCGCCGCCGCTTGTAAGGCGCTGGAAGAGGCCATTCTGGCACCGTACGAGGAGCGCGCGAAAAAGCTCGAGTTGCCGGTGCTCGACAAATGTACGCGCCCCATGCCCGAGCACTACCGCGACGAGCCGCAGATCTGTACCACCGTCACCACGCTCGAAGCCGCCGAGGCAGCGCGCGCGGAGGGCGCCGCGCGCATCTACATGACCACCGACGCGCTCGATGCGGCCGGGCTCTCCCCTGCCGATACATTTGAGCAGGGTATCGTGCCCGTACTCGACGAGGTCTGCCGCGCCGTCGACCACGAGCGCGTCGATCCCTGGGTTGTTGCCGGCGCCACGGTCGCTATTGGCAACATCTCTGAGCTTGCCCTGGCCACCCAGGTTGGCGCCACGGCCGAGATTCGCTCTTGCCTGCCGGTTCACAACGCACCCTGCATGGAGGCGCTTGCCGAGCGCGGAGCCGGTGCGTTTTGGCTCTCGCCCGAAATCACGCTCGACGAGATTATCTCGCTCGGCACCGCCGCGCCCGCGGCTCTAGGCATCACCGTCTTTGGCCGCCCGCGCGTCATGACAAGCGAGCATTGCATTCTGCAGGTTGCCAACGGCTGCATCCACGATTGTGCCAACTGCCGCCTGCGTGCCCGCAAGCTCTCGCTCAAGAATATCGACGGAAAGGTCATGCCCGTCCGCACCGACATCCATGGCCGCTCTCGCTTGTACGACGCCTACCCCATCGACCTTACGCCGCAGGTACCACAGCTGCTCGATGCCGGCGTGCGTCGTCTCATGGTGGACGGAACGCTGCTCGATGCCGAAGAGGTGGGCCGCGCCGTCGCACGCGTCCGTCGCGCCGTCGAGGCGGCTCAAGCCGGCCGCAAGCCCGCCGCCCGCCTACGCGGGGCGACCTCGGGCTGCATGTTTGTGGGAATCAGCTAACCGAAAGGCTTACACGTGAACGAAGAACCTCAAGTCCTCTACTGCGACGCCTGGCTCATGGCCATCGACAAGCCCGCCGGCATGATCGTCCACGGCGACGGCACCGGCGAGCGCACACTTACCGACTACGCCAGCGACCTGCTGCTGGCGATGGGCGACGGCTTTGCCGCGACCGACATGCAACCGCTTAACCGCCTGGACCGAAACACCACCGGCGTGGTGTTGTTCTCGCTCGACAAGCAGACGCAGCCCGCTTTTGACCAGATGGTCATCGACCACGCGTTCGAAAAGCACTATCTGGCGCTCGCCGAGGGCAAAATCGACTGGAACGAGAAGCTCATCGACAAGCCTATCGCTCGCGATCGCCACGATAGCCGCAAGATGCGTGTCGGCGCCAGCGGAAAGCCCTCTCAGACGCGCGTCAAGGTGCTCAAGCGCCTTAAGAGCCGCCGTGGCCTGCCCACGCGCTCGTATATTGATGTCGAGTTGCTCACCGGCCGCAAGCATCAGATTCGCGTGCACCTGGCGAGCGAGCGTCATCCCCTGGTTGGCGACGACCTGTACGGAACGCCGCGCCCCTGCGGCCTGATGCTCCACGCCCACAGCGTGTCCTTCACGCATCCCGTAACCGGCGAGCATATCTATATCGAAGCCCCCTGCCCCTGGGAGCCCTAAACCACCACAATGGGGACAGGCACCTTTGTGGTAGTTTTGCCGCAATGGCTCAGCCGCGGTCCCAAAACGTCTCGATCTGTAACAGTTAGAACCCATTTTCCGGTCTATTTGTTATAGATCGAGACATTCGAATCCCTCTCAAGAAAAAATCTCAATCTGTAACACCTAGCCCACTTTTAACGGTCCAGTTGTTACAGACTTAGACAGAACCGGTAGATAACGAAAGCGGCAACGCCCGTGATGGACGTTGCCGCTTTTCTATTGAGAAAACTACTCGGTTTCCGTTGCTAACCACCACAATGGGGACAGGCGCCTTCGCGGCGGTTTTGGCCTTAGCCCGTCCCCTGCTGTTAGACCGTGATGACGTTGTCCATTGCCCGGTACTTGGCAGGGACCTCGCCTGCGGTAATAATCGTTGCGTCGCGGAAGTCCGCGAACTTGATGGGCGCCACCATGCCAAATTTACTGGCGTCCGAGATTACGAAGCGCTTGGCCGTATGGCGCATCGAGATACGCTTTACTTGCGCCTCCTCGATATCTGGCGCCGTGAAGCCCTGCTCGGCGGCAATGCCGTTAGAGCCCCAAAAGCCACAGTTGAAGTTGTAGCGGTCTAAGGTTGCCAAGGCATCGGGGCCAACGAGCGCCTCGGTCTCGGGTTTGAGCTCGCCGCCCAGCACCACGGTACGCATGCCGCGCAAAGCAAGGCGCTGAGCATGGAGCACGGAATCGGTCACATAGGTGACATCTTCAAGGTGTGGAAGATGCTCGATGAGCCTGAGCGTCGTCGAGCCCGAGTCGATGTATACAAAGCTCTCAGGCTCCACAAGCGCCGCCGCACGGGCGCAGATACGCTCCTTGTCATCGTTATGGAGGTCGCTGCGCTCATTAAGTGTTAGGTCGCGCGTCACGTGCGCGCGCTCAAGACTCGTCGCCCCACCGTGGACCTTGGCAATGCGGTGCGCTCGGTCGAGCGTCTGCAAGTCGCGCCGAATGGTAGACGCCGTCACGCCCAGGGCCTCAGCAAGCTCCGGCACGGTAACCGAGCCGGCTCGCTGCACCATCGACACGATCGCGTTGAGCCTATCTTCCGCAAGCATCGCTTACTCCTCCTCGGGGTACACAACTCCCCAGTCGGCGCGGAGCTTGGTCATAAGCTCCATAACATCAGAAGCATAGCCCAGAAGCTCACGCTTCGAATCATCGCCGGCAACGGCCTTCTCCAGGTCGGCCATCTCGTAGCACAGAGCGTATGCCTCGGTGCCAGCGTGGACCTCCTCACGGTGACCGTCTGCAGTCCACACGATGGTCGCGTGATCGGCACGCGGATAATCGTTGACCTCGATATAGCACTTGTCGAAGCTAATGACCGAACGCTTGGGCTGCTTGGAGTGGAGCGTGAGGCTCACCACGCCCAGCTGCTGTTCGGCATTACGGCAGACGATGCCGCCCGCAACGTCGACACCGGTCTCACAGGTGTTGCCCAGCGAAACGACCTCAGCGGGCTGGCTTGCCATAAAGAGGCGCATGACGGACAGGGCGTAGACGCCAATGTCGAGCATAGCACCGCCAGCAAGGTTAAGATTGTAGAAGCGGTTGGTCAGGTCGCCGTACTCCTTGTAGCTGCCAAAGTTGAGCTGAGCGAGGTTCATGTGGCCAAACTCGCCGGCATCCATGCGGCGGCGCAGCTCTTGATACAAGGGCATGTGGAGCACCGTGGTGGCGTCCATAAGGACAACGTTGTGCTCGTTGGCAATGGCGCGGGCCTCGTCGAGCTCGGCAGAATTGAGGGTGATGGCCTTTTCACAGAGCACGTGCTTGCCAGCTGCCAGAGCGGCTCGCAGGTAGGTGATATGCGTGTTGTGCGGCGTGGTGATATAGATTGCGTCAATGTTCGGATCGGCGTAGAGACCCTCGACCGTGTCATAGACCTTCTCAACGCCATACTGCTCTGCAAAAGCCTGAGCCTTGGACAGCGTGCGGTTGGCAACGCCCGCGAGCTTACGGCCGGCAAGGGCGAGAGACTGAGCCATTTGGTTGGCGATAACGCCACACCCAATTACAGCCCAACGAAGCTCGGGAGCCGTAAAAATGTTGTCGGGGAACGGCTGATCCTGGACCGAGGCGAACGCCGCCTTAGCGGCTGCTTCGGCGTCGAGCGGAGCCTGTTTGGAATCTGCCATGATGTGCCTCCTAAGTCATCGGAAGTCCTTCATTTCTAACAACCCTATATTCGCACAATTGCGCGCGTATCTGCTCGTGTTTGCGTATTTATTTGCTTGTCGGTCTTATTTAGCCATAGTTGGCAGATGTTTGCGCAGTTATGCGCATTGTCGCGCAAAACTATGCGCATAAATGCGCATGCGACGATCCTTGTGAAGCATAAAGAGGCGGAACACCAAAGCCCTAAAGAACAGAGTGGGCCGTGATACTCCACCCCTCTGAGGGCATCAGACATCAAAGGACCGTCCCAAACTGCCGGCAAAAAGGGAACGTCCCTATGTGCCGGCACCTAGAGACAGTCCCTATGTGCCGCTTTCGTTGAAGCCTATCCCAGATGACCAGATAAACAAATCTAAAGACTGTCCCCATCAACTAGCCGTTTAAGAACGTCCCCAACGACTACTCATTTAAGTCTGTCCCCAATGAGTAGGGATAGAAAAAGGCCCGGGTGCCGTGGGGCATCCGGGCCTTTGCTAGCAACTTGAAGTTGCGGGCAGCTTAGAACTTGTGGCCGCACTTCTTGCAGACGCGCAGCTTGTTCTTGCCGTCCTTCTCGTGACCGACGCGGGTAACCTTACCGCACTCGGGGCAAACGAGATTGACGTTGGAGGCATCGATGGGAGCCTCCTGCGAAACGATGCCGCCCTGCTGGTTGGCAGCGTTGGGCTTGACGGCCTTCTTGACGACCGAAACGCCCTCGACAACGACCTTGTTCTCGGCGGGGAGAGCACGCAGGATAACGCCCTGCTTGCCGCGATCCTTACCAGAGAGAACCTGGACCTTATCGCCCTTCTTGATATACATATATCTCCCCTAACTACAGGGTCTCGGGAGCGAGCGAGACGATCTTCATGTACTTCTTGTCACGAAGCTCGCGAGCGACGGGCCCGAAGATACGGGTGCCGACGGGCGAACCATCGTTGTTGATGACAACGCAGGCGTTCTCATCAAAGCGAATGTAGGAGCCATCCTTGCGGCGGATCTCCTTAACGGTGCGAACGACGACGCAACGGACAACGTCCTTCTTCTTGACGTTGGCGCCAGGGGTAGCCTCCTGGACAGCACCGATGAACACATCGCCGATGCCTGCATAACGACGCTTGGAACCGCCAAGCACCTTGATGCAGCGAATCTTGCGAGCGCCGGAGTTGTCGGCGACGTTCAGCATGGTTTGCATCTGAATCATGGTAGATGTTCCTCCGAACTAAGAACCGAAGAGAGGTGCGCAGCCTTTATACGGCCCGTGGTATGCAAGCCAGGCATACGCACATCTTCGGAAACGTACAAGTCGTAAGAGCGACTGCTTATTTAGCGCGCTCGACGACCTCGATGAGGCGCCAACGCTTCATCTTGGACATAGGACGGGTCTCCATAACGCGGACGGTGTCGCCCACGCCAGCCGTGCACTCCTCGTCGTGAGCGTGCAGCTTCTTGGAGCTGGTCATCATCTTGCCGTACTTGGGGTGACGCTTGCGCTCGGTGATGGTGACAACAATGGTCTTGGCACCGGAGACGGAGGTAACGACACCCGTACGGACCTTACGCGAGTTACGCGAATCAGTCATGTTCTCTCCTTAGGTCCTACTCGGCGACAGCGGACTTCTCCGCTGCGATCTCGCGGGCGCGCTGCTCCGTGAGGACGCGAGCGATGTCCTTCTTCACGGTGTTGACGCGAGCGGTGTTGTCCAGCTGGCTGGTGGCCATCTGGAAACGAAGGTTAAAGAGCTCGGCGCGCATTTCCTTCAGCTTCTCAACGAGCTGAGCGTCCGAGAGCTCACGAATCTCTGCGGGCTTCATTAGTTCTCCTCCTTGGCGGCGGCGGCGTCCTCAGCAGCCCACTTGGCCTCGAGAGCGGCCTCCTCAGCCATCTCCTTCTCGATGCGCTGCTCAGCGTTCTTAGCAGCAACAATCTTGGTCTTGATGGGAAGCTTGTGCTGAGCAAGACGCAGGGCCTCGCGAGCGACCTCCTCGGGCACGCCCTTGACCTCGAACATGATGCGGCCGGGCTTGACGACGGCCACCCACTCCTCGGGGTTACCCTTACCAGAACCCATGCGAGTCTCGGCAGGCTTCTTGGTGATGGGCTTATCGGGGAAGATCGTGATGTAGACACGACCGCCACGCTTCATGTAGCGGGTCATGGCAATACGAGCGGCCTCGATCTGACGGTTGGTGATCCAATGGGCCTCGAGAGCCTGGATACCAAACTCGCCGAAATGCAGCTCGGTATTACCCTTGGCCTGGCCCTTCATGGAGCCACGCTGCACCTTGCGGTGAAGAATACGCTTAGGGGCAAGCACTACTGACCCCTCCTCTCGGAGTTACGACGACGAGGACGGGAAGAGCCCTCGAGTGCAGGGTTGGGAACAGGCTGGCCCGGGAGCTTCTCGCCCAGGTAGATCCAGACCTTCACGCCGCAAGCGCCCATGGTGGTGCTGGCGACAGCCGTGCCGTAGTCGATCTTGGCACGGAGGGTGTGCAGAGGCACGCGACCCTCGCGGTACCACTCACGACGGCCCATCTCGGCACCGCCGAGACGACCGGAGCACTGGATACGGATGCCCTTAGCGCCGGCCTTGCGGGCGGACTGGACAGCCTTGCGCATAGCGCGACGGAAGGCAACGCGGCCCTCGAGCTGCTCGGCGATAGACTGAGCAACGAGGTTGGCGTCGAGCTCGGGGCGCTTGATCTCGACAACGTCGACGGAGAGCTGGCCCTTGGAGACGCCAGCGACCTTCTCGAGCTCGGTGCGGAGGGTATCGATCTCGGCACCCTTCTTACCGATGACAACGCCGGGGCGAGCGGTGAGGATGATGACCTTCACCTTGTCGCCAGCGCGCTCGATCTCGACGCGGGAGACAGCTGCGCGGGAAAGACGCTTCTCGAGGTACTTGCGGATCTCGAGATCGTTACCGAGGGTCTTAGCGTAATCCTTCTCTGCGAACCAGCGGGAGCGCCAGTTCTCGGTGATGCCAAGACGGAAGCCGGTGGGGTAGACTTTCTGACCCATACAGCTTTACGCCTCCTTTCGAGGAGCAACGACGACGGTGATGTGGGAAGTACGCTTCAGAATGCGAGAAGCGGAACCCTTGGCGCGGGGACGGATGCGCTTAAGCGTCGGACCCTCGTCAACATAGGCAGCGGCGACAACCAGGTTGTCGGCACGCAGACCGTTGTTGTTCTCGGCGTTCGCAACGGCGGAACGGAGAACCTTCTCGACATCCACGGCGACGGCACGGTCGCAGAAGTGGAGGATGTCGAAGGCCTGAGCAACAGGCTTGCGGCGGATCAGATCGACCACCAGGCGGGCCTTGCTGGGGGAAACACGCACGTACTTAGCGACGGCGCGAACCTCGGTGGCCTCAGTTTCAATAGACTTAGTTGCCATTTACGGTTAACCCCCTATTTGGCCTTGTGGCCACGGAACGTACGAGTCGGCGCGAACTCGCCGAGCTTGTGACCAACCATGGACTCGGTAACATACACGGGCACATGCTTGCGGCCGTCGTGGACGGCGATGGTGTGACCAACCATCTCGGGGAAGATGGTGGACGCGCGGGACCAGGTCTTCACGACGTCCTTCTTGCCAGCCTCGTTCATCGCGGTGATACGCGAGAGAAGGCGAGTCTCCACGAACGGGCCCTTTTTGAGACTTCTGCTCATAAGTGCTTTCTCCTAAAACTCGGTATCCGAAATTACTTCTTACGGCGACGAATGATGTGCTGGTTCGAGACCTTCTTCTTCTTGCGCGTACGAAGGCCCTTCGTCGGCTTACCCCAGGGGGTAACAGAGGGACGACCAGAGGTGTGGTTCTTGCCCTCGCCACCGCCGTGCGGGTGGTCGACAGGGTTCATGACGGTACCGCGGACGGTCGGGCGCACGTTCATGTGACGCTTACGGCCGGCCTTGCCGATGACGATGTTGGAGTGATCGGCGTTGCCGACCTCACCGACGGTGGCGCGGCAGGTAACGAGGATGCGGCGCATCTCGGAGGAAGGCATACGGACGATAGCGTACTTGCCCTCCTTACCCATCAGCTGGCAGGAGTTACCGGCGGAACGGGCGATAGCAGCGCCCTTGCCCGGCTGGAACTCGACGGCGTGGATGAGCGTACCGACGGGGATGTCGGCGAGGGGCAGAGCGTTGCCCGGCTTGATGTCGGCGTCAGAACCGGACATGATGGTCTGACCGACCTCGAGGCCCTTGGGGGCCAGGATGTAGCGCTTCTCACCGTCAGCGTAGTGCAGCAGAGCGATGCGAGCGGAACGGTTCGGATCGTACTCGATCGTGGCAACCTTGGCGGGCACGCCGTCCTTGTTGCGCTTGAAGTCGATCACGCGGTAACGACGCTTCACGCCGCCGCCCTGGTGGCGGGTGGTGATGCGGCCGTTGTTGTTACGACCGGCCTTCTTAGGCAGGGGCTCGAGAAGAGACTTCTCGGGCTTGGTGCAGGTGATCTCGGAGAAGTCGGAGATCGTCTGCCAACGCCTACCAGCGGAGGTCGGCTTAAGGTGCTTTACAGCCATTACAATCCCTTTCAATAGGAATCCGTTAGCCATCGCAGACAGGGATTCGAGGTTCTGCCTCGGGTGCGATGACACCGGACGTATACACGGTTCCGGGCGTGTCCATTATATACGCCCAAAACCTTGAGCTCCCGCCTCCCCTATTTGGGAGGCATGAGCTCACTCAACAGCAGCGAGTCTTAGGCCTGGTTGCCAAAGACCTCGATGGTGTCGCCCTCGGCCAGCGTGACGATGGCCTTCTTCCAAGAACGGGTCTTGCCGGCGACATAGCGCACGCGCTTGGTCTTGGGCTTGACCGTCAGGGTGTTCACGCGAACGACCTTGACGCCGAAGATCTCCTCGACAGCGTCCTTGATCTGATACTTGTTAGCATCCTTGGCGACCTCGAACGTGTACTTGTTCAGCTCCATGCCGGAGAAGGAACGCTCGGACACGATCGGACGGATGATGATCTCGTGGGCGGTCATTTATGCAAGCACCTCCCCGAAGTGAGCGGCGATGTCGGCGGGCATCAGCACAGCGTTGTTGTTGACGAGATCGTAGGTGTTGGCCTCGTCAGCGGTGATGATGAACGTCTTGGGAATGTTGCGGAACGACAGGTAGGCGTTGACGTCCTCATCGCGAACGATGATGGTCAGACGCTTGCCCTCAAGGCCGAGAGCCTTGAGCATGGCGACAGCAGCCTTGGTGGAAGGCTTCTCGAAGCCGTAGTCGTCGACGAGCACGAGCTCGCCATCGGCCAGCTTGGCGGACAGCGCGGAGCGCATAGCCAGCTTGACCTCCTTGTTGTTCATACGCTTAGCGTAGGAACGGGGCTTGGGGGCGAAGACAACGCCACCGTGACGCCACTGGGCAGCACGGATGGAACCCTGGCGGGCACGGCCTTTGCCCTTCTGACGCCAAGGCTTCTTGCCGCCACCGGAAACCTCAGAGCGACCCTTAGCAGACTGGGTGCCCTGACGCCAAGAGGCCATCTGGCACTTGACGATGTGGTGCATAACGTGGATGTTCGGCTCGATGCCGTACACCTCAGCGGCGAGCTCGGCCTCGGCGACCTTCTTGCCCTCGCTGTTCTTTACTTCAAACTTTGCCATTTAAGTGTTCTCCTTGGTATGACGCTGGGCTAAATGGGCTGGGCCCTTAGGCCATACGGATGGCGACGAGACCATTCTTGGCACCCGGGACAGCGCCCTTGACCAAGATGAGGTTCTGCTCGGCATCGATGCGGACAACGGAAAGGTTCTTGACGGTAACGCGCTCGTTACCCATGTGACCGGCCATCTTGACGCCCTTGAGGACGCGCGCAGGATAGGCGCACTGACCGATAGAACCGGGGTGACGCTGGAAGTGAGAACCATGCGTCATAGGACCGCGGCGCTGACCCCAGCGCTTGATGCGACCCTGGAAGCCCTTACCCTTGGAGGTACCGATGACGTCGACCTTCTCGACATCAGCGAAATCAGCGACGGTGACGACCTCGCCGACCTTGTGCTCCTCGCCGTTCTCGACGCGGACCTCACGAAGGAAGCGGACAGGCTCGACGCCAGCCTTGGCGAAGTGACCAGCCATGGGCTTGTTCACGTTCTTGGCCTTGATGTCGCCGAAACCGATCTGGACGGCGTCATAGCCGTCGGTTGCCTGAGTTTTAACCTGCGAGACAGCGCAGGGGCCAGCCTGGATGACCGTGACGGGAACGACGTTGTCGTCCTCGTCCCAAACCTGGGTCATGCCAATCTTGCGGCCGAGAATCATGCTGATCAAGATATGATCCCAACTCTCGCGTGGTCTTGGGACAATGCGTACACCACCGAGCGTACGCCCCTAGAGGACCACTACTTACACGACGTGCTCCCCAGCCTTGTATTTCGCCCCGACTACCTGACAACCCTATTAAGCAGGCATTTTGTCCAGCCAGAATACTCCCCTGGTTACACACAGCTGATTAGTATACACGGCTGCGGGCGTATCCATCGAGATTCATATTTCACTCACATTGTTTACGCAGGTAAAGTGCGTGGCACGTTCCCAGTGTGCGGCGGAGGGGGCGGGCCTGAGACATATTAAGGTTGCTGCTCTACAGTCCTGCTCACGACGGAGAGCACATTAAGTGCTCTCCTGTTCGTGCGGAACTCGCGACAACCTTAATATGTCTCAGGCCCGCCCCCTCCGCCGCACACTGGGAACGCCACGTTGATGTCTGCTAAACCTTGCTCGCTCAGGCTAATGACTTTGTTGGGGGTCCACTATTTGCTGGAGGGTGAACTTACATTGATGAGGCTCGCCTTCTGCTTGTGGCTTTGCCTCGTCAAAATCGAAGATCATGATGGCGCAGTTGGGGAGTTTTGCTGGGAGCTCGAAGCCCTCTGGGGCTGCAGCCTTGATGAATTGGCGGCTGGCGCTGCCGTGGCTTACTGCTAGAAGGGTTTCGATACCCTCGGAGCCCATGATATTGGTGAGGGTGTCTACCATGCGCTCTTGCAGTGCCTGGCTTCCTTCTCCTCCGAATGGAATTAAGTCCTCGCCCGGATCCCAGACGTCGGTGGGTAGCGCGTCGTGCGGACCTTCTTCGAAGGTGCCGTAGCAGCGCTCGATGATGCCTTCGCAGGACTCGACTACTGCGTCCGGGCCAAGGAGTTCGGTTGCGACGAGCTGAGCTGTGTCCATGGCTCGGCCTAAGGGCGAAGAGACCACTTTGTCGGGAACGACGTTGTGGGCTTTGAGCCACGCGGCTGCCATCCCGGCTTGCTGACGGCCCAGGTCGGTGAGCGGTGAATCGCAGCGGCCCTGGACCAGCTTTTTGACGTTGAACTCCGTCTGCCCGTGGCGGAGTAGATACAGTTTCTTCATGCTCTCCCCTTCTGCATAACCTGCTTTGCCGGCACAGCCTTACTCGTGGGTATGTCCTACGTAGTCTTCGTCGATCGTAATCTTGGCAATCGACCTGGGGTATTCCGATTCGACCCGTTGTGCCAGCGCGTGCTTTAAGTCTTCGGCACTCATTTGCAGATCCGAGGGACGCACGCAGTCAAAAATCACGTTGGTGTGCGTGGGGCCCGGCACGCAGCGCAAATCATGAATCGAAAGGCGGCTATCGATCTCTTGAGCCATAGCGTTGATGCGCAAGCGCATGCTCGCCACCTTTGGATCGTCGGTCACGATGGGGTCGTAGTGAAGTGTGACAATCATGCCGTCTTCGTTCCTAAACGACTGCTCGATGTTATCGAGCGTGTCGTGACTTTCCAGCGGGCTGGCTTCGGCCGCCATCTCGGCGTGAGCGCTTGCGAACTTCCTGCCCGGGCCGTAGTCGTGAACCATCAGATCGTGAACGCCCAAAACGCCGGGATAGCTCATGATCTTGTCTCGAATGTGCTTGACCAGCTTAGGATCGGGCGACTGGCCCAAAAGCGGGCTCACCGTATCCTGGATGAGTTCAAAACCGCTCCAGCCAATATAGGCGCCAACGGCAAGGCCGACCCATGCGTCAAGATTGATGTGCGTCACCTGCGAAACAATTGCGCACGCTAACACGGCGCCCGTAGCAAGAACATCGTTCTTGGAATCCTGCGCGGTCGCATGCAGCGTCTCGGACTCAATGCGATCGCCGAGCTTTTGGTTGAGAGCCGCCATCCAGAGCTTTACGACCATCGAAAGCACTAGAACTGCCACCAGGGCAAGCGAGAACTCGACAGGTTCGGGGTGGATGACGCGCTCGACCGAGGACTTCACCAGCTCAAGGCCGATCAGCAGCACGAGTGCAGCCACGACCAGACCCGAGAGATACTCGTAGCGACCGTGGCCGTAAGGATGCTCGGGGTCGGCCGGCTTGCTCGCCAGCTTAAAGCCCAGCACGCTCACGATATTCGAGCTGGCATCGGACAGGTTGTTCATGGCATCCGCCACAATCGAAACCGATCCCGACAGCACGCCAATTACGCCCTTCGCAGCGCATAGTGCCACATTGGCGAGAATACACACCACGCCCGTCAACGTGCCCACGCGCGCACGGTCGCCCTGCGCACGCTTAACAATCCACTCGACCATCTACATCTGCCCCCACGGTACTACCTATATATCTATTGCTCAAACGGATTGTAGTGTAGCCACTTTATCCCCCAGATACAAAAAAGGCCGCAACCCACACGGGCCACGGCCTTGGAATGTGGCAAAGGAATCGTCCTTGTGTCGCACAGGTTTACGCGCTTACTTCGGCCACGCTCTTCGAGGTTTCGGGTGAATCGGCTCCGTCCCCCATCGTCTGTCCCTTCGCCGGCACCACGCCAAAGCAGTAGCTCAGCGCCGCAGACACCGCAAATGCCACACCGCCGGCAGCACAGCACCATAGCAGGTTCGAGATGCCGCCCGTGGCAAAGCCAATGACCATGAGGACATTCGTCATGCCGATGGTATAGGCCGTAACGTGGCCCGCGGCTGCAACAAGGCCTCCGACGGCACCGCCAATGGCCATGCACGTCAGGCACCTGCCATATTTAAAGCCGCAACCGTACAGCGCCGGCTCGCTTACGCCGCCAAGCACGCCCGAGATTGAATAGCCCAGCATGAGGGCCTTCTCGTCCTTATCCGCAACGCGAAGCGACGCACCAAAGGGCATGCCCCAAACGGCAAACGTTGCCATCGTCGCGGCGATCAGAATGCACGAATCCGTTCCCACACTCATAAACTGCGCATAGGCGAGCGATAGGACAACGTTGCTGATGCCCGCAATCTTAAGGAACTCCCAACCCGCGGCAAGCCCCATGAGCGTGAGCAGCGACACGATGCCACCGGAATTGCCAAGCATAAACATAAGCTGGCCCAACAGCATGCCCAGATAGCTGCCCGCCGGCGCCGTAATACACAGCGAAACCGGAACCATGACAAGCATGGTCGCAAACGGAACGAACGAAAACGCCACGGCCTTAGGGATAACGCGCTGAAAGAAACACTCCACTCGCCATAGCACGGGCACCGAGATGAGAACCGGAATAACAGTCGTCGTGTAATCGTTGACCGGCGCGGGAAGCAGACCATACACGGAAGTCATCGATGCCCCCGTCGTCGATGCGGCATCGACGAGCTTAAGCAGATCGGGCGCAATCAATACGCCGCCCAGCATCATGCCTAGCTGCTCCGAGCAACCGAGCTGGCGGGCGGCCGCCCAACCAAGATAAATGGGCAAAAAGTAGTAGCCGGCGTTATAGAGCCAACTGTAGAACAGGCGATAGATTTCGGAATCGGCAGACCACAGGCCCAGCATACCTTCGCCCATAATGACGGCGACGGTGCGGAACAACGCCGCGCAGACAATAAACGGCAGCGCCGACATCATGCTTTTGGACAGATAGTCCACCACGGCCATGGCGTTTGATGAAACCGTCGTTGTAAACGAGGTGTTAGAAACTTGTGACATGGAACGCCTTTCCCAATGTGACATGCGAGCTTTCCCTTTGTCACATCGTGCGGTACTGACCGATTGCGCGGTACTTTTCGTAGCGGAGGTTTGTGAGGGTCGCGTCGTCGAGCTGCCCAAGCGTATCGAAGGCATCAAATGCCGAGGACATGACGGCACCGGCGATCTCCTCATGCGACAGGCCCCTATCGTCAACAATGCCGTCGATGATGCCGAGCGCCAACAGATCGGGGGCCGTGAGCTTAAGCGCCTCGGCGGCCTCATTCGCGCGCTCGGTATCCTTCCACAGGATCGACGCACAGGCCTCGGGGCTCACGACCGAATAGGCCGAGCTCGAGAGCATCAGGATGCGGTCGGCCACGGACAGCGCCAGCGCGCCACCAGAGCCGCCCTCGCCTGTCACCACCGAGACAATCGGCGTCTTAAGGCCGCTCATCTCCATGAGGTTCTGGGCAATCGCCTCGCCCTGACCGCGTTCCTCGGCACCGATGCCGCAAAACGCGCCCGAAGTATTGACCAGGCACAGAACCGGTCGACCAAACTTTTCGGCCTGGCGCATCAGGCGACGCGCTTTGCGGTAGCCCTCGGGATGTGCCATACCAAAGTTGCGACGCATACGCTCTTTAGTCGTGGTGCCGCGCTCGACGGCGATGACCGTTACGGGGCGTCCGTCTTTCCAGCCAATGCCAGCCACCACAGCAGCGTCGTCGCCAAAGTAGCGGTCGCCGTGCAGCTCCACAAATCCATCCAGGCCCAGCGAGATCATCTCGCCTGCCGTGGCGCGATCTGCCGAGCGGGTCTGCTTGACAATCTCGAGCGCGGTTTTTGGTGCGGCCGAGCGCTTGAACAAGTGTCCCAGCTTTTTGCCGCGGCGACCCGTATGCACGATCTCATGCGGTGCCCCCAGGCCGGGCGCGTGCCCTTCGTGCAGCGCCAGCAGCTCGCCTACCGTGAGCGCAATCTCGCCACGCGGAACAACGGCATCGCAAAAGCCGTGCTCCAGCAAAAACTCGGAGCGCTGGAATCCCTTGGGCAGGCGCTTGTGCATGTTCTGCTCGATCACGCGCGGGCCGGCAAATGCCGTCAGGGCATCGGGCTCGGCCAGGATAATGTCGCCCTCCATGGCAAAACTCGCGGTTACGCCTCCGGTCGTGGGGTCGGTGAGCACCGTGATATACAGGCCGCCCGCCTCGCTGTGGCGCCTAACCGCCGCAGAAATCTTGGCCATCTGCATAAGCGATGTCACGCCCTCTTGCATGCGCGCACCGCCCGAAACGGTAAAGCCGACAACTGGCAATCCCAGCTCGGTCGCTCGCTCAAATGTGCGACAGATCTTCTCGCCCACCACGGAACCCATCGAGCCCATCATAAAGTTGGCGTCCATAAAGAAGAGCGCCGTATCGCAACCGCAGATTTTGCCCTTGCCGCACACAACGGCATCGCGCTCGCCCGAACGCTCGCTCACGCTCTTGAGCTTGTCGGCATAGCCGGGAAACGAGAGGAAGTCCTCCGGCGCCAGATTGGCATCCCATTCCTCAAACGTGCCCTCGTCAACCGTCATGCGCATGCGGTCGCGCCCGCTCACGCGAAAGTGTTTGCCGCAACGAGGGCAGACCTCAAGGTTGTCGTGCAGGCGCGCCTCATCGATCACACGGCGGCACTCCGGGCACTTGATAAACACGTGACGCGCGGGAAACTCGGCGCACGACTCGGTCATTGGCCCCTCGAGGACGTTGACCGTCTTCGCTTTTCTATTCATCAGCATAGAGATGCCCCATCAGATCGGTGTGATACATGCCTGACAAGAACTCGTCGTTTGCCAGCACGTCGAGCTGAAGCTCGCTGTTTTCGCTCACGCCCTCAATCACGAGCTCGCCCAGGGCCGAGCGCATCTTACGAATAGCGCCGTCACGCGTGGGCGCACACACGATGAGCTTGCCGAGCATAGAGTCGTAGTACGGCGGAACGTTCGCACCGGTAAACATGGCGGAATCCCAGCGTACGCGCGGACCACCCGGCACACGCAACGCGGTGACCGTTCCACATGACGGCAGAAAGTCCGGCGTTTCGGCATTGATGCGGCACTCCATGGCGTGGTTGCGGACCGGCATGTCCTCCCGCTCAAAGGGCAGAGGCTGGCCGGCTGCCACGCGCAGCTGCCACTTGACCAAGTCGGTATCGGTCACAAACTCCGTAACCGGATGCTCCACCTGCAAGCGCGTGTTCATTTCCATAAAGTAGAAATTGCCGTCGTCCGAATACAAGAACTCGATGGTACCGGCCCCTTCGTAGCCGACGGCACGAGCCAAGTCACGCGCTGCCTTGTGCATGCGAGCACGAGTGTCGTCGTGTCCGTCGAGGCACGGCGCGGGGCTCTCCTCGATCAGCTTTTGATTGCGACGCTGAACCGAGCACTCGCGCTCGCCGAGCGAAAACACATGGCCCTGCTTATCGGCCATAATCTGCACCTCAACGTGGTGCGCCGGCGCGACGAACTTCTCCATGTAGCACTCGCCGTCGCCAAAGACGGCCTCGCCCTCGGCACGCGCCTCGATGAACGCCTTTGCCGCATCTTCCACGCGCTCGACCTTACGAATACCGCGACCGCCGCCGCCCGCACGCGCCTTAATAAGCACGGGGCAGCCAATGCGCTCAGCCTCGGCCGTTGCCTCCTCGGGACTTTTGAGCAAATCGCAGCCCGGTACGATGGGCACGCCCGCCGCGGCAGCCGTTCGACGTGCGGCGTCCTTGTCGCCCATGCTGTCGATGACCTCGGCCGAGGGGCCGACAAACGCCAGGCCATACTTGTCGCAGTCGCGCACGAAGCTCGCCTTCTCGGAAAAGAAGCCATAGCCGGGATGAATTGCCTTAGCTCCCGACTTCACGGCACAGGTGAGCACAGCATCGTCGTTGAGGTAGCTCTCGGCAAGACGCGGGCCGCCAATGCAATACGCCTCGTCGGCAAGCTGCACGTGCAGCGCGTCCGCATCGGCCGTGGAATAAACGGCGACGGTTTTGATGCCCATATCGCGGCACGCGCGAATAACACGGACCGCGACTTCGCCGCGGTTGGCGATGAGCACTTTGTCGAACATGAAGCCTTCCTTAACTTTCGTGCATGAGTGCAAAAGACATATCGGCGCGGCAGCAAACCTCACCGTTGACGCTCGCAGTACCCGTCGCAAAGCGGAACGGCCCGCGCGCACGCGTGATGGTGCACACCAGATCCACCGTGTCGCCCGGGCGCACCGGACGCTTAAAGCGCACCTTGTCCAGGCTCGTGTAGAACGGCGTCGCGCCGCGCGCCTCCTCATCGCCCATCAGCAGCACGCAACAGTTTTGGGCGAGCATCTCGCACTGAATCACGCCGGGGACCACCGGGTTTCCCGGAAAATGCCCCTGCAAAAAGTACTCGTCGCCCGTGATCGTGATCTTGCCGTGGGCCTCGTCGCCCACCAGCTCGGCCTCGTCGAGCAAAAGCATCGGCTCGCGATGCGGCAACAGCTTCTTGAGCTCTTCTTTGTTCATGGACATCACCTATCCGATCCTCATGAGGCAGCTGCCAAACTCCACGAGGTCGCCGTCGGCCACGCAGATCTCGAGCACCTCGCCGTCTGCCTCTGCCGTCACCTCGTTGAGAACCTTCATGGCCTCGATGATGCAGAGGGTCTCGCCGGCCTTGACCTTGGAACCCACGTGCACAAACGGCTCGTCGCCCGGCGCTGGGGCGGCATAGAAAACGCCGACCATGGGAGCGGTCACCTCGGTGCCCTTAAGCTCCGGCGCGGCCGCAGGTGTCTGCGCGGCAGGTTCCGGTGCGGCAGGCGCGACTGCGGGAGCTGCAACTGGAGCGGCCATGGCGCTCGGCATAGGCATGGGCACGGCAACCGGCTGCGCGGCGCTCGCGCGCTCGAGCTCGACCGCGGTGCCATCGGGCTCCTCAACGCGCACGCGCGTGAGGCCGCGGTCCTCCATAACATCGGCTATCTCGGCAAGTCTTTTGGAATCCATGCTCTAGCTCCTCGTATATCTACGCAGCGCGATGGCGGCGTTGTGTCCGCCAAAGCCCAGGTTGGTCGAAAGCGCCCAGGTAAGGTCGGCGCGAACCGCGCGATTGGGCGTGTAGTCAAGATCGCAGGCGGGATCGGGCGTGTGGTAGTTAATGGTCGGCGGCACCACGCCCTGCTCGAGCGCCATGGCGCAGGCCATGACCTCGATGGCGCCCGTGGCACCGATCATGTGGCCGGTCATCGACTTAGTCGACGAGACGTGCGCGGCGCGCGCCGCGTCCTCGCCGAGCGCGCGCTTAATGCCCGCCGTCTCGGACGAATCGTTGAGCTTGGTAGATGTGCCGTGGGCATTGATGTAGAGACCCTCGGAAGGCTTGACGTCGCCCTCGGTCACCGCCAGCGATATCGCGCGGGCAATGCCGGCAGCCTCGGGATCAGGGCTCGTGATGTGATAGGCATCATCGGTGTTGCCGTAGCCCACGACCTCGGCATAAATGTGCGCACCGCGCGCCTGCGCATGTTCCATGCTCTCGAGCACGAGCACGCAGGCGCCCTCGCCCATCACAAAGCCGTCGCGGTCTGCATCGAACGGACGGCAGGCCGTCGCGGGATCGGGGTTGGTGGTCAATGCGCGGCAGGACGTAAAGCCCGCAACGGCATCGGGGATAATTGCGGCCTCGGCGCCGCCCGCGAGGATCGCGTCGGCATAGCCGTGCTTGATGGCGCGGAACGCCTCGCCCACCGCATGGGCCGAGGTTGCGCACGCGGTCACCACGGGCAGGGTCGGGCCCTTTGCCTTGTGGCGGATTGCGATATTGCCCGATGCCATGTTGGGGATCATCATCGCGATCATATAGGGCGATGCGCGACGAGGCCCGCGATCGGCGATCGTGTGAACGTTGTCGACAAGCGTCTGCATGCCACCCACGCCTGAACCCACGTAGACGCCCAGGCGCTCGCGATCGATGGCGCCCTCGACATCAAAGCCCGCATCGTGCATGGCTTCGTCCGAAGCCGCCATCGCAAACTGAACGCAGGGGTCGAGATGCTTGGCGTCACGCTTGCCAAAGTACTCGTTGCCGTCAAAGCCCTTGACCTCGGCTGCCACCTTGACGGCAAACGCATCGGTATCGAAGTGCGTGATCGGGCCGATGCCGCACGCGCCAGCGCACATGGCCGCCCAGGTGGCAAGCGCGGTGTTGCCGAGCGGCGACACGGCACCGATACCGGTGATTGCAACTCTCTGTTCCATCATGGTCTCCTCATCCAAGCCGTTCTTCGGCCCTGGTTTCTACATCGCCATTCCGCCGTCGACGCGTACGACTTCGCCCGTAATGTAGGCAGCCGCGTCGCTCGCCAAAAAACGCACCACGCCGGCCACTTCCTCGGGACGCGCCATGCGCCTCAGGGGAATCTGCTCCTCGCACGCCGCACGCACCTTATCCGATAGCTTTGCCGTCATATCGGTCTCGACAAACCCGGGTGCGACCGCGTTCACTCGTACGCCGCGGGGCGCAAGCTCGCGCGCCACCGCCTTGGTCAGGCCGATCACGCCCGCCTTGGAGGCAGCGTAGTTGGCCTGCCCGGCATTGCCCATCAGGCCCACGACCGAGCTCATGTTGACGACGCAGCCGCCGCGCTGACGCATAAAGGTCTTGGTGAGTGCGCGCGTCGTGTTAAACGTTCCTTTAAGATTGACATCGAGCACGCGATCGAAGGCGTCATCGCCCATGCGCATGAGCAGGCTATCGCGGGTGATGCCAGCGTTGTTGACGAGCGCCCAAATGGAGCCAAAGTCGTTGAGGACCGCTTCCACGCACGCGATGACGGCAGCGGGGTCGGCCACGTCGCATTGATATGCGCGTGCCGCGGCGCCAGCCGCCTCGCAGGCTTCGCACGTCTCGCGCGCCGCATCGACGCTTCCGGCATAGACGACGGCGATATCAAAGCCGTCCTCCGCCAGACCGACAGCGCAGGCGCGGCCGATACCCCGCGAGCCGCCCGTGACCAGTGCCACGCGACGTGAGTCGTTGCGCTCGAGCGTGCCGTTGTTCAAGTTGCCCATGTCATTCCTTTCGGGTTACAGCCCTGTGGACTATGCGAGCTCGTCGGCAATAGCTGCGACCTGCTCGGCCGTTTCGCACGAATACACGCGAACGTCGCTCAGCGTACGCTTGACCAGGCCTGACAGCGTTTTGCCAGGGCCGACCTCAATAAACGTGTCGATACCCTGATCCTGCAGAGTGTGCAGCGTGTCGACCCAACGCACGGCATGGCTCACCTGGTTGGCCAAGACATCCGATGCCGCTCGCGGGTCCGCCGGATAGGGCGCCGCCGTCATGTTTGCCATAACCGGAATTAGCAGCGAAGACGGAACGTGGCCGTCTTGGATATACGTCGCCAGCCCCTCAGTCGCCTCTGCCATATAGGGGCTATGAAATGCACCCGACACCGCGACTTTCATAGCGCGGCCGCCAGCCTCTTTTACTAGGACGTCGAGCTCCTGCAGCGCCTCGGGCGCTCCGGCCACAACCGTCTGCTGCGGGCTGTTGTAGTTGACTGGCCAGCAGTCCTCGCCGGCCTGTTTTGCCAGGCCCTCGACTTGCGCCGCATCGAGCTTGATGACGGCGCGCATGCCGCCCGGATGGCGCTCGGCAGCCGCGGCCATCAGCGCCGCGCGCTCACACACAAGCCCAAAGCCCGCTCGCATATCGAACGCCCCCGCAAAGGTGAGCGCGGCGACCTCGCCCAGCGAGAATCCCGCACAGGCGGCAGGTACCACGCCGCGCTCACGCAGGGCGGCAGCCGCTGCCAGGTCGTGAACGAACACGCACGGCTGCGTGTTCTCGGTCTGCGAGAGCTCCTCCTTGGAGGCACTCCGGCACTGCTCGCTGGTCCCCGGGCGCACCTCGTCGGCAATGGTGAACACCTCGGCGGCCGCCGGCGATGTCTCGATCAGGTCGACGCCCATCGCGGGGTGTTGGGCACCCTGGCCGGCAAACAGAAACGCTACGCTACCCATGCGGACGCACCCTTCAGGACGCGCTCGGCGCCATCGACCAGATCGTCAACGATTTCGCGTGCGCTCTGGCGCTCGCTAACCATGCCGGCAATCTGTCCACACAAAAACGAACCCTCTTCGTAATTGCCGTCCTTGGCGGCCTTGCGAAGGGCGCCCGTGCCCATGGCCCCGAGCTCCTCGACACTTACGCCCGCCGCCTCGCTCTTGGCGTAGGCGTTGGTAAAGGGGCTCTTGAGGGCGCGCACCGGATGTCCCGTCGAGCGGCCGGTCGCACGCGTCGAAGTGTCGTTGGCCTTCAGGACCATCTCTTTGTACTGCTCCGAGACGGTGCACTCGTCTGCGACCAGAAAGCGCGTACCCACTTGCACGCCTTCGGCGCCCAGCATAAAGGCGGCCGCCACGCCGCGGCCGTCGGCAATACCGCCGGCGGCCACAACGGGAATGTCGACCGCATCGACGACCTGTGGCACCAGTGCCATCGTCGAGGTCTCGCCAATATGGCCGCCCGATTCGGTACCCTCGGCAACAACCGCCGTGGCTCCACGACGTGCCACGAGGCGCGCCAGCGCCACCGAGGCAACGACCGGGATGACCTTGATGCCCGCATCGTTCCAAGCTTTCATGTACTTGGTGGGATTACCGGCACCAGTCACCACAACGGGCACCTGCTCATCGATCACAACCTGTGCAACCTCGTCGGCAAACGGGCTCATGAGCATGACGTTAACGCCAAAGGGCTTATCCGTCTTGGTGCGCAGCTCATGAATCTGGTCGCGAAGCCAGTCGGCGTCGGCATTCATAGCCGCGATGATGCCTAGGCCGCCCGCCTCGGATACGGCCGATGCCAGTGAGGCGTCGGCAATCCAGGCCATGCCGCCCTGGAACACGGGCTTTTCGATGCCGAGCAGATTGCAGAGAGGAGTCTTGAGCATCTCTACTTCTCCAATGCCGCCTCGACCGTATCGGCGAACTCGCCGACCGTCTTGGGGTTCTCCTCGGTATCAAGCTGGATGCCAAACTCGTCCTCAACGGCGACGAGAATCTCGACGGTACCCAGGCTGTCGAGGCCAATCTCCTCGAGCGTGGACTCGGGCTTCATCTCGACGTCGTCAAGGCCAGCGGTCTCGCGGATAACGTCGCAAACGCGCTCGAAGGTCTTCTGATCTGCCATGGTAGTTCTCCTTTGGTTGTGCCCTAGGGGCGTTTTCATTTCCTATGTGCGACTACTTCCAACGAAGCAGATAGCCACCTATATCCAGACCGGCGCCAAATCCAACCAAGGCGATGGTGTCGCCTGTGTGAAGTGCACCGGCGTTTGCCAGCCGGTCGAGGGCAAGCGGAATGCATGCGCTCGAAATGTTGCCGGTCTCGCGCAACGTGCGAACCACACGCTCGTCCGGCACGCCCAGGCGCTTGACCGCCTGGCTCAGGATTCGTTCGTTAGCCTGATGGAATACAAAATGATCGATGTCTTCGACCGAAATGCCCGCATCGATCGCAAGCTTATGGACCGTGTCGCAGATGGCGTTGACGCCGAACTTGAACACGCGGCGGCCATTCATGGACAGCACGCTCGCGCTATCTGCGGAAGCCTTAAACGGCGAGGTGCCGAGCAGACCGGGAACGCGCAAGGTCTCGACGTCGGGCGCCGTCGAAAGCTCAACGGCAAGGGGGTTGTCTCCCCCAGTCCCAATCACTGCGGCTCCTGCCCCATCGCCAAAGAGCACGCACGTGGCACGGTCGGTCCAATCGAGCGCGCGCGTCATCTGCTCGGCCGCAACGACTAGCACGCACTCGGCACGGCTGCGGGCGATATAGCCCTCGGCGACATCGAGCGCAAATACGAAGCCGGCGCAGGCCGCCGAGACATCGAAGGCAGGGCACGTCGCGCCAAGTCGCTCTGCAACGGTACACGCCTCGGCGGGAACAAGGTGGTCACCCGTCGTCGTCGAGCAGACGATCAGATCCAGCTGGCTCGCGTCGATTCCGGACACCTGGAGTGCCCGCTCGCTCGCCGCTACGGCAAGGTCGTCAAGTGACTCGGTGGTGCAGACGTGGCGGCTCTTGATACCTGTGCGGGTAAAAATCCACTCATCCGAGGTATCGAGGAACTCAGACAGCTCGTCATTGGAAACACTGCGTTCAGGAAGTGCCGAACCTGTTCCAAGAATCGTGAAACCCATCACTAACCTCCTTTGAGTTGTTGACGTGTTTACATCGACCAAGAGAGGATAACGCATTTCAGTCTTTGTTGACGTGTTAACATTAAATTGTCCAAAAGCGACAAAGGCTTCACATTGTGTCTATCTCTCGACACCATTGCGCGATTGCCTTATTAACTTAGGAGGTAGCAGCTGTTATGGATTCTCGTTTAACGATAGTCGACGTAACCGGATCGACCAACGATGACCTGCTCGAAGCAGGAAAACAGGGAGCGCCACACGGCACAGGACTTGCCGCCCGCGCGCAAACGGCAGGACGCGGCCGGCGCGGCCACAAGTGGGATTCAACCGCCGGCAACCTATTGCTTTCGATTGTCCTGCGTCCATGCGTTAATCCCGCAAAGTACTCTGGTCTTGCCGCCGTCAGCGGCCTAGCGGTGCTTGCGGCGCTCGAAAAACAGGGCCTTGCAAACAAGATTCGCCTTAAATGGCCCAACGATCTGGTCGCGCGAGGACGCAAGCTCGGCGGCATTCTGGTCGAGGCGGCACGCGATAACGAAGGCAAACCTTTCGCCGTCTGCGGCATTGGCGTCAATGTGAACTATGTACCCTCGGAGGTTCCCGATGGCGGCCTGCCGGCAATCGGTCTCTCGGATCTCAACGAGAGCGTTCCCGCCGTCGACATGCTCCTCGATGAGGTCTATCACGCAGTTATAGACGCTGTAGATGCCTGGGCAGAGCGCCTCAACGCCAAGGAAGAAGACGCCGGTCCGCTCGCGCCCGTCCGCGACGAATATATCGCTCACCTCAATTGGATCGGGAAGCACGTTATCGCCCGCTCCCCCGCTGAGGACGAGCTGGCACGTGGCATCTTTAAAACGGTCGATGGCTTTGGTCGCGCGTGCATCGAAACGGAAGACGGCTTGCGATCCTTCCATTTTGAGGAGGCATCGCTGCGCCCCTTGAGCGAATAGGGCACCGCAGTCACCTGCTCAGCAGCACTACCAGGCAGTCCAAACCATCATTCAAAACAAAAGAGCCCCGCTACCAAGATGGCAGCGGGGCTCTATAAGCTATGAGCGATATCGCTTAGAGCTTGATGTCGATGTCGACGCCAGCGGGGAGGTCGAGACGCATGAGCGAATCAACGGTGCCCGAGGTGGGGTCGAGGATGTCGATGAGGCGCTTGTGGGTGCGCATCTCGAACTGCTCACGGGAGTCCTTGTTCACGTGCGGCGAGCGGATAACCGTGTACAGGTTGCGCTCGGTGGGCAGGGGGACAGGACCGGAAACGCGAGCGCCGGTCTTCTGAGCGGTCTCGACGATGAGCTTCGCGGACTGATCGACGACCTCGTGATCATAGCCCTTGAGGCGAATGCGGATCTTCTGGGTAGCCAACTTAAACCTCCAAAGAGTGCGAGAGATGTTCTCGCAGGATTACGTAACAGGGAGCTCGAACTTAGGCGTTCTTGCTCATGACCTCGTCCACGATGGACTTGGGCGCAGGCTCATAAGAGTCGAACTGCATCGTGTAGGATGCACGGCCCTGGGTCTGGGAGCGAAGGTCGGTAGCGTAACCGAACATCTCGCCCAGCGGCACCTTGGCACGGATGAGCTTACTGTTCTTGCGATCCTCCATGCCCTCGATCTTGCCGCGGCGACCGGAGAGGTTGCCCATAACGTCGCCCATGTACTGCTCGGGGGTCTCGACCTCGACAGCCATGATCGGCTCGAGCAGCTGCGGGTCGGACTTCTTGAGGGCGTCCTTGATAGCCATGGAACCGGCGATCTTGAAGGCGGCCTCGGAGGAGTCGACCTCGTGGTAAGAACCGTCGAACAGGGTGACCTTAACGTCGAGGACCGGGAAGCCGGCGATAACACCGGTGTTCAGGGCCTCCTGGATGCCCTTGTCGATGGACGGGATGTACTCCTTGGGCACGACGCCGCCGACGATAGCGTTGACGAACTCGTAGCCGAAGCCCTCCTCCATCTTCTCGAGCTTGATGACGGCATGGCCGTACTGACCGCGACCGCCGGACTGACGGACGAACTTGCCCTCAGCCTTCTCGACGTCGTGACCAGCGGTCTCGCGGTAGGCAACCTGGGGCTTACCAACGTTAGCGTCAACCTTGAACTCACGGAGCAGACGGTCGACGATGATCTCGAGGTGCAGCTCGCCCATGCCGGCGATGATGGTCTGGCCGGTCTCGTGGTTGGTGGACACCTGGAAGGTCGGGTCCTCCTCGGCGAGCTTGGTCAGAGCCAGGGACATCTTGTCCTGCTCGGCCTTGGTCTTGGGCTCGATGGCAACGTCGATAACGGGCTTAGCGAACTCGATCTTCTCGAGGACGATCTCCTTGCCCTCGGCGCACAGGGTGTCGCCGGTGGTGGAGTTCTTGAAGCCGACGCAAGCGACGATGTCGCCGGCGGCAGCGTCGTCACGGTCGATACGCTCGGCGGCGTTCATCTCGAGGATGCGGCCGAGGCGCTCGCGCTGACCGTTGGAAGCGTTGACAACGTAGGAGCCGGACTCGGCGCGGCCGGAGTAAACGCGGACGTAGGTGAGCTTACCGACGAACGGGTCGGTCATGATCTTGAAGACCAGGCCGGAGAAGGGCTCGTCGAAGGAAGGATGACGCTGGATCTCCTCGCCGGTGTCCGGATCGGTACCGGTGACGGCCTCAACGTCGAGCGGGCTGGGCAGGTAGTCGACGACAGCGTCGAGCAGCTCCTGAACGCCCTTGTTCTTGTAGGCGGAGCCCACGAAGACGAGGTTGAGCTCGTTGGCCAGAACGCCCTTACGCAGAGCCGCCTTGAGCTCCTCGACGGTGAAGTCCTCCTCCATGAGGATCTTCTCCATGAGCTCGTCGTCAAAGCTGGCAGCAGCGTCGAGGAGCTCCTCGCGCTTGGTGGCAGCGATGTCGGCGAACTCAGCCGGGATCTCGTCCATCGGCTCGGGGTAGGTCATACCCTTCTCGTCGGCCTTGAAGTCCCATGCAGTCATGGTGACCAGGTCGATGACGCCCCAGAAGTTGTCCTCGGCGCCCATCGGGACCTGAGCGGCCACGGCGTTAGCGTCGAGACGATCCTTCATGGTCTCGATAGCGTTGAAGAAGTCAGCGCCCACGCGGTCATACTTGTTGATGAAGGCGATGCGGGGGACGTTGAAGGTGGAAGCCTGACGCCAAACGGTCTCAGACTGGGGCTGAACGCCGGCAACGGCGTCGAAGACGGCGACAGCGCCATCGAGGACGCGCAGGCAGCGCTCGACCTCGGCGGTGAAGTCAACGTGGCCCGGGGTGTCGATGATCTGGATGCGGTAGTCCTTACCGTCCTTGTTCCAGAAGCACGTGGTAGCAGCGGAGGTAATGGTTACGCCGCGCTCCTGCTCCTGAACCATCCAGTCCATGGTGGCAGCGCCCTCATGGACCTCACCGATCTTGTGGGTCTTACCGGTGTAGTAAAGAATACGCTCGGTCGTGGTGGTCTTACCGGCATCGATGTGGGCCATGATGCCGATGTTACGGGTATCGGAAAGCTTGTACTTAGGCTTAGCCATGTTAGTTCCTTACCTTAACTTACCAACGATAGTGAGAGAACGCGCGGTTGGCCTCGGCCATCTTGAAGACGTCCTCACGCTTCTTGACGGAAGCGCCCAGGCCGTTGGAAGCGTCGAGGATCTCGTTGGCGAGACGCTCGGCCATGGTCTTCTCCTTGCGAGCGCGGGAGAAGTTGACGATCCAGCGGATACCCAGAGCGGTGGAACGACGGGAGTTGACCTCCATCGGGACCTGATAGGTAGCGCCACCGACACGCTTGGGCTTAACCTCGAGCGTGGGCTTGACGTTGTCCATAGCCTTCTTGAAGGTAGCGAGAGCGTCGCCACCCTCGGACTTCTCGGCAACGATCTCGAAAGCGGTGTAAACGATGCGCTCAGCGGTGGCCTTCTTGCCGTCAAGAAGGACCTTGTTGATGAGCTGAGTCACCAGGCGGTTGTTGTAAACGGCGTCAGGCTGAACCTCACGACGATTAGCTGCTGCACGACGCGGCATGTGAAATCTCCTTAAGTGTCTACCGTGCGGCGCTTAGGCGGCACACGGCGAAAGTATCAAAACGTTATCTGGCTTATTTAGCCTTGGGGCGCTTAGCACCGTACTTGGAACGGGCCTGCATACGGTTCTGGACCGGAGCAGCGTCGTAGGCGCCACGGATGACGTGATAACGGACACCAGGGAGGTCACGGACACGACCGCCGCGGACGAGCACGATGGAGTGCTCCTGCAGGTTGTGGCCCTCACCCGGGATGTAAGCAGTAACTTCGATGCCGTTGACGAGGCGAACACGGGCAACCTTACGAAGAGCCGAGTTCGGCTTCTTGGGGCTCGTGGTGAAGACGCGGGTGCACACGCCGCGCTTCTGGGAGTTGTGCTGCAGAGCAGCGTTCTTGGACTTCTTGGGCACGGAACGACGGCCCTGGCGAACCAGCTGGTTAATAGTAGGCAAAGCGTACTCCTTCTCGAATGATTCCAGCTTTCTGTAAAGTGCAACGGCTTGAATCGAGGGGTCAGCATCCCCCTACGAAACACGCAGTTCGATAGGATACGTGGCGTTAGCTGTGCCGTCAACAGACCACGCCGCCGGGCGTATCCCAAAATAGGCACATTTCCGCAAAGCCTACACAAAAGGAATCCCCTTCGGTGCGCGGGGGCGGATTCCCGGTCCGGGCGGCCCGCTGTTTAAGTTTGCTGCTCTACAGTCCTGCGCAAGACGGAAAGCACATTAAGTGCTTTCCTTTGCGTGCGGAACTCGCGACAAACTTAAACAGCGGGCCGCCCGGACCGGGAATCCGACGTGCTCGTCGGGGCAACGTTCCCTGCCAAAAAGGGACAGGTTTATTTTGGTCGGTTTTATCTGGGGAAACGTCGCGCTCCAGCGGTAATCTGCTCTCATCTGTCGCATGGAAATCGGCGGCGTTTCCATTTAACGCAAAAGAGGCCGCTTCCCCTAGTAGGAAGCGGCCCCAAATCTTACAAATAGACGATGGTAAAGGGTACTTCTGTTTCGGTCTCTCCTGTTGACGTGCACCTCGTGCCCTCAAGCGTTACTGAGACCACTTGGTCGACATCAATCAACTTCGTTGGCACCCAGTTGTTCTCTCCGCTATTGCGCGCCAGCGAAACATAGAAGTTGAACACCCCTGCGTCGTCATCTTCGACAATCTGCTCCGATCCATCCTTGTAGGTGACGGTCAGTTTATGATCAACTGCTTCATAGCCCAGATCATCGATATGCGTCTGGATGGAAAACGGACTGATCTCGAGAGGCGAGTCATCGGAGCGGAGCTCCTTTGTATCGACGTGCGCTCCGACGTTAAACTCTGGCGTCGATACCTCGATCACCTTCGCATCCTCACCTTTGCCCTCCGTCCAGCTGATATTCCAGGTGACCGCATGTCCCAAATCTCGCTCGCGATCCCACGAGGCAAAGTACATCGTGCCATTAATGACCGTGTCGCTTGATGTGTCCTTATCAATGGTGCAGCGTGTGTCAGCCCATTCCTCGCCGAAGTTCATGCTGGGCGTGCCGATGCCTTGTTCTTCTTCACCATAGAGAACAAGTTCGCCTGTCTCTGCTGCCGGCTTGTAGTAGTTAACGCCATTTGGATTGGACAGCGTAAACGTCACGGCGCCGCAACCGTTTTTATCGATAGCCATCTCATGGATATCAAGCGTATAGCCGTTACCCTCGACGGACAGATTAACCTTCTGGACTGTGCCCTCCAGGCTTTGGGGCGCAATGCCGTCACCAAACTCTCTGGTGTAGGTGTATTTAGTCCCCGATGAGCCGCCATTAGTCCAGGTAATGGAATCCCCGTTGCCGTGGTTTCCCCAGGCTGAGGCAAAATAGCCGGAATTGACAACGGCGTAGGCGACCCCTCCGGTCGCCAACACTCCGGCAAGACATCCGATTACGGCAACATAGAGAGGCTTCGCGTGGCCCTTTCGATGAAGCGGCTCGCCTGCCGCAGCATCAATAACACGGTCGGCAAGATCGCTATCGGCTTGGATGGACTCGAAGGCCTGCTTGATTTGATTGGATTTCACGGTCGCCCTCCTCTAGGATGAATTTGAGCTTCGATCGACCGCGAGCTAAACGCGTTCGAACGGTCGCGGCTGGCACATGCAACAACTCGGCAATCTCTGAGGTCGAGAAGCCCAGATAGTAATAGAGCACGATGGGAACGCGGAATCGCTCCGGAAGTCGCATAACGTCTGACAGGACCGCCTTGGTCTCATCCTGCGCTGCCGAGAGCGAATCGGCTAGGTTCTCAATATCCTCCACGCGCCTCCATGGCTTTCGGAAGAGCGATTTGCATTCATTGATCGTGACCCGGATAAGCCATCGGCGAAGATGCTCCCAACTCTCAAAATGTCCATCGCTTTTAAGCAGCTTAAGAAAGACATCCTGGGCAACATCGTCGGCGTCGGCACGATCGCGCAGGTACGTCAATGCGATTCGAAACACGACATCCCGGTGATCCTCGACCGCCTGTCTAAATGCTTGTTCTTCCATAATCACCTCCCGGTGACGGTAATGATTCTTGCTGAGGCCCTCACCATAGATACGCTTTGACCGAACGAAATGTTTCAAATTCAAGCAGGAATAACCTACCAAAATAAACCTGTCCCTTTTTGGCAAAAGGAATCCCCTTCTGTGCGCGGGGGCGGATTCCCGGAACGGGCCGCCCGCTGTTTAAGTTTGCTGCTCTGCAGTCCTGCGCAAGACGGAAAGCACATTAAGTGCTTTCCTTTGCGTGCGGAACTCGCGACAAACTTAAACAGCGGGCGGCCCGTTCCGGGAATCCGACGTGCTCGTCGGGGCAACGTTCCTCACCAAAAAAGACCCGCTTCCCTGTTGGGAAACGGGTCTTTGGAAGGGCGGTTAACGTACTAGGAAATTATTCCTCGTCGTTGTCCTTGGCCTCTTCGGCGTCGTCGGTGTCCACGAGCTGGTTGAGCAGCTCGTCGAGGGAAGCCATGTCCTCGTTGATCGCGCCGTTGGCGGGAGCCTTCTTGTCGTCGATCGGGGCGCCCAGGAGCTCCTCGTCGGCGTCGGCGTGATGCGTCGGAGCGGAGGTACCCAGCAGGATATCGTCCGGACCGTCGGGGCTAAAGACCATCTGCAGCAGCTGCGAGAGGTCTTCCTCGTCGGCAACGTCGTCGTTGTTCTCGAGGATGTAGAGCAGATCGTGGGCCTCCAGGCCGTCACGGAGCTCCTCGATCGCCTTGGCACCGATGCCATCGATGCGCAGCAGATCCTCCTCGGACTTGCCGACCAGGTCGCCGACCGTCTCGATGCCAACCTCGCTGAACTTGTTGGTCCAGCGCTGCGACACGCCCAGGTCGTCGAACAGGTACAGGCGAGCCTTCTCGGCGGAGATGGTGTGGCCGTTGCGGGTGAACGAACCGTCAGCACCACCGAACTCATCGTAGCCGGCCCAGTCGAGCTGCTGCGGGAGCTGCTCGTCCAGGTCCTTGAGCTCCACAGGAGCCCACTCGGGCAGCGACTTGGCGTTGGGCGAAGCCGGGCCGTCGATGTCCACGTAGCCGTCGGCCGTGCGATACGTCAGCTTGGCGTTGGCGTACGGCTTGAGGCCGGTACCAGCCGGGATCTTCTTACCGACGATGACGTTGGACTTAAGGTCGAGCAGGTGGTCGACCTTGCCCTCAATGGCAGCCTCGGTAAGGACGCCGGCGGTACGGATGAACGAAGCGCTCGACAGCCAGGAATCGATGTTGGACGCGACCTTGAGCGTACCCAGGATGACGGGCTCGGCCACAGGAGCCTGACCGCCCAGACGGGCAACGCGCTCAACCTCGTCGGCAAACTCGTAGCGGTCAACGTACTGACCAAGCAGGTACTTGGAGTCGCCGGGGTTGGTGATCTGAACGCGACGCAGCATCTGACGTGCGAGCACCTCGATGTGCTTGTCGTTCAGGTCGACGCCCTGGCTGGTGTAGACGTCCTTAACGCTCTCGACGAAGGTGTGCATCGTCGACTCGATATCGGTCAGCTTGCGCAGGTTGCGGAAGTTGACGAAGCCCTTGGTGATCTGGTCGCCGGCGCGAACCTCGCAGCCGTCCTCGATCTCGGGCATGAAGCGCACCGAAGCGGGGACGCGACGCTCATCGAGGACACGGGTGTGATCCTCGGAGTCGGTGAGCGTCAGCACGTACTCGGACTTCTCGGGCTTAATCGAGAGGTGACCGGAGTACGGAGCCAGCTCGGCCTCGCGACCCAGAATCTTCTCGTTGACGTTGCCGACGATATCGAACATACGGCTGACCGTAGGCAGACCCTGCGTAATATCGTCGACGCCAGCGACGCCGCCGGAGTGAATGGTACGCATCGTAAGCTGCGTACCGGGCTCGCCGATGGACTGGGCGGCAATAATGCCGACGGCAGTACCGATGGCGACCGGACGACGGGTGGAAAGATCCCAACCGTAGCACTTCTGGCACACGCCGTACTTGGAGCGGCAGGTGAGCAGCGCGCGGAGCTTGACCTTCTTGAGGCCCGCATCGACCATCTTCTGGATGTCGGCGACCTTCTCGATGTAGCCGTCCTGCTCAAAGAGCACGGTGCCATCGGGAGCCACGACGTCCTCAATGAAGCAACGGCCGACGAGGTCGGTGTTGAGGTCGGTGGTGCCGGGGATGATGAGGTTGTAGGTGACGCCCTCGTGCGTACCGCAGTCCTCCTCGCGGACGATGACGTCCTGGGCCACGTCGACCAGACGGCGGGTCAGGTAACCAGAGTCCGAGGTGTGGGATGCGGTATCGACCAGGCCCTTACGCGCGCCGTAGGTCGAAATGAAGTACTCGAGCGGCAGCAGGCCCTCGCGGAAGTTCGCCTTAATGGGAAGGTCGATCGTCTCGCCGGACATGTCTGCCATCAGGCCACGCATGCCGCCGAGCTGACGCAGCTGGGTCTTAGAACCACGGGCACCGGAGTCGGCCATCATGTACAGCGGGTTCTCCTCGTCGAACATGTCGAGCATAAGCGCTGCAACCTTATCGGTACAAGCGGTCCACTCGTTAACGACTTCGATGTGGCGCTCCGTCTCGTTGATGAAGCCCTCCTCGAAGTACTCGTTGATCTGGTCGACGTTGGCCTGGGCGCGATCGAGCAGCTCCTGCTTCTCGGCAGGGATGAGAGCGTCCCACACCGAGATGGTGAGGCCGGCGCGGGTAGCGTAGTGGAAGCCGGAGTACTTGATGGCGTCGAGGATCGGGCCGACCTTGGCCTCGGGGTAACGATCGCAGCAGTCCGCAACCAGCTTGGCCACGTCGCCCTTGACCATCTTGTAGTTCATGAACTCATAGTCTTCGGGCAGGCACTGGCGGTTGAAGATGATGCGGCCGATAGAGGTCTCGAAACGCGCGGTCTTGTTGCCGGTGACGTCGTAGTCGACAAACTCGTTCTTGCCGTTCTTGACGCGGAAGATACGGGTGCCGTCCTCGTTGATGACATTGGCATCGGCAGCGGACACGCGGACCTGAATCTTGGCCTGCATGTCGACCTCGGAGCGGCAGTCATAGGCGTGCAGCGCGTCGTCGAAGCTGGCGAACACGTGGTTCTCGCCCGGCAGACCGTCGCGGACCTGGGTGAGGTAGTACACACCGATGATCATGTCCTGCGAGGGGATGTTGACCGGCTTGCCGGATGCCGGCGAGCGCAGGTTGTTCGCAGAGAGCATGAGCACGCGGGCCTCGGCCTGAGCCTGGCTGGACAGCGGCACGTGGACAGACATCTGGTCGCCGTCGAAGTCGGCGTTGAAGGGCGAGCAGACCAGCGGGTGCAGGTGGATAGCCTTGCCCTCGACCAGCACCGGTTCAAAGGCCTGGATGGACAGACGGTGCAGGGTCGGTGCACGGTTGAGCAGCACGACGCGGCCGTCGATGACCTCTTCGAGGATGTCCCACACAAAGGTGGCACCACGGTCGATAGCGCGCTTTGCGCCCTTGATGTTCTCGACCTTGCCGAGCTCGACCAGGCGCTTCATGACGAAGGGCTTGAAGAGCTCCAGCGCCATGGTCTTGGGCAGACCGCACTGGTGCAGCAGCAACTTGGGGTCGGTAACGATAACCGAACGGCCGGAGTAGTCGACACGCTTACCCAGCAGGTTCTGACGGAAACGACCCTGCTTGCCCTTGAGGGCCTCGGCGAGCGACTTGAGCGGGCGACCGCCACGGCCAGAGACCGGGCGACCACGACGGCCGTTGTCGAACAGGGCGTCCACGGACTCCTGGAGCATGCGTTTCTCGTTGTTCACGATAATCGCAGGGGCGTCCAGGTCGAGCAGGCGCTTGAGTCGGTTGTTACGGTTGATCACGCGACGATATAGATCGTTGAGGTCGGACGCGGCGAAGCGGCCGCCGTCGAGCTGGACCATCGGGCGCAGATCGGGCGGAATGACCGGGATGACGTCCAGGATCATGTTCGCGGGGCTGTTGCCGCCCTTCAGGAAGGCGTCAACGACCTCAAGGCGCTTGACGGCCTTCTCGCGCTTCTGCTTCTGGGAATCCTCGTCGGCGATGATGGCCTTGAGCTTCTCGGCCTCGGAGGGGAGATCGATGGCAGCGAGCAGGTCGCGGACGGCCTCGGCACCCATACCACCCTTGAAGTACATGGAGTAGTAACGGGTCATCTCGCGGAACAGCGGCTCATCGGAGATGAGGTCGCGCTCAGTGAGCTTCATGAAGGCGTTGAAGGCGTCCGTGCGGAGCTGCTTCTCGTCCTTGCACTCTTCCTCGATGTCGACGATGCCGGAGGCGATCTCCTCGGGGGTCAGCGGCTCCTCGTCGGAGAACTCGTCAAAGTTCTCGGGGTCGCCCTGCTCCTTGAGGGACTCGATCTGGCGGGCGCACTCGGCATCGATCTCTTCCAGATCGGCGGCGAGCTCCTCGCGCAGGTCGTCGGCGTCGGCCTCGCGAGCCTCGTAGTCAACCTCGGTGATGATGTAGCTGGCAAAGTACAGAACCTTCTCGAGGTCCTTGGACTTGATGTCGAGCATACGGCTCATCGGGAAGCTCGTGGGGCTCTTGAAGTACCAGATGTGGGACACGGGAGCGGCGAGCTCGATGTGGCCCATGCGGTCACGACGCACCTTGGCCGAGGTGACCTCGACGCCGCAGCGCTCGCAGACGATGCCCTTAAAGCGGATGCCCTTGTACTTGCCGCAGGAGCACTCCCAGTCCTTGGCGGGACCGAAGATCTTCTCGCAGAACAGGCCATCCTTTTCGGGCTTGAGGGTACGGTAATTGATGGTCTCCGGCTTCTTGACCTCACCGTGCGACCAGGAACGGATCTGGTCGGCGGAGGCAAGGGAGATCTTTACCGAGTCAAAATCAGTAGCTTCGAAATCTGCCACAGTCAACTACTCCTTATCAGTGGTCGTGGCGGCGACAGCCTCGGGTGCCTCGGCGGTCTCGGCATCCTGGGCCTCGACGTCGGCGTCAACGCCGGCGAGCGCAGCCAGGTCGTCGAGAGCAGAGGTCTCCTCGGCGGTCACAGGGGCGGAGGCGTCCTCGTCGGCATCGTGCATGGGCTCGATGTCCAGTGCGAGGGAGCGAATCTCCTTGACGAGAACCTTGAAAGACTCGGGGATACCCGGGACAGGAACGTTCTCGCCCTTGACGATGGACTCGTAGGTCTTGACGCGGCCCACGGTATCGTCGGACTTGACGGTCAGGATCTCCTGCAGGACGTTGGAAGCACCGTAAGCGTACAGTGCCCAAACTTCCATCTCGCCGAAGCGCTGGCCGCCGAACTGGGCCTTGCCGCCCAGAGGCTGCTGGGTAACCAGGCTGTAAGGGCCAGTCGAACGGGCGTGGATCTTGTCGTCGACCATGTGGCCGAGCTTGAGGATGTAGGACGTACCCACGGTAATGGGCTCGCGGAACTCCTCGCCGGTGCGGCCGTCGAACAGACGGGTCTTGCCGCGCTCGTCAAGCTGGGTGACGAACTCGGGACGCATGTGATCGCCAAAGGCAGCGGTGGCCTTGTTGAGCATGTTCTTGTTAGCACGACGAATGACCTCGGCGATCTCGTCCTCCTTAGCGCCGTCGAAGACGGGCGTGGCGGTGAAGAACGGACCGGGGACGTACTTGTCGGAGTCGGCCTGCTCGGTATCCCAACCGCAGGCAGCAGCCCAGCCAAGGTGGCACTCGAGCAGCTGGCCGACGTTCATACGCGAAGGAACGCCCAGCGGGTTGAGGATAACGTCGATCGGGGTACCGTCAGCCATGTAGGGCATGTCCTCGACCGGCAGAACGTTGCAGATAACACCCTTGTTGCCGTGGCGGCCGGCGATCTTATCGCCCTGCTGGATCTTACGACGCTGGGCGACGTAGACGCGCACCTGCTCGTTGACGCCGGGAGCCAGATCGTCGCCGTTCTCGCGGCTAAAGCGGACGACGTCGATGACGCGGCCGTAAGCGCCGTGAGGCATCTTAAGGGAGGTGTCGCGGACGTCGTGGGCCTTGGCACCGAAGATGGCGCGCAGCAGGCGCTCCTCGGCGGTCAGAGCGCTCTCGCCCTTAGGGGTAACCTTGCCGACCAGGATGTCGCCAGGGCCGACCTCGGCGCCGATGCGGATGATGCCGTCCTCGTCGAGGTTGGCAAGCATGTCCTCGGAGAGGTTCGGGATCTCGCGGGTGATCTCCTCGGGGCCGAGCTTGGTGTCGCGGGCATCGATCTCGTGACGGGTGATGTTGATGGTCGTCAGCAGGTCCTCGGCCACCAGGCGCTCGGACACGACGATACCGTCCTCGTAGTTAAAGCCTTCCCACGGCATGTATGCCACGGTGAGGTTCTGGCCCAGTGCGAGCTCGCCATGATCGGTCGAAGGACCGTCAGCCAGGGGCTCGCCCTGCTCAACGGTGTCACCAACGCGCACAAGCGGACGGTGGTTGATGCAGGTGGACTGGTTGGAGCGCTGGTACTTGGCCAGGTGATACTCGTCCATGCCGCCGGCATGCTTGACGATGATCTTGGCGGCGTCGGCAAAAATGACCTCGCCGGCGTTCTTGGCCAGGGTGACCTCGCCGGAGTCCAGGGCGGCGCGACGCTCCATGCCGGTACCGACATAGGGAGCGGCAGGGTGAACCAGCGGCACGGCCTGACGCTGCATGTTGGCGCCCATCAGCGTACGCTTGGCGTCGTCGTGCTCGAGGAACGGGATCAGCGTGGCTGCGACGGAGAGCATCTGACGCGGCGAGACGTCCATGTAGTCGACGTCCTCGACGGGCACGTCGGCGGGAGCGCCGAAGGAGCCGTCGAAGTCGCGGGTACGGGCGATCACGGTGTGCGGGCGGACAAGCTTGCCCTCGGCATCGGTCGTGATGAACTCGTTGGTCTTGGGATCGAGCGGCGTGTTAGCCGGCGCGATGACGTGCTTCTCTTCCTCGTCAGCGGTCATCCAGTCGATCTGGTCGGTGGCAACGCCGTTCTCGACGCGACGGAACGGAGCCTCGATGAAGCCGTACTCGTTGACGCGGGCGTAGAGGGCGAGCGAGCCGATCAGGCCGATGTTGGGGCCTTCGGGGGTCTCGATCGGGCACATGCGGCTGTAGTGCGAGTTGTGAACGTCGCGGACGGCCGTCGGCACGTTGGTGCGGCGGCTGGAGCCGGACTTGTGGCCGGCAAGACCGCCAGGGCCGAGTGCGGACAGGCGGCGCTTGTGGGTCAGACCGGTCAGGGGGTTCGCCTGGTCCATGAACTGCGAGAGCTGCGAGGAACCGAAGAACTCCTTGATGGAGGCCACGATCGGGCGGATGTTGATGAGCGACTGCGGGGTGATCTCGTCGATGTCCTGGGAGCTCATGCGCTCACGGACGACGCGCTCCATACGGCTCATGCCGATACGGAACTGGTTGGCGACGAGCTCGCCGACGGTGCGGATGCGGCGGTTGCCAAAGTGGTCGATGTCATCGACCTTGAAGCCCTGCTCGCCGGCAGCGAGGGACAACAGGTAGCGCAGCGTCGCGACGATATCCTCGTCGGTGAGCACCGTGACCTCTTCCTCGGTGGTGAGGTTGAGCTTCTTGTTGACCTTGTAACGACCGACGCGGGCCAGATCGTAGCGCTGCGGGTTAAAGAGCAGGCCCTCGAGCAGGCTGCGGGAAGCGTCCACGGTGGGAGGCTCGCCCGGGCGCAGGCGACGGTAGATCTCGATAAGGGCATCCTCGCGGGTGAGGGCGGTGTCGCGCTCCAGGGTGCGCTTGATCACATCGGAGTTGCCGAGCAGCTCGATGATGTCGTCATTGGTGACGGCAATACCAAGGGCGCGCAGGAACATCGTGGCGCTCTGCTTGCGCTTACGGTCGATGGAGACCATGAGCTGGTCGCGCTTGTCGACCTCAAACTCGAGCCAGGCACCGCGGGACGGGATGATCTGGGCCTTGTAGATCTGCTTGCCCGAATCCATCTCGGAGCTGTAGTACACACCCGGGGAACGGACGAGCTGCGAGACGACGATACGCTCGGTACCGTTGATGATGAAGGTGCCCTGATCGGTCATCATGGGGAAGTCGCCCATGAAGACGAGTTGCTCCTTGATCTCGCCGGTCTCCTTGTTGGTGAGACGGACGTCGGTCAGAAGCGGGGCCTGATAGGTCATGTCCTTCTCGCGGCACTCCTCGACGGTGTGCGCGGGGTCGCCGAACTGATGCTCGCCGAAGGTAACCTCGAGAACATGGTTCTGGCTCTGGATGGGGCTGGATTCCTTGAACGCCTCACGAAGGCCCTCGTCCTTAAAACGCTCAAAGGATTCCCTTTGAACAGAGATAAGGTTGGGGAGCTCCATGGCCTCCGGGATTTTCCCGAAGCTGACGCGCTTGCGCTCAGTGGCAGTGTATGCGTAGGTCACCAGGTTTTTCCTCCTTCACGGAAATGCTCGGTGGGTTGGCGAGGCATAGCTTCGCCAGTTATCGCAACCTAATAGTCTATCAGGTACCGACCGTTGGGCAAGAAAAGCCTTGACGCGATTGAGTTTTTGGAGTAGCAAAGTTTTTCGACAGAAAACACTCAGGTAGATGTATGTGTATCGAACATATGTTCATATATTTTCTGTGAACAGAGAGCCGGCAATCGCAGCTCTTATAAAAAACGGGCGCGAACCGAGGTCCACGCCCGTAAATGTCGATGCCCGAAGGCTTACTTGCGCATCAATCCGCCGCGCTCGTCGATGGCGTCCCAGAAGGCATCGGCAAAGCGGGGGTCGCTTGCAGCCATGAGGGCGTTAGTGGCCATCCAGCCAGAGGGAGTGCCGGTGTCGTAGCCCGACAGCGGGTCGATGACGACTGCATACATGGCCTCACGGTCGAGCGAACGGGCCATGGCGTCGGTGAGCTGGATCTCGCCGCCCTTGCCGGCCTGCTGATCTGCCAGCAGGTCCATGACCAGCGGGCTCAGCAGGTAGCGGCCGACGATGTACAGGTTGGACGGAGCAGCCTCGGGAGCGGGCTTCTCGACCAGACCGCCGATGCGCCAGACAGCGCCCGGCTCGGCATCGGCAACGTCCTCGGCGCCCTCGAGCGAACCGACGCGCTCGCCGGCGATAACGCCGTAGCGGCTGACTTCCTCGGGCGAACAAGCAGCGACGGCGATAACCGAAGCGCCACCGTGCTCCTTGGAAACGGCGAGCATCTTGTCGCAGATGTCGCGGTTAGGCACAACGTAGTCGCCCAGAAGAACCAGGAAGTTCTCCCCTGCCACGGCGTCGGCAGCAGAGCGAATAGCATGGCCGAGGCCCTTGGGCTCGTACTGATAACGGAAGTCGACCGGCATACCGCCAGCGTGGGCGACGGCATCGGCATAGGCGTTCTTGCCGCGCTCGCGCAGCAGGTTCTCGAGCGAGCGATCAGGCTGGAAGTAGTTCAGCAGCTCAGGCTTGCCGGGAGAAGTAACGATGATGGCATCGTCGACCTCCTCGGGGTCGAGCGCCTCCTCAACGACATACTGAATGACGGGCTTGTCGAGCACCGGCAGCATCTCTTTGGGCGTGCACTTGGTGCCAGGCAGAAAACGCGTGCCAAGACCGGCGGCGGGGATGATTGCCTTCATGTTATTCAAAGATCCTTTCGCAGGCGCAAAAGCGCCCCATGCGTGCGGCACACAGCCGCAGACCAAATTGCGATACCCAAGCATCTTACCGCTGGAACTATATGTCGCTACAAGGCAGAGACAATTCTTCAGCAGGTCAACGCAAATTATTGCTCGAATGGTGCAATTTTATTGCCCAACGGCAAGGCAGCCGATACGACGCAAATCACAGAACATGGCAGTTTGAGCAACCGACGTCGAGGGACCGAAAAACAAAAAAGACGGGGCTCGCAATGCGAACCCCGTCTGCAAAGAAATCTGGCGAGAAAGCCTGATTACTTGAGGGTGACAGCAGCGCCAGCAGCCTCGAGCTTCTCCTTGGCAGCCTCGGCGTCCTCCTTCTTGGCACCCTCGAGAACAGCCTTGGGAGCGCCCTCGACGACCTCCTTGGCCTCCTTCAGGCCAAGGTTGGTGAGCTCACGGACGGCCTTGATGACCTGGATCTTGTTGTCGCCGAAGCCCTCGAGCACGACGTCAAACTCGGTCTTCTCCTCGGCCTCAGCAGCGCCAGCAGCGGGAGCGGCGACAACAGCGGCAGGAGCAGCGGCGGAAACGCCGAAGGTGTCCTCGATAGCCTTGACGAGCTCGGAAGCCTCGAGAAGGGTCATTTCCTTAAGAGCATCGATGATCTCATCGGTGGTAAGCTTAGCCATTTCTAAGTCCTTTCGGTTTCCGTGCGGATGCACGGAGATCAGTTAAAACACGGCGCGAATGCGCCAGGGGTGCGGCGTTGCCGCCGCGGGTGAAAACAGCAACTAGGCTGCCTTCTGCTCGGAGACCTGCTGGATCGAACGAGCGAGACCAGAGGAAACGCCGTTGACGCAGACAGCGATGTCGCGAGCGAAACCGGAGATGAGACCGGCGATCTGGCCGAGAAGCTGATCCTTGGTGGGCAGCTCGGCGATAGCCTTAACATCATCAGCGGAAACGGCCTTGCCGTCGGAGATACCGCCCTTGATCTCAAGGACGCCCTTGGACTTAGCGGAGAAGTCCTTAAGGGCCTTAGCGGCCTCGACCGGCTCGGTCTCGTAGAACACATAAGCGACGGGGCCGGCGAGGATCTCGTCGATCTCGGGCTGCTCCTGGTTCTTGAGGGCGATCTTGACCAGGTTGTTCTTGTAGACCTTCATCTCGGCGCCGCACTCGCGAAGCTGATGACGCAGCTCCTGAGCCTGCTTAACCGTCAGACCGTTGTAGTTGACGACGAACAGACCGGCGTTCTCGGCGATACGGGACTCGATCTCTGCAACCTTGTCGATTTTGTACTGCTGGGGCATGAATTACACCTCCTCGAATTCTTTCCGGGCACGGTCCGCCACAAGGACGTGACGGGGGCATGTCCAAAAAGAAAGCCCCCGCGCTGCATGAGCGACGGGGGCGAGAAGACATATCTACTCGACCACCTCGGCTGGCGGGATATCCCATTAAGCTCGCGGGCGATGCCCGTTTGCACCGGCTGTCTCTGGCAGCGGATTCGTGCGTGAACCGAAAGTATTATGGCGGGGACCCCGGCGTCGGTCAACGGGCGCGAGGATTCGTACACAAACCCTGCATACGCTCCGACCGGGAGGGGCAGGGCGAGTTTTCCGCTCGATCAAGTCCTGGGCTCGCACGAAGGCCACATTAAGTGGCCTTCGGCTCGTGCGGAATCTACGGAAAACTCGCCCTGCCCATTACAGTCTGAAGTGGGCCACCGATAAATTTCGATGGCGAGCATTCGGCGCATTGCCTACGATACGGGCAAG
>NZ_JBDPAC010000015.1:0-57061 GCF_039836695.1 Collinsella aerofaciens | reverse complement strand
ATCATGCTTCACTCTCAAATCAACGCGCATAAAGAAAGCCTCCCATTTCTCATGTCCAAGAAATGGGAGGCAGTTCAGTGGGAGATCGGGCTTTCAAGGCTTAGTTAAACCAAGTCTGTACGGTCAAATGACCCGTAGCTTACATCTGCTCGGGCGCGGAAACGCCAACGAGGGTGAGCACCAGGGCGAGCGTCACACGAACGGCATCGCAAGCGGCCAGACGGGCACGCGAAAGCTCGGGGTCGACGGGACGGCCCTCGCTCGGCAGCACCTGACAGACAGCGTAGAAGCTGTGGAAGTCGCCGGCGAGTTCCTCAGCAAAGTGCGTCAGACGGAACGGGGCGCGGTCGCGAGCGCAGCTGGCGATGAGGTCGGTGAGCTCGTTGAGCTTGCGCGAAAGGGCGAGCTCGGTCGGGTCGGTCAGCAGCGAGTAATCGACGTTCTCACCGATGGCCTTGGCGGCGACGGCCTTCATGCCCATCTCGTCAGCCTGCTCGGGCGTAACGTCAGCGGCACGGCGCAGGATGGAGCACACGCGGGCGTGAGCGTACTGCACGTAGTACACCGGGTTGGAGTTGTCGCGCTTCTTGACGGCCTCAATATCGAAGTCGACCATCTGGTTGGAGCTCTTGGAGATGAGGGTGTAACGGGCAGCGTCGGAGCCGACCTCGTCGACGAGCTCCTGCAGGGTCACCATGGTGCCCTTACGCTTGGACATACGGACGGGCTTGCCGTTGCGCAGCAGGTTGACGAGCTGGCCCAGCAGAACCTCAAACTTGCCGGGGTAACCCAAGGCATCGCAGACGCAGCGGACGCGCTCGATGTAGCCGTGGTGGTCGGCGCCCCAGATGTCGATGACGTGGTCGACGCGCTGGAACTTATCCCAGTGATAGGCAACGTCGGAGGCGAAGTAGGTGTACTCGCCATCGGACTTGATCAGAACGCGGTCCTTGTCATCGCCCAGGTCGGTGGAGCGGAACCACAGGGCGCCGTCCTTGGTGTAGAGATAGCCCATCTTGTCGAGCTTCTCAAAAGCGCGGTCGACGGCGGAGGTGCCGGAGGTCTCGCCCTCGGTGTCCTTCACATACAGCGAGCGCTCGGAGAACCAACGATCGAAGTCGCAGTTAACGGCATGGCAAAGGTCGCGCATGTTGTCGACCATCTTTACATAGCCGCGCTCGCGGAAGCTCTCCATGCGCTCCTGCGGATCGGCGTTGACCCACTTATCGCCGTCGGTGCGCCAGAACTCGGCGGCCTCGTCGATGATGTAGTCGCCGCCGTAGGAGTCCTTGCCCAGGGTCTCGGCAAAGTTGTCCTGATACGGATGGGTCTCGGGATGCTCGTCGTTCTCGTCGGCAACAAAGGCGTCGCGGTCGGCGATCAGCAGCTTGTGAGCCTCGTCGATATCCACGCCCTGCTTGGCGATGATGTCGGCAAGCTGCATATAGCGCGTGCTGATGGAGTTGCCGAAGGTATTCATCTGAGAGCCGTGGTCGTTGATGTAGAACTCACGCTGGATGTCGTAACCGGCGTGATCCATAACGCGGCAGAGCGAGTCGCCCAGCGCGGCCCAGCGGCCGTGGCCGATGTGCATGGGGCCGACGGGGTTGGCGGAAACGAACTCGACCTGGGTCTTCAGGCCACCACCGACGTTGGACTTAGCGAAGTCCATACCCTTCTCGCGAGCCTCGCCAAAGATGGCATTCTTGACGGCAACGGAGAGGTAGAAGTTGATGAAGCCGGGGCCTGCGATCTCGACCTTCTCGATCGCGGGGTCCTCGGGCATATGGGCAACGATGGCCTCGGCGATCTTGCGCGGGGCGCAGTGGCCCAGCTTGGCGGACTTCAGGGCCATGGTAGAGGTCCACTCGCCATGAGAAGTGTCAGCCGGTCGCTCGATAGCGCAATCGTCAAGTTCAAATGCGGAAAGGTCGCCGGCCTCCTGGGCCGCAGCAAGCGCAGCGCGTACCAGCTCTTCAATCTTCTCGGGCATAGATCCTCCTTGTGTTAAAGCCCCCGAGCTCTTGGTCACTCGTAGGGCAAAAGCCAGAGTTTGTAGCACTCTATCACAAGCGACGGGCACTGTCGCAGGGTAAAGCTAATAGATATTGCATATGCACAAAAATGACTACAGCTTGTATGGAGTCACTCAAAGATGCCGGTCTGCCTGCAGATTATGCAGGCGTTGAAAATGCATAAAGGTGTGAATGAGCTGCGTCTGTTATCGAATACTCTTACCTATCAGAGTTGTGTGCTTTTCCTGCATAAAGTAAGGGTTTGCGCACGTCAGCGTGTTATTCTAGACATACGTAAATTCGTATAAGTTGGAGGTAGCATGTTCTCAATCGGTCAACACGTCATTCATCCGGGCCAGGGAGTCTGCACCGTCGTCGGTTTTAGGGACGACACACCGCAGCCCATGCTGCTGCTCGAGACCAAGCAGGGACATGCGCAGACGATCCTCATGTACCCCGTGGCGCAGGCCGACCGTCTGCACGCCGCCATCTCGCAGCAAGATGCCGAGCACCTGCTGAGCCACTATGACGAGCTGGAGTGCGACACCTTTACCGAGCGCAACAGCTCGCTTGAGGAGACACACTTTAAGCAGCAGCTCAAGCTGGGCGCGCCTGAGACGGTTCGCGTGGCAAAGACCATGATGCACCGCATTCGCCAGGCCGAGGAAGCTGATAAAAAACCCAGCTCCTACTACATGCGCGTACTCAAGGAGGCCAAGCGCCGCTCCATCGAGGAGTTCGCCGTGGCCTTGGGCGTCACCGAGGAGGACGCCGAAGCTCGCCTAGCCCAAGCCGCCCTCAACTAACCCATCCGCGCCAAAAACCACCACAAAGGGGACAGGCACCTTTGTGGTGGTTTTCTTGTTCTAGTAGTATTCATTCTTATCGATACCCACGAGCACAAGGAGTCTCTTATGGCAGAGCCGCTTACCGCCGGAATCACCCGCGACCGTGCGTTCGAACTGCTCAACGAGCACAACAAAGATCCGTTCCACATCACCCACGGCGAGACGGTCGAGGGCACCATGCGCTACTTTGCGCGCGAGTTCGACCCAGAGAACGAGGAGTTTTGGGGCATCGTCGGTCTGCTGCACGACCTGGATTGGGAGGAGCATGAGGACGACCCCATGAACCACACCATCTATGCTGCCGAGATTCTTGAGGGCGAAGGTGCGTCTCCCGAGCTCATTCACGCCATCCAGACGCACACGTCGGACTTCAACACCTCGCTGCCCAAACCCGAGCTGCAGATGGAAAAGATCCTGTTTGCCTGCGATGAGCTCACCGGCCTGATCGGCGCTGCAGTCATCATGCGCCCGAGCAAGAGCGTTATGGACTTTACGACCAAGTCGCTCAAGAAGAAGTTCAAGGACAAACGCTTTGCCGCCGGCTGCTCGCGCGACGTGATTTCGCAGGGCGCCGAGATGTTGGGCTGGGAGCTCCCCGAGCTCTTTGACCGCACCATCGCGGCCATGCAGTCCTTCGCCCCCGACCGAGATACCTTCCAGGCCTAACCGTCAACGCCACCTAAAACCACCACAAAGGGGACAGGCACCTTTGTGGTGGTTTTTGTTTGCGCGGGCGTTAGGGACGGACCTGGCCGGTGCCGCGGAGCTTGTATTTGTAGGTGGTGAGGGCCTCGGCGGCAAAGGGGCCACGGGCGTGGAGTTTTTGGGTCGAGATGCCGATCTCGGCACCCAGGCCAAACTCGCCGCCGTCAGTGAAGCGAGTGCTGGCGTTGGAGTACACGGCCGAGGCATCGACAGCATCGAGGAAGCGCTCGCAAGCATCCGTATCCTCGGCAACGATGGCCTCGGAGTGCATCGTGCCGTAGCGGTTGATGTGTGCGATGGCCTCGTCCTCGTTTGCCACGACCTTCACGCTCATCTCGAGCGCCAGGTACTCGCGACCCCAGTCCTCCTCAGTCGCGGCGACGTAGTCATCGCCCTCCACAAGCCCGGCATCGGCGCATGCGGCGCAGGTTGCCTCGTCGCCGTGAATGAGCACGCCGTGGTCATGCAGCACGGTCACGACCGCGGGCAAAAACGCATCGGCCACAGCACGGTCGACCAGCAGCGACTCGGCGGCATTGCACACGCCTACGCGCTGGGTCTTGGCATTAACGATAATGTTGAGCGCCTTATCAAAGTCGGCGGATTCATGCACGTAGATGTGGCAGTTGCCCGTGCCCGTCTCGATCACCGGCACAAGCGACTCGCGCACGCAGCGCTGGATCAGGCCTGCACCTCCGCGCGGAATGAGTACGTCGACAATACCGCGGAGCTTCATGAGCTCGCCGGTGGCCTCGCGGTCGGTGGACTCGATCATCGACACGGCCTCGCGCGGGAAGCCCTTGGCCTCGAGCGCATCGGCCAGCAGCTCGGCGATCATGGCACACGAGTGATAGGCCAGCGAGCCGCCGCGTAGAATGCAGGCGTTGCCGGTACGGATGCAGATGCCTGCGGCGTCGGCCGTCACGTTGGGGCGCGCCTCGTAGACCATGGCGACCAGGCCCAACGGCACGCTCACGCGGGTCAGGTCCACACCGCTCGCAAGCACGCGGTGGTCGAGCACGCGGCCGACGGGATCGGGCAGCTCGGCGAGCTTCTCCAAACCGGCGGCCATGCCCTCGACGCGCTCAGGCGTCAGCAGCAGACGGTCGAGCAGACCGGCCGAAGTGCCCGCATCGCGCGCGGCGGACATATCGAGCTCGTTGGCGGCGACGATGGAGTCGACACCGTTGCGCAGTGCTGCGGCCATGGCGCGCACGGCCTCCTGGCGCTGCTCATCGCTCGCCGTGGCAAGCGAGGCCGACGCTGCCTTGGCGGCAACGGCAAGATCGTGGACATACGTGGCTATATCGACCGACATGGGCGGCCCTTTCTCCTAGAAGTTTGCAACCATGGTAGCCGATTTGCGCATGGCCTCGCCCGCGGCGGTAGAATTGGTCAACCCGAAACACCGCAACGAACGGAAGACTCACATGGCCCTCATCACTTCGTACCACGTCCCCGGCCTTTACGTCGAGGACCACAGCATCGACGTCCCCCTTGACTGGCGCGGCCTGGAGCCGATGCTCCTGGCCGTCGGCAGTACCATGCGCCGCGGCGCTATGCCGGCACCCATCGCCGGCGCGCCCGAGAGCATCAAGCTCTTCTACCGCGTGGTTTGCGCGCCCGACCGCATCAACGACGATCTGCCGCTGCTCCTGTTTTTGCAGGGCGGCCCCGGCGGCGAGAGCCCACGTCCGCTGTCGCCCACAAGCGACGGCTGGATCGAGGAGGCCGTCAAGCACTTCCGCGTGGTCCTTCCCGACCAGCGCGGCACCGGACGCAGTAGCTGCGTGGACGGACGCACGATCAAAGCACTGGGTGAGCGCGCGACGGCGGCCGGCTCCGATGCCGCACGCTCGCAGGCGGATTTCCTCAAGCGCCACCTCGCCAGCTCCATCGTGCGCGATTTTGAGTACCTGCGCCTGATGGGCTTTGGCGGCAAGCCCTGGGTCACACTCGGGCAGAGCTACGGCGGCTTTTTGACGTTGAGCTATCTGTCGCTCTTCCCCGAGGGCATAGCGGCAAGCTTTACCTGCGGCGGCATCCCCCACGTGCCGGCGAGCGCAAGCGAGGTCTACGCGCACACCTTCCCGCGCATGGCCGCCAAGACGCAGCAGTATTACGACCGCTACCCCGCTGACGTCGACCGCGTGGCAGCCCTTGCCGATGCGCTCGAGGCCCAGAAGCCCGTGCTGCCCGACGGCTCGCCGATGACGGTCGAGCGCCTACAGCTCATGGGCAGCGACTTTGGTATGAAGCCGAGCTTTGAGCGCATGCACTGGATTATCGACCACGCGTTTGTTGATGGCGATGGCACGCTGAGCTGCGGCTCCTCGGTATCCGACGGCTTTTTGATGCGCGCATTCGAGCGCACCAACACACGCACGAATCCGCTGTACTGGACGCTGCAGGAGTTCATCTACGCCGACGGCGACACCATGCCCATTCGCTGGGCCGCGGCAGAGGAAAAGGCACACCGCGCCGAGTTCGACACGCTCGCGCGCCCGCTCATGTTTACCGGCGAGGCCATGTTCCCGTGGATGTTTGAGCAGATGCCCGAGCTCAAGCCCTTCAAGCCCGCCATGGACCTGCTGATGGAAGACACCAGCTGGGACAAGATCTACGACTCGCAGCGCCTGGCCTGCAACGAAGTGCCACTCCAGGCCGCCGTGTACTTCGATGACATGTACGTGGATTCGGGTCTGCAGCTCGACACGCTCAGTCGCGTGGGCAACTCGCATGCCTGGGTGACGAACGAGTTTGAACACGATGGCCTGCACGGCAGCGTGGTGTTCAAGCACCTCTTCGACGAAGCCCTCAACCGCGGAGACCTGCGCCGGATCTTCTAGCTAAGGAGTGTCCCAAAGTGCCGGCACATAAGGAACGTCCCCAAGTGCCGGCACGAGAAAGACAGCGCTGCGGGAAACGATCCGCAGCGCTGTCTTTCTTTATGCAAATACGATCAAGTTATCCCTGTGTATCGCCGGCTTCTCGGCCAGGTTAGCGAGCAGGCGGTTGCTGGCGATCTGGTCCTGGCGGCGGCCGGCTGCAAGCTCCAGCACGTCCGAATCGGCCTCGGCGATACCGCGGGCGACGACCATACCGCTCGGATCGCACACATCGAGCACATCGCCCTCGGCAAACTGGCCATCGACCTCGCGAATACCCACCGCAAGCAGGGAAGAGCCACGGCTGACCAGCGCCTTCGCAGCACCGTCATCAACCGTCACCGAGCCGTGGGCCTTGTCGCCCAGCGCGATCCACAGTTTGCGGGGTGCGATGTCCAGGCGCTCCGCCGGCGGATCGAACAGGGTTCCCACGCTCTCGCCGCGGGCGAGACGCACGAGGGCATCGGGCTCCTCGCCCGAGCAAATCACGCTCTGAATGCCCGCCGTCATCAGGATGCGGCTCGCGCGGATCTTGGTAATCATGCCGCCCGTGCCCACCGATGTGGAAGAATCGCCCGCCGAGGCAATAATCTTGGCATCGATCTTATGCACGACAGGAACAAACTCGGCCGTGGGGTCCTCATGCGGATTGGCAGTATAGAGACCATCGATGTCCGAGAGCGTCACGCACAGGTCGGCGGAAACCAGGCAGCTCACGAGCGCCGCCAGCGTGTCGTTGTCGCCAAACTTGATCTCGTCGACGGTAACGGTGTCGTTCTCGTTGACGACCGGTACCACGCCCAGCTCCACCAGACGCAGCAGGGCGTCGCGCGCGTGCAGGTAGGACGTGCGACGCGCCGTGTCGTGACGCGTGAGCAGCACGAGCGAGGTGAGCAGGTCGCGCGCATGGAACTCCTCGTCGTAGGCCGACGAGATGATGCACTGACCAGCCGAGGCGCAGGCCTGCAGGCTCGGAAGGTCGCCGACCGGCTTGCGGTCGAAGCCCAACACGGGATAGCCACAGGCAATAGCGCCCGAGCTCACCACGACCAGACGCCAGCCGAGCTTGCGCAGCGCTGCGGCCTGATCGGCAAGTCCGCCGATAAAGGCGCGGTTGACCTTGCCATCGGCGCCCACCACCGTGGACGAACCGATCTTTACCACCATCGTTTTATAAGAAGTCGTCATACGTCAAACCAATCGAATGTTCAGCGAACGGCCGAGCTGGCGGCCAAGGGAGCGTGACTCGCCCCTACCGCCCAAGGAATCATTTTGCCCAGGGGAAAGCCGAGGCCGCGGCCATGTTCTTGCGCACGAGCTCGTCGCGCACCTGAGCCAGGCCCTGCTCCATGCCCACCACATAGGTCTGCGGGTACAGGAAGCGCTTGAAAGCTGCGTCCAGATGATCGAGCGCCCAAACACAGCGCTCGCGCGCGTCCTGGATGCTCTCACGCGGAGCCACTGCGCTGCCATCGCGCACGATCGGCACCAGCAGCTCGCGATACTCAAGCTCCGACACGTCGGTCACCAGGGCGGCATCATTCACGGCCACGAGGGTATTGCCGCGCGCGGCGCCCTCCCCCACCAGATGGTCCTCGTCGTAGATCATGTCGCAGACCGGGCCGCCAAAGCCGTCGTAATAACGGCGCACGCGCTGCACGCCCGGGATTGTGCGCTTGTAGGGCTGCTCGGAGAGCTTGACCACCGGCGTCCACGGGTCGGCCTCGCTCGCACGGCGGGCGGAAAGCTTGTACACGCCGCCCAGCGCCGGCTGGTCGTAGCAGGTCGCGAGCTTGGTGCCCACGCCAAAGCTATCGATGGGCGCGCCCTGGTCGAGCAGCGACTGAATCGTGTACTCATCCAGATCGTTAGAAACCGAGATCCCCACATAGGGCAGGCCCTCGGCATCAAAACGGCCGCGAACATACTTGGAGAGCTTGGCGAGGTCGCCGGAGTCAATGCGAATAGCCGACAGGCGCTCGCCCGCCGCCTCCATCTCCTTGGCAACCGTAATGGCATGCTCGCAGCCCTCGCGCACATCGTAGGTGTCGATGAGCAGCGTACAATTCTTGGGGCTCGACTTGGCAAAGGCACGGAAGGCCTCGAGCTCGGAATCGAAGCTCATCACCCAGCTGTGCGCATGCGTGCCAAAGACGGGAATACCGTAGCGGCGCCCGGCGAGCACATTGGACGTAGAGGAACAGCCGGCAACGTAGCTCGCGCGCGCGACGGCCAGGCCGCCATCGGGGCCCTGGGCACGGCGCAGGCCAAACTCGGCCACGGGACGGCCGTCCGCCGCCAGCACCACGCGCGCCGTCTTGGTGGCGACAAGCGTCTGGAAGCCGACGATGTTGAGCAGCGCCGTCTCGAGCAGCTGGCACTCCAGCGCGGGGCCGGTGACGCGCACCATGGGCTCGCGCGGAAAGACGAGCTCGCCCTCGGGCACGGCGTCGATGTTTACATGCGCACGAAAATCGCGCAGATAGTCGAGGAATGCGGACTTAAACATCGCGCCGCCGGCCGGGGCCTCAAGCGAGGCGAGGTAGTCGATATCCTCGGGCGTAAAGCGCAGATTCTCGACCAGCTCGGGCAGCTCGGCGGTGCCGCACATGACGGCATAGGCGCTGCCAAAGGGATGGTCGCGGTAAAACGCGGTAAAACAACCCTGCTCATTGGCCTTGCCGCTCTCCCACAGGCCCTGGGCCATAGTGAGCTCGTACAGATCGGTGAGCATTGCAATGTCGGTGGGATGCGAGATGTCGGTCAAAGCCATGGGGCGACCTTTCGGATGTGTGGTACAGAATTTGAGGGTTAGACGAGAGCAGAGGATGAGGACATGACACCCGATGCAAATCGGTTAGAGCAGTCCCATGCTGGTCAGGATCGTGTAGCCCATAAAGATGACAAACGCGATGAGGGCAAGGACAATGATGATTTTTTGAGCCGGCGCCATGCCAGGGATCTCGTTCTCGCCCGTAGGTTCCTTGGAGGTAACCATGCGCTGGGCAAAGGTCATCTCGTCACGGCTCGGCTTGGGCTCGACGGACTTGGGACGAGCGGCCTTTTTAGGCTGAGGTTTGGGCGCGGCAGGTGCAGGCTTCGCTGCAGCGGGCTTGGGTGCGGGCGCGGGCTTGCGCTCGGATGCGGCGTTCGAGGCGACCTCCTCGGCCTTCGCGCGCTCGGCACGCAGGGCAGCCAGCTCCTCGCGCTCGCGACGGGCCTCTTCCCGAGCCTCGCGGCGGGCCTTCTCAGCGCGGAGCTCTTCCAACTCAGCGCGCTCCTCGTCGGACAATGGTTGGGACTCAAGCTCGGCCATGGTATAGCCCTTTCTTTTAAAAAAAGCCGCCGACACAATGTCAGCGGCTTATCAAATCCAAGGGTGGAGACGAAGGGAGTCGAACCCTCGGCCTCTGCCATGCGACGGCAGCGCTCTCCCAACTGAGCTACGTCCCCAGGACAAGTCGATATTTTACCTACGGCTCGCCAACTGTCAACGCCCAATAACCAGTCTTTTTGGGGCGCGGCTATTTTGGCAACTTTTCGAACAGGCGATCCTCTCGATGATTTTTTATCCCCGTCCCAGAAAAATCATCGACGAACGCACTACTTTGCGCTGGTAAGAACACCGGTGGTGTCGAAGGCCGGGGTGAAGCTCTCGTCTACCGCGCCGCCCTCTTGCCAGAACATCGTCGTAAAACCCAGGTCGTCGGCATGGTCGAGCACCTGCTCGTACTCCTCACGCGTCACGGCGCGTGCCAGGTCGCCGCCCTGCTCGCGCATGAGCGCATTGGGCGTGTACTGGTTCATAACCGAGATCGGCACGTCGCCCACCGTCTGCCACACCAGGTCCAGCACGCGACACGAATCGTCTGCATGCCCCGGAAGCACCAGGTGACGCACGATCATGCCACGCTTCATAAGCCCGTCCTCGTCCACCAACTCTCCCCCGCGGCGCTCGATCTCGCGCGCCATCTGGGCCAGACCCGACACGGCCACACGCGGGTAATCCTTTATATGGGAGAGCGACTGCGCAAGCCCGGCATCGGCATATTTAAAGTCGGTGAGCCACACATCGACCAGGTCGCCCAGCGCCGCCACGGCACTCGCGCGCTCGTAACCACTCGTGTTGTAGACGATTGGGATAACCAGTCCGCGCGCCCGTGCCGCGGCAATCGCGGCAGGCAACAGGTGCGCATAGTGCGTCGCCGTCACCAAATTGATGTTGTTGGCACCCTGGTCCTGCAGTTCCAGCATAATCTCGACCAGGCGCTCAGGCGAAATCTCAAGGCCAAAATTGCCGGTCGAGATCTCGTGGTTCTGGCAGTAGATACATTTGAGCGAGCAGCCGCTAAAGAAGATCGTGCCCGAACCGGCCTCGCCCGAGATAGGCGGCTCCTCCCACATATGAAGCGCGGCGCGGGCCACCTTGAGCGTGTCGTTAGCACCGCAGACGCCGTGCGCGCCCTCATCGCGCGCCGCACCGCAACGGCGCGGACACAAATGGCAGGCGGGCGAAAAAAGTTCGGTCAACGACGTCGGCATAAAACCATGCTCCAAAACAACGATTCAGCAGCTCAAACGTAAAGGGATCAACCCCACAGACGGCTCGAGCCCAAGGCGCCGTAATCGTCCGACACGATTTTTGTAATGTCAAGACTGGAATCGATAAAGTGCCGCTTTATGATGTAGGTATTCCGCCCCCCGCGGAGCAACTGGGTGAACCGTCGCGTTTATTTAGGGAGCCCACACAGTCGTACCTAGTACAGGTATCCTTCGTTGTTAAGGACGCTGGAACAGTCGATGAGGGCACCCACCTGTTTTAGGTGGGTTCATTTTCGTAACGTGGGGGGTGGTTTTCTTTTGCCGAAAATTGCCATTACAGTCCATATGGATCCACGCCGGCATCCCGACAAGCCATCGACAACATCCCAATATCTGGTAAGCGCGTGATTATCGCTGCGTGCAATTCCATGCACCCCCCTTGGTCGAGTATTATGGTTCGGCTATGCCCTTTGCGCATGGCGTTCTTCTGACCTTTTCCTTCGACGCTTGGCGGTTTTTAGATTCATGGCTTCATCCCCGAGCTACATACCGTACCTATGCGTGGCAGCGGCGGCCTTTATCACGACCTTCCTCGCGGTGCCCCTGGTCAAGCGCTTGGCAATTAAGCTCGATGCCGTCGACTATCCTTCTAAGCGCCGCATCAACACCAAGCCCATCCCGCGTTTGGGCGGAACGGCGGTGTTTTTGGGCCTGGTCGTCGCCTGCACTGTGCAAATCCTAGGCACCTGGTACCTGGGTTGGCCGCCCGTTTTGGTGCCCCACCCCCGTCTGCACATCAGCTACCCCATACTTGCGCTTTCTTTTACCGTTATCTTTGCGACCGGCGCTATCGACGACGTCTTCCAGCTCACGCCCAAGCAAAAGCTGGCCGGACAGGTCCTCGCCGCGCTTATCGCCTGCATGGGCGGCCTGCGGATCGGCGTCATCGTCAACCCGTTTGCTCCCGGCGAGATCATGCTCGGATGGCTCGCCTACCCCATTACCGTGATCTATCTGGTGGCATTCACCAACATCATTAACCTCATCGACGGCCTCGACGGCTTGGCCACGGGCATCTGCGGCATCGCGTCGTTCACCATGTTTTCGATGGCCGTTCTCTCGGGCCGCATCGACGCCGCCGCGCTCTCCATTGCGCTCTTTGGCGCCTGTCTGGCCTTTTTGCGCTACAACTTCAACCCCGCAAGCATCTTCTTGGGCGACTCGGGGTCGCTGCTTCTGGGCTTTGCGCTGGGCTCCATCTCGCTGCTCAACGTGAGCCGCACCGCCGCACTCACCTCGCTTATCATCCCGCTCATCGTTGCCGGCGTGCCCATCATCGACACGTTTAGCGCCATTGTGCGCCGCAAGCGCGCCCACATTAGCATCGGGCAGGCCGACAAGGGCCACATCCACCACCGCCTGATCCAAGAAGGCTACAACCAAAAACAGGCCGTGCTGCTCATCTATGCCTGGTGCATCATGCTTTCGGCCGGCGCCGCCGCGATTAACCAGGTCGAGGTGCCCATGCGTGTGCTCATCTTTACCGTGCTCGCCATTGGCTCGGCTGCCTTCGCCAAGCACCTGCACCTGTTTGAACCCGTGCTGCGCCACCATTACAACAAGCGCACGCACGAGGACGAGCTGGTCACCCCCGACGACCCCGCTTTTAAGCAGGAGGAGCAGGCAGCCGAGGAGCGCAAAGAAGAGCGCCACCACAAGCTCTAGGGCAAGCTGCCGAGGATGTACCAAGGCGTTGGCAGCCGTTCGCGCGAACGCCGCGGCGGACTTGAAAGCCGGCCCCTGGCAGTCCCTCACCCACTCACGCCCACCCCTCTCAATAAACACGCTATCATCAAAACCTGCGAACGAACGTTAGGAGCAATCATGCCAAACGAGAACAGCTACGAAGTCGCGCTGCAAAAGAGCAACGCCATTCGCGAGGGCCTGGCCAAGACGCCCGAGAAGTTCACCATGCTTACCGGCGACCGCCCCACCGGCCGTCTGCACCTGGGTCACTACTTTGGCACCCTCAAGGGCCGCGTGGAGCTGCAGAACATGGGCGCCAGGACCAACGTACTCATCGCCGACTACCAGGTCATCACCGACCGCGACACCACCGAGCACATCCAGGACAACGTGTACAACATGGTCATGGACTACCTTGCCTGCGGCATCGACCCCGACAAGACCATGATCTACGCGCACTCCGCCGTGCCCGCCGCCAACCAGCTCATGCTGCCGTTCCTGTCGCTGGTGTCCGAGGCCGAGCTGGCGCGCAACCCCACGGTCAAGGCCGAGATGGAGGCCTCGGGGCACGAGCTCACCGGCCTTCTGCTCACCTACCCGGTGCACCAGGCCTGCGACATCCTGTTCTGCAAGGGCAATGTGGTGCCCGTCGGCCGCGACCAGCTGCCGCACATCGAGCTCACCCGCACCATCGCCCGCCGCTTTAACAACCGCTACGGCAAGGTGTTCCCCGAGGTCGACGCGCTGCTGTCCGAGACCCCGCTGCTGCCCGGCCTGGACGGTCGCAAGATGAGCAAGAGCTACGGCAACGCCATCAACATCTCGATGACCGCCGAGGAGACGGCCAAGCGCATCAAGAAGAGCCAGACCGACTCCGAGCGCATGATCACGTTCGATCCCGAGAACCGCCCCGGCGTGTCCGGCCTGCTTTCGACGGCCGCCATCTGCACCGGCCGTTCCGAGGTCGAGATTGCCGAGGAGGTTGGCATGGGCGGCTCCGGCCAGCTCAAGAAGTACGTGACCGAGGCCGTCAACGAGTACTTCGCACCGATCCGCGAGCGTCGCCAGCGCTACGAGAACGATCTGGACTATGTGAAGGACGTCCTTCACGAGGGCAACCGTCGCGCCAACGAGATCGCCGATCAGACCCTGGCAGAGGTTCAGGACGCCATGGGCATGGTGTACTAGACCGATTTGCTGGCTTGAGCTTTCGATTGCTTTAGGGCGGGCGCTACGGCGTCCGCCTTTTTCGGAGCCGGACTGCTTCGGCTCCGCCCATTGCACTCCCCCGATAAACAGGAACGGGCCCGCCGGCAGTCAGTTGCCGGCGGGCCCGTTCCCGAAGTACACCGTTGAATCGCACAGAGGGGAGGAATGCGAATCAAACTCAACAGGGCAGGCTTTTTCATCGCCTATTGCCTGCTCCGTTGCTGAATACAATATAGTTCACCGTGGTTTACTTTGCAGCATCAATATTCGCCGCCATAGCTTCTCCATAAGTTAGCCCCGGTAAACCTGCAACAGAAAACCACCACAAAGGGGACAGGCACCTTTGTGGTAGTTCTGGCCACGGCAGAGCTGTTAGAGTCCGGCAGGCCAACGACAGACGGCCAGGTCGACGTGCATGTCGTCCTTAAACGCCACACCCTCCCCTAGCAAAAGCTCACGTTGAGCATCGGGACCGCCAAAAGCAAAACCCTCGCATATGCGCCCGTCGGCAAACACCACGCGGTGACAGGGAATCTCGCCGGGGCGCGGATTGCTATGCAGGGCATACCCCACATACCGCGCACTTCGTGGTCGACCGGCAAGCAGCGCCACCTGACCATACGTGGCGACCATCCCCTCGGGGATCTGCTCGACCACCTCGTACACCCGTTCAAAAAAGCCCTCAGACGCCATCGCGTGCTCCTTTCAACCGAACCCAGCATAAACCACCACAAAGGTACCTGTCCCCTTTGTGGTGGTTTTGACCGGAAAGCTAGTTGGCGGGGCGGAAGAAGGCTACGGCTACAGCGCCGGGGCCCACGTGGGTGCCGATGGTGGCGCCGATAGTGTGGATGGGCAGCTCACCCTCGGCATGGCCGGCCCACAACGCGGCACTGTCCTCGATATACTTCTTGAGCACCGCATCCGAAAGACCCGTATAGCCGAGCGCCAGCGGCATGGAAAAGTCGATGCCGCCCGCCTTTTCGACCTTTTGGTTCAGCAGGTTGCGGCCGTTCTTGGAACCGCGCGCCTTGCCCAGCTGCACGATCAGACCGTCCTCGACAGCCACCACAGGCTTTACGTTGAGCAGCGTGCCCACGGCGCCGGCCGCAGCAGACAGACGACCGCCGCGCACCAGGTACTCCAGCGTCTCGAGCAGGCCGATGACGACCACGCGGTCACGGACGGCCTCGACGGCCGCCGCGATCTGGGCCGCACTACGGCCCTCATCCACCAGGCGCAGGGCATACTCGACCAGGACACGCTCGCCCAGGGTGACGTTGTTGCTGTCTACCACGAACACGTCGCCGCCCGGCGCCTCGGCAAGTGCGGTACGGGCACTCTGATTGGTGCCTGATAGCTTAGCGCCCACGGTAATAATCACAGCCTCATCGCCGGCTTCACGAACCTTGGCAATCGCCTGCGAAAACGCGTACGGGTTGACCTGGCCGGTCTTGGGCAGCTCATCGCGCTCCACGAGCATCTCGTAAAAGCGCTGGTGATCGATGTCGATGCCATCCATGTACACATCGGTGCCAAAGGTGACGGACAGCGGCAAAACGGCCAGTGCTGGGTGCTCGGCCGGCGACATATCGCTTGCGGAATCGGTAATAATGCGGACGGACATAGCGAATCCTTTCTTGCGCAGGTCCCGCGCAGGGAATTTTGACAGCAAGGCCCCGGCACGGTATACGCGCTCAAACAGGACTATGCAGTTGTTAATTGGAAGCAAAAGCCTTGGCGGCCCTACAGCTCGCGCAGGGTGTTGAGAATCGTGCGCAGCGACGCATACATCTGCTCGCGCTGCTCCACACCCATAGCCTTACCGGTGGTATCGAGCACCTCGCGAATGATGCGGTCCGCTTCGCTCATGCTCTCGCCGCCCAGAGCGGTCAGGCGCACCGGAGCACGATACTTAACGGCGGCATCGCCCGAATCGTCGACCTCGACGTAGCCGCCCTCCTCCAGATGCGCGAGCGTACGCGAGACGGCGGCGCGGGTCACGCCTGCCATGCGAGCCAGGTCAGCGCCAGTCAGGCCGTCCTTGCTGCGCTCAAGATAGTAAAGGCACATAACGTCGGAGCCCTTGAGGCCCAGCCTTGCGCCCTCGGATGTCTTAATGCGCTGAATCTCCTTGTAGAGCCCGCTGATCAGTCCGACAAAGTCCTCGAAACGTGTCTCGTCGTTCTGCTGCATGGGAGACGACCGCCTTTCGCTTGCATAATGCTTACGGGTAAACATCTTAGTCGCATAAGGCGACACCCGTACCCAAATACCCCATTTGTTAACCCATCAACATAAAAACCACCACAAAGGGGACAGGCACCTTTGTGGTGGTTTTGACCGGCGAACATGATCCGCAGGCGTCGCTACAGCTCCACGCAGGGATTGTCGCGGGTCACAAGCGTCTTAACGACAACCGTCGCTCCCAGATAGCGCTCGAGCAGCTCGGCTAAGCGATCGATCGCGGCCTGGCAATCCCCCATCCGCTCGGGCTCCACGCACTCAATCGCCAGGAACGCATCGGCCGAATCATCGGACAGCGCCGTGCGAACGCCGTCGCGCCAGTTCCAGCAGCGGCACACAGCGCCCGCATCGTCGATGTAGGCGAGCTCGCCGGGCAGCGTCGGATCGTCCGCCTCCTCGCCAAGCGGCAAGAACGCATCGCCACCATCGGTCACCTTCAAGCGAAGATCTCCCTCAATCGCATACAGGTCCTCGCCGCCAACGGGCAGCGCATAAGTCAACGAAATCGTGTTGTAGATATCCACCGCCGGTGTGATGTGGCCGACCGGCTTGCCTTTGAGCACGCGCTTGAGCAGGTTCTCAACTGAGCAACGCGCGCCCTTCTTGGTCTTGAACAGGCGATACGCCTCGCGCCATGCCTTAACCGGCGCGTTCTCGCTGATGGTATCGCTTGTCAGGTGACGCTCCGCATCGATATTGGCGCGATTGAGCAACGTGGCGATCGCATCCACGTCCTCCTGGGGAATCTGGGCCGCGGGCTTCATGCCCTTTACGACTACGACGCCGACCGCCGCCTGCGGAAACAGCTCCCAAAACGAATCCTCGGCAACGAAACTCTTCATATGCTCTCCCTTCATAGCGTACGCCCGAGCGAGGGCGCCTAAACAAAAAGCGCCCTCACAGCGGCCACCTTCAAAGTCCTACGGTGCCGCCACAAGAGCGCTTACGCTGTCCCCATCCGGAGAAGGGGACGATATGTCAAGCGTATTGTAACCCGAGTCATCCACGCGAGCAAAACCACCATAAAGGCGCCTGTCCCCTTTGTGGTGGATATGGACTCACGGCGAAGCTAGTGGCGAAGTCCCAGCAGCCCGCGGCCGCGATGACGAGCGTCGGCGTGTACTTGGGCGTGCGGGCCGGCGGCTTTGACGGACTCGGGCAGGTGCGAGTACTTCTTCTCGAAGTTCTCCTCGAACATCACCGCCAGGTTGTGCGCGGCCTCGTCATAGCGCGCGGTGCTCTGCCAGTATTGGCGCGGCACCAGGATGCCATCGGGCACGCCGTGGCACGTCGTGGGAATGTCGACGTTAAAGATGTCGTCGTGCAAGAACTCGCTGTCCTCGATGGTACCGTCGAGGGCGCGGGCCACCAGGGCGCGCGTGTAGGCAAGCTCGATGCGATGGCCCACACCATAACCGCCGCCAATCCAGCCGGTGTTGACCAGGTACACGCGCGTACGACCGTCGGCGATACGCTCGCCGAGCATCTTGGCATAGACCATGGGGTCGAGCGGCATAAACGGCTCGCCAAACAGCGAGGAGAACGTGGACGTGGGCTCGGTGACGCCGACCTCGGTGCCGGGAATCTTAGCCGTAAAGCCCGTCACAAAGTGGTACATGGCGGCATCGGCCGTCAGACGTGAGATGGGTGGCAGCACGCCAAAAGCGTCGCAAGTCAGGAACAGCACGACACTCGGAGTGGTGCCCATGCCCTTAGTCCACGCGTTAGGAATGTGCTCCACGGGATAGGCCACGCGCGTGTTGTGCGTGATCGAGATGTCGTCGTAGTTGGGCTTGCGGTTCTCGTCGAGCACCACGTTTTCGCAAATGGCGCCAAAACGGACGGCGTTGAAGATCTCGGGCTCGTGGAAGGCGTCCAGGCCCTCGCATTTTGCGTAGCAGCCACCCTCGATGTTGAAGATACCCATGTCGGACCAACCGTGCTCGTCGTCGCCGATCAGCAGGCGCGTGGGATTGGCCGAAAGCGTGGTCTTGCCGGTGCCGGACAGGCCAAAGAACACGGCGGTCTCGTGCGTGACGGGATCCATGCTGGCCGAGCAGTGCATGGGCAGCACGTCGTCCTCGACGGGCAGCAGATAGTTCATGACGCTAAAGATCGACTTTTTAATCTCGCCGGAGTAGCCGGTGCCGGCGACCAGAATCACGCGTTCCTGGAAGTTGATGACCACCGCGGCGCTGGAGTTGAGGCCCTTGATGGCGGGGTCGCACTGGTAACCGGGCGCTGCGAGCACGCAGAAGTCGGGCTCGCCGGTGCGCGCGATTTCGCGAGCGAGCGGGCGGGCGAGCATCTGCTTAATAAAAAGTGCCTGGCTGGCACGCTCGCAGGCAACGAGCAGTCGACGCGTGTGGTTGCGGTCGGCACCTGCCATGCCGCGGGTGACGAACACGTCGCGCTCGTTGAGATAGTCGACGATGCCGGCCTTGATGGCCTCATAGCTCTCGACGGACAGCGGGCGGTTGACCGCGCCCCAGGCAATCTTGTCGTGAACATCGGGGGTGTCAACGATAAAGCGGTCATTGGGGGAACGGCCGGTACGCTCCCCCGTCTCGATCACCAGCGCGCCGTTGGATGCCATGCGGCCTTCTTCGCGGCGGATAGCGTGCTCGACGAGCTCCGCGGCGGGCAGATCGACCAGCAGACGGGGTTGATTCTCGGCGGGATCTTCGACCAGCGTAATACCAAAATTGGACAGAACTTCTGCAGGGGTAACACCAGGCATGGGGCCTCCTTTAAAAACGCGGCACGTGGACGCGGCGCGCACTTTACTCACGTAAAGCCCGTTGTACCCGATATGCAAAAACGTTTTTGCGGCAAGGGCGGCAAGCCCGCCCAACGGTCAAAAATCGCAGGCAAGCGGCCCAGTCATTGGGGACGTTCTTAAACGACTAGTCATTGGGGACACTCTTGAACAGGCAACATTCAAGGAGTGTCCCCGGATGCCGGCACTTAGGGACGTTCCCAAAGTGCCTGCACATAAGGAACGTCCCTAAGTGCCGACTACCGAATGGCGCCGCCGAAATTATCGAACAACCTGTTCAAAAATACGAGCGGACACCGAGGTGTCTATACTAGAGCGCAGCAATAGAAAGGACCCCGCTTTGAGCATCACGCCCCTCGATAGCATTCGCCGCGCCATCGCCCGCCGTAACGGCATCTCCAACCCCGCTGCATCGAAAGACGGCGCCGCGAAGGCCCAGGGCGGCCGCATCGAGAACGGCCTGTTCCCCGCCTCCCACACGGCCGAAGAGCTCGCGCGCATCCAGGAGCTGAGCCAGCGCAACGCCGGCGGACCCGATAGCAGCCAAGCCACACGTCGCCGGCGCGAACGCGATCGGGAGCCCGGCCCCGTCCGCCGCATGGTCAACGCTTGGTGGAACCGTCTGCTCGGCGCCGTCTACGGCGGCGGCTTCTCCATGCAGGAAGCGGAATACGAGGAGCACGCCACCAGCCGCGACTATCTTTGGAACACCCTCGGCACCGCCGTGTGGGGCCTGGCGTTTCCGTTGCTCACCATCGTGTCTACGCAGCTCGTGGGCGCCGAAGAAGCAGGCAAATTCTCCATCGCCTTTGTCACCGGCACGCTCATCATGATCGCGTGCAACTACGGCGTGCGCAATTTCCAGGTCTCAGACATCGACGAAAAGACGTCCTTTGCCTCCTACCAGCTCAACCGCTGGCTTTGTGGAGCGCTCGCCCTAGGCTGCGGCCTCATGTACAGCAGCGCCCGCGGCTATGATGCGCAGATGGCGACGATCGGCCTGGGCGTCTACCTGTATAAGGTCATCGATGGCGTCGCCGACGTGTACGAAGGCCGCCTGCAGCAGGCCGACAAACTCTACTTGGCTGGAATGAGCCAAACGCTACGCTCCGTCGGCGTCATCGCGGTCTTCAGCGTGGCGCTGTTCCTCACGCGCAGCATGCCCATCGCGGCCATGGCCATGGGTGTCACCGCGATCGCCTCGCTCGTGCTGGTCACCGCGCCGCTCGCCCTGCTCGAGACCGAAAAATCGCGCCGCGTGAGCCTGCGCGAGGTCGGCCACCTGTTTGTCCAGTGCGCCCCGCTCTTTGGTGCACTGTTCCTGTTCAACCTAATTGAGAGCATGCCCAAGTTTGTGATGGAAGGCACGCTGGCATACAAATATCAGCTGTACTTTAATGCCCTGTTCTTTCCGGCGCAGGCTATTTTGCTGAGCATTGGATTTATCTATAAACCGCAGCTTCTGCGCTTGTCGAGCATTTGGGCTAATCCTCGCAAGCGTCATCGCTTTGACCTGATTATTGTTGCCGTTATGGCGCTGATCGTGGTCATCACCGGCGTGTGCGCCGCATTTATGGCAGGTCCCGGTATTCCCCTCATGAGCTTGATGTACGGCCTCAGCTTTGAGCGCTACCGTACGCTGGCGTTGCTGATGGTCGTCGCCGGCGGCGTCACCGCGGCCATCGACTTTATCTACGCCATCATCACGGTGCTACGCCACGCTGGAGACGTCACCAAGATCTACCTGATCTGCTTCGCCGTAAGCGTGGTGCTGCCGGTGATCCTGATTAAGCTGCTGGGTCTGATGGGCGCTGTGGCGAGCTACCTAGCCATCATGGCCCTACTCCTGGTGCTGCTGATAATCGAGTACCGCCGCATCCGCCAACGCATAGAGAGGGACCGGAATCCGTACGGCGCCTAATTAGCTGCCCGGTCACCGGAATTTGCGATGGAATCACCCCGTCTGGGGTCTCGTTGCGGACAATATTCATCACGCAAAACTAAGTGAGTAGACTTTTACCGAATCCCCGACCACACCAACAGAGCACAAGTCTGTGACCTGCGGTTTTATTGAGGCAAATATGTTGGGTGCTCGGCATTTCCAAAAAAGCCTACTCACTTAGCCAGCGGGCAGCCAAAAAAGAACCGCCGCGACGTCGTTTGACTCCGTTGCGACGGTTTTTCGAGCATTTTCGCGCTGTCGAGGACGCAGACGCTCCTCATTTCTAGCGCTTACCGAGCAAGAAGGCGCTACTCTCCGAAAGTAGTCAAAAAAGCCCCGTCCCAAATTAGCTACCCCTTGCACCGATTATTCGCCCGGGTTGATGTTCGCGTAGAACTCCGCCCCATCATCGAGCCGCAGGATGCCCACACGACCGAACTCGGAGCCGGTGGCGGCAGCGCAGTCGATGTCGATGCGATCGGGCACACCGGCGGCATCCTCGCCGCCCAGGCGCACGATCTGCCCGCGGCCCGACTCCTCGTCGAGCCCCGCAAGACCACCGACCTCGCAATAACGCCCGAGCGACACCGTTGGCGTGTGACCGCTCACCACGACCGGACCCTTGCCCTCGGCAGAAAGCAGCCCGGTCGGCACATCCCAATAGCCGTGACGAATCCACAGCAGGTCATCGGACGACTGCACTGCGAGCATCTGCTGCAGCAGCTCGCGATCAGCACCCACCGCTCCGACGCCATCGGCACAATCGACACCATGCTCAAGCAAAAACGCGCGCGCCGCCTTCATCTCGATTCCAGCATGTACCAGCAGATACGGGCGCTCCTCGGTCTCGACCACCGCGTAGAGCGGCAGCGCGGCCATCCATCGCACGAGCTCCTCGTATGCCTCAAATTCCATGTCGTTGAGCTGCTCGCGCGTCGTCCAGCCACCGTTGATATCCCAGGTCTCGGCATCGAGCGGATCCTGACCAATGATGGCATCGAGCATGATCTGCTCGTGATTACCCTTGAGCACGCGGGCGTTGGGCAGCGAGCGTACGAGCTTAATAACGCCGACCGGATCGGGCCCACGATCGATCATGTCGCCCAGCACGTACAGCGTGTCGTCGGACGTCAACGAGATCTTAGACAGAGCCTCGTCAAGCGCACGCACGTGCCCGTGAGCATCAGATGTCACATAGATCGCCATGGTACGCCTCTCCTTGCATTGCGGCCGAAGCCCGACGCCGCAACTAAAACTTCAAGTTGAACTTAAATGTTACTCATTGTACTCCGTTGCAATAAAGCTGGAAAGGGTTTCCGAGCAGAGGCAAAGACGGCAGCCGTCTATGACGATATCGCGCACGCCCGCAATCCAACCCCATAAACCCACCATCTTTGGGTACAAATAACCGCAGACAAATGACCGTGCCACGCCAACCACCCAGGAGCGGACACCATCCATGAACCAGATCCTTCTCTTTATCGGCCTCGTCATCATTTTGTGCCTGACCATCAAACCCGTTGGCAAAAAACTCCCCTTCCCCACCCTGCTCATCTTTATCGCGCTGGGCATGCTGTTGGGCGTCAACGGCCCGACGCATATCGACTTTAGCGACTACGCACTCACCGAAACCGTCTGCAGCACGGCGCTGCTGTTCATCATGTTCTACGGCGGCTTTAACACCAATATCGACCGCGCCAAGCCCGTCGCTGCGCCGGCGGTGCTGCTGAGCACGCTCGGCGTCGTCATCACTGCCGGCATCACCGGCATGTTCGCCCACTTCGCGCTGGGGTTCGACTGGATCGGTGGCCTGCTGCTGGGATCGGTCGTGGCATCCACCGACGCGGCGAGCGTCTTTAGCGTACTGCGTGAGCACAGCCTGTCGCTGAGAGGTGGCACCGACTCGCTGCTCGAGGTCGAATCGGGCTCCAACGACCCCGTCGCCTACATGCTCACCGCCGTGCTCGCCACACTCGCGACCGGCGGCGACATCAACATTCCCGCACTGCTGGCCAAGCAGATTATCCTGGGCGCGGGCCTGGGCCTTGCCCTCGGCTGGGCGGCGGGCCGCCTGATTGAACGCGCACATGCAACGGCCGAAGGTGCGCAGACCATCTTTTTGTTCGCCGTGGCCATCGTCGCCTACGCGCTGCCGAGCTACCTGGGCGGCAACGGATTTTTGGCCGTGTACCTGGCCGGCATTGTGCTGGGTGCGAGCGACATCACCGGCAAGGTCGAGATGGCGCACTTCTTCGATACCCTCACCGAGATGGCCGAGATGACGATCTTCTTCTTGCTCGGCCTGCTCGTAACGCCCGCACGCCTGCCGCAGATGCTGCTGCCGGGCCTGGCGCTCATGGCGTTTATGCTCTTTGTGAGCCGCCCCATCGCCGTCGGCGTGCTCCTAGCGCCCTTTAAGACGAACCCTCGCCAGGTTGCGCTCGTAAGCTGGGCGGGTCTGCGCGGCGCGGCTTCGGTCGTGTTTAGCCTCTTTACCGTGGTGGCCGGTGTTCCTGGCGGTCACGACCTGTTTGACCTGGTATTTGTGATTGCCGTGTCGAGCATTGTGGTGCAGGGCTCGCTGCTACCGGCGGTGGCGAAAAAGCTCAATATGATCGACGCGGAAGGCGACGTGCGCCGTACGTTTAACGATTACCGCGACGAGGACGGCATGTCGTTTGTCAAGTTCAAGGTGGGCGCGGGCCATCCGTTTTCCGGACGCTCGCTCGCCGATATTGGCAGCGCCACGGACATGCTCGTCGTCCTGGTGCTGCGCGATGGCGCGCACCCGGTGCTGCCCAATGGCGATACCGTGATTGAGGAAGGCGACCTATTGGTGATGGCTGCCCCGACGTTTGAAGAGCGTGCCGAGGTTACGCTGCGCGAGGTCACCGTGACGCCCCACGGTCGCCTGGCCGGCCAGCGCCTGCGCGACGTGCCGCAAGGCAAGCATCCCTTTATCGTCGTGATGCTCAAACGCGACGGCCAGACGATCATCCCCGACGGCAGCACCCTCATATACGCCGGCGACGAAGCCGTCATTGCCACGCTCGCGTCGTAGCGGCCCCACCCATAAGTTGCGGTGAAATAGGGACTGAATAGGCCTTCTGGCAGCCTAAACAGTCCCTATTTCACCGCAAGTTATTGAGGGGATAAGGTTGAGGGATGGCTATGGCTACCAGTCCTCGTCTGCGCCGTAGTCATCGTCCGCGCCATCGTCGACGGCAAAGTCTCGGAGGTCGAGGCCTTCGCGTTCGGCTCGGGCTAGGAGCTCTTGGGGCGACTCGTCCTCGATATCCACTACGTCGAGCATGGCGGCCGGAAAGCCCACGCCGGCTGCACTCCCCGCGCGGCCGAGCAGGCTCTCGCGCAGCTGGTCTACATCGACTTCGATTTTCATGGTGAAACCTCCCGCCAAACCAAGCCCTTATTCATCAGTGCCAAGCAATTCCACGGCAGCAACAAAAGCTGCCACCTGCTTATCGTCCATCCGCGTGGCCAGGCGCCCCACGGGCTCATCGTAAGCGAACTGTACCTTATCGATAAAGCAATCCCAGGCACGCTCGTCCACACGCACGGCGGCCTCGCAATACTGGCTGAGCTTTTTGAGTCCATACCAAAACGCATTCACATGGCGCGAGGGGTCCTCATCCAGCACACCATCGTAGCGACGCCCGTTAAACTCACGCATGCGTGTCACGGCAACCTCGAGCGAGTCGCCGCCCTCGGCCGAAGCCTCATCAACAAGCTCGGGAATCGGAACCTCGCGCCGAACATCATGCCTGGTAGCGCCGTCGTACTCGCCCACCAACACATCTTCGTCAAGCCTAGAATCATAGTCGAAATAACTACTGCCCTGGCAAATCCCATGCGGCGAGCCAGAGCCAAACGCGCAGAATAGTCCGCCGTCGGCAACAACACGACGGTAGGTCTCAAACGACTTCTTAACCTGAGCGAGCAACTCGGAAAGCTCCCCGGCATTGCACGCCGTCTCGCACGCAACGCACGCAGACTCGGGCAACGATACCGGCTCCACCGTGCTCCCCGCGACGCGGGCGGCGCGCTCGGCCCGATACGCCTGCGCCGCCAAGCGCGCTCGCTGCGCAGCGCCGTGCACGTTGGTAAGTTCACGCTCCAACGCCACGTCACCAGCATCGCTCGCAGACCCGCCGGCACCCTGCGACCCCGTCGCACTCAGCTCGGACTCAAACGCCGCTGTGATCATGCCCGCAAGGCCCGTCGCATCGGCGGCACAACGCAACTGTTCCAGCTGCGTACACAGCAGGTCGGCGTCCAAAGGCACGGCATCCACAACGCGCACGTCACTCAGGCGCGCCACGCCCTGCAGCACCATAGCCCCCGCGGCATCGTACGCTACGCGAACCCTGTCCGCCGTATTAGCACGCAGCTTTACCTCGATAAACGCAAGCGTCTGCTCCAAACGGGCCAACAGCTCGGCCTTGTCCTCCATGCGCAAAAAGGCAGCATAGCGACGCTCCATCCGCAGCGGGCCAACAATGCCCGCCTGCTTGCGAGCGCGCGAAAGCGCAGCGCCCTCAACACGGCGAACATACCCGTCAACAGCCCGCACGGCAGACTTGCGCGCAGCGTGCTCGGCAGCCTCGACGCCCCTAAGCACGCCCAGCAGCTCGCGGGAGCGCGCCTTGCGCACCAACTCCCCGCGATCGTACTGCTCAAGCGCCGTCTGACGCTTGGCCACCGACTCAAAGCCAAACAGCTCGTCGAGCAGCTCACCAACAGAACGCTCGTCTGCCACGGCAGGCCTCCTCACGCACTACGCACCAACATGCTCGCGGGGCGCCCGAACACCGGACGCCCCGCACGCCCGCACCCCTACAGATCCAGAGCCTTCTTCGCGGCGTCGACCGGGTCGCCATCCATGTAGAACACCGGGCTCAGTCCCGAGATAATCTCGGACGAAACACTCTGTAGGCCCGCGATGGCGCTCAGCGGCAAAATCACGCGCTTGGCACCGGCGTTTTTGGCCACACGCATAATGTCCTCGAGCCCGCGTATCTCGTCCATGGAACCCGACATGCGCAAGATTCCCGGAATCGCCAACGCGGGCATCACCGGGCGGTTGCACGCCGCGGAGCACAGGCCCACAAACTCGGCGAGCGAAACTTCCTCGGACAGGCCCTTGCTCTGCAGGTCGTTGTAGAACAGCAGATAATCCTTGGAGCCAATGTGCATGCCCGGCGCCACGCGGTTCGCCAGGTTCACAAAGTTGTCGAACGCGGCCTCCAGCGTATCGCGCACCGGCTTGTTAAAGGCCACGCCCTCGTGCTTAAACTTGCACTCGCCGGCAACGGCCTTGTTCTCCAGCTTATACACGGCAACCTCACCGCCCTGCGACCTGCCCACGCCAAACACGTGGCCGGACAGCAGCGGCCCGTCGGGAATCAGCGTGTCCTCGCTCTGCTCGGGCACGCGCACCACGTGCACGTCCTGCGGGTTGTCGGCATCCATATAGCCCAGGTTGACGTCGATAAACTCAACGCCCGCCATAATCTTGAGCTGTTCCTTTACGCGGCGACGGCCCTCGATGGCGTAGTCCAGCAGCCAGCGCACGTCGTCCTTGTCCATGGCCTCGTCGGGGAACAGCAGCTTGGCAAGGCCGCTAAAGGTCTTGCGCACGGCGATTTCGTCACGCTTGTTAAAGTCGCTGTTAAAGCGGAAGTAACGGTCGATATGGTGCGTAAAGTCCTTGCGGCGCATCTCCTTGCAAAACTCCGACAGGCAGTCGGTGATCAGGCCATAATGCCCGGTCAGCAGGCTCGAGCGCATCTTGGGAATCTCCCAGCCCGGCAGGTAATAGTGGATACGGTCGAAGAAGGCCGAATCGTTGTTAAACTCCGGCGGGAACGGATCAAACAAGTGCGTGGTCTTAAGGACGTTTTGCACGGCGTCGTTGATGTTGCCCTCAAAGACCATAGAGGCATCGGCGTTAATCTGGTCGCGACCGCGCGCGTAGCTGCCACTCGCCATGTAGTCCTTCATAATCTGCACGGCATTGGTGTCCTTAAAGCGCATGCCGGCGACCTCGTCGAACGTCACGCAGTCCCAGTGGCCCACCAGGCCCACGCGGTCGGCGCGCATGGAGTTCATGCGGCCGAACAGGTTGGCCGTGGTGGTCTGGCCGCCCGAAAGCAAGATGGCGTAGGGCGAGACCTCTTTGTAGATATGGCTCTTGCCGGTGCCGCGGGGACCCAGCTCGCACAGGTTGTAGTTGCGCTCGATGAGCGGCACCATGCGCTCGATAAAGTGCAGGCGCTCTTTCTCGGAAAGCTCACTGGGTTCGTAGCCAGCCGAGCGCAGCAGCATATTGAGCCACTCGTCGCGCGTAAAGTACTGGCGCTCGTCGATCATGGCATCCAGGTCCAGATTGGGCATCTGGATGGGCGTGAGCGACGCCACGCTAAACGGAGAGTCCTCGGGTCCGCGCTTTTTGCGCTTGGCCTTGGAGCGGCGCGGCGCATCGTCGCCAAAGACCTCCATGCCAAACTCGTCTTCCTCATCCAAGGGGTGACGATACTCGATGCTCATAATGCACCAAATGCCACCCTGCAGAATCTTGGAATAGTCGCGCACGTACTCGGCAGGCATAACAAACGGCTCGATGGTCAGGTTGGCAAACGACGCCACGTAGATGTCTTTGTACTCGTCAAGCTTGGCCGTCACCTTATCGATGATGGTAAAGCGGCCCAACTCGCGAATCTTGGACTTAATGCGCTCGGACTCGTCGGGACGCACGTAGTTATCGGTGAGGATTCTGCGAATGCGGTCCAAACCCTCTGCCACGGCATCCTCGTCGTCGGTTGAGCAGTACATGCCCAGCAGGTACTCCAGCACAAAGGTGGGCACGTTGGCGCCGCGCTTCATAAGGGCCGTCAGGTCCTTGCGCACAATCTTGCCAGCAAAGTGCTCGAGCAGCTTGCCGTCCAGGCCATCCATGTCGTAGCCGTCGTCCTCGGGGGCCTCGGCCGCAGCCCGGTCATAGCCATCGGTCGAGGATTCGTCCTCGGCGGGCACCGCAGCCCCCACGGGCGCGGCAGCAATCACCGGCTCCGGGGCAGGCGCAGCAGCCTCAGCCGCCGGGGCCTCCACAGGCGCCGCAGCCTCCACAACCGCCGCAGCATCCACTGGCACGCTCACACCAATCGAGGGAACTTCCCACAGATCGTCGTCATGGCTATCAAACATAGGGCACACTCCTAAAAACCAAAGTCAGCAACAGGGGCAAACGAAACGGCAATGGTATACGTCTCGCGCCAAACGATCTTGCCCGTCTCACGCTCGCGGCAGACCAGATAGTACGGACCCTTTGCCGAGAATCCATCCGCCGCGCGCAGCGCAAACTTGGCATGCACTACGCGCTCCTGCGAATTAACAGAAGTCTTGTTAGCATGCGCCTTGACCGTATCGCTCACCTCGTTGCCGCTTGCATCGGTAAACACCAGCTCGTATTCGCACGGCAAGACCTTGCCTTGGGCTGGTTCTTCCTGGATCAAGTTGAGCGAGAAGAGCGAGTTGGTCACCCGGCGCCCCTCACTTAGCACGCGCAACGTCGCCGCGCGCGTGTCGACAAAGTCCTTGGAACCCGAGCGCGCACGCCAAAAACCGATAACGGGCACGCAAAGCTCCTGCAGGCTCATGCCGCCGTGGACGTAGTTGTTAGTACCACCGGGACGCTTGAAGTGCACGTTCTCGCGCGGGGCAAACCCCTCAAAGCCGGCACCCAAACGTCCCATGTCAACATTAACAAACACCCCGCGTGCCTCGTCCGAAAGCTTGGCCACGGCCTCGTTGGGCACCACCAGATGACGCTTGCCGTGCATGACGGGAGCGTCAAGGAAGGGAAGATCTGGCTTGCCGAGCATCTGACACTCGCTGAGCTCCCGGCGCGTGTAGATAAAGCCGTGATCCGCCGTTATAACAACACGCGCGCCCGGGGCGTCGGTGCACACGCGGCGCGCCAACGTGGCAAGCTCCTCTACGGTGTCCGTACAGGCATCGAAGACGTCATCCTGCGTAGCGGCCTTCTCGCCCGTGGCATCAATCTTGTTGTGATAGAGGTAGACAAGTCTTGAGTCCTTGAGCATCGCCTTGCGCTCGGTTCCCGCCATGTTGAGGTATGCGCTCGAGCGCAAAGCGCGGGCTGTAGGTTCAACGTGGGCAAGCACGGCCTCGCGCTGCGGAGTCGTCGCAGTGGGCATGTCGTCAGCCAACACAAACGCGCCATCCTCTGCAAGCTCAAGCACCTGGTGCGGCAGCAGTGCAGGCATGCCCACCTCGGTAATGGAGGGAAAGACCGCCTGCATGCTAGAGACCTTGACGTTGCCGCCGCGTTCGCGCTCGAGCAGCGCCGCAACGTCGCGGGCAACCTCATAGCGCAGCGCATCGCTCACGATGACGACCGTTGTTTTGGCAGAACCCACAAAGGCGGGTAGCACATGCCAGTAAAACTCATCCTGCCGTGCGGGACCATCGATGTAGCCGCAATCGGCCCACTCCCCTTGCGCAGCAGCCGCCCAGCAGGCATTGGCATCCGCCAAGAACCAGTTGCTGTAGAGATTCTCCGCCCAGTCCGCCACGGCGCGGGCAGGTTCCTCGAGTGCATCGCACTCGACGGAGCGCGCCCGCAGATACGCGGTGCACATATGGCGATAGGCAACGTCCATGGCATACCAATCGGACGTGTAGGCATCCCACACCTGCTGGGGTTGCGCCAGATGGAACCCACCCGCGTGCGTCTGTCTAAACGCGCACATATCGGCCACAGCGACAAGCAGGTCAAAGTAGCTCTCGACACGACGGTACCAGCTTAGGTCGCAACGGCGCGCAGCAAAGGCGCGCGCATCCTCAACACGGTCTGCACCTTGCGCAAACGAGCAGAACAGCTGCGAGAGCACAACCTCGTTGACGCACGGGAACACATCAAGCGAAGCCAGCGCATCGATCGGCAGGGTCTCGAACCGTGCAAAGAGCCCGCGGGCATCCTCAACTAAACGACAAATCTCAAATAGGTCCTCGCTCGATGCCCGGGCATCGGCGGCCTGGTCCCACGTACGCACCGCCTCAAGGCAATAGGGGCCGTAGGCGGGAGCCATATAGTTTTCGAGCCCCTTGAGCGCTCCCTCGGGAAGTGCGGTGGATGCCGCCGTAAGAAGCACATGGGATGCAAGCATAAGCAGTGAATCACGCTCGTGCAGCGGTCCCTCAAACCCATAGCAGCGAAGCATAAAGGCAGAGAGCACATCGCGCACGCAGTACTTGTCCATCAACTCGGCCAGCGCCTCGGGACCCTCGTGCAGCAGCATGGTCATACAGCCACGCAGCACAAACGCGGGGCGCGCGTCACCAAGCTCTTTACCGCCAAAAATCACCGTAAGGATGCCGAGTTCGATATCGGATGAGCCCGAGGCATGCGGAACACACGCGGCAAACTTAGCGCAGCGGGTCTTGGCATCAAAGAACGTCTTATGCTCGCGCAGGCTCTCGCGCACGGCGTCGATATTCTCGATGCCCAGCTGATCGGCCAAAAGCGAAAGACAGTCAGCCTGGAACTGATCGGCATACAGCTCAACATCGGCAAGCCAATCACCCTCAAGCCTGCCGCGCGGGCAACGGCGATACAGCAAGATATCGCTCGCAAGGTCATCGCGGTTGATGAGCTTCTTGACGGCAAACATACGGCCCTCGCAGGCCTCAACAAAGCGCACCGGGCGCTCAAAGTCACCGTGAGCAGGCATTACGCCGGCATCGGCCCCTACGCCGTCGAAACCCTCGGCAGCCAATCGCTCAAACTCAGGAGCAAACTCGCCGTCCGCATCGTGCCAAACCACCACACGGCGCGGCGCGCATGAGGACAACGGCTGCAAAAATCGCAGCTTGAGCTGTTCTTCTACATCGATCTTGGGCATGAATATCCTTACCGTATCTGCAGTTACTTAATCTTCGCCAGCACATCCTGAAACTTGGCGTAGTTGACCTTGACGCCGTCATCCGGGTCGATCTTAATCATCTGGTCTGCCAAGTGGTGCAGTTTCTCCTCGTAGGCAATGGTCTCTTTGAGCTGGTCGTTGAGCTTTTTGATGCGCTTATCCAAGCGCACGCGCTCGCCGCGCTCGGCACTGACAAGGGCATCGTTGGCATACCCGATCTGGGCACGGTAGCGCTCCTGCTGCTCATGCACATAGTCGGTGCGGATGCGAGCCAACAGGTCAGGCTGGTAGCGATGCATGTAAACAAGGCACTTGAAGCCGTTCTTCTTGCCGCTGTCGAACAGCCAGTAGATGGGGCGCTTCTTATAGGTCTGGCAGTGGTCCTTAAAGAAGTCCTTCAAAAAGTAGGTGCGGATTACCTCGCGCGAGGTACCCTTGCCGCCGAGTGCCTCGGCAATAAAGGCCAGGTTCTGCTCAAGCGTCTCCTCGCCATACACGGTGCGCACAAAGTCGATAAAGTAGCGCACGATGTCGTCGTCAAAGTACTCGTCATCGGTAATGGGCAGCACGTTATCGCTATCGGGCATAAAGGTCACATGATCAGAGTTGGGCATCTTGGCCAGATAGTCATCGACTGTGGCGCCCTGATCGGCCAGGACCAGCCCGTCCACATCCAGCGAATAGCGGCCAAACATGCAGCCCACGGCATAGCTTATGAGCGAGGTGATCTCGTCGCGCTTAGTGCGCACGTATTTGTTGCCCTTATAGCTCTCGGGGATTTCGTCGGCGGTATCGAAGATGCGCGCCACCGAAACGTACTTATCCTCGACCTCGATGGGCACCTCACCCTCCATGTTGTAGATCTTGGCAAAGATTCGGTTGAGCTCCTCCTCGTTAGCGCGGAGCTGCTCGAACCGCTCGTTGACTTCGGCCTTGCGGGCCTCGTATTTTTCTTGAAGTAAAGTGGCCATGGTAGGCCATCCTTTCGTTGCTGTTGGAAACCACTGCGAAGAAACGGATTGCAGTATCCAAAAAACCGCTAAAACGCTCTCCCCGCTGTACAGGAAGCTTGAGGAACTAAGGCGATGCAATTTCGCACCTATTCTAACTACTGGCTTTTATCTCTATATCTCTTGTCCCTTAGCGAGAGCAGATTCACCCATGCATCAAGCGTATCCTCTTTCAGCAGCATTCTTGCCGTGACGTTTCCTTTACCGTTTGCGTCCTGTAAAGCCCACCACACTGATCCATCGGGCTTAACAACTCGCAAATATTGACCATGAGCGAGAGCATTCCTCAGATGCCTAAAAACGGCGTCAAGTCTTCTAAATGAACTTTTATTCTGTCTTTTCCTGCCGGTTTTGGTCTTCGCGCCCGGCTTGAATTCTGATAGCCCAGCAATCCTTTTATTAAGACAAGCCGCTGTTGATAAGCAAATGAGGGCAAACTCGTAATCTCGTTTAATAAAATCAGATGAATCGTTACCTGCTTCGTGGGCCGCTTTTGCAAGGTCATTAGGGGTATATGCCCATCTTGTTTTAACGGCACTGTCGAAACACATCTGTTCAAGAAACGCATTTGCCTGAACAGTAGTATAAATATTCAAATCAGTAATAAACCCATTGGTCTGCCTCGTAGCATCAATAGCTTCTGATTCGGATACAAATCTTTGCAAATATATGCGTAGTTTTTTCTTAGAGACATCGTCCTTATACGATTCATGAACCTGTTTTATCCACGACACATCATTCTTAAGAGGTGGATGTGCACATTTATTATTGTTAGCCTTTTTCTTCTGCGACATGTGGACTCCTAAACGAGAGGATGACGTTTGAAATCCCAGGAGGTTTCAAACGAGTCCCAGTCGGTTTTTGATAATCCTCTGCTTTCCTTAAATAACCCGTCTACGAGATTGAAGCAACTCAGTAGGACGGGAAATTTATCCACATCACCAGCGTTAACGTTCAGAGTTGGAGCGATTAACGAAAAATACTCTTTAGAAACGCTGGAGTTAAGCAGCGACAACATATAACCGATTTTATCCTCAGGAACAAAAAGGCACATGCCGGCATGCTCTGAAAGACAATTGGACGCATACCTAAACGAAGGGATGGACGAAGTAATCGCCGACCATGAAATGGCGGGCTTGAATTTCAGTTCATCCGAATAATCTTGCGCATGGTTTCCTTCACGCGAGGCCGACTCAAACACACTGTGACCGTTATTTGACCAATCAATTACAGAGTCAAGATTACCGAACCATTTACGATAAGAGCCTCCCTTTGTGCAGGGGTGCCATTTTCTGCCACTAAATAAATCGGATACAGATGATGACGAAAAACCGATAGTCCCAACGGCGCACTCCCACCAAAGTCTAATGAACTTATCATTTTTACCAGTGATAATTCCTTTAGACGTTCTTCCGAACGAAGATAGTTTAACGCCATCAGCCATCGCAGAGAGTAGTCCGTCGCTGGCCCAGTAGGCTATGGGGGTGCCGGGAATCTGCTTGAAGGTGTCGGCGTCGCGGCGGTAGAACCAGCCGCAGTCGAGGTTTTCGATCGCCTCGAGCAGCTTGAGGCGCTTCGCCTCGCTGCCGTTGATGTCGACGAGGCGAACGTAGGCGCCACCGCATGCCGCGCGGCCGTTGTAGATGACGTCGGCGGTCACATTGACGACCTCGCCGCCGATGGCGTCGAATGCGCGGGGGCCGAGGTGCGCCATCGAGACGATCGTCTTGCCGTCGATGAGCAAGGAGCGCATCTTCTCGAAGCTGCCCAGGAACATCCAGCTCTGCATGGTGACCATGGCCGCGTAACCGCGGTCCTTGGCAAGGCTGAACCCGCGCTCGATGAAGCACGTGCACAGGTCGCTCTTCACGTCGGGGTAGTTCTTCTTGACCCACTTGCTCATGAATGGATTAAAGCTGCTGCTGCCCATATACGGAGGATTCGCAACGGTGCAGGTAAAACGACGGGACAGCTTCTCGCAGATGGCGGCAGCGCTTTCGAGCTTAGTTTTGGCCGTAGCGGCAAAAAGGTCATCGGAACAACTCGCGGCGGCAGCCTTGAGCTCGTCGATCTCGTCCTCTGAGGGATTGAGCAGCGAACCGATCTCGCCCAAATGACTCAGCTCCTCGGCGAGCTTCTTGTTACCCGGCAGCTCGTCCTCCCCTAGCGGGATGCTCGAGAGCACGGTAACGTCGGCGCGAACGCCACGCCTAAAGAAGCGACGGTCGTGCTCGCGGGCGCACATGGCAAGCGTCAGCTCCGCGATCTGTGCCGCGCGGGAATCGATTTCCATACCTGCAAGGTTTTTAGTAAGAATGAGCTCGGGAATCTCGCGCTCACGATAGCCGCGCTCCTCGTACATATGGAAGAGCAGCTCAAACGCATAGACCAAGATATGGCCCGAGCCGCATGCGGGGTCGCAGAGGGTTATCTCCTCGGGACTCGAAATGCGGATGAAGTCCTCGTGCTCAGTATCGGGCTCGATGTAATACTCCATGCGCTCGCGTAGCGAACTCCCCGGATTGTTGAGCATCCACAGACGGCCGAGCGAGTTCTCGACCATATAGCGCACAATCCACTCAGGGGTGAAGAGCTGCGTGGCGGGCGCGATGTCCGCCGCCGCTGCCTTGCGCTTGGACTTGAAGAACTCGTCTTTAACGTCAGCGTTGTAGTACTGATACATCCAACCCAGAACGGTCACGCCCTCGCGCCAGTCCTCGTCAGTGAGAACGGCATTAAGTTTGCCCACCACACTGTCAGCCATCATGAGGCCCTGGGGCAACAGCAGCTCCATGGCTCCGCCCACGCGTTCAAAGACGCCCGGCAGGCAATCGGCAAGCTCCTCGCACTGAGCAACAAACAGGTAGCGCCACAACGGTTCATCCAAGCCCGCCATCTTGAGCTCGGCTATGCGATCGGTATCGGCCGTCGTTATTTCCACGTCCAATGCGTTCTCCACGGCCTCGCTGCCATGGCTGCCGTCCGCACAACTTAGCATGCGCATACGGCTGGGAAGCCATCCGCATGCATCCATGAAGCGAATGGCCACGATGCGGTTGAACCAGGTGTAGGCCGCACGGTCGCGCAGCGCCTCGTGACCCACCTCCGCCTGCATGCGCAGCAGTTCGTCGCGTTGCTCAATCTCAGCCGGACTTAGGGGCAGGCCGTTGACGGTCTCGGACCCAACGGGCGCGGGTGCAGGTTCGGTGATGCCGTAGCGCACCATCTGCGCCTCCACGCCTTTGATGAGCTCCGTACGGGCCCAGGTGCAGAAGCTCTTAAGAGCAGAATCGTTCATGGTTGATGAGCCTTTCTAAACGCCATAAGCCACCGGTGCGCGCTTTGGCACCGGTGGCTCCGCGGGTTAGTTGATACGGATCTCGTCGTTTGCAGCGAGCGCCTGCATAAGGCGGGAGCGCAGTTCGTCCACGTAGCGCTCCACGTCCTCTGCGGACAAGAGACGACTCGGCTTGGCCAGATCGGCGCGGCGCACAGTCTTGATCTTGCGCTGGGGCTTGGGCGCGGGCACGGGAGCAGACGGTGCGGCACCCTTGTTGGAGACCTTCTTGACCACCTCGCCCGTACTCATGACCTCGGTGGTGCGGCGCTCGTTGTCCATACGCACGCGGGCCTCATCCACAGCGTCGTACATCGCGTTGGCCGCCGCACTGAGCCAGTCGCCCCAGTTAGTTGCAACAACGCTCAGTTCGTTGAGACTTTGAGCGCTGTGAGCACGGTTTTTGAACGACTCGTATTTAGTGCCGGCGTCTGCTATGGCATCCTTGGCCTGATTGACAAAGCCCTTTTGACTCTCGGCCTGCGCCCGCAGGTCTTGCAGATCGCTCTCGATGCGACACAAAAACTCATTGCGGCGGATGCCCAACAGCTTTTTCATGTCATCCTCGACGGGATCCATAAGCGGCTGCAGGTCTTTAATACGGCCGTAGGGCTTGGGATCTTTGAGGATCTCACGAACCGTTGCCACGTTCTCCACCGCACCGGGAATGTCATCGGAGGCATACTCGATACCCTCGGTGCGGTTCAAGAAATCCCTGGCGTGGTCAAACGCTGTTCGTTGATTGGACTCGAAGAACTCAACCACCTTGTCAAAGTCTTCCTTGGCATCGAGCAAACGCTCCTCATGCTTGGTGAACGTGGTCAAGAACGCCTCGGACTCGCTCTGGTCCTTAAGAACGTCGACGACCTCAGAGCGCATCTTCTCGCACTCGCCCTCGCCAGGATACGGATAGAGCGGTTTGATGCCCGTATAGTAGTCGCGTGCTATGGCGAGGCACGACTCGCGCAAGTCCTCAAGGCGCTCCTTGAGCTCGACCACGAGCCTATCCTCGTTGGAGGGCACGGTCTTGAGATCAAACAGGTCACACATGAGTTCGCCCGTGGTGCGCAGCAACCGGTCGCTCATGCGCATGCGCAAGCGCACCTGGGCCTTATCGGCATCCTTTCGCAGGAGCGCCACCATGCGGCTGTCGTTAGCTTGAACCGTCTGACCGCCAAACAGCACCTGCGCGCGCTGCTCCACCACAAGCTGCGCCACCACATTTGCGATGTCGACCTCGCGCCAGCCAAAGGGCCTTTGCTGGTACTGGCGCTGGATATCGCCCATAGCGGTATCCAGGTGGCGCTGGTGCTGCACTTTGAGGTAGTCCTCGACCTCTTTGAGCGCACGCGTGTTACCTGCATCCATGCCAGCGAGCCCCACTTGAACGTTGCCCGCCAGCGTGGAGCGAATATCGGAATCGCTCGTGGCCGGCGCGCCGATATAGTCGGCCTTTTCAAAGACCACATCGCACAGCTGCGCCAGCACCTGCTCAAAGACCTGAGCGGGTTTGGCAGCACGGATCTCAATCATGCGCCCGTTGACGGCGCATCGTGCATGGAGCACCGCCTCAGCCAAAAGGGCGTCAGCCTCTTTCTCGTTAAAGTCCTTCTCGCGCATTTTGGCCTCGACAATCTGGCGGGTACTCGGCGGTAGCTCCTGCAGATTGCGCGTCTGGGCGTACATGCGAATCTTAGCGGCGTTGACGAGTGGGGCCCAATAATCCACCTCGTCGCTCAAGGCCACGATGGCCTTATCCACGGATTTCAATGCCAGCTCGGCATCGTCCGAACGACCCAGATCGCTGGCCATGGTCACCACGGAAAGTTCCATGCCGCCCATGCTGGTACCGTGGATTGAGCCGTCCACATAGCGGTCAAACGGAAAGTCGTTGGCCCCGCGGTTGAGTTTGCGCGCGTGTAGATGCTTTCGAACAGGCGCTTCTTGATGTACTCAATCACCTTCGCGTTGTCGATCGGGGTGCGTGCGATCTCCTGCGCTATCTCCTGCTCCTCGTCGGTGAGGAAGCTATAGGTATCGCCCTGACGTGCCACGTAGCTCTCGCGCTCCAAGCGGGCGAGAGATTCCTTGACGCGGTCCTTAAGGGCGCGCTTGTCCACGTCCAGGCTATCGATCATAAGGATGGAGATGTTCTCGACCGTGGCCTTGACGTAGCCGATGTAGCGGATCAAGTACAGGAGCTTAAGCACCCGGACATCGTAGCTCTCAAGACCCTCTGCGTTTTCAGCCGCGCGCTCCGCACAGACGACGACCTGAATGATGCCGTGCTCCAAATCCTTGGAGATTGTGTCGAAGAAGCGCCAGAACGGCACGAGTGCACCAGTCTGGTCATGCTGGATGGCCTGAGCGCTCTCCTGAAACGCGCTCAGCATGGAGCGCTCGCCCGTGGACATGTGCTTGGCCTTAACACCGTGCTTGCGTACCTCGGTCATCACGTCGGGCAGAAGCTTAAACTGGTAGCCCACAAACGGGTAGCTGGCCACAAAATCCTTGGAGTTGGCGAAGCCGGCAAGGTCGGAGCGCGAGCCACCCTCGAAGGTAAAGTTGTTTTTGAGGACGGCGGCGTCTTGCTCGTAGACCTGTGCAAGCATATCGGCCGCCGGCGCGGTCTTCTCGAGCACACGGCGCTGGATAACCTCGTCCACGCTGGAGCTGGAGAGCGAAAGGCGGGTATTGAAGCGGCCTTGGATCTTTGAAAAGTCGTTGCCCACGGGCAGGCTCAGGTTGTCGATGGCCTCCTGGCTCGTGACCATCACCCACACGCGGCCACCGCAGGCGGCACCCAGCTCCTCGACGATGGTCTGAAGACTCAACATAAGGCTTGGATCCCGGTCGTTTGTAATAAACTGACCCACCTCGTCGACCATAAAGAGCAAACGGTAGTTGCCGCCGTGGGCCGCTGCCTGAGCGTCTACGTAGTCCTTGACCTTTTTGGCAAAGACATCGGGGGCCAAAACCTCGTCCTCAGAACCCTCAAGCCAGTTCCATGCGGCCTTTTCGCTCATGCCGAGCACGCTCTGCAGCACCTCGACGACGTCGTCCTCAAAGTAGCTGTAGGTGTCGCGGGTCTGGAGCCAGGACTCGCCGTTGACGCGCTCAAAGGCCTCGCGGAACTCCTGGGTCTTGCCCAGGGAATCGATGTGTTCCTCGAGCTTTGCAAGCTTTAGGTCCTCGCCGTAGAAGCCGCGCGCCTCGTAGAACATGCGCTCAAAGCCGCGAAGCAGCGCCGTGGGAGCCGTATCGCCCTGCTTCCACTGGCCCGCCTTGCTATCGATGTTAAAGAGGATGGCCTGCGTGGACACCGAGCAGGCGCGCTCCATGGCAGCCTCGACCATGGGGTCGACGATCTTGCCGTCAAAGTAGCGGATGGCGCTCTTGCCGCCGATCTGGCGATTCTCGAGCAGGTAGCTAAGCATCTTGAGGAAGTGCGATTTACCGGAACCGAAGAAACCACTGATCCACACACCGATCTTGTCGGTGGGCACATCGATGGCATCGCCGTAGGCCTTGAAGAACGTGGCAAAGTGCCTCTGCAACTCGCGCGTCACCACGTACTCGTCAAGCTCCTGGCGGATGGACCCATCTTTTGAATCCTGGACCTTGACCACGCCGTTGATGGAGCGGTTGATGTCTTTAGCAAAGAGGTCGCGAATGATCGTGTTGTCCATGGGTGCTCCTTTGGGTTTGGGAACGTTATGGCAAAGGGTTGTTACCGGCGGCAGGGACTTGCCTGCGAGGAGCCGTGCTTACGAGATATCGATGGCGCGGTAGTAGTTGTCGGCCGGCAGACGGTTAAAGAGCTGGAAAGAAGAGCCGTTGAAACTGCCCGGATAGGCGGCGACCACAGGCACCTCATCAAAATCCGCAAGCATGCAGTGGAGAAGCGTGTGTATGCGAAAGAACGGGAAAACCTCGCCCGCGCCGGTGAGGAGAACGACGTCTCCAGGCGCGTGCGGCTCGGTCTGCTCAAGGATGTACGCGGCGACTTTCTCGGGCGAGGCGAACTTGGCCACGTCCTCGAGCACGCGCTGGGTACCGCGGCGCTCCTCTTGGTGCGGGATAGCCTTGAGGACACGGCGCTTTTCGAGAATTGCCAGCACGGCGTCGTAAAGGTTCACGACCTTGAGCGTGCACGGAAGCTTGTCGGCCTCGGCATCGCGTGAAAGGGTGTCAAATAATGCACGCGCCTCAAACTCCAGCGCGGGGTCATAGCAAAAAGTGTGGAAGCCGATCTCATTGCCTATGCCCTTGTTGGCCAAAAAGTCCTCGCTGCACAGGCACTCGCGCAGAAGCTGCGCACGGCGCTCAAATTCCTGACAGGCGCGCTCGGAGCGGGCATGCGCCGCCACGACGCTCTTGCGGGAATGGATGCCGATATTGGTGGTGAGATCGGTCGCCGGGGTGATAACAGGGCCGACGGCGCTTTTGACGGGAGCCACGCTACATCACTGCCCTGCCGGTAAGGGCCGCGATAAGCGACTGCTCGCCCAGCTGAACCAAGGCTCGCTCGACATCGGAATCGAGGAAGAGTGGTGACAGGCGCTCGGACTCCGGGCCCTGGCCCTCGCCGATAAGGCCGGCATGGCGGAGTGTCTGGCGGAGCGAGCCCTTAATGCGCTTGACCGTGGCCTCAGTCCAGCGGGCCGCGTCCGGATACTCCGTGGTAAAGCGTGTCATAAAGGCGTTGAGGTCAACCGCCGTAAAGGCATAATCGAAGTTTTGTAGGCGCTCCCCTACCTCGACGAGCACGAGCTCGCGCACGATATCGTAGCGGCAGATCATGCTGTAGAAGATGGCCTGGTCCGCCTGCGTGGGAGCGCCGGATGCCATGAGCCCGGTTAGGGATGACGCAGCCTCGACGGCGGTTTTGGGGTCGATGCCGCGCGCGGCGCATACGGCGTCCGTGGGCACCATGGCGTCAAGGCGGCGAAGGCACACGGTTGCGCGGTTGGCGACCATGCGCTCCGTGGGATATTGAAAGAGGTTCTCGCTCTTTACGCGTACAATGACCTGCTCGTCGCTTGCGCCCTGCATACGAAGGGCAGCGACGATGCGCATCTCATGCGGGAGGAATTGCTCGCGGGTGAGCACCCCCCCCCGAACGCTTTTTGTAGTTACATCCACAGTACACGCTCCAAGGGTGTCAAAGGCTGTCACAAGTGCGCCGCAACCCGGCGGGCAGGCGCGGCGCACATGACAATAATCATACCTGTTGGTAAAAAAGTTACCACGCCCAGAGTGTCAAATGTTGAGCAACAAAATTTAATCCGGTTAACGGTCATTTTCGCAGCTTAGAAACTTTAACGAGGTCGCCCCAAATCACACTTGCCAGACAACCGCGCTTACGAATGCAGGCACGCACACGCCCAACGCCACCCTCCGCTATATTCAACATAGAGTTATACATATGCCTCTATGTAAGGAGTTTCGTATGCCTGTCGTAAAGCCTATTTCTGATCAGACGCGCGCACTAACTACCATTCAGGAACGCGAAGATCACATTCAACGTACCATCGCTCATGGTTACGACGACCTCACCAACGGTCGTGTGCGCCCCTGGAAACAAACAAAAGCTGAGGCAGATCGCAAAAGCTGAGGCAGATCGGATGCGAGCCATCAGATAAGGTCACCCCTCCCCCATGTAACCATCCTGTAAATCATAGCGGCGCAGTCGAGTTTTACCGTGATGCGGTCGCGCCTGGCGCTCCACTGTGCTAAAGTATCCCGAACGTTCAAACGACTACGAGGGGGAACTAGAAGATGGCACGTGTGCACAACTTCTCAGCTGGCCCGGCCGCACTGCCTACAAGCGTGCTCGCCGAGATCGCCGACGAGATGATGGACTACCGCGGTTGCGGCATGTCCGTGCTCGAGATGAGCCATCGATCTAGCATGTACCAGCAGATCATCGACGACGCCGAGGCAACCCTGCGCCGCCTGCTGAGCATCCCCGACAACTACCGCGTCCTGTTTTTGCAGGGCGGCGCCACGCTGCAGTTTGCGGGTATCCCCATGAACCTCATGCGCCGCGGCCGCGCCGGCTACGTCGTGACCGGCAACTTTGCCAACAAGGCGTACAAAGAGGCTGCCAAGTACGGCGAGGCCGTGCTGCTCGCGAGCTCGGAGGACACCAATTTCGACCGCATTCCCACCATGGCCAATATCAACGCGCGCATTGCCGCCGAGGCCGAGGGCGATGGGCTCGACTACGTCTACATCTGCCAGAACAACACCATCTTTGGCACCATGTACCACAAGCTGCCCAGCTGCGGCGATGTGCCGCTGGTCGCCGATGTCTCGAGCTGCTTTCTGTCGCAGCCGCTCGACGTCGAGCGCTACGGGCTCATTTACGCCGGCGCGCAGAAAAACGCCGGCGCTGCGGGCGTGACCGTGATCATCGTGCGCGACGACCTGATCGCCGACGGCCCCGCCTTTGCGCAGACGCCGCAGTACATGGACCTTAAGACCCAGGCCGCCAAGGGCTCCATGCTCAACACGCCCAACACCTTTGGCATCTACGTGTGCGGCAAGGTGTTCCATTGGGTCGAAGAGACCAGCGGACTCGCCGCCATGGCCGAGCGCAACTGGGCCAAGGCCAACCTGCTCTACGACCTGCTCGAGCACAGCGAGCTGTTCCATGGCACCACGCAGGCCGACAGCCGCTCCATCGCCAATGTCACCTTCCGCACCGGCGACGCCGAACTCGACGCGGCCTTTGTCGCAGGCGCGGCCGAGCACCAGATTCAAAACGTCAAGGGCCATCGTCTGGTAGGCGGCATGCGCGCCAGCGTCTACAACGCCGTAACCATGGAAGACGTGCAGGCACTGGCCTCGTACATGAAGGACTTCGAAACGCAGCGTAGTTTGAGCCCGCGATCTAACTAGCCCGCAACGCGCGGGCCGACCAGCCACTTCAAACCACCTGTTTAAACCAAACCTGCTAAGGAGTTTTTCATGCGCAAGATTAAGACCATCGACGACATCACCAAGGATGGCAAAGTCGAATTTGGCGAGGGCTACGAGTTTGTAAGCACCGCCGAGGAGGCCGACGCGATCCTGATGCGCTCGACCGACCTGCACGGATACGAGCTGCCCGAGGGCATCCGTGCCATCGCCCGCTGCGGCGCCGGCGTCAACAACATCCCCGTCGAGGAGTACGCCAAAAAGGGCGTCGTCGTCTTTAACTCCCCCGGCGCCAACAGCAACGCCGTCAAGGAGCTCGTCCTGGGCATGCTGGTGCTTTCGAGCCGCGGCGTGGTGCAATCGATGAACTGGGTGCGCGACAACGCCGACGACCCCGAGATCCAGGTCGATGCCGAGAAAGCCAAGAAGGCCTTTGTGGGCCGCGAGCTCAAGGGCAAGCGCATCGGCGTCATCGGCCTGGGCAACGTGGGCTCCAAGGTCGCCAACGCCTGCGTCGACCTGGGCATGGACGTTTACGGCTACGACCCGTTCATTTCCGTCGAGCACGCGTGGGTGCTGAGCCGCGAGGTGCAGCGCGTGGGCACGCTCGAGGACCTGTGCCGCGGCTGCGACTACCTCACCGTACACGTGCCCAGCAAGGCCGACACCATCGGCATGATCAGCACCGAGCAGATTAACCTGCTGGCACCCGACGCCGTGCTCATCAACTACGCACGCGAAACCATCATTGACGAAGACGCCGTCGACGCTGCCCTGCGCGAGGGCAAGCTCAGCTGGTTTAGCTGCGACTTTGCCACGCCCAAGACCGTCAAGATGCCCAACACGTTTATCACCACGCACTCGGGCGCCGGCACTGGCGAGGCCGAGGCCAACTGCGCAGACATGGCCATCAGCGAGCTCAAGGATTACCTGGAGAACGGCAACATCGCACACAGCGTCAACTATCCCGCCTGCAGCATGGGCAAGGCGCGCGCCGCAAGCCGCATCGCCTGCCTGCACGCCAACGTGCCCAACATGATCGGCCAGATCACGGCCATTCTCGCCAAGGACAACGCCAACGTGCAGCGTATGACCAACGAGTCTGCCGGCGAGAACGCCTACACCATGTTCGACACCGACGAGCACCTGGACAGCAGCACCATCGAGGCGCTCAAGCAGATTCCGTCGATGTATCGCGTGCGCGTGATCAAATAGCGCCGGCTGATCTGACGGGCAGTTCCCCATGTGGCCTGCTCGTCACTGACATTGAATGCCCGCGGGGGCGCCTTTCGCATGAGAGGCGCCCCCGTTTCTGTGAGCACTCCATTAAATGCACCGAGCCGCTTCTTGGCATACAATCTGTATGTTGACCTAACTATCTGTGAGGTGCCTATGGTTGATACAGATTTTGCTTGGCGGCTTACGCAAGGACTCGTGCGGATCGACAGTTCCGACCCAGGTGCGTATGAGGGCGAGATTGAACGCTATATCAAAGCGTTGGTTGAGGAACGGTTAGCGCAGCTGAGCCATCCGGTACTCGATGCCGTGCAGATTGCAGAGCTCGAAGTACTCCCCGGGCGTCGCAACCTTATGGTCACCGTGCCCGGTTTGAGCGACGAGCCACGGCTGGTCTATATCTGCCACATAGATACCGTCACCTTGGGCGACGGCTGGGACGCGGACATTACGCCGCTCGGAGCAATCGTGCGTGACGATAAACTCTACGGCCGTGGCGCCTGCGACATGAAGGGCGGACTGGCCTGCGCCATTGCCGCGCTTGTTCACACGCTCGAGCGCGTGGCGGCGGATGGCGCGCTGCCCCGCCGCGGCTTTTCGCTCATCTGCTCGGTCGACGAGGAAGATTTTATGCGCGGCTCAGAGGCCGCGATCGATGCTGGCTGGGTCGGCTCGCGCGAATGGGTGCTGGACACCGAGCCCACCGACGGACAGATCCAGGTGGCGCACAAGGGGCGTACGTGGTTCGAGATTGAAATGGCTGGCGTGACGGCGCATGCGAGCCAGCCCTGGAAGGGCGCGGATGCCGTCGCCGCCATGGCCGAGGCCGTGTGCTCGCTTCGCCGTGCGTTCGCGGCACTGCCCGTGCATGATGAGCTGGGGCCATCGACCATCACGTTTGGACAGATCGAGGGTGGCTATCGTCCCTATGTCGTGCCCGACCACGCCAAGGTCTGGGTCGATATGCGTCTGACCCCGCCGACCGATACGGCCGCCGCGACGCGCATGGTAGAGCAGGCCATCGCCGTCGCCGAAGCCGCCGTTCCCGGTTGCCATGGCAGCTACACCGTGACGGGCGACCGCCCCGCCATCGAGCGCGACCCGAACTCTCCCCTTCTAGCAGCGCTCAAGCGTGCCGCCGATGACGTGACGGACGCGGACACGACCGTCGGCTTCTTTACCGGCTACACCGACACTGCCGTCATTGCCGGCAAGACGGGTAACCGTAACTGCATGAGCTATGGCCCAGGCTCGCTCGCGCTCGCCCACAAGCCCAACGAATATGTGCCCCACGCCGACATCGTTCGCTGCCAGAGCGTGCTCATCGCGCTCGCCGACAACATGCTCTGGGGCGCGGATAGCCAAGTTGGGGCATAATAAGCCGCGAACAAACCGACTCGTGCGTTAGGACCGCCCATGAAAGCACTTCCGTTTCCCTGCATCCGCCCAGCTCAGGACCGCGTGCTCGAGGCGCTGCCTGCAATGGGCAGCATCCTGAGCGGCAACGATGCTCTGCGCGGAGCCCTTGCCGATGGCCTGATGCTCAAGGACCCGGGCGCAGCGTATTACGTGTACGAATGCTCAGGGGAGCCGGGGCGCGTGACGGGCGTTGTGGCGATCTGCCCGGTTGGTGCGCTGGCGGGCGGCGACGCGGTTGCCGCCGATACGACCGCCGCTGCGCGCGCAATCGCCGACCTCAAGGTACAGCCCCGTCCCGTAACGCTTGTCTACGAAGCCTCTCCCGTCATGGATATCATCCTCGGCGCCGCAAAAGAGGGCGCTTCACTCTATGCCGTCACCGACCCCGCCGGCATTACGCACCGCGTGTGGGAGGTCAAGCGCGAGGACGCCGTCGGGGCCATCCGCGCCATGCTCGACCAGGCGCCGGAGCCGGCACTGGCCGACGACCCTGCCTACGCTGTCGCACTAGTCGAGGCATCACAGCTCCTGGCCGACGATGCACGTGCCGCCGGCACCTACACGGGCAAAGAGCCGTTCAACTTTGCCGTAGCTGCGCTCTTCCCCGCCGCGCAGGTCAGCGGCGGCGCGGCGCAGGTTCCGACGGGTCTGCTCACGCACCAGGTCGCGCGGTTCTAGCAAGACCAGACCGTCCAGCACAAAAATCGGCAGCCCAACAAACAGGGGGCGGAGATGCAGCAGGTACATGCATCTCCGCCCCTTTTGCGTCGAGAAGTTATGCCGACGACCCGTGCCGCCGCGCTCGCGTTATCCGCGCTGCGGACCCGCAGTAGCCACGAGCGGTTCAAGCCCCAGCTCGCGCGCGTAGTCTTCCTGCGTAAAGACTTCGACCAGTTCAAACGTATCGGCCGCATCGTCAAACGCAAAATGCAGCACTGAGCAGTTGCCCGGCACGCGTTCGCGCTCGTCGGCCGCCGCGCCCCGCACGTGGTCCAAAAACTCCTTGATAGCCGAGCCGTGGCTCACCGCGAGCACGCACTCGTGGTCCGGACGTCGCATAAGATCGGTTATCGTCGCCGCCATGCGCTCGCGCACCTGCATCTGGCCCTCGCCGCCAAACTGACGATAGAAATCTCGCCACGGGCGCTCGGGCATAAGCATCACGCGCTCGGCCTCAAAGTCGCCAAAGAACCACTCACGCAGACCGTCCAGGCGCTCGTACGCCAAGCCCGGCCACAGGTTGGCGATAGTCTGCTCGGTGCGATGAAGTGTGGAGGTGTAGGCATGATCGGGTTCAATGCCGCGCGCACGCAAGAACATGCCGGCACGCGCCGCCTGGTCGCATCCCAGCTGCGTGAGCGGCGAGTCACTCCAACCCTGAATAATGCGCTTAAGGTTGAATATTGTCTGCCCATGACGAACCAGATACAGGTCTTTATTCATAGGGGTCCTTTCGTTCGTTACCAATCAAGGAGCGAAAACGCACCGTCGCAATAGCCAAAATGAAGCACGGCACCGTTGTCGGGTAGCTCTCCCCTGCCAGTCACATACTCAAGAAACTCCTGGCAGGAAGAGCCGTGGGAGACTGCCAGCACACAGTCGTGCTGCGGCCTGGCCATGATGTGGGACAGCGCCGCGACCATGCGCGACTGGAGCTCGCCTTCAGACTCGCCACCAAAGGCCACCGGATAATCACCCCAGGGCTGCGGCGGCATCTCGCGATTTGATGTACCCTCCAGCGAGCCCAAATGCCACTCGCGCAGGTCATCGACCAGCTCTATCGAGCGGCCCTCACCAGCAATTAGCTCAGCCGTACGCCGCGCCCGGCCCAACGGGGAGGAATACACACGGTCAAAGGTCACGCCACGCGCCTCAAACGCCGCGCGCGTCGCCAGCGCCTGCTCGCGCCCGCGCGCCGTAAGCGGCGAATCGTGCCCACCCTGCAAAATGTTCTGCACATTGAGCTCAGTCTGCCCATGCCGCACCAAATACAAATCTGCCACACGTCCTCCCCTCGCACCACCGCAAAGGGGACAGGTACCTTTGTGGTGGTTTACCGCCGGATCACACCGCGGTGACGCTCAGCTACACCAGTACGTCGGCAAGCGGGCGCTTGGGTACGTGGTGCACCTGCGCCTCGTCGCGCCAGTAATTAATTGAGCCGTCGGGGTTGGAATCGATCGCATCGATCACCTGCGTCTCGGCCGGAACGCCAAACGCCATGATCAGCTTGAGCTCATACTTGTCGCTATCGAGCCCCATGGCATCGATCGCGTGGGGCGTAAAGGCCTTGAACATGCAGGCAGCCACCTCGGGCGTGGCGCTGCGGGCGGCGAGCATCATCGTCTGCGCGGCAATGCCCGTGTCGACCTCGGTAATGGGAGCGGCTGGCTTGCCCGGAACGGCGCGCTCAGCCAAAATCGCGATGTAGCCGGTCGGGCGCTCACCCTCGGCAGGACCCGGCCAATCCTTAAGCGCACCGGCCCACGCGAGCTCATCAAATACGCGCGCGCAATCCTCGGCACCGCTCACCACATGAAAACGAAGACGCTGAGCATTGGCACCACAGGGAGTCAGGTGCGCCAGCTCCGCCAGCTCAAGCAAAAGCTCACGCGGCACGCGCATGGACTCGTCAAAGCGACGGCACGTGCGGGCGCGGCGAACCAACGCATCAAACGCGTCCAAGCCGAGCTTTTCGCAACCTTGCTTTGCCATCGACTCAGCGCTTACCGGCGCCGCGGGAACTGCTTCGTTCATAGGGACCCCCAATACAAGCCAATTGTCCTTAGGAAAATCTAACCTAAAACGTAGGCAATAACGAACAGGGCTGCAATGTTCTACACCTGTTGAATAGAAAATCGCGACGTGGGGAACAACGGAAACAATTCGGGACCTTTGGGTTACGTTTCGCCCTCCCCGACCCATACGCCAGCGCCTTTAAGCGATACTGGTTGTAACGATCAAGGCTTACGCCGCACGGAAAGGAGACATTATGGGCATCTTTAAGAACGATGACCAAAAATCGAGCCAGTTTGGATTTGACGAGAAAAGCATGGCGGGCAAAGCCGTCAAGGCCGTACGCTGGATCTACGCCATCACGGGCGTCTTAGCACTCATTGCTGGTATCGCGCTGCTTTTTGCACCCGCCAAGTCCCTCGTCTTTTTGACGACCGTCCTGGGTTTTTACTTTGTAATCACTGCTGCCATCAGGCTGTTCACTGCCATTTTTGAGCCGCTGCTGCCCACCGGCTGGCGCGTGACGAGCATCATCTCCAACCTACTCATTATTCTGGGCGGCGTCATAATCCTGCGCAACCAGGCCTTCTCGACCGCGACGCTCACCACGATGGTGGTTATCGTGGCCGGCTTTGGCTGGATTGTCGAAGGTGTCATGTCCATTCTGGAGTCCGAGCTTTCGTCCAACCGTGCCCTCGCCATCCTGAGCGGCGCACTCTCCATCATCGCCGGCATGTTCGTGTTTATTTATCCGCTGTGGTCGGCCAAAATGCTCGTCATCTTTAGCGGCGCCGCGCTGCTGGTGTTTGGCGTAACGCTGATTGTTCGCGCTATTCAATTTGGCAAACTGGTGCACTAGATGCCGCGAACGCTCTTTATTGATGCCGACGCCTGCCCGGTCACGCGCGAGTCGATTGACTGCGCGCGGCGGGCGGGCGTCGCCGTTGTTATCGCCGGCAACAGCACGCAAAACTTGGAACGGCACATTCGCCGCGACGACCCGCGCGATGCCGAGCACGCGCGACGCGGCTTTTGGGTCACGACGCTCGATGTGAGCGTGGGCGCCGACAGCGCCGACTTTGCCATTGTCGAACGCCTGCAGGCGGGCGACGTAGTCGTGACGCAGGACATTGGCTTGGCGAGCATGGTGCTCGGCCGCGATGCCGCCGCAATCGGTGTGCGCGGGCGCGTCTACGACAAGGCGACCATCGACATGCAACTGTTTATTCGCCACGAGGAAAAGAAGGTGCGCCGCGCCGGCGGACGCACTCGCGGACCGGCGGCATTTACCAGCGAAGACCGCGCTCGCTTTAAGCGCAACCTCACCGAGCTGCTGCGCTAACCAAGGTAGATTTTTGGGACATGTCCGGAAATCTGCTTTTTTGCTTTGGCGATTGACACGCATCCAACGCCCAGGTCATGGCGGTAGATTTTACGGCATGCCCCAGTTTTTACGGCATGCCCCAAGCATCTACTTAGAGGCCAAAGGCAGAAAGGATAAGACCCCAGCCCGCACCGATGACGTACATCATGATCAGGAACAGGACGTTTTCGCGGGCGCTGCGGTTGGTGCGGAACAGCACCAGGTAGCCCACGCCGGCGGAAATGAGCGTGCCGGCGAGCATCGGCGCCAGCTGTAGCGCGCCCTCCAGGTACAGCTGCGTGATAACGACACTAGCCGAGCAGTTGGGGATCAGGCCGACGAGTGCCGAGCCCAGGACCGCAAGCGTCTCGTTGCCGCGCAGGAACTGCTCAATTGCGGACTCGCCGAAGGTCTCGAGCACGGCGACCAGAATCAGCGTCACCAGAAAAATGAATACCGAGACCTGCACGGTGTGCGAGATCGCGCTGCGGATGATCGACAGGACGGGCGCGCCCTCGTGGGAATGGGAGTGACCGTGACCATCATGGTGTTCATGTTCGCCCTCATGACCGTGATCGTGGCCATGTCCGTGGTCGTGCTCGTCCTCGTCTTCATCGCAACCGCAATGGTCGCGCTCGCACAGCTCGTGGATGTGGTCGGCGCTCACGCCCGCCTCGGCCACCTCGTCGATGATGTCACCGCCGCTGTGGTCGTCGTGCGCGCAGTTCACATGAGCCGAATTAGCAGCGGTCCCCAGCACGGTACGGCGAATCGCCGCATGCGCGCGAGCGTTACGACGCAGGCCGCGAATGGCGGCGTCCACGATAAAGCCCGTGACCAGCGCGATCAGTGCCTTCGAAGCCAAAAGCATCGCCATGGTCTGCACGGGCACCTGCTCGGCGAGCAACAGCGGCAGCATCTCATCGGAGGTCGAAAGGAACACCGCCACCAACGTGCCCAAGGTCACGACACGACCGGCGTACAGCGTGGCCGCCATTGCCGAAAAGCCGCACTGCGGCACCATGCCCAGCAACGAGCCAACCACGGGGCCCGCGGCACCGGCGCGCTTGATGGCGCCGTTAACGCTGTCGCCCGCGACGTGCTCCAGGGTCTCGAGGGCCAGATATGTCACCAATAAGAACGGTACCAGCGAGAGCGTGTCCTTGCCGGCGTCGAGCAGAATATCAATCAGCAAATCCATGACGGATGGAACCTTTCGTGTCTTTCGGCAGCATTGTAAAAGTCCTAGCGGTCAACTAGGGTATTGTAGTTGTCCTAGGCGCGATGCCAATAGTTGCCCATGGTAAACTATCATCTCGCCACATCTTAATGACCCTGAGCCGCACGACGCGGCCCATCCAAGGAGCAGTTATATGAACGTTTCACAAGCACTCGAATACGAGCGCCAGCCGTTTATTCCCATGTTTATCTATGGCGATCACGGCGCCATGGAGTCCGAGCGCCAGAAGGGCGAAGAGGCCCTCAAAGTGCTTGAGACCGAGTACTTTACCGCCGAGGACGACCCCGGCTTCGACTTTGCCACCGTGCGCGACCTGGCCGACCGCAACCGCGACCTGTGCGACCAGATTGGCGAGGCACGCCTGCGCAACGTGACGCCCGCGACGCTTTCGCGCGGCCTGTCCGATGCCGACACCTGCGCCGCCATCGGCAAGATGCAAAAGCGCACCGCCGCGTCCGTTATGCGCGAAATCCGCGGCGACCGCGACGCGCTCGGCGTGGCCTACGCCCGCAAGCCCATCCAGGGCACCGTGCTCGGTATCGACATCGAGACCACCGGCCGTGCACCCGAGCGCGGTTATATCATCAATGTGGGTTGGGAAATCATGGAGCTCACCAGCGACGCCGTCCCGCACGACGCCGAGGCGCACTACTGCGGTCTGCCCGACATCTACCGCGGCGAGGATGTGCCGTTGTCGAATATCCACCACATCACCTGGGACGACATCGACGGCAAAAAGCCGTTCCGTGAGAACAAGGAACTGCAGAAGCAGCTGCTCAAGCTTATGAAGAAGTACCCGTACATGGCGCACAACGCCGCCTTTGAGGACAGTTGGTTCAAGATCCACCTGGACGGTTACGCCGAGGCACGCCGCGCCGGCAAGATCATCGTCATCGACTCGCGCCAGATCTGCCGCAGCCTGGATGCCGACGTCCGCTCGCTCCCCCGCGAATCCGCCCCCGCCGCGCTCGAGAACTGGGCGCGCCGCCGTGGAACCCTCGCCGCCGACGCCAACGAGCAGCATCTGGGCCTCGACGACACCGACCTCATGCTCCGCACCGTCCAAGCCGAGTTCAACCTCAAGAACCTGTTTGCCAAGTAGAAACGTCTACGACAAACCCCGGGGGTAGATCACGAGCGGCCTCGCAGCGGAAAACCCCGCAGCGGGGCCGCCCTACGTTCCACAGATAGATCTGCCATCACAAATTCTGAACCCTCATTTTGAACGATTTCGGCCAATTCCCGACACGTAATTCGTTGTCGGATGGCGATGCATCGATATCAAATGTGCAGCAATTGAGTATTTCTATGCTATAGCCAAGCTGCGAAAACTTTTATTTAGGGCATACCAACCCATAATTGCGTCAAGCTTTTGGACAGCATTTGGTTAGACCTCTAAAACGACTTTTTCACTCAGCGCCATCAACACGGCATTAGCTGACACGATATATACCATGAGTATCGTATTGTCACATACCACTGCAAAAGCGGTCTACCAGGCCGCGCATTCGGTGTCTGCGAAAGGCATCGAGTCCTGTAACCCTGCCGCGATTTACGGATCATGTCCCACCGGAACGCTCCTTGACGCAGCCGCAGAATGGCTCACCAAACATGATGTTTCCCTCGACGCGAATGATTCCCTCGAGGTGATGGTGTTTGATCGCAGGAATGCGCGCCATGCAATGAACTGTCAATGCCACGTTTCTTCAAAACGATTCTCGAACTCACGCTTTATAGAGCTCAAAGATGGCATCTTCATTGTTGGCGTTGAGCTTTGCGCACTTCAGGCCGCCACCTATCTTTCTTTTCGCGAACTAGTGGAGTACTACTTTGAACTGTGCGGCGCTTATTCCCTTGGAACCGACTCTTCCACCTCCTATACCGAGCGTTTCGCGCTCACCTCGACCGAGAGGTTAAAGCAGTTCTTTAATTCCATTACCAGATGCGACGGTCTGGCCCTTGCCCGAAAGGCGATCCAATGTGTGCGCGACGGATGCCGGTCTCCCATGGAAACGGCATTTGTCATGATGCTAACGCTGCCCAAAAGCGAAGGAGGGCTTGGTATTAAGGGAATTGAGACCGATTACGAGGTGCAGGTCACCACTGCCGCAAAGAATCTCACGAGACGCAAAAAGTTCTTTATGGATGCGTATCTAAAGAAATCTCGCACAGACATTGAATACAACGGTTTTTATCATGACGCGGAAGAAGACCGCGCCATCGATGAGGAGCGCAAGAATGCACTTGCGTCCATGGGGTACGGAATCATCACCGTCAGCCGTTATTCCTTTATGCATGCCAGCTCTTTTGTTAGGGTCATGGAAGCAATCCAGCGGAAAGAGGGCGTACGCCCCTCGCGTCTGCCAAAAGACTTTCAAATCATGCAAGAGGACCTGAGACAGTTTGTGCTCAGAAGGTTTATAGAAGAGAAAAAGCGAATTCAGAAGCAGCTTCGCCAGGATTCCGAAGAGCGTCAACGAATCGACCTTGAAAAAGCAACGCTCGAAGGCATCACGCTGGATGACCCGACAATTAATGAAGTTCCGGCAATCGATGACATGCAGACTGTCGAATCCGACAGCCCATCATTTGCCCAAACAAGCAGCCTCGCGCCCGAGGGCAGGGTCTTCGGGGCCGGAGACTAGGCCGGCTAACAAGGTGGGTACCCTAGCGACGTGCAAAATTGCGAGTATTCAGCAGGGTCGGGTGTCTATCACCCTCGAGTGGATCCAAATGTGAAGCGAAACGCTCTTGCGTGAGAGCGTTAGGCAACATTTGAGGAAGAACTCATCGGATTAACACCCTAAGATAACTCTTGAACTGCATTATATGACCTGCAATAAATTAGCGGACCCCCTATAATTGCAGAATACTCCATTTTTTGCACGGCACGAGGGTGCCCACCTTGGCATCGACTATCAAAAAACGCTCAGTCCGGGATCTCGTCCACTATTCCCCATCATTTTGTACAACGAATTACCTGAACGTCATTGACATATGAACATGCGCTCATATAATCGAAAGTAAATTATATGAGCGCATGTTCATATGAAAGGATATTGCAATGAGCGTCCGCGTTGATGAAACGAAACTCGACATCGAGGCCACCGAACCCGCGATCCCGACCACCTGCTCGCCCGAGGACCTTCCCGACGAGGAGCTTCTCTACGACCTCGCCGACCTGTTCAAGGTCTTCAGCGACACCACGCGCATCAAGATCCTCTATGCCCTCATGGGCCGCGAGCTCTGCGTGGCAGACATCGCCGAAGCGACCGAAACCTCGCAGTCCGCGGTGTCGCACCAGCTGCGCACACTCAAGCAGTCGCACCTGGTTAAATTCCGGCGCGACGGGCGCAATATCCTCTACTCGCTCGCCGACGACCACGTCTACACCATGCTCAACCAGGGCATGAGCCACATCTGCGAATAGCGACCAACCACGGTACCAGCGCGGCCTGCACCCAAGCCGCAAATACAGAGAAAGGAACCCACCATGAAAAAGCAGTTTAAACTCGACGAGATCGACTGCGCCAACTGTGCGCGCGAGCTTCAGGACGAGCTGGCCAAGCTCGAGGGCGTCAAATCCGTGTCCGTCAACTTTATGACCCAGAAGTTGACGCTCGAGGCCGATGACGCCGAGTTCGACGAGGTGCTCAACCGCGTTGTAGAGCTTACGGCCGACGCCGAGCCGGACTGCGAGATAATTCTCTAGCCCAGGTTTACGCCAACCCGCAAGGCCGCGCTTGCCGCGCCCTTTGCTCGCGAAATTATATGAGCGAGTGTTCATACATTCAAATGGGAGGATACGAGTCATGGCCACCGCCGACCCCAAGAAGAAAAAGAAGAAGCGCAAGAAAAAAGAGCCACTCGAGCATAAGCGCAACCGCATCCTGGTAGCGCTGGGCATTTTTGCCGTGGTGTACGCCCTCGATGAGCTCGGCACCCTCACTGCCGCATTCGGCACCCCGGGCGACATCTACGCCAGCTTCGCACTGTTCCTCGTGCCTTTTTTGATTGCCGGCTACGACGTGCTCCAAAAGGCATACAACAACATCCGCCGCGGCAAGGCGTTCGACGAGAGCTTCCTCATGGCCGTCGCGACCATCGGCGCGTTTGCCATGGTGCTCTTCCCCGACACCGACCCGCACATGGCCGAAGGCGCCGCCGTCATGCTGTTCTACCAGGTCGGCGAGCTGTTCCAGGCATACGCCGTGGGCAAGAGCCGCAAGTCGATCAGCGCCATGATGGACATCGCGCCCGACTACGCCAACGTCGAGCAACCCGACGGCACACTCGAGCAGGTCTTCCCCGATGACATCGCCGTGGGCACCGTCATCGTCGTCAAGCCCGGCGAGCGCGTGCCTATCGACGGCGTCATCGTCGAAGGCGAGACACAGCTCGATACCGCCGCGCTCACGGGCGAATCAGTCCCCCGCCCGGCCAAAACCGGAGACGATATCATCAGCGGCTGCATCAACATGACGGGTCTCATCCACGTGCGCACCACCAAGCCATTTGGCGAGTCCACCGTCGCGCGCGTCCTGGAGCTCGTAGAAAACGCCAGCGAAAAGAAGGCGCGCACCGAGAACTTCATCACGCGCTTCGCCCGCGTCTACACGCCCGCCGTCACCGGCGCTGCCGCGGTACTCGCGCTCGGCGGCGGCTTGGTCACCGGCGCCTGGTCCGACTGGATCCTGCGCGGCCTGACCTTCCTGGTCGTCAGCTGCCCGTGCGCGCTCGTGATCAGCGTGCCGCTCAGCTTCTTTGGCGGCATCGGCGGCGCATCCAAGCTGGGCGTTCTCATCAAGGGTTCTAACTACCTCGAAACGCTCGCCTACGTGGACACCGTCGTCTTCGACAAAACGGGCACCCTCACCAACGGCACGTTCTCGGTGGTTGCGGTGCACCCCGAGGCAGGCTATACCGAGCAATCGCTGCTTGAAGTCGCAGCCCTCGCCGAGTCATTCTCCGACCATCCCATCGCGCAGTCGGTGCGCGCCGCCTTCCAGGGCGAACTCGACCCCAAGCGCGTAAGCGACTCCACCAACGACGCGGGCCATGGCGTGACGGCGAACATCGACGGCAGGCACGTCGTCGTCGGCAACGCCAAGATGCTCGCAGCGACCGGCGTCGAAGCGCCCAATTGCGAGGTCGTCGGTACGATCCTCCACGTGCTGGTCGATGGCATCTATGCCGGCCACATTGTAATTGCCGACACCGTCAAGGCCGATGCCGAGCAAACGATTCGCGACCTGCACGCCGCCGGCGTCAAGCGCACCGTCATGCTCACGGGCGACCGCGAGGAGGTTGCGGCGTCTGTGGCCAAGCAACTCAGTCTCGACGAGTTCCACGCGCAGCTGCTGCCGGGCGATAAGGTCGAGCGTGTTGAGGCGTTGCTCGCAGCCGAAAGCGGCAAGGGCAAGCTCGCCTTTGTCGGCGACGGTATCAACGACGCACCCGTACTCACGCGCGCCGATGTGGGCATCGCCATGGGCGCTATGGGCTCGGACGCCGCAATTGAGGCGGCGGACGTCGTGCTCATGGATGACAAGCCGTCCAACATCTCCCGCGCGATCCGCGTGGCGCGCAAGACCATGTCGATTGTTTGGCAGAACATCATCTTTGCGCTGGGCATTAAGTTGCTGATTCTGGTGCTTGCGGCACTGGGCATCGCCAACATGTGGCTTGCCGTGTTCGGCGACGTAGGCGTGGCGATCATCGCCATCCTGAACGCCATGCGCGCGATGGGTGTCAAGAACCTGTAGCGTTCGTGGGCTGTCCGGTCGGGGCCGGGCTTGGTTTTGAAAACGTCCTCGCGCATGAGGCCCGTCTTTCCTGCTCCTGCGGAGCAACGGAAAGGCGGGCCTCGCGCTGCGGAGTGTTTTCAAAACCAAGCCCGGCCCCGACCCGCGTTGACACAGCTGACGGTTCTTAGGCATCGCTTGCTGGTGGGGTTCCTTGTCTGAGTTGGACTTAGTTGGTGGGACCACTCGTCTCGGTCGCTGTCCCGCACCGTTCCGGCGCGGGAGGTGCGCCGCTGCGGGAGTGCTAGTCGGTCATTGTTGGCGCCGAAGCACCGTCCCGCCCCAGCATCGATCTTAGCTTCTCAAAGCTTTCCTCGCTCAGGCAGTGCTCCATGTGGCAGCCCTCTTGCGACGCCACCTCGGCCGATACGCCTGCATCCTCCAAAAGCCCCACGAAAAAGCAGTGGCGCTCCCACATTTGGCGCGCGACCTCCAGACCGCGCTCTGTCAGATGAACATCTCGTTTGCCCATTTCGACATAGCCGTTGCTTTCCAGCGTCGCCATGGCCTTGGAAACGCTCGCCTTGGTTACGCCGAGGTACTCCGCAACGTCGATCGAGCGCACGATGCCCTGACGTTCCGACAGAACGTAGATCGATTCGAGATAGTCTTCTCCGGATTCACGTAGGGCCATGGGCTGCCTTTCGCGATGATTGCTAGTTAGCCTTTGGATACTTTCAACGACTAACTTTACCGCAGAAGTTGCCCATGTCTTACTACTTTGCCTAAAAGTTAGCCGTGTTACACAAAACGTGCGGGACGAAAACAAAATGGGGACGCCCCGCAAGGAGTGTCCCCAGCTGCCGGCAGAGACGATATGAGCAGGACATAAAAACATTGAGAGCCCCTGCTGCATGAAAGACCGCGGATTAGGCCGACAATGGTGAGTGTCTAATTCAGCCGTGGCGGCCACGCCGCATTCATGGAAGGGGCTCCCATGCTCGATACTACCACCTTCATCGGCCTCGACGTCCACGCCCGCTCGATAAAGGCCGTCTCCCTCGACGTCATGACCGGGGAGGTACGTGCCGCGACCTTCGGCTACGACGCCGGCGCCGTCGCGGAGTGGGTCCGTTCCGTGGACCCCAGGGCCAGGTGCGTGTACG
>NZ_JBDPAC010000014.1:0-64607 GCF_039836695.1 Collinsella aerofaciens | reverse complement strand
TCTAGAGGGGACGCTCTCCTATATCGCGGGACAGCTTAAGACGCTGACTTCTATCGCCTCGCCTACGGGCTATACCCGTGCGGCTACTGATTATCTGATGGAGGCCCTGCGCGATATGGGCTTTGGGCCCGAGCGTTCTAATAAGGGTAACGTGCTCGTTGAGCTTGGCGGCGAGGGCGAGCCGCTCGTACTGGCGAGCCATGTCGATACCCTAGGCGCCATGGTGCGTTCCATTAAGGACAATGGCCGCCTGCGCCCCACGACGCTCGGTGGGCATCAGTGGTCTACGGCCGATGGCGAGAACTGCACCGTCTACACGCGCGACGGCAATGTCTACACGGGCGTGGTTCTTAACACCGAGCCTTCGGCGCACGTGGCCGACGAGCCGGTCAAGACCATCGAGAAGAACATGGAGATCTTGCTCGACGAGAACGTCGACAGCAAGGACGATGTGCTTGAGCTGGGCATTCAGACCGGCGACATCATCGCTATGGATCCTCGCACGACGGTGACGGAGAGCGGCTACATTAAGAGCCGCTTCCTGGATGATAAGCTATCGGCCGCCATTTTGTTGGGCTTGGCGCGTGCCGTCGCCGCTGGCGAGGTGACGCTTTCGCGTAAGGTTTCGCTGCTCTTTACCGTGTACGAGGAGGTGGGCCACGGCGGCGCCTTCGTGCCGGCCGACACGCGCGAGATGATCAGCGTTGACATGGGCTGCGTGGGCGACGACCTAGGCTGCACCGAGCACATGGTGTCGATCTGCGCCAAGGATTCGGGCGGTCCGTACAACTACGACCTGGTGACGGCGCTGTCCAATATCGCGCGCGAGCTTGAGCTCGATTACGCTATCGACGTGTATCCGCATTACGGTTCGGACGTCGAAGCCACGCTCTCTGCCGGCTACGACATTCGCCATGGTCTGATCGGCCCCGGCGTGTATGCGAGCCACAACTACGAGCGTAGCCACATGGACGGCGTGCGCAACACCTTCGAGCTCGTCCGCGCCTACGTACAGCGCTAGCGATGCAGCGGCCTCGGCTGATACGGCAGTACCGACCGAGGCCGTCCTCTCTAAGTTGCGGTGAAATAGGGACTGTTTGGCGGTTTTAAACGCTTAAACAGTCCCTATTTCACCGCAACTTATGAAGGGGATGGGACTACTTGATGGCGCCGGTCACGGTACCGCCGCCGAGGACGATGTCGCCGCGATAGACTACAACGGCTTGGCCGGGGGCGATGGCTCGCTGCGGCTCGTCAAAAGTCAGCAGCATTTGCCCGTCTTCGCCGCGCGTAAGGGTCGCTGCTTGGTCTTTCTGACGGTAACGGTACTTGGCGCCCACGCGAATGCCGCCGGCATCGAGTTCTGCCTCCATGCGGTCGGCAGGGGCGCTCCAGATCCAGTCGTCGGCCGTGAGTGCTGTGGCCGTTAGGTCCTCGGCCTCGCCCAGATGCACGGTGTTGTTGACGGCGTCGACGCCTGTCACGTATACGGGATGCGCCATCGCTACGCCCAAACCCTTGCGCTGGCCGATGGTATAGCGCAGTGCGCCGTTGTGGCGCCCGACCACGCTGCCGTCGCGCCATACAATATCGCCCGGCTCGGCGGCATGTCCGCAGCGGCGCTCGATATAGCCCGCGTAGTCGCCGTCTGGAATAAAGCAGATATCCTCGCTCTCGGCCTTTTTGGCGTTGGCAAAGCCCTGTTCGGCGGCAATGCGGCGCACGTCGCGCTCTTTGTCCAGCCCGGCCAGCGGAAAGATTGTGCGCGACAGCCGCTCCTGCGTGAGCGAATACAAAAAGTAGCTCTGGTCCTTCTTGGGGTCCTCGCCGCGATGCAGCTGCCAGGTGCCGTCGGACGCCTGGCTCGTTTTGGCGTAGTGACCTGTGGCGATGTAGTCGCAGCCCATATCGAGTGCCGCATCGAGCAGCGCGCCAAACTTAATATGGCGGTTGCAGATGATGCACGGATTGGGCGTCAGCCCCTCCTGGTAGGCGTTAACAAAGCGCTCGATTACGTTGCGGTCGAAGGTCTGCTGCAGGTCGAGCACATGGTGGGGTATCCCCAGGCGCTCGGCGACGGCCTTTGCATCAGCGATGTCGCGGTCGACCTTACTCATGCCCGTGACGGGATCGGGCGCGGGACAGGTGAGGCGCATGGTGGCACCGACGCATTCGTAGCCCTGGCGCTTGAGCAGATAGGCAGTCACGCTGGAATCGACGCCGCCGCTCATGGCGACGAGCACGCGCTTGTTGTGCATGGGGAGGTTCTCCTTGGTGGCATGTGGCCAAAAAAGAAAAGCGGCGCGGGAGGCTGGTTCCGCGCCGCAGACATTGTAGCAAGTTCGGGTGTCATGTGGGACGCCCTGTTGGGATGAGCCCAGGCTGCCAGAAGAGAGGGAAGGCCGGCGTGCCTTGGACTCGTTCTAAGAACGAGAAGCTCTAGTCCTGGAACAGTGCCGTGGACAGGTAACGCTCGCCGGTGTCGGCAAGCAGGGCCACGATGGTCTTCCCCTCGTTCTCGGGGCGCTTGGCCAGCTGCAGTGCGGCCCACACGGCGGCACCGGACGAAATGCCCACGAGCACGCCCTCCTTGTGGCCCACGGCACGGCCGGTGGCAAAGGCGTCGTCGTTCTCGACGGGGATGATCTCGTCATAGACCTGGGTGTCGAGGACGTCGGGCACAAAGCCGGCGCCGATGCCCTGGATCTTGTGCGGGCCGGCCTGGCCCTTGGAGAGCACCGGGGAGGTGGCGGGCTCGACGGCGACGACCTTAATCTCGGGGTTCTGCTCCTTGAGGAACTCGCCCACGCCGGTCACGGTGCCGCCGGTTCCAACGCCGGCGACGAAGATGTCGACCTTGCCGTCGGTGTCATCCCAGATCTCGGGGCCGGTCGTGGCCTTGTGGATGGCGGGGTTGGCGGGGTTCACAAACTGGCCGGCGATAATGCTGTTGGGCGTCTCCTTCTGCAGCTCCTCGGCCTTGGCGATGGCGCCCTTCATGCCCTTGGAACCGTCGGTGAGCACGAGCTGTGCGCCATATGCCTGCATAAGTTTGCGGCGCTCGACGGACATGGTCTCGGGCATGGTGATGATCACCTTGTAGCCGCGAGCCGCCGCCACCGAGGCGATGCCGACGCCGGTGTTGCCGCTCGTGGGCTCGATGATGGTGTAGTCGCCGCCGCGCACGAGCTTGCCGGCCTTTTCGGCCTCGTCGATCATGTTCTTGGCGACGCGGTCTTTAACGGACCCGGCGGGGTTGAAGTATTCCAGCTTGACGAGCACGCGGGCCTTGAGGTCCTCATCGGCCTCAAAGTGAGTGAGCTCCAGAAGCGGGGTGTGGCCGATAAGCTGATCGATGGACGTGTAAACATTGCTCATGGTGAACCTCCAAAGTGTTCAAATGACTGGATACCGTGTGGTTTTACGGTGTGTATAACAGCTAAACCCACAAACCTTATGGGTTGTTCGTTTTGCTGTTGGCAAGCATAGTAGACAGTAAAGCCTAGTAACGCAATAGGAAATAGAAGATTATTACGAGTCGATTAACCATCTTGACGGGAATGGGTATTTTCAAAACCAATTTTTCGGCTAGAATTTCTACGGACTAAATGACCGAAAGGCAGCACTATACATGTTGGTTTCTACTAAGGGCAGATATGCCCTGCGCGTTATGGTCGATCTGGCCGAGCACCAGGCGGCCGGTTGCATCCCGCTCAAAGAGATCGCGGCGCGACAGGGGATTTCCGAGAAATATCTCGAGAACATCTTGGCTACGCTCGTGCGCGCCAACATGCTTTCGGGTATGCGTGGCAAGGGCGGCGGCTATGTGCTCACGCGCCCGCCCGAGCAGTACACGGTGGGCGAGATCTTGCGCCTGACCGAGGGCAGTCTGGCGCCGGTCGCCTGTCTGGATGGCGACTGCAAGGGCTGCTCGCGTTCGGATGAGTGCCCCACGCTCGACGTGTGGAAGAACCTGGACAAGCTCATCAACGACTACCTCGACGGTGTGACGCTCGATCAACTTGTCGCTCCCAACCATGGCTACGACTACGTCATCTAACCCACACCTGCATTTGGGGACGGGGTGGAAATGGTAGATTTTCTCGCCCTTTGAGACTTGGCAAATAAGAAGGCCGCCCATTTTTGCGATGGGCGGCCTTCGTTTTGGGCTGTTGAGACGGACACGGCCGGAATGGCCGTTTTAGTCCTCGGCGATGCTGTCGAGGATGCTGCGCGTGATGGACACCAGGATGCTGCCCATAAAGGCGGATCCAAAGCTGGCGATGGAGATGCCGACGCCCAGTAGGTTGACCGACAGGTAACTCGCGAGCTCAAGCATAAAGCTGTTGACGACAAGCTGGAAAATGCCCAGCGTAATGATCGTGAGCGGCAGCGAGATGACCGTGAGGAACGGTTTGACGAACGAATCGACAATGTTCAGGAACAGTCCCACAAAGGCAAAGCAGACCCAGGTCTCGGCAAAGCCGAAGGGTTGGATACCGGGGACGAGGAACGTGGCGATCGCGATGGCGATCGAGGTGAAGAGCCAGTTAAGCATAAAGCGCATGGCGTGAATCCTTTCTTGCGCCGGGATTGCTGGCGTCGCGTGAAGCGGCTTACGGCGGCGACCTGGATGGTTGCGCGGGCGCGCCGCGGTGTTTGGGCGCCCATTGTCTCAAATATTCGTGGAGCTTACGTGCGCATATGGTTTCTAAACGGCGTTCGTCCTGAAAAACGCGCCGCTGGCAGAGAGTCTTGTCGCTTTAGTTTGGTGGTGTGCTACACTGCTACGGGCAAAAGCCACAGGCGTTGCCCTATTGCATAGAACGGGCGAACGATGCCCGATGTCAGTATCAACTTCGATGCCTTTTGGCGGGTTTGGCGGTGATCGATGAATATCGAGAACATGTTTGACAAGCCTGATGTCAAGCAGCTGGTCCACGCATTTAGCCTTTTGGACGACGAGAAGGATATCCAAGCGTTTTTGACCGATATCTGCACGCCGCGCGAGATTTGCGACCTTTCTCAGCGTTTGCAGGTTGCGCGCTATTTGGACGAGGGCGAGCCTTATGTTGAGGTTCAGGCCCGTACCGGCGCTTCGTCCACCACGGTGAGCCGTGTTTCCAAGGCGCTCAACGGCGAGTACGGTGGCTATCGCAAGATCCTCATCAAGCTGGAGGATGGCGAGTAGGCCAACGGCAACAAACGAATCAGCTGGAGCCGCCCCTTCGGGGGCGGTTTTTGTGTGTCGAAAATTGATTCCCTGGGGACGGAGGAAAACGGATCATCGAGGGGGTCTGGTGCAAAGTAACCTGACCCCGATGCGCCAAAACATGTTGGTGTGGTGCCATGTTGTCCGTGCGGGCGGGTAGGATAGATGCGTTGAATATTGCGAACAGTTTGAGTGGAGGACCATGCCTGTTCGAATCTATACCACCAATGCCGGCACGGATTTGAGCGATGCCGAGGCGGCGCTGCTGGCCGACCTGGTTGCCCGCCACGGGCGCGCTGTTCTGTTGGCGCCCTCGTTTGCCGAGCTCGACTTGTGCCGTCATGATGCGGCAGAAGCCGGGGTTTCACTGGGTATCGATTACAAGACGCCCACATCGTGGCTCCGCTCGCTGTGGGAGCTTATGGGCGATGGCCGCAGCTTTGTGGATAACCTTCAGCGCCAGATGCTGTTCTCGGACATGATCGACCGCCGCGACGACGCTGCTCTGCAGCCGCTCTCGCGCAGCCAAGGCACGGTACGCATGCTTGCGCGTATGGCCCGCGACGTGTTGCCGGGCGTGGCGGGGACGGGCGACGAGCGCTGCCGCGATGCCGCCGCTCAGCCCGAACCCAAAAGCGACGCCGAGGCCCGTGTGTTCGAGCTGTTGAGCGCCTATGCGAGCGGCTTGGACCGTCGAGATATGGTCGAGCCCTGCGAAGCCGCCGATATGATGGCGGAAGCCCTGGCGAACAACCTGCCGGGGTGCGCCTGCGCCGTCTACGTGCGTGGTGTCACGTCGTTTACGCATAGCCTGCTCGGGCTGTTGTCGGCCGTGGCGAACAATGGGGGAGACGTTGTCGTGCTGCTGACTTGCGAGCAGGCGGCGATGCGCGAGGACCTGGCTGCCGCCTTTGATGCCCGCGGTGTGCTGTTTGAGGTCGCGCCGCTGGGGGAGGGTGCCACTGTGCCCCAGACTGCCTCCGAGTCCGCCGCTCAGCCTACCTTTATAGAGGTTGCCGGCCCTCACGCCCGCGCCCACGCCTATGTGGATGCAATCGATGGGCTGGTAAAAACGTGTGAGGACGCCGCGGTCGACGGCGGTGTCACGGCGTCTGCGGACCCCGCGCGCGTGCTCGTAGTTTCCGCCCGGGCGCCCCAGCTGTTCGGCGAACTCGCTGCCCGTCTGGCGGCGCGTCACATTGCGGCCGAGACGACTGAGTTCACGGCGTTTTCCCAGTCCATCGCGGGCAGGCAGTTTACGGCGCTCGCCAACCTGATCGAGCGTATGAAAGCCGCCGACGAGGGCACCGCTTCCAAGACCGAGTGGTGGCCCGCTCCGGAGCTTACCGACTGGATTTATAGCCCGCTTTCGGGTGCCGACGCCGCGAGCGCCCGCGGCGTCGACAAGAACATGCGCCTGTCGCGCAGCAAGACCATTGCGGGCGTCAAGAGCCTGCTGCAGAGCGTGCAGGGCCAGGTGAGGGGCGCCCGCAAGGCCGCCAGCGAAGATAACTGGTTTAAGAACGTGCCATGCGTGGTCTCGGACGTGTTTCAGGCGCTGTGGCGCGACAAACCCGTGACGGCGCTCAAGGCCATGCTCGCCGTTGCCGAGGCGCTGCCCGATCGCGCTCTAGGCGGCCTTGACGGCCAGGCCCGTCGCCTGGCGGAGACGGCTCTGCTGCGCCATGCCATCGACATCCTTATGAACGATGCTCGCGCGCTCGACGTGTCACAGGCCGCGACCGTACCGGTCCTCGACGGCGTTCGAACCAAGGTAGACAAGCGCAGTACCGCTTACGATTACGAGACCTACGAGGTCGATCGCACACCACGGGCACAAGTGCGCTTTGTGTCGCTTGCCGATGCGTCGGTTCTGCGCCCTGGCGGCTACGATGCCGTGCTGTTTGTCGATGTCGACCTGGACAGCTACCCGCTTTCGCACGAAGAGGGCCCGCTTGCCACGTTGACGGCCGAGCTGCGCCGCGACGGCGTGTCTTTGGAGCCCGCCGCCCTGCTGCGCGTGCGCTTTGGCCGTGCAATGCAGGCGGCGAGCGGTCCGGTCGCGCTCGCCCGCGTGACGCACGATCGCCAGGCACGCGAGTGCTACCCGGCAGCCGTATGGACCGAGCTGCGGGCACATGCCGAGGCCGCTGGCGCTGCCAAGCCCACGCGCGTGGGCGAGGGCGATATCATCGCCGACTTTGATCCCGCTGCAGGCGAAGGTCTTAGGCGCGAGCGCGTGACCTGCGAAGCTCCTCAGCATCTGAGCGATGAAGCCATTCCGTATTTGGTCCTGCGCCGTCGCGATGGCGGGGGCGAGGGGGCGCCGCTTGTGCCGCGCCTGACGTCCGCCTCGCAGATCGAGGCCTATTCCACCTGCCCGCTGTGCTGGTTCGTGTCGTATCGCGTCAAGCCCCAGTCGATTGACGCGGGCTTTGGCAACATGGAGAAGGGCAACTTTGTCCACGATGTGCTGGAGCACTTGCATGCCCGTCTGCCCCAAGAGGGCATAGAGCGCGTGACGCCCATGAATCTGCCCCGGGCGCAGGAGCTGCTGCGTAAGGTCTTTGACGAGACCTTGGCCGAGCACGCTGGCAAGCGCGGCACGGAGGGCCCGCTGGTGCCGCTCTCTGCGGTGGAGGAGCGCCAGGTGGCCGAGATCTTGCCGCAGCTGGAGGGTGTGCTTGCCTACGAGTCCGAGGCACTTGCCCCCTTTGCCCCGCGCTACCTGGAGTTCGCCTTCAACGAGCTCAAGGTCGAGTATGCCGGTTGGCCGCTTGGCGGGCGCATCGACCGCGTGGACGTGGACGCCGAGAATCGTGCCGTGGTGATCGACTACAAGCATCGCACGGGCGTTGAGGAGTTTAAGCTCGCCGACCCTACGGTGCGCGACGAGGAATCGGGCACGGCGCCCATCGACGATCCGCGCTGGTTGCCACCTCATACCCAAACGCTCATCTACGCCCAGGCCATGCGCCGGGCGCTGGATTTGGACACCCGCGCGGCGCTCTACTTTTCGACCAAGGGCGGCAAGCCGGCGTTGCGCGGTGCCGCGAGCGCCGAGCTGCTCGAGGAAGAGCGCGGCGACGGTCGCATCCCGGGCCTTAAGAAAGGTTTCCCCGGCGAGGGTGGCGGCATGGACTTCGACGCCCTGCTCGATCGCGTTGAGGCCGGCATCGCCGAGCGCCTGCGCGAGCTCGAGGCAGGCAACGTTGCCGCCGTCGACCCGACGTCGGCTCAGGCCGCGCATGCGCGCTGCTCGTATAACCACCAAGGAACGTTTGTAAGGAGGGACGTGTAGACCATGGATCTTTCGACCTTGATGCCGCAACAGCTGCAGATCGTCAAGACGCTCGACCGTCCGCTGTTTGTCTCGGCGGGCGCCGGTTCGGGCAAGACCTTTACCCTCACGCGCCGCATCGTCTACGCGCTCTCGCCCGAATCCGGTCCGTTCGTCGAGCATCTGGACCAGGTGCTCGCCATCACCTTTACCAAGGATGCCGCGGCCGAGATTCGCGACCGCGTGCGCCGTGCGCTTATCGACGAGGGCATGGACGAGGAGGCGCTGGCCGTCGACGACGCATGGATCTCGACTATTCACGGCATGTGCTCGCGTATCCTGCGCGCGCACGCGTTGGAGCTGGGCATCGACCCTGAGTTCACGGTGCTCACCGATACCGATGAGCTCATGGATCAGGCAGTTGAGCATGTGCTGGGTCGCGCGACGGCACCCGATGCCGCCCCCGAGCTCGCGGCATCGCTCAAGGCCCTCTATGCCTGGTATCCCATGGCGGGCGAGGGCGGTTCCTTTGGCGGCGGTACGACCATCAAGGGTCTGGTGCGCGACCTGCTGGAGCTGTCGAGCCAGTTGCCGGGCGGTATGGACGACGTGCGCGTGGCGCGCGGCCAGGCCGATACCTCGGCACTTGCCGATGCCTATCGCGCGGCGCTGGGCGCAAGCAAGGCCTCGACCGAGAAGGCGCAGGCGGCGCTCGATGCCATCGACGCGTTCGAGGCGAGCGGCAAGACCATGGTCGATGCGGCGCGACTCATGATGTCATGCACCATGCCGCGCGCGAGCAAGGCATTCCCTAAGGAGCAGGTCGAGCTGCTCAAGGCCGAGGCCGCCGATGCGTTTATCAATATCGTGCTTGCCTGTGGTGCCCCGGCGCTCGATGCGCTGGTGGGGCTTGCCCGTGCTGTGGAGGCGGAGTACCGTGCGCTCAAGGCCGACCAGTCCGCGCTCGATAATAACGACCTGCTTCGCATGGCGTACGAGGCGTTGCGCGATTACCCTGCCATTCGTGCTGCGTACGAGGGCCGCTTTAAGATGGTCATGATCGACGAGTTCCAGGATACCGATCAGATGCAGGTCGATCTGATCCGCTACCTGACGGGCGCGGGGGAGCGCGCGCTGTGCACCGTGGGCGATGCACAGCAGTCGATCTATCGCTTCCGCGGCGCCGAGGTCGAGGTGTTCCGTCGCCAGGAGCGCAAGGTAGGCGCTTCGGGCGCGGCGGCAGCTGCCAGCACCCCGGGCGCCGTCCTCGCTTCGTCCGAGGTGTCGGCCTCGTCCGGGGCACCGGCCGGTGAGCTCGTCAAGCTCGTGCGCAACTTCCGCAGCCATGACGAGGTGCTGCGTTACGTGGCGCGCGTCTTCGATGGCGATGACGGCGGCCTGATGCAGGGCTTTTTGGATCTTGAGGCGAGCGACGGCCGCAAGGACACGCTGGTGGCAGACGCCTCGCGTCGCCAGGCCCTCTTTGTTGCCGGCGGCAGTACGCAGGAGCGCACACAGGCCAAGGCCCGTGCGATCGCCGAGCGCTTCCGCGCGCTTGCCGATGCCGGCCAGCCCCAGGGCGGCATGGTGCTGCTGCTGGGCCGCATGACCAACGCCGACGTCTACGCCCAGGCCTTCCGCGACCAGGGGCTCGACTGCGTCATCACGGGCGGCTCGGTCTTTGCCCAAGCAGCCGAGGTGCAGACGGTGCGCGCCCTGGTTTGTGCGCTCGCCAATCCGGCCGATACGGCGCAGGGCCTTATGCCGCTGCTCGCCTCGCCGATGTTTGCACTCGGCGCCCAGGAGTTCCTGGCGCTGGCGACCAAACTCGACGATCAGACGGGCGAGACGTCGCGCCGCAACATCGATGCGGGCATCATGAGCGATTCCGATGTGCCGGGTTTGCAAGACTTGCCGCTTGTGACGCGCGCCCGCGAGGTGCTGCGGTATGCGCTTCGTCGCGTGGGCCGCGATTCGTTCGCCGCCATCGCGCGCGACGTGGTCAACGCCTCCGGCTGGTTTGTGCGTCTGGCGCAGCGTGGTCCCGAGGGCAAGGCCATTGCCGCCAACGTGCTCAAGGCGCTCGACGCCGTGGCCGAGGCGGAGGCCGAGTTCGGCAACTCGCCGCGTTCCATCGCGCTGGCCTTCGACCGCTTCTTGGCGGGCAAGGAAGCCCCGGGTGCCCTCAACGAGGAAGGCGACGGCGCGGTGCGCATCATGACGGTGCATGCCTCCAAGGGTCTGGAATATCCGGTCGTGGCGGTCGCCGAGTGCTTTGGCGTGCGTAAGTCCTCGGGTGCGGCACAGATGGGTCGCGTCGAGGGCGGAGCGCAGGTCGTGGCACTGCCGGCACGCTTCGACGGCGTTAAGCTTGCCGACGGTACCTTTGTGAAGGGCGACGACGTCAAAAAGCAGTTTGAGCACGCGTTTAAGGGCAAGGGCACGTCGCTGTGGCTGCCGCCGGAGCTCATGGAGGACGTCTGTGCGACGGGTTCTCCCGCCGAGGCATTTGCTCGCCTGCGCAACGACGACCTGCAGCTTTCGCTCGAGGAGCGGGCTCGTCTGCTCTATGTCGCCATGACGCGTGCGCGCGAGCTGGTGATCTTGGCGATGGATGCCGGCGTGAGCCGTGGCAAGGTGACGGCGCCGACCTTCGATGTCGAGACGGATCTGACCTACGATGTCCTGCGTCGCATTCTGCCGACGGACGCTCTGGACATGCCGCAGCTCGATGCCGACCGCCTGGTGTTCGACAACTCCCAACCGGGCGACTACGAGCTCATTTCGCTTTCGGACTTTACCTTTGGCGAGCAGGCGTTTGAGGCCAACGCTTCGCTGGATGTCGAGGGCAGGCTTGTTCGTGGCGATGCCGATACAGATGCTGCCGACGATTCGGCCAGTACAATCGTCCCCGGTCCTGCCGACCCCAAGCCCGATTCGTTTGAGCTTGTGTATCCCCAGGCAGTGGGCGTGCGCATGGGCATCTGTCCGTTTCCGGTGCGTGACTCGTATAGCTACTCGTCAATCGCCGCGGCGCTCCATGCCGAGACAGAAGACCGTGCCGCCGAGGCGCGTGTGCCCATGGACGAGGCTGGCGATGATGCGGAGTCGGATGGTTCCGAGATGACGGATGCGGACGTGGCCGCTGTCGAGCCCGCCGGCAACCCCATGGCGCTGGGCTCGGCGTTCCATGCCGCCTGCCAGTGGCTGATCGAGATGGGTTCCGATGCGCTGCCCGCTGAGCGTGCCGATGCTCTGGCGCGCCTGTGGCGCCTGACGCCGGAGCAGCGCGAACGCTTCGACGTTGCCCTGAACCGCTGGCTCAAGTCGGCTGTTCGTGCCGATCTGCTCGCGTGGCCGTGCGTTCGCGCCGAGGTGCCGTTCTTTTCGCTGGGCTGCGAGGACGAGGACATCGCTCGCTACGGTGCCTATGCCGAGGGCGCCATCGATGCACTGGCCACCGACCCGGCCGATCCGTCGCGCGCCCTGGTCATTGATTACAAGACGGGCGGCACGCCGGACGAGACGCCGGACCAGCTGCTCGAGAAGCACGCCCTGCAGGCGCGCGTTTACGCCGACGTGTTGCACAAGGCGGGCTTTGAGGCTGTGACCGTCAAGTTCGTCCGCGTGGAGCAGCCGGATCCGACCCTCTTCGTCGAACCCGCCGAACCTCAAGTGGTCACCTACAACTTCTAGCCCTCAGATAACTTGCGGTGGAATACGGACTGTTTTGGCCAAAAAAGCCGCCAAACAGTCCGTATTTCACCGCAACTGCAAGAGGAGCCGTGTGGGTTTGGCTAGGTTCGGGTGCTGTCCGTGCCGTGGGGTAAAATCGTTCAGTCAGAACACGAACCCGCATCGGAGCTCATCACATGGCATTCGTCCATCTGCACAATCACACTGTTTTCTCCATGCTCGACGGCGCAACCCGTATCCAGGATATGGTCAACCGTGCCGTTGAGCTGGGCATGCCCGCCGTGGCCATCACCGACCACGGCTACATGTACGGCGTGCCCGACCTGGCGCTGGCCTGCGACGCCGTCAACCACAACACGCCCGAGTACAAAACCTGGAGCCACGACAAGGCCTTCTTGGAAAAGGACCGCCGCGACGAGCTGGTGGAGCCCGATCCCGAGGAAAACCCGCGCGAGCATGCCCAGTATGTGAAGGACATGGCCATGTGGGACGAGAAGGGCAACATCGACGAGCTCAAGCCGCCCCTGGTCATCAAACCCATCTTTGGCTGCGAGGTCTACTTTACGCCGGACGAGACGCTCGCCCGCGACCACAAGCCCGAGCTCTACCACATGATCCTTCTGGCCAAGGACCAGGAGGGCTACGTCAACCTGATGCAGACGGTCTCCGAGGCCGCCGTACAGGGCTTTTACTACAAGCCCCGTGTGACGCTCGACAACCTGCGCCGCCACGCCAAGGGCATGATCTGCACCAGCGCCTGTATCGCCGGCATCATCCCCAAATACATCGACCGCGGTGACATGGAAGGCGCCATCAAGTGGGCCGAGACCTTCCGCGACACCTTCGACCCCGGCGACTTCTACATCGAGATCCAGGAACACGGCATCACCACCGACAACGGTCTGACCGACGAGCAGATGGACCGCACGCTCATCGACATCGCCAAACAGGTGGGCGTCAAGGTCATCGCGACCAACGACTTCCACTACCTGCGCCGCGAGGACGCGCCCGTGCAGGACGTCATCATGTGCATCGGCATGAACGCCAAGGTCGATGACCCCAACCGCATGCGCATGACCGGCTCGGAGTTTTACATGAAGACCGAGGAGGAGATGCGGGCGATGTTCCCGTATTGCCCCGAGGCCTGCGACAACACGCTCGAGATTGCCGACAAGTGCTACGTGGAGCTCGACTGGGACTCCATCATCCTGCCGCGCTTCCCGTTGCTCGATCCCGGCGAGACGCACGAGAGCCAGTTCCGCCGCGAGTGCGAGAAGGGCCTGCGCCAGCACTACGGTGACGACTGGGCCACGCGCGAGATCGGCGGAGTCAACATCAAAGAGCGCTTTGAGTACGAATACAAGGTCATCTGCGACAAGGGCTTTGCCGCCTACTTCTTGATCGTTGCCGAGTACGTGCAATGGGCCAAGGACAACGGCATCGGCGTCGGCCCCGGCCGTGGTTCTGCCGCCGGCGCTATCGTCGCCTACGCCATGAACATCACCGCGTTCGACCCGCTCGAGAACGGCCTGATGTTCGAGAGGTTCCTGTCCCCGCAGCGTACCGAGATGCCCGATATCGATATGGACTTCGACGATGAGCGGCGCCTCGAGGTCGTGGAGCACGTTCGCCAGCTCTACGGCCCCGAGAAGGTCACCCACGTCATCACCTACTCGACCATCAAGGCCAAGCAGGCCATCAACGACGCTGCGCGCGTCCTGGACTATCCGGTCTACATGGGCCAGCGCCTGTCCAAGATGGTCTCGAGCGACCCCAAGGTCAAGCTCAAGCAGGTGCTCGACAAACAACCTGGCAAAGAGGATCTGTTTAACCCCGACTTTGCCGAGGCATATAAAAAGGACGACGACGCCCGCCGTATCATCGACACGGCGCTCTCGATCGAGGGCCTCACCCGCGGCGAGGGCGTGCACGCGTGTGCCGTTCTAATCTGCCGCGACCCCGTCAACGAGCACGTGCCCACCAAGCTCGACACCAAGGGCGGCGTCGAGATTACCCAGTACGAGGGCCATACCGTTGCCGACATGGGCCTGCTCAAGATGGACTTCCTGGGCCTGCGCACGCTGACGGTTATCTCCAAGGCCAAGGCCAACATCAAAAAGAACTTCGGCATCGACATCAAAGAGGAAGAGATTCCCTTTGACGATCCCGAGATCTTTAAGCTCATGGGCTCCGGCCACACCGCCGGCGTCTTCCAGGTCGAGTCCGCCGGCATGACGGCCACGATCAAGAACATGAAGCCCACCGAGTACAAGCACGTCGTAGCATTGATCGCCCTGTACCGCCCGGGCCCGCTGGGCGCCGGCATGGTCTCGTCCTACATCAACCGTATGAACGGCAAGGAGCCGGCCGTCTCCTACGACGACCGTCTGGACGACATCCTGGGCGAAACCTACGGCACCATGGTCTACCAGGAGCAGGTTATGCTCATCTCTGTCGAGATGTGCGGCTTCTCCAAGGGCGAATCGGACTCGCGTATCCGTAAGCCCGTGGCTAAGAAAAAGATTAAGCTGCTCACGTCGACGGTGCTGCACTGGGAGGATGGCTCGGACGAGACCACCTACGACCACTGGATGAACGGCGCTATCAAGAACAACTACACGCGCGAGGTCGCCCAGAAGATTTGGGACGATGTTCTCGAGTTCGCGTCTTACGCCTTTAACAAGTCGCACTCCGCCGGCTACGCCATCCTGGTTATGCAGACGGCGTGGCTCAAGGCGCACTATCCGCACGAGTACATGGCGGCCGTTCTGACGTCCTACACAGGCAAGACCGACAAGATCGTGCACTACGTCTCGGCATGCCGTCACGACGGCATTCCCGTGCTTTCGCCAGATGTCAACGAGTCCGGCACCGAGTTCACGGCTACCAAGGAAGGCGTGCGCTTTGGTCTGGCCGGCATCCGCGGCGTGGGTACCGGCGTGGCGCAGGCGATTATCGCCGAGCGCGAGGCAGGCGGCCCGTTTAAGACGCTGCACGACTTTGTCGAGCGCGTGGATTCGAGCCAGGCCAACCGCCGCGTGATCGAGTCGCTGATCAAGGCAGGCGCCTTCGACTCCACGGGCTATCCGCGCCGCCAGATGATGCACTTTGTGGACAAGAACAACCCCGAGAACATCATCGATGCCGCGGTAAAGCGCCAGAAGGACCGCGCGAGCGGCCAGACCTCGTTCTTCGACATGTTTGGTGATGTTGAGGGCTCGGGCTTCGAGGTCAGCGTGCCCGATCCGGACGGCCAGGAATGGGACCGCCACCTCAAGCTGAGCCAGGAGAAGGAGGTTCTGGGCATCTATGTCTCGGACCACCCGCTGCGCCCGTTTGAGTATGCGCTCAGCAAAGCGCGCGACTTCTCGTTCTCGCAGATCGATACCGGCTACGAAGTGCAAAACCCCACGGGCGGCACCATCAACCAGGAGATCCCCGAGGGCAAGGCACTGTGGTGGGCCGGCATGGTCTCGAGCGTGTCCAAGCGCGTGACCAAAAACGGCGACCCCATGGGCATCGTGCAGCTCGAGGACATGGAAGGCGAGGCCACCGTCGTGGTGTTCCCCAAGACCTACAAGGAGGCCGAGGGGTATCTGTACGGCGAGGTCGATCCCGAGACCGGCGCACAGCTGTCCGATGCGTTTGTTCGTATTAAGGGCAAACTCGAGCGCTCGGACCGCGGCGACCAGATCATCGCGCAGGAGATCGTGCCGCTGGAGCTCAACGAGGAGAACAACAAGCCCAAGGTGTTTGAGGTCATGGTGCCCAACAGCCGCTTTAGCCAGGGCAACATGGCGCGCCTGGCCACGGTGCTCACCACTAACCCGGGCGGCGACCGCGTGGAGATCTTTATCGAGCAGGTGGACGGGCGCGTGCTGCGCGCCGAGGTGCCTGCCAAGGTCAACGCGCGTTCGATTCCGCTGCTGGCCGAGGCCAAGGCCATCGTGGGTAACCAGGGCAGAGTGACGGTTATCTAAAATGATTTTGCCGGGGTAGCTAATTTGGGACGGGGCTATTTTAGCTACCCTTTGACTGACGGCGAATAAGCCAGGGTCGGAATACATCTCAACCGACATATGAGGGGTAGCTAAAATAGCCCCGTCCCAAATTAGCTACCCTGTGTGGATTGGAGGAAGTGATGGCGCAGGGGACGTTTGTGCAGGCGCTCCGGAAAGAGGCGGCGCTGAGCGGCACCTTTATGAAGGGGCGTTCGCTCATGCTCAACGGCGCCGTGCTGTCGATCGAGGACAGCGGCTCGCGCTTCTCCAAAAACGTGACGGTTGAGGGTGCAGTGCGCGGCTCGCGCGGCGACCTGTACAAGACGCACGTGGCGCTCGACATGGACGAGCACGAGGTGATCGACTACGACTGCGATTGCCCCGCTGCCTATCGCTACCCCGGCATGTGCAAGCACGCCATCGCCACGGCGCTTGCGTATCTGGACGCAAGCGGCATTGAGCCCGTCGAGGGCCTGCGCACGCCGGTCCGCACGTTTACGGCGGCGCCTAAGCAAGCCGCGCGTCCTGCGTCTGCCGCACCGGCGGTCAACCCTAACTTTCCCTTCCCGGCGCCCGTCCCCACGAGCCCGAGCCTCATGAAGGCGCTCTCCGATCTTTCGGACGCGCGCATGGATGAGTTGGCGGGCATGCGCCGCAAGCTCGCCGGCACTGTCGACCCCGATGCCCCCAAGGCGGTGTTGGAGCCCTCGCTGGTACCGTACTACAATCCGCTGTTTGCCGACCGCTTTAGCTGGGCGCTCGAGCTTCGCATCCGCTGCGGCTCGGTGTCCTACGTGGTCAAGGACATCGACGGCATGGCCGCCGCCTACGTGCGCGGCGGCACGTTCTCGTACGGCAAAAAGCTCACATTCCTCCATACACCTGAGGCCTTCGACGAGGTTTCGGTGCGTCTACTCGACCTTGTTGTGGCAACGGTTGTGTATCTGAGCGACATCACAAGTTCGCGTTCGGCGTCGTACGATTTTGCACGCAGCGGCTTTGTCGCCGAGCGCCAGCTGCCGCTGTCCGAGCATGACATCGTATACATGCTGGACCTGCTGCGTGGCCGGACCATTTCCTTTGAGCCCGCCTGGTCGCGGGGAACGACGACGCATCGTTCCTACGAGGTGGCGGTTGAGTTGTTGCCGGTGGGGGAGGACGAGGCCTCGGCAAAACAACCGCCACTCCTTGCCGCCAAGATCGCGCCGGCGGCCGGTGGCAGCTACGACCTGCGCCTGCCGGCCGATACGTACTGCTTTGTCGCAGGCGACGCGGCCTATCTGGTCGACACGCACCGCGCGCGCCGCGCCGATGCAGCGTTTGCTCAGCATGCCGCACCGTTTCTGTCGCGTCTGCTGCCTTGTCGCACGCCGGTCCATATCGCCGCCGAACAGGTGGGCGAATTCTGCCGCATGGCACTGCCCGTGCTGCGCGAATACACTGACCTCACCGCTCCCGCCGTGCTCGACACCGTGGCGCCCGAGCCGAGCTTTGCCATGGCAATCGGTGTCGACGACGGGCTCGTGACCTGCAAGATTACGGTTGCCTACGGTGATTGGTCGGCAGATCTCTTTAGCCTGGGTGCTCCGGGAAGCCCCTTCGAAGAACAGCGCCCGGGCGTGCCGCCGCGCGACGAGATAGCAGAGTTTCGCGTTATGGACACGGCGGCCCTGTATTTCGACTTTTACGAGGGCGGCCTGGCGTTTGAGGAGCGCGACGACGCCCGCCTGTTCCGCTTGCTGACCGAGGGCCTGTCCGCCCTGTCCGAGCTGGGTGAGGTCATGCTCAGCGACCGTCTGCGCCAGATCTCGGTCCGCCCTGCGCCCAAGCTTTCGGTGCGTGCGACCGTCAAGAGCAATCTGCTCGATGTCGAGCTGGGTGCGAGCGGGCTTTCGGCCGCGGACCTTGCCGTCTATCTCGATTCGTACAAGCGTCACCAGACGTTTGCGCGTCTCACGTCCGGCGACATCATTCGCCTGGACGAGGGCGCCCGAGCCGCGTTTGGCCTCGCCGAGGACCTGGGTGTCGATGCCGTCGACCTGCTCGACGGCGTGTCGCTTCCCGCGTCGAGTACCCTATTCGTCGATAGCATGCTCGCGCGCACGCCCGCGCTCGAGGCCGATCGTGACGCCGCGTTCCGCCGCACCGTCGAGCGCTTGGATACGCTCGGCAAGATGGACTTTACGGTGCCGGTCTCGCTCAAGGCCACACTGCGCGGCTATCAGGTCGACGGATACCAGTGGCTCGGCTCGCTCGAACACCTGGGCCTTGGCGGCATCTTGGCCGACGACATGGGCCTGGGCAAAACGCCGCAGATGATCGCACATATCCTGGCGCGCGTGGAAGCGGGGGACGCCAAGCCCACGCTTGTGGTGTGCCCTGCGTCGCTTGTGTACAACTGGACCGCCGAGCTGGAGCGCTTTGCCCCGTCGCTCGATGTGTGCGCCATCGTGGGCGCCAAGGCGCAGCGTCGCGTGCAGATTGCCGGCGTTGCCGAGCATAACGTGGTCGTGACGTCGTATGACCTTATGCGGCGCGATATCGACGAGTACGTCGAGCAGGATTTTGCCCGCGTGGTGCTCGACGAGGCCCAGTACATTAAAAACCCGCTCACGCAGGTAGCGCGTGCCGCCAAGCGCCTGCCTGCCGGCGTGCGCTTTGCCTTGACGGGCACGCCCATCGAAAACCGCTTGTCCGAGCTCTGGAGCATCTTCGACTTTTTGATGCCGGGCCTGCTTGGCACGCGCGAGTCGTTTGCCAAGCGCTTCGAAAGCCCGGTCGAGCACGCCGAGGGCGACAGCGCCGCTCGTCTGCAGGCACTCGTGTCGCCGTTTGTACTGCGCCGTGTCAAGGAGGACGTGGTGGCCGATCTGCCCGAAAAGATCGAGGACACGGTCATGGCGCAGCTCACCGGCGAGCAGCGCAAGCTCTACCTGGCCAACCAGGACCGCATCGCCCAGCAGGTGCAGCACCGCGAGGCCGGGGAGTTTAAGAAGGACAAGCTCAAGGTACTTGCCGAGCTCACCAAGCTGCGCCAGATCTGCTGCGACCCGCGTCTGCACTACGAGGATTACAAGGCGGGGAGCGCCAAGCTCGATACGTGCATGGAGCTCGTGCACGGCGCACTCGACGGCGGACATCGCATCCTGTTGTTCAGCCAGTTTACGGGTATGCTCGATATTATCGGTAAGCGCCTGGCCAAGGAGGATATCGCCTTCCTTAAGCTCACGGGCGCATCGTCTAAAGAGAGCCGCGCCAAGATGGTCGCACAGTTCCAGGCGGGCGAGGTGCCGGTCTTTTTGATCTCGCTCAAGGCGGGCGGCGTGGGCCTTAACCTGACGGCGGCCGACGTGGTAATCCACTACGACCCGTGGTGGAACGTGGCGGCGCAGGACCAAGCGACTGACCGCGCGCATCGTATTGGCCAGCAACATACCGTGACCGTGTACAAGCTCATCGCCAAGGACACGATCGAGGAGCGCATTATGCAGATGCAGGAGTCCAAGCGCGACCTGGTCAACAGCGTGCTCGGCGGCGACGGCATCTCGTCGGCACTGTTCACGCGCGAGGATGTTCTGGCGCTGCTCGGCGGCGACGGGCGCTAGCCGCGCGCGGGGTGGGACTGCTGGAGTGGGCAGAACGGTCGACGCATTTTGGCCCGACCGCTTGCCTGGTCCGTTATGTGTTCATTTGCAATGCCGTGGATGGTTTGTCTGCCTTTGGGCATAAGAACCATCAAGAACATTGGCACATCAGCAAAGGAGAACATCATGGCGAAATTCTTTAAGGACCCCGACGGTAAGCTCATCGCTGCCCTTGGCGACGACGTTGCGACCCCTGCCGGTTGCACGGAACTGACCGCAAACACTGAGGACGCGGCGCACGAGAAGCACGTGCCTGTTGTCGAGACCGAGCGCGACGGTCACGTGATTCGTGCACGCGTTGGCTCGGTCGAGCACCCCAGCCTGCCCGAACACTACATTGAGTGGATTGCGCTTGAGGCCGAGGGCCGCTTAGAGGTTCATTACCTTGAGCCCGGCATGAAACCCGCGACGTTTTTCGCGGGCGGCTCCAAGACCGGTACCGTCTATGTCTACTGCAACCTGCACGGGCTGTGGTCCGCGACATTCTAGGAGCGTGCCCCCGCTCGGGGTATCATAACTAGCATATGCACATGCAAGCGCCGGCTGCATTATGCGGCCGGCGCTTTTACTACGATTTCGATGGTTTACGACGGAAAGGGCTGGGCCATGAAGCTCGCGCTTGCACAGATCGATATGCGCCTGGGTGATATTGAGGGCATTTGCGGCCGCATCGAGGACCAGGCTCGTCTGGCCCACGAGCGCGGGGCGCGCGTGCTGTGCGTTCCGGCTCCGCTCTTTATGGGCGCCATGCCCGGTGGCCTGGTGGGCGCTGCCGACTTTGAGCACGACGTGCTTGCCGGTTTGACTGGTGTCGCCGAGCGTATCCAGGAGCTTGACATGATCTGCATCGTGCCCGCGGCGGTTTCGTTTGAGGGCCAGCCGCTGCTCGACTACATGATGCTCAAGGACGGTCATGTGGTGCCGGCGCGTTCGAGCATTGCCCTGCAGCGTGGCGAGAACAACGACACACGTTGGGCGCCGCCGGTGTTCGACGTGGACGGCGTGCGCATTGCCGTGATTTTTGACTTGGACCGCGAACTCGAGATGTTGCCGACCGGTGTTGACCTCATTGCGTATTTCCAATTCAACGCGTTTGACATGACCGACCGCGAGACTGCCGCCATTGCTGCCGTTCGCAGCGGCGCCTACCGCAAGATCGCATCCAAGCGCAGCGTGTGGTTTGCCTGCATGGCGCCGGTCGGTGCCTATGACGAGTCGGTGTATACCGGCGGTTCGTTTGTGCTCGACGACTGCGGTCGCGTGGTGGCCCAGGCGCCGTGCTTTGAGGAGAGCCTGCTGGTTCAGGAGATTCAGCGCGGCGTGATGCTCGATGCCCTGGAGGATCACGAACTGCCCGAGTTCCGTTCCGAGGAGTGGCTGTGGCAGGCGCTGGTGCTCGCCGTGCGCGACAACGCCCGAGCCCACGGTGCGTCGCGTGCTGTGGTGACACTCGAGGGTGACTTGCCGTCGTCCCTGCTGGCGGCGCTGGCCGTCGACGCTCTGGGCCCGCGCAATGTGATTGGCCTGGTGCTGGGGCGCAACCGTATCTTTACGCCGGCGCAGGAAGAGGCCGAGGCTGCCCGCTGTGCCGCCGTCCGCGCCATCGCCGAGCGTCTGCACATTCGCACCGTCGAGCGCGATGCACCGGATGCGGCGCGTGTGCTCGATCGCGACGTGTCGGCGGGCGATGCCGAGCGTCTGCGCTCGCGCACGTTGGGCCTCATGCTGGAGGACACGGCGCTCGAGCTGGGTGCGATGGCGCTGAGCCCGCTGTCCAAAACCGAGTACGCGCTGGCGGCGCCGGCGCTTTGCGGCGGCTACCAGGGCGATTACGCGCCCTTTGGCGATGTGTACCTGTCGACGCTTGAGTTTGTGGCGCGTGTGCGCAACCGCACGTCTGCCGTGGTGCCCCAAGAGCTCGTGACGCTCAACGCGGTGGAAGATTGTATGGAGCGCGTGCTGGCGCAAGCGCTCTCGACGCTCGACGGTCCGGTCGATATGCTCGACCGCGCGGCACAGCTGCTCGGCGGGCTTGAGCCGGGTGAGGTCGATGGCGCGCTCGAGGCGCACGTGGACCGCAATCGATCTTTCGACGACATCCCGATGGCCGCTGGCAAGCCTGAGGCTTGCTCGCTGCTGCTGATGCTCGTTCGACAGGGTGAGGCTGCCCGCCGCATGTTGCCGATGGCGCCGATCGTCTCGGCCCGTTCGTTTGCCGAGCGTGCCTGGCCGTATATGCTCGCGTGGTCCGACCTGGGGCTTAACGGCAAGGAGCGTATGACGGTCGATTCGCTGGCGCGCGCCGAGGTGCGCCGTTTTGCTGACGAGGATACGAGCGAGCGCGTGCGAAACGAGATGATGGGCGTGCTGGGCGAGCTACTGGGTATTTCGCCCGAGCAGATGGAGGAGCTGCGCTCTGAGGATGGCCAGCGTCGTTTGCATGAGGGTATGAAAAAGTTCGAGGGCGAGGTTCAGGACGCCATCGATAAGATGATGGGCGGTCAGGGCGGTCCGCAGGGTGGGCCCCAGGGTGGTCCGATGCCGCATCCGCCGGTGGATCCGAGGCAGTTCCCCTTTTTCTCGCAGAACTAACTATGGGATAGGATTCGCTCCCAGCCCCGATACTTCAACTAAGCATTTCGGCCCCGTTGTGTTATTCTAGAACAGACGTTCGTGAATGATGCGCGGGGCCTTGTCTTGCGCTGTGCTTGTGGCGAGGGGAGGTCGGCTTGGTCATTTTGGGTATCGACCCCGGTTTGGCCCATACGGGTTGGGGGATTATCGAGGAGCGGCGCGGCGAGGTTCGCTGCCGTGCCTACGGCTGCATCGAGACCAGTGCCGGAAGTCCGCTCGCGGTGCGCCTGTCGCATATCGCCCGCGACCTCAAGGGTGTCGTGGAGCGTTATCGACCCGATACCGCTGCTATCGAGAGCATTTACTTTGGTGCTAACGTTCGCTCGGCAATTCCTACGGCGCATGCCCGCGGGGCTGCACTCGTGGCGCTGTCGGAATGCGCGCTCGAGATTGGCGAATACACGCCCATGCAGATCAAGCAGGCTGTGGTGGGCACCGGCGCCGCGGACAAGCGGCAGGTCGCCTACATGGTACGCACGCTAACGCAGCTCGACCACGACCCGCATCCCGACCATGCCGCCGATGCCCTGGCTTGCGCCATCTGCCACGTAAACCTCAGCCGCACCCGCGCCCTCACCGGTGGCGAGTTCTATCAACAGAGAGGAACCGGATACTGATGATTTCCCAGCTCCACGGAACGCTTGTCGAGGCCACGATGAGCTCTGCTGTCGTCGATGTGTCGGGCGTTGGCTTTGAGCTCGGCATTTCGGGCAGCACTGCGGCCACGTTGCCGACGCCCGGTGGCGAGGTCCGCCTCTACACGCGTATGCAGGTGCGCGAGGACGCCATGACACTTTTCGGTTTTTCCTCAAAGGATGAGCGCACGATGTTCGACCGGCTCGTGTCCGTTTCGGGCGTTGGCCCGCGCCTGGCGCTTGCCGTGCTTTCCACCTATACCGTGGGGCAGCTGTATTCGCTGGTGATGGCCGAGGACGACAAGGGCATGGCCAAGGTACCCGGTGTGGGCAAAAAGACAGCTCAGCGCCTGATCCTGGAACTCAAGAGCACCTTTGCCAAGGATAAGGGCTTTGTGCCGGTCGACGTGATTCCCGGACAGGTTGCGATGCCCGTGCCCGCTGCCGCTCCCTCGGCGATCGATGATGCCCGTGCGGCGCTCCTTTCCATGGGCTTTAGCCCGCAGGAGACCGATGTTGCCCTGAGCGGGTATGATGGGCAGAATATGCGTGTCGAGGATCTGCTCGGCGCGGCGCTTAAGCGACTCGGAATGGATGCGTGATGTGGGAAGCCGATGACTCTCAGGACCTGTGGGCGACGCCCGGCAACTCGCCGGCGGCATCCATGGCGCACGGCGAGCGCATGGTGGGCTCGGAGCTGACGGCCGAGGACCTCGATGTCGACCGCACTTTGCGCCCCCAGCGCCTGGACGATTACTGTGGTCAGGAGCACATCAAGCAGAGCCTGCGCGTGTTGATCGAAGCGGCGCAGAGCCGTGGCGAGACGCTCGACCACGTGATCTTCTCGGGTCCTCCGGGCCTGGGCAAGACCACGCTGGCCACCGTTATCGCCAACGAGCTGGGCGCTCAGATCAAGACCACGAGTGGCCCTGCCATCGCGCGCACGGGTGACCTGGCGGCCATCCTTACCAACCTGCAGCCGGGTGATGTGCTGTTTATCGACGAGATCCACCGCCTCAACCGTTCGGTCGAGGAGGTCCTGTACCCCGCGATGGAGGACTTTGCCCTCGATATCGTGATTGGCAAGGGTCCGGCGGCGCGCTCGATTCGCCTGGATATTCCCAAGTTTACGCTGGTAGCGGCAACGACCCGCTCAGGCATGTTGACCGGCCCGTTGCGCGACCGCTTTGGCATTTCGTATCGCCTGGATTACTACACGGTCGAGGAGCTCGCGCAGATTGTGACGCGCTCGGCGACTATCCTGGGCGTGACGATCGACCATCCCAGTGCACTCGAGATCGGCTCGCGTTCGCGCGGCACGCCACGTCTTGCCAACCGCCTTCTCAAGCGCGTGCGCGATTACGCACAGGTGCGTGGCAGCGGCCCTATCGAGCTCGATATCTGCCGCCAGGCGCTCGAGTTTTTCGAGATCGACGAGCTCGGTCTGGACTGGATGGATATTCGCATTTTGGAGACGCTCGCTAAAACGTTCTCCGGTCGTGCCGTGGGACTTACGACCCTTGCCAGTGCGGTGGGCGAGGACCCGGGCACGCTCGAGGATGTCTATGAGCCCTATTTGCTGCAGTGCGGGTTGATGATTCGTACGCCGCAGGGCCGTCAGGCAACCCTTCGCACCTTTGAGCACCTGGGGATTGAACCTACCGTTTAGGGCGCTTTGTTTTGGCGGGCTGTTGGACTATCGCTGGGCATCGGGTAAACATATCGCCGTTCATCGGTTATGGGCGTTTTACTATTGCGCGCCCGTGCTATGCTGAATTGGTCTTTTTCTCATTCGGTAACGAAAGGACCGCCCATGCCTACTGACATCGAAATCGCACGTTCTGTCACGCCACTGCCTATTACCGAGGTGGCCAAGAACGCCGGCGTCGACGTTAAGCACCTTATTCCGTACGGCTTCGACAAGGCTAAGGTCGACTATTCACTGCTCAACGAGCCGACTGATCACCAGGCCAAGCTCGTCCTCGTGACCGCTATCAACCCAACGCCCGCGGGCGAGGGCAAGACCACCACGACCATCGGTCTGGCCGACGGCCTGCGTCGTCGCGGCGTCAAGAGTGCCGTTGCCCTGCGCGAGCCTTCGCTCGGCCCCGTCTTTGGCGTTAAGGGCGGTGCTGCCGGCGGCGGCTGGGCTCAGGTCATCCCCATGGAGGATATCAACCTGCACTTTACCGGCGACTTCCACGCTATCGGTGCCGCCAATAACCTGCTGGCCGCCATGCTTGATAACCACATCCAGCAGGGCAATCAGCTCGGTATTGACGTTAAGCGCATCACTTGGAAGCGCGTCGTCGATATGAACGACCGTCAGCTGCGCCACGTCATCGACGGCATTGGCGGTAAGGCCCAGGGCGTGCCGCGCGAGGACGGCTTCGATATCACCGTCGCCTCCGAGGTCATGGCAATCCTGTGCCTGTCTACGAGCATCAGCGACCTCAAGGAACGCTTGGGTGAGATTGTCGTCGGCTATAGCTTTGCCGGCGAGCCCGTCCGTGCCCGCGACCTCAAGGCCCAGGGTGCCATGGCCGCGTTGCTTAAGGACGCGCTCAAGCCCAACCTGGTGCAAACGCTCGAGGGCACGCCCGCGTTTGTCCACGGCGGTCCCTTCGCCAATATCGCCCACGGCTGCAACTCCATCATGGCCACGCGTATGGCGATGCGCTTTGGCGATGTTGCCATTACCGAGGCCGGCTTCGGTGCCGATCTGGGTGCCGAGAAGTTCCTCGACATCAAGTGCCGCATGACGGGCGTTCGCCCCAGCGCCGTCGTGATCGTCGCTACCGCTCGTGCGCTTAAGTACAACGGTGGCGTCGCCAAGGCCGACCTCAACGAGGAGAACCTCGAAGCACTCAAGGCTGGCATGCCCAACCTGCTGCGTCACGTCGACAACATCCAGAACGTTTATGGTCTGCCCTGCGTGGTCGCCATCAACCGCTTCCCGACGGACACCGAGGCCGAGCTTGCGCTCATCGAGTCCGAGTGCCAGAAGCTCGGCGTCAGCGTTAAGCTTTCCGAGGTCTGGGCCAAGGGCGGCGAGGGCGCGCTCGACCTGGCCGATGAGGTCATGCGTCTGATTGAGCAGCCGAGCGAGCTCAAGTTTGCCTACGAGGACGGCGCCGATGTGGCCGACGCCCTCGAGGCCGTTGCCACCAAGGTCTACCGCGCCGACGGCGTCGACTTTACGCCGGCTGCCAAGCGCCAGCTCGCCGAGCTGCGCGAGAACGGCTTTGGCAACCTGCCGGTGTGCGTGGCCAAGACGCAGTACAGCTTTAGCGACAACGCCAAGGCGCTGGGCGCTCCCGAGGGCTTCCACATCACCGTGCGCGAGCTCAAGGTTTCCGCCGGTGCCCACTTTGTGGTCGCGCTGACCGGCAGCGTTCTGACCATGCCCGGCCTGCCCAAGGTTCCCGCGGCCGAGAACATCGACGTCGACAACGACGGCAACATCACCGGCCTGTTCTAAGCCTGCTGCTCATAGCCGCTTGCCCGCCCCGCCGTGCCCACAAGGCCCGGCGGGGCTTTTTGATCCTTAGGACCGCGCATGTCTTGTAGATACCGACGGACTCTGCCCATCATAGGCTTTTGCGCGGGTAGAATGCATGGATAACTTGAGACTCACGCGCGACGGAAAGGAATCGTTGCATGGATCAGGACAAGACAACCGTGATGGGCGGCTACGGTTCCGCGCAGGCTGGCGATAGCGCCGATGCGACCCGCGTTGTTCCCAACCCCGGTTATACCGACCCCGCCGCGACGCAGCCTTCTGCCGAGCCCACCCGGGTTATGGGCTATGGCGACACGGCGCAGGATTCTTACGCTGCATCTTCGCAAGGCCCCTATGGCAACGCAGCTCCGGATCCGTTTGATTACGCGCCGCAGGATTCTTATGCTGCCTCGACGCCGAATCCCTATGACAACCTGCCGCAAAATCCCATTCCGCAGCCTCAGCAGACGACGTATATGCCTCGCACGGCGCAGCCTCGCTACGAGTCGCGCGAGCCGTATCGCGAGTACCCCAAGTCGATTCCGCAATATGGCGAGGACGAGGAGAAGAAGCCGTCGCGTTCGTCGAGCGTGATCAAGAAGATCCTCATCGTGCTGGCGATTTTCTTTGCCTTGTCGGTCGTGTTCGCCATCGTGTCGGGCATGCTCAACAAGCGGGGCGCCACGACCGATGCCACGACCGAGCAGGCCGAGACCACCCAGTCTGCTGCCGTCGACCTGAGCGATATCCCGGGACAGTACTGGTCCAACGCCAAGAAGCTCCTCAAGTCACGCGGAGCCGACCTTTCGAACGCCGTGATCCTGACCGACGATGGCTCAACGCCCGTCATCGATTCCAACTGGGTTGTTACGAATGCCTACTATAACGACAACGGCAACCTGGAGATTCAGCTCACGCACAAGAACAGCTATGGCAACTCGTCCGGCGGCCAAAGCGGTACCGACAGCTCGAGCTCCAATACGCTGGAGGATTTGAGCAACAAGGCACAGGAGTTGGGAGACAAGGCACAAGAGCTGGGCGATACAGCCCAAAACCTCGGCGATACTGCTCAGAATCTGGGCGATATGGCTACCAATGCCTGGGACGCGCTGCAAAACGGCATCTCGGGCGCGCAGGGAAACTAGCTGTTAAGCAGGCTACAGTTGCTCGGCCGGACGGTCGGGCGAGCTAAAGCCCGAATCAAAGGTGACGACGCATGAGGCATCGGGTCGGCGCTCGTGCACGATGCGCGTGACGAGCCCCAGCAGCTCCTCGTCGGATATGTCAAAGCCGTCGGGACGCACCAGGTCAAACGAAACGAACCCGTCGTGCTCGTGCAGGTCGTGGATGGAGAGCGCGGGATCGATCTGCATGACGCCGCGCTTGACCCAGCCGCGCAAGTCATCGCCGGTTGTCGCGATGGGGTCGCAGTGCAGTGTGATACCAATGCCCATCTGGCGCTTGATGTCGTGCTCGATGGTGTCCAGAATCTCGTGGTGCTCAAACGCGTCGCCCTCGCCGGGCATCTCCACGTGGGCGCTGGCAAACTGACGACCGGGGCCGTAGTCGTGCACCATGAGGTCGTGTGTGCCCAAGACCTGCGGATAGGACATGATCTTGTCGCGGATTGCCTGGACGAGCTTGGGGTCGGGCGCTTGCCCCAGCAACGGGCTGATGGCGTCGCGCACCAGGCCCAGGCCGCTGATGCAGATGAAGATGCCCACACCCAGGCCTGCCCAGCCATCGAGATCAAAGCCGGTCGTCTGCGAAATAAGCGCCGCCACCAAGACCGAGCCCGAGGTGATGACGTCGTTTTTGGAGTCCTGCGCCGTGGCGATGAGCGTTTCGGAGTCGATGCGATCGCCCAGCGTGCGGTTGAACGCTGCCATCCAGAATTTGACGAGCATGGACAGAACAAGGGCAGCCATGGAGAGCGCCGAATACACGGTGGGCGAGGGCTTGATGATCTTGGTGACCGACTCGAGGATTAGGTTGATGCCGACGGCACAAACCAGGACGGCGACAAACAGACCAGCCAGGTACTCGTAGCGGCCGTGGCCGTAAGGGTGGCCCTCGTCTGCCGGGCGGCTGGCAAGGCGGAACCCGAGCAGGCTCACGATGTTGCTCGAGGCATCGGAGAGGTTGTTGAAAGCGTCGGCGATGAGGGAGACGGAACCGGCGAGCAGGCCCGCGATGCCCTTGGCCAGGCACAGGGTGATGTTGAGGCCAATGCAGATGAGGCTTGCGGCAAAACCCGCGTTGGTGCGGCAAGATGCATCGACCGGCTCGTCCTCGCCGCCGGGAACAAGCGTATGTACCAGCCGATTTACAAATAGCATAGCGGTCGTCCTCACAATCATGTTTAAGGGGATAGTGTAGCTCGCGCGGGGGCGCCGTGCACCGATGCTCAGAAAATGCAGCAATAGTCTGCCGGTGCTAACGAGCGAGCCTTCTTGTCTGCCTGGGTGGTCCATTTTGGGCCACATGGGTATGGGCATGTGCCTGTTTGCTCGACATACTTAATGTCGACAGCCCCTGTGCAAAGGAGGACGTTTCCATGGACGAGATGTTTGCCATTAAATGTCAAAACTGCGGCGGCCCTATGTACTCGCACCAAGCTAAGCGCAGCTTTGAGTGCGCCTATTGCGGCACGGTCGTTCCGTGGCAGGCGGACGCCGGAGAGCCCAAGAGCGCTTTGGGTATTCGCCATACGCCGTTGACGGTGGTGGATGGACTGCTCAAACTCACGCATGTGTCGCAACTCGAGCGCCCGGAGGACCCGGACTGGTATTTCTTCAACGCGCACTGGCGCAATCAGTCGGTCCTGGAACATCTGCTGTGGGAGGATCGCGGCACGGCGCAAGAGTTCCAAGAGGTCACGCATGTGAGCATTCCTTGCCCCTTCTGCGGGGCGTCCTTTGAGGGCGAGTCAACGCAGCGCGTGTTTGAGTGCCCGTCCTGCGGCAACAAGATCGGCATTGCCGACCTGCTCAAGCCCGGTACCTTCAGCAAGCGTCTGACCATGGGCGTGGGTGCAGAGTATGTGCCGGAGCAGGGCATTCCCTGCGAAATCTCGCCGCAGCAGGCACGTGCCAACGCACTGCAGCTGGTGCGCCAGTATGCGGAATCCTTTGCCGGGCACGACGTGGAAGATGCGATCCAAAACGACATGATGCTCTTCTATTTCCCCATGGCGCTGGCGGACCTGCGCATGATGGCGTCCTTCCCGGGCAAGGGCCTGAGCAAGGAGACCTTGGTGTACTACGAGGTGCTCGACTGGGCATATCCCAGGGCAAACTACCTGGACGTTCGCCTCATGGGCATTTTGGAGCCGTGGGACTTTGCCAAGGTTGGGCCGTTTGACCCGGCCATGCAGGAAGGTGACTTTCGCGTTGTCTCCGTCGATGCGTCTACCAAGGACCAGGTGGTTATTGATAAGTTGGCGCTCGACGTTGCGGGCAACGACGCCGAGGCGGTGCTGGGATTCAATAAAAAGAGCATCCGCACGTGGGCGCGCAAGGCCCGCAAGCACAAGGACGGCTTGGTTATGGTGCCGGTGTACTTTGTCGATCGTCCTGCCTCGGATAGTCGCGATGGCGAACAGGTGCGCATCGCCGTGAACGGCCAGACGGGCCGCGCGGCTGCGGTGGTGTTTAGTGACAAGCGCGAGACGCATGTGGTGGCACCGCTCAATCCCAACGTGATGCTGTCGAGCGAAAGCACCGTGCACGCCACGCCCATCGAGGTCAAATACGTTAAATCGCCGTTCCTATACCAGATCGTACGCCGTGGAGGCTGCGAGCAACCGCGCCAGGTTGCAGCCGCCGTCGAGGGTTCCTACCGAGAGGAGAAGCCCAAACGTCGCGGCCTGCTGGGTGCGCTATTTGGGAAGTAGGGGAGTGGCGCCGGGGTGTCGGGCTGCATCACAAGGTCATTAGATGAATTTAAAAGTGCTGGGAACGTGCTAACATTGCCGATAGCCTTAATCTTGTAGAAGCGGAGGCCGGATTATGGGTTTTGCGGATCAGCAGCTTCAGATTCAGGTACCGTATTCTCCTGACGACACGTTTAATGCCTTGAAGGCAGCTATGGAAAAGCTACCTAAAGTAAAAGTTGATAGCGCATCGCCCACAACAAGAACAGTTGCAGCCGAGATTGGTATGAGCCTTTGGTCCTGGGGTGAAAATATCAGTATTTCGGTTGTTCCAGTTGAAGGCGGATCTGGCGTTACTGTCATCTCGTCATCTAAGGTCAGGGCAAACGTATTAAACGGGGGCAAAAATGCAAAGAATATTGCCGAGATAGTCGATGCCCTATCGAAGGAGCTCGAGCAGTATCCGCAGGTCTCACAGACTATTGAGACGCTGGTGGATAGTGGTGATGTAGCTGCAAGGCTCGAGAGGCTTGCAGCGCTGCGTGAAAGTGGAGTACTTACCGAGGAAGAGTTTGCTGCAGAAAAGGCGAAAATTCTTTCGTAATTAGACACGATGGTTGGATTTGCATTCTGGTATTGAACTTGTTTATACCAGGCTGAAAACATCGTGTGGAATAAAAGTGCGCAGTAGCCTCGCCTTATACAGCAATAGGGACCTCTTTTGGGCGCCCTGCCTTTGGTGCGTCGGCGAGTCGTGCCTCGATGGAAGCTTTGGACACCATTCACTTGGTGCCATCCTTCCATGAATCCAACAGCCCTGCATTTATCAGTTGCGATACCCGCGCTGAGCTAACACCGAGTATACGCGCGGCATTCGCTGCGGTGACGGCGGGGATGTCGGCGAGTTCGCGGCTGACGGCTACGGCGATAATCTTGCCGCCGTGTCGCGGCTCATGTCCGAAGTCTGGCGCGGGAAGTTCAATGCCGTCCGAATCAAAGAACTCGAATTCCCATGCGTAAACCAGGTAAGACCTCCTCTAATGGCGAATAATACGAGGCGTACTCCTAGAAGCATTGCCAGTCGCATTGATGCGGCTGATCATGCCTATCTTAAAGCCTCGCGCGGACTCGAATTTCAATGTCGCCTAGCGCCTTCGTGCAGGATTCCCGAAGTGACTAAAATGTGACCATAGAGGCAGTTTTAACTCTAACCATGGGGAGCGATGTGTATGGACAACAACACTTTGCTATTCCAGGGTAAGGGTTCGGGCAGGTTTAAAGACGTCAAGATCTACCCTAATCGCATTGAGGTACTCAAGAAGGGCACTTTCGGCGGCAAGCACACCGAGATTGTCTACCTTAAGGACATCACGGGGGTCAGCAGGATCAAGGGCCGCGACGTTTTTCTGCGCAACAGGCTGTTGACTGCCTGTGTCTTTAGCCTGAGCAGCCGCTCCCAGGCTCAGGAATTCGTCAACGTGCTGAACATAGTGATGTAGCCTATGGCGGCGTTCGGGCCAAGGTAAAAATCGGGGGCACAGAACGGTGTCCTACGCTCCCGATTGAGTCGATGTGTTTAAAAGGCCGGCTTGCCTATTCGCTAGCGCCTTCGCTGTCTTCGCGGTCACTGGCAAGCTTTGCCGCGCCAGCGACCGTTGTCGCCACGGCGGCAGCGGCGAGCCCGGCGGCGATACCAGAGCCGTCGCCCGTGTCGGCGAGTTTTCCGCCCGAGTCCTTGCTCTTGTTGCCGCCGCCGTTCTTGTCGGCGCCGTCTGCGTTGGAACCCGTGCCGCTGCCGGTGCCGCCTGCACTGCCCGAGGCCGCTACGGTAAAGCTTACGGCTCCATCGCTGGCGAGCATGTAGTTCTGTGCCGCGTCGCCCAAAAGGTCTTTCGCGCGCACCCAGTACGTCCCTGCGGCAAATGTTTCGCCCTCGGCCATTGCCGTGCCCGGAGCGCCGTTCGCGTCGTGCACAAACTCGAGCTGGGCCGTGCAGGCATCGGTTTCGAGCTTGCCCTCGAGTGATGCCGCAATCTTGGCGCGCACGTCTTCGCCGGCCTTAAGGCCTTCGAGTCCCTCAAAATGGGGCGTCAGCGCGCGTCGATCGATATCGATGGGCACAGAGCCCTGCAGCCCCGTAACGGTCTCGTTGCCCAGGGCGTCGACATCCACGTATTCGATGGCAAACGCGCTGCCAGAAGCGGCCACGTTGAGTACGTTGCTGCTGTCGACAAGGCGGAAATGGCCCTCGCCAACGGTCTTGCCATCTTGGAGCGAGGCATCGCTCAGCGAGTCTCCATACGTCATGTGCATGCGGTCCGGGAGGCAGCATGAAACTGTTGGCTTGTGCTTCGCGTCGTAATTGCGTTGGTAGATGCTCCGGGCCAGTGCCGAATCGACAAAGTCGGACGCGATAATGCCAACGTGCTTGAGGCAATCTGACTTTGTTTTATCGCTGCCGCTGGGATTGATGTACTGGCTCTTGTACAGATGCTCGTTGACCACTCGCGCCGCGGTAAAAGGATTGCTTCCTTGTTTGTAATTCGTGCAACTGGTGTAGTTGATAGACCAGCAGCGTTCCAGGACTTGCACCTTGGCGCCATCATTGTCCTCGACGTCCACCTTGTTGCGCGTGAGATTGGTCGTCTCTCGCAGCGCCATATCGACCCAGCTAATCTTGTCGGTTCCGGTGCATTCAAAATGGTCCTGGGCGTATACCTTGGTGCAATAGGGCTCTTTGTCGCCCGCATTGCCCGTAGTCTCAAAGCCTCGCGCGTCTTGGACGAGGCACATCGACTGCCCGGAATGCGCCTTGATTTTGTCGTCCCATTGGGTGAGATCGAGGCCCCACGTGTGGCTGCTTACGCTGTTGCCGGCGAGTACAAATCGACGCAGCAGGACGATCTTTCCGCGCACCTCGTTCAGTGTGGGGATTCGGCTCGACGTGTAGAACAGATCGGGATTATCGTGCATAACCTTGGCGAAAGCCGTCGTAACGCTTTCGTCGGTAGCCTCGTCGTTGCCTCGTGACGCAAGCATGATGAGCGCTTCTGACGGGTTTTCGTTCAAAAATGTTTTGAAGTAACCGATGACATCGGAGAGATGCATAAAGCCCCCGTCTTTTTTGAGCAGGTAGCATCTTCCATGGTCGATACCGGGGTCGCCGTTCTCGTCGTTCCTTCCGAGTCGGATATCAAAATAGCGAATGCCTTCGAGCAACTGCGTCGGGATGTAATCCTGCTGGCACTTTGCTTGTGAGGATTGGGGCTCGGTGTCGTTGTCCACGCTGCAGGTGCCCGAATCATGCGTGCCCGGGATACTCAGCTCGTCGAGGTACTTGTTGTCGTCGACGTATTTCATCCAGCATGGTCCGTCGACGTAGCTGCTATACGTGGTCCAGTCGATACTTCTAACTGTGGTATTGATCTTGCCCATGTCGTAACCGACAAGTTCTAGCTCCCACGGAATGCTCTTACTCTTATGGCAGATCTTATTGTTGTCCTGGTCTTTGCCGTCCGATTCTATTGCCAGGTACTTAATGTCTTTTTTCTCGGTTTCTTTCTCGACCGTGCGGTCTCGAATGATATAGGTTCCGTTTGATTGACGTTCGAACGCAAAAGCGCGGCTGGGCTTGTTGTCATACTCGCCGCCCCATACGTGGATGACCTTTCCATCTTTGTCCGAGTCGTCGTCGACCGACCAAATGCTGTAGCCCGTCTTTTTATGCTCTTCGAAATTGAGCAAGGTGCGGATAGCATACCAGTTTGTATCGTCATTCTTGGTCGTTACGTTCTCAAGGATGAGCTTGCTGGACGTGCCGTCGTTAAACAGGTGGCAGACGTTGCCGCGAACGTTGCCGTCTTGGTTGACGCTCGCGGTGCGAAAATAGCCCGCGGGGCGAAGGCGAATGACGAAATTGTCGAGGCTGTCCGACGGTGCGGGTGTGTTGTCTGCAAATGCCGTTCGCAGGGGAATGCCCGGCGCTGCGGTTTCAGGCAGGCTTGCAAGTGGTGACAACGCCGCAAGCCCTAGGCCCAGCGTAAACGCTCGGCGGCTGATGGCATGGTGTTCGGTCATATCTCCTCCGTTCGCAGGGTGCGGTTATGCACTTGTTTTGGTCACTATACTGCCCAGATGTTTAAAGACGCCGGTTTAAATTGCCTGCGCGGCGTTATAAATCGGCGGGCGGACGTGTTGGGGCACTTGTCTATTTGTGCTGTTATCACGTCTGGGATGGTTTTGGAGCCCGGCATCCTGCGTTCGTCGGCTACCGGCATAAGAATGGGGAGGGTCGGCTTACCGGCCCTCCCTGGGTACGAAGCGCTGGGATACCGTCGCTTGTTTGCACTGCGTCCGTGTTTCCCGTTGTGCTCGCCAGTCGCTTAGCGCTTGATCTCGATATCCTCGAGCTTGACGTCCATGGCCTCGGTCTTGGCCTTGGCGATGTCGTCGGCAAACTCCAGAGACTTCATCATGGTCTCGACGGCGTCCTTGTGCTCCTCGACATTGTCGATACGTACGTACACACTGCCGCCGTCAACGTCAGTGAAGTACTCGGTCGTCACGCCGCCCGAGTGCGTAAAGTAGGCGCTGCGCCAGGTCTTGCCGTTGTACTTAACGGGATCGCTCTCGGTCCATCCGGAGTTGGCCTTCCACTTTGCCTCGTAGTCAAACAGTTCATCGGCGTTCTTGTCAGGATCGAAGACGGGGATGAAGCGGTCGCTGGCATGCTCGCTCTCGGTGAACTTAAACTGGGCCCTGTCGGCGGTATCGCCTGCGACGTCCGTGATTTCGACGCCCTCGGGGACTTCGACCTTAAACCAAATGAAGTCGGTCCTCATATCCACGGCTGGCTTTTCCGCGCCGCCGTCACCGCCACTGCCGGTAGCGTCGCCGTTTCCGCCACAACCCACCAGGGCAACCGCGGCAAAGAGACTGATGCAGAGGGTGAGAATCGCAAAGGCCTTCTTTTTCATGGTCGTGTCCTCCTCGATCTGTAACCGCCCATGGATTACCTGCCTTTACTGTACGCGCGGACGGCTCGCTAGGGTGGGCCATGTGTCCCATTCTGGGGGCTGGAATTGCGCCGACAAGTGGCAATATGTGCGGTCGCAAAAGAGGGGAGGGCCGATGCTGTCGGCCCTCCCCGGGGTGAGGTGCCCGTTGATTTAATGGGGCGCGCGTGCGTGGGCGTTGCCCCAACAGGTTCCTTGTTTATAGATATGCCTCAGTTTTTGACGTCCGGAAGTCTCGAAAGGTGGGCCATGTGTCCCATGTTTGCGGTGCCGAGGCCTATCGTTCGTCATAGAAATCCGCGATGGCCAGGTGCGCTGACGCTCATGTACTTATGGGCTAGACTTAGCACCATTATGTGATTGATGCGGTCGGTCGGCGGTTGCCACCCGACCGATGTATATGACTTGAAGGTGCGTGCGTATGAGCCAAGAGATGATGGATAAAACATGTCGAGAGTTTGCCGAGGCGCTTGCCGCACGCGAGCCGGTTCCCGGCGGCGGTAGCGCGAGCGCCTTTGTAGGTGCACTGGGCGCCTCGCTTTGCGGGATGGTTGCTCGCTATGGGGCGACAAACCCTGCGCTTGCCGATCGCGCAGACGATCTGACGCGCGCGTTTGCCCAGGCGGATGAGTTGGCGCAGGAACTTGTGGGTCTGGTCGCCGAGGACGTTCGTGCGTACGGCCAGGTGTCCGCGGCGTACGGTATTCCGCGTGACGATCCGACTCGAGCGACCGCGATTCAGGATGCGCTGCATGTGGCCGCTCTGCCGCCGTATCGCATTATGGATGCCTGCGGGCGTGCGCTGGCGCTGCTCGAGGACATGGCCGACAAGGGTTCGCGTCAACTGCTGTCCGATGTGGCGTGCGGCGCCGTGTTCTGCCGTGCCGCTATGCAGGGCGCGAGCTTGACGCTCTTTGCGAACACCACGTCTATGAAGGATCGCGCTCGTGCTAAGGAGCTCGAGACGGCGTGTGATGAGTTGCTCGACACATGGTTGCCGCGCGCCGATGCGCTGGCGCGCCGCGCCTCCGACGCTGCAAGGAAGAGAGGATAGCCATGGCTGAACTGCTGAAGGGTGCTCCCGTTGCTCGCGCTTTGACTGAGGAACTTGCTGCTCGCTGCGCAGCCCTGCGCGAGCGGGGCGTTGTTCCGACGTTGGCTATCGTGCGTGTAGGTGAACGCGAGGACGACCTATCCTACGAGCGCGGTGCGCTCAAGCGCTGCGAAAAAGTGGGGATTGAGGCTCGTCGCGTTTTGCTTTCTGCCGATGTTTCGCAGGACGAGCTGTTGACGGCCATCGAGGACATCAATACCGATTCGGCTGTTCATGGCTGTTTGATGTTCCGCCCGCTGCCCGCCGGCCTTGACGAGAACGCCGTCGCCGCAGCGCTCGATCCCGCCAAGGACGTTGACTCCATGACGCCGGCTTCGCTGCTCACCACGCTTTCGGGGCGCGGCGAGGGTTTTGCCCCCTGCACAGCCGAAGCCGTGCTGGCTTTGCTGGATCATTACGGCGTTGAGCTGGATGGAGCTAAGGTTGCTGTGGTCGGGCGCTCGCTGGTGATCGGGCGTCCCGTTGCCGCCGCACTTACGGCTCGCAATGCCACGGTGACGACGTGCCATACGCATACACGCGATCTTGCTGCCGAGTGCCGTTCTGCCGATATCGTTGTTGCGGCCGTTGGACGCGCGAGCACGATTGGCGCGGATGCCGTTCGCGAGGGCCAGACGATCATTGATGTTGGCATTAACTGGGACGAGGCTGCTGGCAAGCTGGTCGGGGACATCGATTTTGATGCTGCGGAGCCGGTCGTTAACGCCATCACGCCCGTGCCGGGCGGCGTGGGGGCTGTGACCACCGCGATTCTCGCCAAACACGTGATTGAGGCGGCGGAGCGCGCATCGAAATAGGCGTTTGGGCTGTTTGAGGGGTTAGTTCTATACCCCGTGGACAAAAAATGCCAAATATGAGTACTGTTGCCAAGATAGTCACATATATTTTAGGTTAATTTGGCTCTCTAACGATATTTATTATCGATAGAAGCCTATTTTATTGGACCTATGGGGAAGTACATCATCTAATTTTTGAACAAATGTAGACTTTCGACACCCATGCGTAGCAAAATTGCTGTTACTAAATTAGTGACAGTACTCATATTTGGCATTTTTTGACCACAGGGGTTGCCAGCGCCGTGGTTTCGCCCTTTCTGCGCCGAAGCGATACACTGTTGCCGTTTGATTTCTTCGCTCAAGGAGGATGCGCATGCCGTGCACAACGATTCTGGTCGGTAAAAACGCAAGCTACGACGGGTCGACCCTGGTCGCGCGTAACGAGGACTCGTCCAACGGGGTGTTTGAGCCCAAACGTATACGCGTGGTGCATCCCGACGAGCAGCCGCGCGTCTACACAAGCGTCCTGAGCCACCTGACCGTTGAACTGCCCAATAACCCCATGCGCTACACGAGCGTCCCCGATGTTGTCCCGGGCCACGGCATCTGGGCCGAGGCCGGTTTCAACGAGCTCAATGTGGGCATGTCCGCAACCGAGACGCTCACCACCAACGAGCGCGTCCGCGGTGCCGACCCGCTCGTCGACTACGTACCCGCCAAGGGCAACGAGGGTGAGGACGGCTATGTGCCGGCGCAACCTGGTGGCCTGGGCGAGGAGGATATGGTGACCCTGGTCCTGCCGTACGCCAAGTCCGCCCGCGACGGCGTTCGTATCCTGGGCGACCTGCTCGAGCGCTACGGCACCTACGAGAACAACGGCATCGCCTTTAGTGACGTGGACGAGATCTGGTGGCTCGAGACCATCGGCGGCCACCACTGGATCGCCAAGCGTGTGCCTGATGACGCCTATGTGACCATGCCCAACCAGCTGGGTATCGACAGCTTTGACCTAGACGACGCCGAGGGCGCCCAGACCGACCACATGTGCTCGGCCGACCTGCGCTCCTGGATGGCCGAGTGGCATCTGGACCTGACGTTGGGCGTCGAGGGCGACGGTCCGGCAACGGTCTTTAACCCGCGCGAGGCCTTTGGCTCGCACAGCGACAGCGACCATGTCTACAACACGCCGCGCGCCTGGTACATGCAGCGCTGCCTCAACCCCGGCGACGTGTGGGACGGCCCCGACGCCGACTACACGCCCGAGAGCGACGATATCCCCTGGAGCCGCGTGCCCGAGCGTAAGGTGACCATCGAGGACATCAAGTACGTGCTTTCGAGCCACTACCAGGGCACGGAGTACGACTGTTACGGCAGCAAGGGCACGCCCGCCACGCGCGGCGCCTATCGCCCCATCGGCATCAATCGCAACAGCCAGCTCGCCGTGCTGCAGCTGCGCCCCTATGCGCAGCCGGCCTACCGTGCCGTGCAGTGGATGGCCTTTGGCTCCAACTCGTTTAACGCGCTGGTTCCGCTGTACGCCAACGTCGAGACCATGCCCGAGTACTATGCCGACACGCAGGCTCGCGTGACGTCCGAAAACTTCTACTGGGCCAACCGCCTGATCGGCGCCCTGGCTGACGTCCGTTTCCATGAGTGCGGCCGCGCTGTGGAGGACTACCAGGAGAAGGTCGGCGGCATGGGCCACAAGCAGATTCACGACGTTGACGCTGTCGTAGCCGCGCTGCCCGAGGCCGAGGTGCCTGCCGAGCTCGCCCGCGCCAACGAGGCCTTTGCCGAGCTCGTGCGCGTGGAGACCGATGCCCTGTTGGGCAAGGTGCTCTACACCACGAGCTGCGCCATGAAGAACTCTTTCGCGATGAACGACAACGTGAGGTAGGGATTTCCCGTCGATTGAATAGCGCTAAAACGCTTTGTCGCTTTCGCTCAATCTTGGGTACAAGAACGCCAATGCAGTTGTTTGTGATTGGAGACAACCATGGTTATGAAACTCGATCAGCTTGTTAACGGCGCCATTAACGTGGGCTTTGGCGCTGCCGCCGTTGCTGTCGAAGGCGGCAAGAAGGTTCTCGACGACCTTAATACCAAGGGCGAGCAGGTTCGCAAGGACGCCGGCGCTCCCGATATCGCCCGCAGTGTGTCCGACATGTTCGAGCAGGCCGGCGGTACCATCTCCGATCTGACCGAGCGTCTGGGCATGCAGGGCGAGACCGCGGCCCAGCGCGTGCTCGATGAGCTCATCCTTGCTCGCGTCCGCGTTATGACCGCGTCCGAGCGCACGGCCTTCCTGGCCCACGTGCGCGACATCGTCGATTCGGTCGAGGACAACGTGACCTCGGTGCCCGTCGAGTCCGTTGAGCCCGACGATGCGAAGGATACCGAAGAGGCCGAGTAGCAGCGCAGATGGCAGATTCCACCACCGATTACAACAAACTAGATCCCCTGGGTGACGAGGCGGCGGTTGTCGATGAGGTCGACGCCGCCGTCTCGGGCGCTCGCAAGAAGCCGCGCGCTGTCGATATGGTGCCCGAGGAGCCCGACGCGATGGCGCCGGACGAGGAATACCAGCTCACGCCGGCGGGTCGCCGCGAGCGTATCGGGCAGATTGTTCGCCTGGTTAAAAAGTACCGCGTGTGGGATAACCTCACGCCGGTTCGTTTGCGCCGCCTGCTCGAGGAACTCGGCCCCATGTTCGTCAAGATGGGGCAGATTCTGGCCAACCGGTCCGAGATTCTGCCGCAACGCTTTTGCGATGAGCTGCGCCGCTTGCGCTCCGACGTGGAGCCGGTGCCGTACGAGGTAGTGCTCCGCTGCTTGGAAGAGGAATACGGCCTGCGCCTGGGGGAGATGTTCGATGCGATCGACCCCAATCCGCTTGGTAGCGCATCGCTCGCGCAGGTGCACCGCGCTCGTCTGGTGACGGGCGAGGACGTGGCCGTCAAGGTGCAGCGCCCCGGTGCGCAGCAGGTTATGGCACAGGACATCGATATCATCCGCTCGGTGGTGCGTATCGTTTCCAAGTTCGTCAATACCGATCAATTCGTTGACCTGCACGGCGTAGTCGAGGAGCTGTGGACCTCGTTTCGCGAGGAGACCAACTTTTTGGCCGAGGCCAAAAACCTCAACGACTTCTACGAGTTCCATAAGAGCGTTCATGGCGTGACGTGCCCTAAATCCTATCTGGACCTGTGCACCGAGCACGTGGTGGTCATGGATTACGTCGACGGCATTTCGATCGCCGATCCTGAACGCTTAGTGGCCGAGGGCTATGACTTGGAAAAGATCGGTGCCGCAATCGTCGAGGACTATTCGACGCAGGTGCTCGACGACGGCTTTTTCCATGCCGACCCGCATGCGGGAAACATCATCCTCAAAGACGGAATTGTCTACTTTATCGACTTGGGCATGGTCGGACGCATGTCGAGCCACGACCGTGGCATCGTCAAGGATATGATCTTTGCCGTGGCCGAGGGCGACGTGCCAAAGCTCAAGGATTCGCTCATGCGCTTTGCCGTGACGCGCGGCGATTCGGCCGAGCTTGACCATTCGGCCTTTTTGTCCGACTTGGACTTTATTGTTGCCGACTTTGCCGGGCTCGACCTTAAAGACCTGGATATCGGCGAGTTTTTGACCTCGCTGTTAAACCTCGCGCGTAAGAATGACGTTGAGCTGCCGAGCGTGGTGACGATGTTCGCCCGCGGCATGGTGACGCTCGAGGGCCTGTTGACCGAGTACATGCCCAACGTCAACATGATCCAAATCATCCAGACGCATATTAAAAACGAGAAAAGCACCTATGCGCGCATGCGCGAGATGAGCCGCGACTTTGCAGCGAGCAGTTATCGCGCGGCGAAGGGCTCGCTCGAGGCGGCCGAGTATCTGGGCTTGGCTTCGCGTATGCTTACGCGCGGCCAGCTTAAGGTGAACACGCAGATCATGAGCAGCGATAAGGCGCTGCGACAGCTAGGTGGGATTATCGACCGCATGTCGATGGCAATTGTGATCGCCGGTCTGTTTATCGGTTCGTCGGTGGTGTACTACGCGCGCATCGAGCCGGTTGTGTTTGGTATCCCGGTCATTGGCTTTATGGGCTACGTGAGCGCGCTGGTGCTGGCGCTTATGTTGGGCCGCAATATCTGGCTCAACAGTCACGGCGGCAAGCACTAGAGGCTGCGGCCGTCACCGCATTTTCCTATCGCAAACAATAGCTTTTACCTTGGGCTTCGCCTGCGTGCGAGGCCCTTTTGCGTGATACCATTTTGACGGTAATAATCGATGGCCTAGATGGTGGTGCGGAGACGCACGAATGCGCGGTTATCCTGCGCATTTGGGAGAATCGGGGTGCAAGTCCCCAGCTGTACCAGTAACCGTAATTCCTCTTGGCTCGGGATGCTCGCGTCGCAGATCGGACGACGTGCCCGAGTCGTTAAGGTTAAGTCGGATCGCCTCCCGTCTTGCATGCGGCTGCGGCTTTTGCCGCCGGTGTGCATAGGGCTCTGGAGGGAAGGGGGACCCCGATGGGGGAACTCGAGCGCAACATGCGCGATGACGTGGGGCAGTCTCAAGGCAACGCTCCAAGTGCAGACAGTAGGAGACAAATGGATATGTTTGAGGACGAGTGCCAGCGCGTCTCGCATCGCCGTGGCGCAATTGCGCGCGGCGTAGCCAAGCGCGGCCTGGTGGCATTCCTGGCCTTCGCGATGGCCTTTGGCACCACACCGGCTCAGCTGTGGGCCGAGGGCGCCGAGGGCATTGCCGAGGCTGTGGCTCAGACTGCGACGCCGGGCGAGGACGCAGCGCTTGCGGGCGGTACCGCTGAGCAGAGCGGCGCCGAGGTTTCGGATTCCGAGGGCGCGCCTGCAGCTAGTGCAGCCACAACAGAGGCAGCAACTGGCGACGAAGGCTCGGCGACGGGGGAGAGCCCTGCCACGAGCGAGCAGTCTTCGACGGCATCCGCTGGCCAAGTGGGATCTGCCGCCGCGGCTGCCGTTCAGACAGAGAACCCGACAGAAACCGGCGATGTTGCCAAGAAGCAGGTCGAGGTCTCGTTCTCGATTATCGGCACCGATGCTGACGGCAAGGCTCAGACCTGGGTGGCACCTACGCAGCTCAAGCTCGACGAGGGCGCGACGGCTGCGGATGCCTTCATTAAGCTGCAGGAGAAGACGGGCTTCAAGGCGAAGTACGATCCGAACACGGCATACGGTTTCTACCTCGAAAGCATCACATCCCCGAGCGATGGCCGCACGCTTGCCTACGATCCGACGACCTATGCCTACTGGCAGCTGTTCGTCGACGGCGCGTCTTCCTCGGTTGGCGCGAGCAGCGTCAAGCTCACCCAGGGGCAGAAGATTGAGTTTGCCTATACGGCTGGTAGCTCGTTCCCTGTCGTTAAGGACCAGGTTGCCGCAAATGTGACCGTCATTGGTCGCGATGCCCAGGGCAAGACTCAGACCTGGGTCGATAACGCGCAGTATGTGGTGACGTCCGGCTCGAGCGCACTTGACCTTACGAAGGTCGCGCTTGAGGCGAATGGCATCGACGCCGTTGCTGCGGGCTCCTTCATTCTGAGCCTTAAGTACAACGGTGTTGAACTGGGTACGCCCCAAGATTATTCGACCTATTGGCAGCTGTTCATCAACGGCAAGTCGAGTGACTATACGGCGGACAATGTCACCATCCATGTTGGCGATACCGTCACGTGGTTCTACGGTGGCTGGGGCGACCAGCTGCCCTCTGATTCCGTTCATGCTTCCGTTCAGGTGCTTGGTAAGGACAAGGACGGCAAGCAGCAGATTTGGGCTTCGACGGGCCAGACGAGTCTCAAGGCAGGCTCTACTGCCAAGGATCTCCTTGAGCAGACCGGCCTTACTCTCGATGCTGGCGAATCGTCTTGGGGCTGGTTCCTCAACGGCATTACTTCGCCGTTTGATGGTAAGTCCTATGGCTGGGATGCTGCGACCAAGAGCTATTGGCGCTTCTACGTAAATGGCAAGTTCGCCGACGTTGGCGCCGGTGCCTACAAGCTCCAGGAGGGTGACGCCGTCACCTTTATGTATGGTGCTGACGCCGATGTCCTCCCCGGTCAGGTGCTTGGATCCGCCGATGTTATCGGTCCCGATGTCAACGGGAACAATACGCGTTGGGGCACGGCAAGCAATGTTTCTCTGCCCGAAGGCTCCACGGCCCAGAACCTTATTGAGGCAGTTCTGAAGGCCAAGGGCGTTGCGTACAACGGCTCCCAGAGTGGTGAGTACTGGTTCCTGAATTCCATTACTTCGCCGTTCGATCACAAGCCGTATGGTTGGGATGCTGCGACCAATAAATATTGGCATCTGTATATCAACGGAGAGCCCTCCTTACTCTGCGCCAATCAGATTACGCTCAAGAGCGGCGATAAGGTCACGCTTGCCTATACCACCGATAATTCGCCCATGCCCGATCCCGACAAGATTGTCGTGGATCCGAGCGCGACGACTCCTGATTGGGATGCCGAGTGGGCCGGCTACGGCAACAGTGGCAACGGTTCGACCGTAACGGATGCCAAGACGCCTGCGCAGGCTTCCGGTCTTAAGTGGGCCTTCGATTGGAAGGCCGAGTCTGGTCAGCAGTATGCCAATTGCAGCGAACCTGTCATCGCCAACGGCTTTGTGTACATCGCGACCGAGAACGAGCTCATTAAGATCGATTCGTCCACGGGCAAAAAGGTTGCCTCTGCGCCGCTTGCCTCCAAGGTGAGCTATACCTCCCGTCCGATCTATACCAACGGCCTTATCATCGTTCCGCTCAACGGCGGTGCGGTCCAGGCGATTACTGCAGACAAGCTGATCTGCAAGTGGCTGACGCCTGGTTTGACGGACTTGACGCAGAGCTCCTGCACCGTCGTTTCGGACGGCGAGTACGTCTATGTAGGTACGGCTGATGGGAAGAAATACGTCAACGGTTCCTTTACGCGCATCAAGATCACCACAGGCGAAGTCTCTTGGCAGAACATCGACGCAGCTGAGGGCTATTATTGGACTGGCGCTGCCCTGACGGATAAGTACGCCATCGTCCCCACGAGCGCAGGTACGCTTAAGTGCATTGATAAGGCAACGGGCGATGTCGTTTCGACCATGAAGCTCGGCACCCTTGCGAACGCTGACTGCGTCGCCGATCCGTCCAATGGCTCGACCTTCTATCAGATGACGCACGACGGAAAGCTCCATGTGATTTCGCTTTCGGCGAAGGGCGTGCTGAGCGAGCAGAAGACGGTCGACCTGGGTCTTACGAATAACATGAGCGCCCCGGCGATGTCTGGCGACAACTTGATTGTCGGTGGGCAGACGGCTACTGGATCTGCTCTGGTTCTCTATAATCTGAAGACTGGTAAGACCACGATGGTCACCGCTGCTGACGGTAAAGAGCTGCCGGCCGGATTTAACGGTATTGCTGCTACTCCGCTGGTGAGTGTTCAGGGCGGCAAGACCTATGTGTACTTCACCGTTAATAGCGCGGATAGCAAGGACTACGTCAGCTACTCTGCTGGTGGTGGGGTGTATCGCTATACGCTCGGCGATGCAGAGGCGACGCAGATTTATGATGCGGCTGGCCATTACCAGTACTGTGACTCTCCGGTCATTGCCGATGCATCTGGCAACCTGTACTACATCAATGACTCGGGCACGCTGTTCAAGCTTGGGGCCGTTGAGTCTTGGACGGTTGCCTTTAATTCCAACGGCGGGTCTGCTTGCGACACTAAGTTTGTTGCCACGGCCGATGGCAAGCTGGTCAAGCCGGCCGATCCGACGCGCGATGGCTACACTTTCGGCGGTTGGTATACCGATGAAGCCTGCACGCGGGCGTATGACTTCGCCACGCCGGTGACGGCCGATCTGACGCTGTATGCCAAGTGGACCAAGAATGCCGTTAACCCTGGCGGTAATGGCGGCGCAGGTTCGAATGGCGGCGGCGGTTCTGGTACCGGTACTGGTTCCGGCACTGGCGCTGGCACTGGCACGGGTTCCGGCTCCGGCTCGAAGGGCGGCGCTGTCGCCCCGGGTCATAAGCCGACGACCAAGACGACGGTGTCGACCAAGGCCGAGACCAAGGAAAACAAGTCCGACAAGAAGGATGAGAAGAAGTCTGACAAGAAGGACAACAAGTCCGACAAGAAGTCCGATACGGGTGCTGCTTCCACGACCACTGCTAAGAAGTCCTCTAGTGCTTCCGAGCAGGAGACTGGCACCAACCCGCTCGCCATTGTTGGCGTTGCCGCCGGCGTCATCGGTCTCGCCATCGTCGGCGTGTTCGTGTTCACCAAACGTCGGTAGGTGAGGGTTGTGTCCAATAAATCCAAGGACGCTGACCCCAAGCAACCAGATTCCTCGTTCATTCAGTTCGACGATGCAAAGCAACAGGGCGCCGCTTCGGCGGCGTCCGCATCTCGTCGCAAGGCGCTCCTTGGCGTTCTTGCTGCCGCGTGCACCATTCTGATCGTCGTCTCGCTGGGCTTCGTCCATCCTTCCGAGAGCGGCGCCTGGTCCATTGACTGGATCGTTCAGACCGTGACGGGGGAGAGCGTCGTCGCCAAGGACACCAAGGGGTCTGGCTCGTCTACCGCTTCGGGCGAGGCCAGTTCCAAGGATTCCAAATCTTCGGATGCTGCAAAAGATGAGTCCAAGGGCTCGAACGACGCCAAGGATGATTCCGAGTCTTCGCACAAGGAATCGGACAAAAGCTCGGATAGCAAGAAGTCCGATGGCCAGGACAGCAAGAGGTCTGGCGATAAATCCGCTGCCCAAAATACGGGAGCCGGTGATACTTCCAATGCGTCTGGCGGTGCTTCTTCGGGCGGTGGCCAGTCGTCTGATGGAGCCTCATCCCCTAATGGTGGAAACGCCTCCTCGGGCAGCCAAAGCGGCTCACAGGAGTCCAACTACGTTACGGTGACGGTTTCGGTCACATCGAGCGCTGTGGGCAATCCCGTGTCCTCTGGCGGCACCTTTACCTTTAACGAAGGCGCCACCGTTTACGATGCCCTGTGCGCGCTGGGCCTTTCTGTCAACGCACACGGCTCATCGTACGGCACGTATGTTTCTGCGATTGGTGGTTTGGCCGAGAAACAGTACGGCGGCACGAGCGGCTGGATGTACTCCGTCAACGGCACAACGCCCATGACGGCCTGCAGTAACTACGTTCTCTCCAATGGTGACAACGTCGTTTGGTATTACGTAACGGGCTAGAGGCCTCGACATAGCGCGCCAGACGGGCGGTTCGGACCAACATCCGGACCGCCCGTTTTTCATGCGAATGGGACTGGGTCGCCGGGTCTCTCGGCAAACAAAAAACCGGTTGGAACGGGAATTCCAACCGGTTATACATTCAAGCAAATAGTGAATCGACTACGACCGTGCGCCCTCGAGGAAGAAGCGGCGGCTGAAGTAGTTGTACCAGGTGACGAGGAACGTGGCGATGGCCTTCATGGCCTGGTAGCCGATGCTCAAAAACGTGACGCCCACAAACATGTACAGGTCGTTGAGGCCCAGGCCGATCACCGACAGGATGGTGAAGATCGTGAACTCGCGCTTGCGGCTCATGCCTTCGCGGTGGTCGAACACGTACTTCATGCTGAGCCAGTAGTTGACCACGACGGACGTGATAAACGAAACCGTGGTGCTCATCAAAAAGTCGAGGTGGAACAGCTCGACGAGCGCAATGAGCATGCCCCAGTCGATGCCAAAGGAGATAAGACCCACGACAGCAAACTTGAGGAACTGCTTGGTATGAGGTTGTGCCAGCGCCTTGCGCACGTAATCACATCCAATGCGTTGATGAATCGAGCAGAGGATACTTTAGAGCTTTTACAAGGGAAACGTAAGGTCTTTGCCAAGAACTATATGAACTCGCCAAATTTTCAAGAGCTAATCCGCAAACGTTGAAAATTTGCCCGTAAACGAGCGACACCCACGGACGATACTGCGCTGAGTGCGCGTCGTCCGTGGGCGCCGTAATGCTGCAGGGGTTTCGAGCTATTTTGTCTCGTCGCCCTCCAGGAAGATTTTTCGGGTCACAAAGTTGTAGACCATGACAAGCGCGGTGGCGCAGATCTTGGCGATATTGGCCTCGAGTCCCAGGCCGGCGTTGAGCGCCAGCACGATGCCGTCGTTGAGCACCAAACCGATCACGGACAGCACGACAAAGATGATGAACTCGCGGCGGCGGCTCATGCCTTCCTTGTGCGCAAACACGTACTTCATGCTTGCGAGGTAGTTAAAGATGAGTGAGATGATAAAGCCGCTGGTGTTGGCGATTAGGATGTTGAGGCCCAGACCGTAGTGGAGCAGATTCATAATGCCAAAGTCGATAACCGTGGCAATGACACCGACGACGCCAAATTTCATGATCTGCGCAAGGAGCTTTTGCATGGTACCTGCCTTAGGGTGGCGCGGGGACGCCATGGGGATGACAAACTCAGCAAGTTTAGCCAATCCCCGCGGGTGGGGCTAGACGCGCTCTTCGATAGCACCGTTTCTATATGCATCGAGCAGCTGGCGCAGGTCCTGGATCTGGCTGCGAATTTTGGCGCCAGTATCGGTGTCGCTCACCATGCGGCGACGGTCCGCTTGGTCAAAACGGTTGGTCTCGCTCTCGATGTCCACGTTGCGCGTGAGTGCCTCGGCAACCGTCGTAAAGGCCCGGTGCGACTTGAGGCGGCAGCCGCGCGAGCTCGAGATGAGCGTATAGCCGGCGATACCCGTCTTGGGATGGTAAGCGCGGCAGAAGCCGCCATCGATGACCAGCAGCTTGCCGTTGGCGCGGATGGGCTGCTCGCCCTTGGTGGTTTTAACGGGCGTGTGGCCGTTGATGATGTGGCCGGTCGGCGAACATGCCATGGGCGCGACGCCAAACTCGCGCATGATGTCGTCGCAGACCGAGGGCGACTTGGTAAGCGTAAAGTACGGGTCCATCGGCTCGACCCAGGTGCTCTTATCGGCGATATAGGCGCGCTCAAAGGTACGCACCAGGCGTCCGCTGGCGGGTGAATTGAAGCCAATCCACAGGTACCACATCCAGTCGAGGGCATCGCGGTCGCCCACGCGCCACGCGCGGCGGGCGATGTGGTCGCAAAAATCGAGATAATCGCGGCCGGCGTGCCAGGTGCCCAGGCAGTTCATGCTGCTAAAGGTGCCGTCTTCGTTGAGCGGAACGCAGCCGTGGAAGAGCAGGTTGCCGTTGGCGACCTTGTACATCGAGCCGTGGGAATAGAGGAAATCGATATGGCGATGCAGGTGATCGGCGGTGACAAACTCGGACACGAGCTTGTCGATGATGTGCTGCTCCTGAGACGTGAGCGTATAGGGGTCCGCCGGATCGACGGTGGGGAAGTCGTTGGTCGTGAGCGGCCATACGCTGCCGTCGGCGAGCGTGACCGTGCCGGTGTCGTGCTCGATCTTGTCGAGTAACAGACGGTCGGTCATATCGAACTCGGGGTGGCGCTGGATAATCTGGCCCTCGAGCTTAAAGAGCAGCACATTGATGGCCTTGATCAGCGGGGTGATGGACTCACCGGCGGTGTAGGTGGCATCGGCAAAGGCGACAAGCTCACGCAGCGAGATGCCGTAGTCGTTCTCGAGGATCTCGTAATTGTCGTAACGCAGGTTGTTGCGCAGCACCGTGGCGATGCAGGCGGGCTCACCGGCCGCAGCGCCCATCCATAGCAGGTCGTGGTTGCCCCACTGGATGTCGAGCGAATGGTAGGTGAGCAGGCGGTCCATAATCTTGGCAGCGCCGCCGCCGCGGTCGAAGATATCGCCCACCAGGTGCAGGTGGTCGACGGCCAAGCGCTTGATGAGCGAGGCGAGTGACTCGATAAAGTCGTCGGCGCTGGCGGTCTCCAGGATGGACTCCACGATGCGCTCGTGATAGCGCACGCGATAGTTGTTCTCGTCCGGGTGCGTGTGCAACAACTCGTCGATGATATAGGCGTAATCGCGCGGTATGGCCTTACGCACCTTGGAGCGCGTGTAGCGGCTTGAAAGCGAACGAGCGACCATGATGAGCTGGTCAAGCATCGTCTTGTACCAGGTGGGCGAGTCCTCGCGCTGGCTGCGGACCAGCTCGATCTTCTCGTGCGGGTAGTAGATGAGCGTGCACAGCTCGCCCTTTTCGTCAAAGGTGAGCGTGTCGCCAAAAATCTCGTCGACATGCTCGCGCACGACGCCCGAGCAGTTGTTGAGGATGTGCATAAAGGCTTCGTACTCGCCATGCACGTCGCTCATAAAATGCTCGGTGCCTTTGGGCAGGTTGAGGATGGCCGAGAGATTGATGATCTCGGTAAACGCGGATTGTTCGGTGGTGAACTGTCTCGAAAGCAGGCGCAGATACTTGAAGTCTTGCGGGTTGCGATCGAATGCGACCATGAAACACCTTCCGATGGGGCTGGTAAAACTGATAAACAGCGTCAAACGTTTACCAGTATGCGCCGCTTTTGTTTCGATTTTGCGCCAGCGGCTGAATTGTCGGATGAACGGTTTGGTAAATCGATTTAGTTGAGGTAGATATGGCGGTTGAGTGGAGACGACAGAGGGTGTTTTCTCAGATATTTTTGCGTGGGGCCGGTGGAGACGATGGTGGTAAAGATGTTCACTATTTTTGGTTCGATTTGGTAAATAGTGGACATATGTACCGCATGTAGGCTCACTGTGCGATAATTTGCGCAGCAATGAGTAAGGAGCCTCATATGAGTGATTTTGTCCTGACCTGTGAATCCGCCGCCGACCGAACCCGTGAGTTCTTTGAATCGCGCAATATTCCCGTCGCGTATTTTCATTACGAGATCGACGATGTTGTCTATACGGACGATCTGTATCAGTCGATTACGCCGGACGAGTTTTTTGCCCAGATTGCCGCGGGCGCCATGCCCAAGACGTCTCAGGTGGGCGTGGGCGAGTACGAGGAGTTTTGGGAGCCGTTTGTTGCCGAGGGTAAAGACGTGCTGCACCTGACGTTGTCGTCGGGTATTTCGGGCACGTATGGATCGGCCTGCGTCGCGGCGCAGATGCTTGCGGATCGCTATCCCCAGGGCGGCAAGGTACGCGTCATCGATTCGCTGGGGGCGTCTTCGGGCTTTGGTCTGTTGCTGGAATATGCCGCCGACGTGCGCGATAGCGGGGCTTCACTCGACGAGACGGCCGCTTGGATCGAGGAGCATAAACTCAACCTGCACCACTGGTTCTTCTCGACCGATCTGTCGAGCTACCTGCGCGGCGGTCGCATTTCGGCCGCGAGCGCGATCATCGGCACGGCGCTCAAGATTTGCCCGCTTATGACGGTCGATTGCGAAGGTAAGCTGTCGCCACGTGAGAAGATTCGCACTAAGAAGCGAGCGATTTCCGAGATGGCTAAGACCATGATGGCACACGTACAGGACGGTGCAGATTATTCGGGTAAGTGCATCATGTCGCAGTCGGCGTGCCGCGAGGATGCCGAGGCGGTCGCGGCGCTGATTGAGGAACAGGTTCCGCAGCTTAAAGGCAAGATTGAGATCAATGACATCGGTACTCTGATTGGCTCGCATACCGGACCTGGTACGGTGGCGCTCTTCTTTATGGGCGACAAGCGCGTGGATTAATTTGCCCCATCACGTCGCTGCATGATTGCTCAAACGAAAACGGCCCGCCTCACGTTTGTGGGGCGGGCCTTGCTGTTGCGGCTAGCGTTTCTTTCCGCGGAAGAAAAAGCCGTGCAGTGACGGCTTGAGGCCGCGGTTGGCGCGATGCTCCTCGACGCGCTCGTGGATCGAAGCGACGCGCTCGATGACTTCGTCGGGAATCGGCACATCGGGATTCATGTTCTCGACTTGGCTGACCTCGGCGGCGGCGACCTGGTCGATAATGGGCACGTTGTCGCGCGAGATGACAGGTGTGGCGTCTTCCTTCATCTTGCGATAACGCTGCATCATGTCGGTCTGTAGCTGCTGGGCCGAAGGCGGTGTCCAGATGATGGCGTTGGCGCCGGCGGCGATGGTCTCGCGAATGCTCTCGGGCGTCTTGCCGCCCGGCGCGATAAGCGGCAGGTTGGGATAGTGCTCGCGCAGCTCGCGTAGGACCTGGGGCGTGTTCTTGCCGGCGGCGATGTTGAGAATCTTGGCTCCGGCGCGCACCTTGGCGTGAGCATCGTCGTCGCAGCGAACGACCGTGGCGATGACGGGGATGTCGGCGATGTTGGTGATGTGCTCGACCATTTCGGCAGTAGCGGGGGAGTTGACCACGCAGCCCGCCGCGCCTTGCATCTCGGAAACGGCCGCCATCTGCACGGAGCGCTTACCGGTGGTAGTGCCGCCGCCAACGCCCACAAAGACCGGGCACTCGGCAACGGTCAGCAGCGCCTGCGTAATGGCGGGCTGCGGCGTGAAGGGGTAGACGGCAAACACGGCGTCGGCATTGGAGTTGCGGATGACCGCCACGTCGGTGGTGTAGATGAGCGATTTGATGCGGCGGCCAAAGAGCGTAAAGCCGCTGGCCTCCTCGATCTCATCGGGCATACGGAGGGCCGCCTTGCGCAGGCGTCCGTCGATGGGCAGCGGCTCCATGGGCAAAAGGCCGTTGGGGGTTACGGCCACCTGGGGCTCGGTAAATTCATCTGCAAGCTCAACCTCGGAGAAGTCGACCGAGGCGACGACGTCTTCGTGAACCTCGGCGGGCACATCGATGGGGGCTTGATCGTCGGTCGCGGCGGGCGTATCGAAGGAGCTGGTGCCGACAAAGGCGTCGACGCGCTCGTTCAAATCGTTGAGAGAATCCATGGCGGTCCGTTTCTATGTTGTGCGCCCGTCAGCGTGCGACCGGCGCTACGATTGCTAAATCGTTTGACGAGTTGATTTTTCCCCGCCGCGCCATCCGTTAGACTGAAGGGCTGGCGAACGTGAAGGAGCTGTGGTGGCGGGAATCGAGGTGCTATCTTGAATGTCCCGTATACAAAAGAGAGGTGACGCGGTATGGAATTCTCGGCAATGTTAGGCTCGATTGGCCTATGCGTGGGCGCAATCGTTGCCGCCGCGGTCATCTACTTTGCGGTCACGGCCATTAAGGGCAAAAAGGCCGAGCGCAAGGAGCGCGAGGCACTTAAGCAGTGCCGTGACCAGCAGGACAAGCGCGCACGGAGATAGTTTGTTGAGTTTTGAATCCGTGCGCTAGCTGCGTTTTCGGACCAGGGCGATATAGAAGCCCTCAAAGTCGCGACTGGGCGGAATGGTCAGCGTGCCGGGCATGCCGTTGGCAATGGCCGAGACGTGGCCCGCGGCAATGGCCTCGGTAAGGGCGTTGCACTCGATGCGCGGTTCCTCACCGGCTTCGCGGGCGCGGCGTGCTTCGCTTTCACTCGGCGTGCTGTCGAGGGGGATGAGCTCGCAGTCCATGTGCTTGTCGAGGGCCTCTTGCAGGGCATCCTCGTTTTCCTGCGGCAAGATCGAACATGTCGAATAGACGAGCGTGCCGCTCGGTTTGAGGGCCCCCATGGCGCGATCCAGAAGTGCTCGCTGCGATCGGGCGCACTTGCTCAGCAACTGCTCGGTGAGGCCGCGCAGGCTTTTCTCGTTGCCGCTGATGACGGTGCCCGTGCCGGTGCAGGGAGCGTCGAGCAGGATGCGGTCGAAGCGGAAGAACTCGTCGAGCTCGCGTGCGTCGATGCGCATGACGGGCACGTTTTTGGCACCCTGGCGATGGAGGTTTGACTCGAGCTTTTCGGCGCGGGGAATGCTCATCTCGCAGGCCGTGAGGTGTGCCTGGCCCTGGGTGAGGGCGGCGATCTGCGTTGTCTTGCCGCCAGGGGCTGCGCACATGTCGAGGATGTCCTCGCCGGCCTGAGCGCCCAGGACCAACGGCGGCATCATGGACGACAGACTTTGCAAGTAGATCTTGCCGTCGCGGTAGATGTCGAGGTCCCACAGATCAGAAACCTGGGCCTCGGGCAGGATAAAGGCGTCTGGGTACCAGGCGACGGGGTTGTGGGCGATTCCGGCGGCATCGAGCGCCGCAGCGATGTCCTCGGCGGTCGCCTTGAGCGTATTGGCGCGCAGCGTGACCGGGCGTGTGGCCGCGGCGCCGAAGCCCTTGATCATGAGCTCGGCATCGGCGGGCGCATAGGCGCCGGCGACCGTGTCGACCATAAAGCGCGGCAGGTCGGCGGCGCAGGGAAGGGCGGCAAGCTGGTCGGAAAGCTCGGTGGAGGCAAACTGCCTAAGCTTGAGCTCGGGCTTAACCTGCTTTTTCTGCTTACGACGACGCGGCTTGGACATCCGTTTTTCCTTCCCGTCCCAAATTGACTACTTTCCGGGTACGCCGTTGCTGGCGTGCTTTAGTACTGGCTCTCGTGCTTGCTAAAGAAGTCGAAGCGCGGGGGCAGCGGCTTCACTCGGTGCTCGCCGGGCTTCTCGCCCAAGCTCTCCACAAACTCATCCGTGGAGGCGAAGATGTTATCCCAGCTAAAGAAGGCGACCGGGTCAACGTCGAAGTACTCGCAGATGAGCTCGCAGCCGGCCGGCACGATGCCGTGCATGAGCACGGTCGCCACGCGCAGCTCGGTGAAGGCGTCGACGAGGGCCTGCGTCATCGCGGTATTGGCTTGCTCGCCCTCAAGCTTGTTGGCAGCCTTGGAGGCGTCGCTCCAGCGCTTGTTGGCGGCGCGCAGGTAGTCGTCGCACACAGCGAGCGCGCGGTGCGTCTCGAACTTGTACATGGCCTGCTCAAACGCGAGGGCGGCCTGCTCGGCGGCCTCCACCACGGTGGCCGAGGCGGCGCCGGCGGGGATGCAACCGTTGCGATAGGGGCTCTCGTCGCCCTCCTTGACGGCGACGCCGTAGAAGCAGCTGCGGGCCAGGCGGTTGAAGACGCCGGTCAAAAGGGCGCTTTCCTTAAGGGCCGGATCGATGACGCGCTTGTCGTCGCAGGCGTGCACCTCGTTGCCGTCCTTGTCCTTGCTGGTCACGCGGGTGTCGTATGCCTTGGGGCTAAAGCTCACCGGCTTCTCGGACAGGCCGAGCGACAGCCAGTGCGCGCGCATCTGCTCGCAGGTGTAGTGGTTGAGCAGGTCGTCTGCCGGCGGGGGAGGCGTCTGCGAGGACGAGCTTGCCTTTTTGCCCATGTAGAGCAGGTGGTAGCAGGCGCTGACGGTGCTCTGCGTGAGGTTCCAACCCAGGGCCTCCCACATGGCGGTCTGCGCGATGCAATAGAAGTAGATGTTGTCCTGGCCAATGAACTGGTAGATCTGTGCGTCATCCGAGCACCACCAGTCGCGCCAGTCGAGCGAGCTGTGCTGGTAGGTGGGCGCGGGGACCTGCGTGGAATCGGCGGCGGGCTCGCCCATGAGGGCGGCATCCTGGGCGGCGACGCCCTCGGTCACGCCGGCGGCCTTGGCATCGCGTGCGAGCACGGTGCGCGTATAGCTGATGGGAGCCCACAGGCTCTCGGGCCAGCACCAGCAGGTGACGTCGGAGACGCCATCGACCTCGGGCACCGGAACGCCCCAGTCGATGTTGCCGGTGATGCGGAAGGGTACGAGCGCCTTGCCGCTGCGGAAGCGCACGCCGCCGTTGGCGAGCACCGCGTGGGCATCGTCGCGCTCCTTCCAGCTGGGGAAGGTGACGGTAAAGCTGCTCTTGTTGCCCTCGGGCTCCAGCACGGTGTGCTCGGGAAGCTGATCCTCGACGGCATCGAAGGCCTCGCGGAACTTGTTCTGGATGTAGAGCTGAGCCGGCAGCAGCCACTCTTCCATGGTCTTGGAGACCACGGAGCGAACCTGCGGGTTCTGGGCGAGCTTGGCGGTATAGGTTTTCATAAAGTCGAGGTAGGCCGGCAGGTCGAAGTAGAGGTTGTCGACCGGGCGCAGCTCGGGCACCTCGCCGGTGAGCTGGCTTTTGGGCGCGATGAGCTCCTCGGGCTCAAACTGGTGGCCCAGGTCGCACTCGTCGGCATAAGCCTTCTCAGACTTGCAGCCCTGGATGGGGCAGCGGCCGATCACCTGACGGCCGTTGAGGAACGTGCCGGCCTTGGCATCGTAGAACTGCAGCGTGGAGCGCTTGGAGATGGTGCCCTGCTCGTGCAGGCGCTTGATAATCTCGGCGGTCACCTCGTTGTGAATCTGCGCAGCCGGCTCAAGGCCCGAGCCGCCGTAGATGTCACAGCTGATGTTGTAGTTGTTGAGGGTCGCGGCCTGGCGGGAGTGATTGGACTCGACATACTCGCTGATGGACTTATCGTAGCCTTCGTTCTCCTTGAGCTTGCGGTAACTCTCCATGATGGGCGAGCCATAGCAGTCGGTGCCCGAGGTGAAGATGACGTTCTCGCGGCCCAGACGGTCGCGCAGGAAGCGGGCGAAGAAGTCGGCCGGGACAAAGACGCCGCCAACGTGGCCAAAGTGAAGGCCCTTGTTGCCATAGGGCTCGCCGGCGGTAACGATGGCGCGGCGAGGCCAGCTGGGACGGTCGTTCATGGAGTATTTGGATGCCATGGGACTCCTTCGCATATGGTGAGAGCGCGGCCGGGCGCAAGGCCTGGCGACGCGGTGGTCAATTCGTGCATATCGTTCGACATTATCGCACATGCGGACGGGTACGTGGCAGGGGCGCTATCCTAAGATGCTATGAATGAGATTTCCAACATACATGCGTTTGAGGACGAGGAATTTCTGCACGCTTGCTTCGTGTGGGGGATGGTCGTCGTCGGCGTGTTTGCCGTGTGCTTGGTACCGGTGTTTATGCTGCTGGGCGGGCCTGCAGACTTGGATGCGGCTGACGCGGGCGGCTGGATGGCTGTCGTGGGTTGGATAGTCGGCTTGGCTGCGGTTTCTGCGGCGTCATTTGCCGTGCACGAGCTGGTGCACGGTGTGTTTTTTAAGCTGCTGGCGCCTGCGGGCGCGAAGGTGACCTTTGGGGCGAATCGCGAGACGGCGATGATCTATGCCTGCGCCGAGGGGATTGTGTATTCGCGCCGGCGGTACGTGGCAGTTTGCCTGGCGCCGACGGTTGTTGTGACGACAGCGTTTGCCCTGGGGTTTGCGTTTTCGGGCTATCCGCTGCTGTGCTATCTGGCGGCTGGTTTGCACCTTTCGGGCTGCGTGGGCGACTGGTACTACGTGCGGACGACCCTGCGCGACCGCCGCATTGTCGCCTGCGAGGATACGTCCTTTGGCGTGCGCTTTTTTGGGTGAGGAGATGTCGATGAAGTCGTTGTTGCTGCATGCGTGCTGTGCACCATGCTCGCTTGAGCCGGTCCGCCTGCTGCGCGAGGAGGGGTTTGAGCCCACGATTTGCTGGACCAACCCCAATATTCAGCCGCACGATGAATGGCAGCGTCGCCTGGACGAGCTGCGCCGGTGGTGTGCCGAAGGCGACATCGAGCTTATCGAGGCGGGGGAGGACCGTGAGCGCTGGGAGGCCGGCGTGGCACCGCTGGGTGCCGATCGGCCCCGTCGCTGTCGTGCGTGCTATGCCCTGCGCTTGGCCGAGGCGTGCCGTGTGGCCCGGGAATGTGGGTTTGAGTTTGTGGGTACGACGCTCGCCGTCTCGCCGTATCAGTTGTTCGAAACCTGCAATGATGTGTTGGAGCGTCTGGCTGCCGCCCGCGGTCTCACTCCGGTGATTCGCGATTTTCGTCCGTATTACCCCGAGGCGACACGCCGTTCGCGCGAGCTGGGCATGTATCGGCAGAACTACTGTGGTTGCCGCTTCTCGGCTGCCGAGGCGGCCATGGACCGCGCCCGCATCCGCGACGAGCGCAAAGCGTCCAAAAAGTAGTTCATTTTGGGCTGGGGCTTTGAGCTGTCTGTGCGGTACGGTCGTTTTTGGGAAAGTCGATTTAATTAAGCGTGTGATCGTGGCTCGCTTGATACCAAACGACGACTCCTATGATTCTAATCCTCCGTTTGTTAAACATCAGATCCGGACTTGCTGTTGCATATGAATGGGACGACAGCACAATCATGTCGTTTCCTTCTGCAAATCGCCTAATTACCGGTGTTTTACCGTCTGCGAGCGCCAATACAGCACAGCCGTTCCAAGGCTTTGCGGTGGTATCGACAAGTAGTAAGCTGCCGGGAGGGTAAATGCGGGACATTTCGTCACCTTTGATTTTAACGAAAACGCTATGTGGGTGACGCTTGGCTACGTCTACAGGCGCGCAAGCATTTTGTTGGCTGTGCGTGATGCGGCGCTTTTGCGATTCGATATCGATGACGGGAAATGCGCCCTCCATTTCGTGGATAGCAGGGTCTTCGTCGGTGACGATTCTTTTATTTGCGAGCTTTACGGCCAAACCGTTTTCCTCGCCAACAAGTTCATCGCGGGTGCAACCGAAGAGCGCTTGTAACTTTTCAATATGGCGCTCACGGGGGGCATACCGACTTTTTTCCCAACGACAAACGGTCTCTTTAGATACCCCCAACATCTCTGCAAGTTGCGCCTGACCAAGATGCTCCATGGTGCGGAGTTTACGAATATTTGCCCCGAAGCCCATGGCTATAGATCCTCTCGCCACAGAGGGAGGCATAGACAGTTTGTGCCACCATAGCCTTTGGTGAGCTCGTCAATGGATAACGGGAATAATTCCATTCCTGCTTTCTCAAGCGCTTCGTTGGTCCAAACGTTTTCTTCATATACGCATAGTTTTCCTGGCGAGAGCGCAAGGATAGACGTTGCGTTGTTCCGGCGCTCTCTTTCGTAGGCGGTTTGATTCCCGCCTCCGCAGTCAATTACTTTTATTGGTTCGCAACAGGCTGCAGAGAGTATTTCCGAAATCGTGCGATCGATAGGAGTGATCGTAAGGCCCTTTCCGGATCGTTTTAGTTGAATGCTGTATGCATCAACGGCATTGCATATCTCACGATCGATGAGGAACGCGTCGTGATCAATTCTACTTATGAACGTATCGAGGTGGATACGCAGCCCGTCAGAGGGGACTCGAATCGCAATTAGCTCGGTAGTCTGGAATTTATTTGAGGTCAGGAGCTCTTTGGCAAGTGACTCGACGGCGGCGGGTTCAGTTCGGTCAGAGATTCCAACTAATAATGTCTTAGCACTGATAACAAGAATGTCTCCGCCTTCGATATGGTAACTACTCCTGTTCAAATCACATACCGGGGTTTCTCCCATGATCTTGTGGTGGGTGAATATCTGCCGGTATAAGGCGACCTCACGATCACGCTCAGGCCAATACATATGATTTAGGATGATGCCGTCTCCGACTACCACAGCAGGATCACGAGTGAAAAAAAGCGTGTTGAGGGGATTGACCAAGAGCGAGGCGGGGTCAAATTGCTCGTGCACGAGCGCCCGTAGTGTTTCCGACTGGTTTGAACATAGCTCAGTGTCTCCAAAGCGAATGCCGTTAAGTACTATATTCACCAATTCCTGGGTGTTCTTAGCGTTCTCAAACAGCTGGGTTATTGTCTCGAGGAACTCTCTGCCTGTTGCCCCACTGCAACGGAGGTAGTCATCAATAAAACATTTAAGTGATTGGGGCTCAGTTTCAAGTGAGTCTTCGAGAAGGTCCCTAATTTCAATGGTTTCTACGCCATGCTTCTCAAGCAATTGAACCATGGAATCGTGCTCATATATTGCTTTGTCGAGGTCAAAACGACCGCTCCATTTTCGCAGGGAGAAAACTTGGCTGAAGTCGGCATCAGGGTAGTTTTGTGTTTCAGTTCCTGGTCGATGGACAAGTACGGCTTTTAAATGACCGATTTCATTTGTTATGTGTACGCCTTGCATGTCTGTCTCCTGTCCTGCTGGTTTTTATATAAGGCTAAGGCAGGTTCCTTGTTGTGTTGCGGAAAAGTTAAAAGACGTATGTAATTGATAAATAACATCAATTTTAAATATCAGATTGATTAATAACGTCACTTTAGCTGCCGTTCATAGGTGAAAAGCGACACGATGGCGATGGTTGGCCGACCACCGCTGAGCAACCTCATACATTTATGGTGCCAGCTGGATAGATGGGAAAAGGAATGAAGGAGGAGATATGGCAGCGGAAAGTTCGAAAGGCATCAAGCAGTTCAAGGTCCCGCACGTATATGCGATCATCTTTGCACTTATGGTCATCTTCGCTGTTCTCACGTGGATTGTTCCCTCTGGGTCCTATCAGCGTCAGGAGGTGAACGGTCGTGAAGTCACTGTCGCAGGTACGTATGAGCAGAGTGAAAAGACATATATTGACGAGGAAACCGGGGATGAAGTAGATCTCAGACAAGGCGTCTTCGATGTTCTTCAGGCTCCAACGCGCGGTATACAAGAGGCAATTGAGGTCGTTGCATTCATCTTGATTGTGGGCGGTTCGTTTCAGGTTATTACTAAAACGGGCGCTATCACGAGCGGAATGGGTCGTGTCGTTCGCCGCTTTAAGAACAAAGACATTCTAATTATTCCTATTGCGATGGTTCTCTTTGCATTGGGCGGAACGAGCTTTGGCATGGCGGAAGAAACTCTCCCGTTCTTTGCGATCTTCATGCCAATTATGATGGCTATGGGCTTCGACTCGATGACGGCGTTCATGGTCGTGTTCGTTGGAGCGCGCACGGGTTACATCGCCTCAACGATTAATCCGTTTAATGTTCTCATTGCGCAAGGTATTCTTGGTATTCAGGGCAACCCCCAGCTGTGGCTGCGTATGATTGCCTGGGTTGTTTTGACTGCCGTTGCAATTACTTGGGTTGTCCTCTATGCACGAAGGGTAAAGAAGAACCCTGAGTCATCGATCACATTTGAGGATGATATCGCCAAGAAAGTCGAGTTCGCTGCCGATGAATCTGCCCTTGACGCGGAATTTACGGGTCGTCAAAAAGGCGTGCTTGCGGTATTTATCGCTGGTATGTGCCTTATCATCTGGGGACTTGTGACCCAGGGCTGGTATATGAACGAGATTTCTGCGGTCTTTTTGGCCATGGGCCTGTTGGCTGGTGTTATTGCGGGCTTTAGTCAGGACGTCATCGCTCAGGAATTTGTTGCGGGTATCGCTGACTTTGCTTTCTCGGCAATTGTCGTTGGACTTGCGCGTGGCATCCTTGTCATTGCCTCTGACGGCATGATCATCGATACCATCCTCAATGCGCTCGCCACTGGTCTGGGCGGCATCCCGGCGGTTCTCTTTACTACGCTTCTTTATGCGGTTGAGAACCTCCTGGCGATTCTGGTTCCCAGCTCATCTGGCCTTGCAGCACTGACCGCTCCCATTTTTGGACCTTTGACCGAACTCATGGGCCTTAATCCCGAGGCCGCCGTGTGGGCTCTCTCCATGGGTAGCGCGACGATGTCTTTGATCTGTCCTACTAGCGCCATTCTTGTAGAGGGTTTGGGCGTGTGCAAGATCAAGCTTGGCCAGTGGTGGAAGACCGTTTGGAAATTCTTCTTGGTCGTGTCGCTCATCAATATCGTATTCGTAGCAATCTCGGGACTTATTGCCCTGTAGGTTTCATGGCTGAAATGGAGTAACAGGAATGTCTAAAGGACTGAATGTACACAGCGAGATTGGTAAGCTCAAGAAAGTTGTGCTTCACCGCCCCGGTCGTGACCTTGTGAACGTAAAGGCAGAAGAGTTCGATGATGTCTGGATTCACGACTGTTTCTATCTTGATGTGGCTCAAAAGGAGCATGATGCCTTTGCGGATCTTCTGAGGAGCGAAGGTGTTGAGGTTCTCTATATGGAGAAACTCGTTGCTGAAGCGCTGGATGCATGCCCCTCGGCTCGCGCTGAGTTTACCGATACATTTATGGCTGAGAGCGGGATTGTCAATCCTATGCTTGAGCAGGCTGTTCGTGAAAAGCTCGACGCTATTTCAGATTCGTATCAGTTTGTACTTGAGGCTATGGGGGGGTATCGTTATCGTGACCTTGAGCTGCCTCGCGTTTCGACTACGCTTAGTATGATGGATAATGAGGATGCGAAGCCCGATGATTTGGTGTTGAAGCCTCTTCCGAGTTCATATTTCTCTCGCGATCCTCTTGCTTCCGTGGGCAAAGGCGTTCTGCTTCACCATATGTATTGGAAACAGCGAGATCGTGAAGTGCCCTTCTACGAAGCGATTTTCAAATACCATCCCGATTATGCAGGGACTCCGATTTGGTACGACCATAAGAATCCCTGGCATATCGAGGGCGGTGATGTGCTTAACATTAACGCTCATACCTTGGCTATTGGAATTAGCCAGCGAACTGAGGCGGCTGCGATTGAGGAGCTTGCAAAGAATTTGTTCTGGGGATCTGGGAATTCTGAGATCGATACCGTTTACGCTATTAAAATCCCCAACGGCTATGCTTACATGCATCTTGACACCGTTTGCACCATGGTGGATTTCGATAAGTTCACAGTTTATCCCGGTATTTTTGAGACCCTTCGTGTTTATCGTCTGACTCGTGGTGACTCTGAGGGAATGGTCGCTGTTCAAGAGATTGATGACACGCTTGAACATATTCTTGAAATGGCTACTGGCGTGGAGAAGGTGCAGCTTATTGAGTGCGGTGCCGGCGATATGGTTGAGGCATCTCGCGAGCAGTGGAACGACGGGTCGAACACTCTTGCCGTTGCTCCTGGTAAAGTCTGTGTTTACGAGCGCAATGTTGTCACAAATGATGAGCTCTACAAGAACGGTTTGGAACTTTTGGTCGTTCCCTCCGAGGAACTGTCCCGCGGTCGTGGTGGCCCGCGCTGCATGAGCATGCCCTTCTGGCGCGAAGATATTTAGTTGCAAATCCACTGTGATGGGAGATGGCGAATATGGGTGTTAATATCGCTGGGCGCAGTTTTCTGAAGCTGCTTGATTACACGACGGAAGAGATTGAGTATCTGCTTGAGCTTTCTGCTAACTTCAAAAGCATGAAGCGTGCCGGTGTTCCGCATAAATACCTTGAAGGCAAGAATATTGTTTTGCTATTTGAGAAGACTTCCACGCGTACTCGCTGCGCCTTCGAAGTTGGTGCACTTGACCTTGGCATGGGTGTAACTTATTTGGATCCGGGCTCGTCTCAGATGGGCAAAAAGGAGTCGATTGAGGACACGGCTCGCGTCCTTGGCCGCATGTATGACGGAATTGAATACCGCGGCTTTGAACAGGCGAAGGTTGAGGAGCTTGCTGCAAAAGCTGGGGTTCCCGTTTGGAATGGGCTGACTACTGAATTTCACCCGACTCAAGTGCTTGCCGATATTCTGACCATGCGTGAAGAGTTTGGAGAGATTAAGGGCAGGAAACTTACATTTTTTGGTAAGGCGGCCGGAAACGTCGCTGATTCGCTCATGGTCATTTGCGCTAAGCTCGGCATTAACTACTGTTCTTGCGGCCCAATCGGGGGAAATTCGGAGGGGGCTACATCCTATGATCCTGAACTCCTTGCAGAATGTAGTCGTATTGCGGCCGAGCATGGATCGACGATTACCATTACAGAGGATATTGAGGAAGGCGCTCGTGATGCCGATGTAATTTACACGGATGTTTGGGTTGGCATGGGTCAGCCCGCAGAGCTGTGGGAAAGCCGCATTAAGCTCATGTCGCCGTATCGTGTGACCGCTGAGGTGATGTCTATGGCAAAGCCCGAGGCGATTTTCCTCCACTGCCTTCCGAGCTTCCACGATACTAATACTACTGTTGGTGCCGAAATTGCTGAGAAGTTTGGAGTTACCGAAATGGAAGTCACGGACGAGGTTTTTGAGTCCGATAAGTCTCGTGTTTTCCAAGAAGCGGAGAATCGCATGCATACGATTAAGGCGGTGATGTACGCAACGCTTAAGTAGCGGGGCGTTGAGAAAACAGTCGCAAATCTGTTTCCATACTATATTTCTCTCAACAAGCTGATAGGATACAGGGGAGAATGATGCGCGCGTCAGTCGATTTTTTCGACTGACGCGCTTTGTGAAAGAGGCAAAGATGCGTACCGATGATTTTGACTACAACCTTCCCGAGGAACTGATTGCCCAAGCTCCTGCCGAGCCGCGCGACTCCTGCCGCCTGCTGGTGGTTGATCGCAAGGGCTCCCAGGCGGGAACGCCGCTGGAGCACGGCGGTACCGTTGAGCACCGCATCTTCCGCGACATCATCGACTATATCGAGCCGGGCGACGTGCTCGTCATCAACAAGACGCGCGTGATGCCGGCCCGCCTGATCGGTCGCAAGGCCGGCTCGGGCGGCGTGGTCGAGACGCTGCTGCTCAAGCGCCGCGAGGATGTGGATCCGCTGGGCCATGTCTGGGAGTGCCTGGTCAAGCCGGGTAAGCGCCTGAAGCCCGGTGCTCAGATTGAGTATCGTGCGGGCGGCGCCCATGCGCCCGAGGGCGCGCCCGTGGTGCTGACGGCCGAGGTCGTCGACTTTGTTACCGATAGCCGCGGTGGCCGTCTGGTGCGCTTTGAGCCGGCCGGTTGCAATGCCGCCGGCGACCCGCGCACGCTCGACGAGGCCATCCACGCTGCCGGCCACGTGCCGCTGCCGCCCTACATTACCGATTACGAGGGCGATCCCGAGAAGTACCAGACCGTCTACGCCATGAAGGAGGAGCACTCGGCTGCCGCTCCTACGGCGGGTCTGCACTTTACTCCCGAGCTCATGGCCGCTATCGAGGCCAAGGGCGCGAAGTTTGCCGCCGTCGAGCTCGAGGTGGGTATCGATACCTTCCGTCTGGTGGAGGAGGACGACCCTACACAGCACGTGATGCACACCGAGCGCTACCACGTGTCGCAGGAGGTTGTCGACGCTGTGCATAAGGCGAAGGCCGAGGGCCATCGTGTGATCGCCGTCGGCACTACCGCAGTGCGCTCGCTCGAGAGCGCGTTTGACGCGGACGCGCCGGTGTCCGATCCGGCTGTGACGGCGCGCTATTTTGAGGGCCGCGAGGACGGGGCCGACACGCTCGGCCGCGGCGACATCGTGGTGCGCGAGAACGCGACAACGCAGCTCTACCTTATGCCCGGCTCGACCTATCACGTGGTCGACGCGTTGATCACGAACTTCCACGTGCCTCGCTCTACACTCATGATGCTTGTGAGCGCGCTTGCCACCCGCGACCAGATCATGGATGCCTACGCTGCCGCCATCGAGGAGCGCTACCGCTTCTTCAGCTTTGGCGACGCCATGCTCATCTTGTAGGTTACGGCGTTTTACAAACGCCGTAACCGGTCGACGCTGCGCGGGCCGCATTTGGACAATCTGACGTTCAACTTCAAGGGCGCGACCAGAAGGTCAGCGCCCTTTCG
>NZ_JBDPAC010000013.1:29348-70481 GCF_039836695.1 Collinsella aerofaciens | reverse complement strand
CCTCTCGGCGGCCTTGCGAAAAACAAATCCAAGTTAGACCATTTCAAATGGTTCGATGTCTGCCCGGATGCGACACAACTGGTGTGTCCATCCTCGCAGTATCCGGTTCTCAAGGTGCACGCTTTGCGGCTGATCCGGTCCGACCGGGCCGCGCGGCAAGGAGATATATTGCCAGACCGGAGGGGCGCCGGGGGCGGGAATCGCGCACTCCATATTTTGTTCACAAATGAATAGGTCCCTCAGTCGCATCACTGAGGTTAAAACTGAAGCATTGGCTTCTGATATTGGCGATGACCAGCTGTTTTATGAGTATTGAGACATCGGTCATCTCTGGAGCGCTACTTTACTCCAAAGGCATCAGCTATTTGTTTCCCATCGGTAAAAGGCGGGTTTTGTTCGCCAAGCGTTCTTATATATAGATAGATACGGGTTCGAACCCGTGCACCGGCAACAAAAAAGACGGCCAACCGAAGTTGACCGTCTCAACAATCTTTGGGTGGGCCGTCAGGGGCTCAGCCTGCTTCGCAGGCGGCCGCTGCGGCGCTTTCGCGCCTTGCGCGCTGCGCTGGCAAACGCTCACGCGTTTACTCAGCTCCGCGCCCCGACGGGTTCGAACCCGTGCACCGGCAACAAAAAAGCGACCAACCGGAGTTGATCGCTTTCTATTCCATGGTGGGCCGTCAGGGGTTCGAACCCTGGACCTTGGGATTAAAAGTCCCCTGCTCTGCCAGCTGAGCTAACGGCCCGCGGGTGGCATTGTACCACGGTCTGGGACTATTCCCAACTCCATTGGCCGTTCTGGAAAATCACAACTTCACGTCCATCAGGCGTAATGCCCGTAATATCGATGTCGTCCGTGCCGATCATAAAATCGACGTGCGTGCTCGAGACGTTAACGCCATGCTCCAGGAGCTCTTCCTTGGACATGTCGTACCCACCCTCGATGCATTCGGGGAAACCGACACCTAGCGCGAGATGGCAGCTAGCGTTCTCGTCATAGAGCGTGTCATAGAACAGAACGCCGCTTTCGCGGATCGGAGTGTTCTTGGAAATGAGCGCGACCTCGCCCAGATGAGCGGCACCTTCATCGGTGTCAATAATGCTCGCAAGCGTTGCCTTGCCCACGCGGGCGTCGTAGTCCACCACGCGGCCGCCCTCGAACTTAATCCAAAAATCTTCGACTTTATTGCCGTGGTGGATGAGCGGCATGGCCGAGTACACGATACCGTCGGCGCGCATGCGATCGGGCGAGGTGAAGACTTCCTCGGTGGGAATGTTGGGGAAGAAGGGGTGTCCATCGGGCGTCTTGCCCTTGCCGCCGGCCCACTCGTGACCCTTCGTCATGCCAATCGTCAGATCGGTTCCATTTGCCGCGGTGTAATGCAGGTAGTCGAAACGATTGTCGTTCAGGAAACGCAGGTTCTTTTCGAATGCGGCGTCATGGAGTTCCCAGTCGCTCTCCGGGTCCTGGCCATCGGCGCGCGCAGTGTGCAGAATCGCATTCCACAGTTTATAGATTGCAACCTCATCGGCGTCTCCTGGGAACACCTCGTGCGCCCAAGCCACGACCGGAGCGCCGGCGATGCACCACGGATTGATGTTGTAATCCAGTCCACGGCGGAAAACTTTGCACTGCGTATTCCTCGCCTTTGATGCCGCGGCCGGCTTGGCTGGATCGATGCCCTTGAGGGCCGCAGGATCCGCACCTTCGATAAAGACAAAGCAGGCACCATCCTGGGCCAAGGAATCCAGCTGCATGCGCTTCCACTCGGGTGTCTGCTCAAAATAGCTTTTCTCGACATGCTCGTACGTGAGCCTCGTCACGGCATCATCGGCCCAAATGACCGTCACGTGGCCGGCGCCGGCAGCATAGGCCTCCGCGACCACCACGCGCGCAAACGGCGCGCACTCGACCGGAGACTGAACGACGACCTCCTGGCCGGGCTTGACGTTTACGCCCTTGCGGACGACCAGGCGCGCGTAGTTTTTAATCTTGGGCTCCAGGGCCTTCATGCCCTCCAGAGCCTCTTCGACCGTCAGGGCAGCTCGAATCATGTGCCACTCCATCTATCTATAGAACAGTAAAAAGGCGCGCCGCAAAAACGACGCGCCTTATATCTTAGCGATAAGTATGTATGCAAACGCTACTTCTTCTTGGAGTCCTTCTTGTCCTCCTCGGCAGCCGCGCGCTCAATAAGAGCGTTGAGCTTGTTCTCGGACATGCCCTCGGCCTGCGCGCGGTACATGTTGCGCAAGGGACGAATACGAGCGAAGTCATAGATAAAGTCGCCCAAAATGATGACGTAGGACAAAACAATGCCGACCATCTGGACAGGGCTGGACACCATGCCAGCGGGAGCGAAGTACAGCGAGGCCCAAATTGCCACGACGAGCACCATGCCAATGGCGAGCACAATCCACCAGATGCGACGGCGCTTGGTGTAGTCCTCGTCCTGCTTGAGGAGGATATTCGACACCGTATAGATGCGGTCCTCCTTGGCGCGCTGCTTAGCCTTGCGGGCGCGCTTCTCCTCTTTAGAGAGGCCCTCGAGGTTCTCGCCCTTCTCGAGCTCTTTGCGGCGTGCCTTAGACGAAGCCGGCACGACGCGAACGGAGCTCGCTGCTTGGCGGGCGGGCTTAGCAGATGCGGCAGACTTGCGCGCAACCCCGGTAACTTCGTGGGATTGCGTGCGCTTGTTCGTGGCGCTACGGGTACTCACTTATGCGTTCTCCTTCATGCTTGTGAACTGGGAGCCCGTGATGATCTGGAAGGCCTCGCGATAGCGCTCGGACGTGCCATCGATGACCTCGGCGGGCAGGTGCGGGGTCTCCCCCGTCATATCCCAGTTGGCCTTGAGCCAATTGCGGACGAATTGCTTGTCGTAGCTAGGCTGGATCTTGCCCTCCTCGTAGCTGGCAGCAGGCCAGAAACGGCTGGAGTCGGGCGTGAGACACTCGTCGATCAGCGTGACCTTGCCATCGATGACACCAAACTCGAACTTGGTGTCGGCAATGATGATGCCACGGGTCGCGGCGTACTCGGCGGCAGCCTTGTAGATCTTGAGGGAAAGGTCACGAATCTGCGTGGCGATGTCCTCGCCCACGATCTCGCAGCAACGCTCGAACGAGATGTTCTCGTCGTGGTCACCGATCTCGGCCTTCGTGGACGGCGTGAACAGCGGCTCAGGAAGCTTGGAAGCCTCGGTCAGGCCCTCAGGCAGCTGGATGCCGCAGACGGTGCCGTTCTCGTCGTAGGTCTTCTTGCCCGAACCGGTCAGATAGCCGCGGACGATGCACTCGATAGGAATCGTCTGGGCCTTCTTAACCAGCATGGCGCGGCCAGCGAGGTAGTCACGATACTCAGCAAACTCCTCGGGGAAATCCGCCGGGTCGATGGAAACGAGATGGTTGGGGACGATGTCGGCAAACTTATCGAACCAGAATGCCGAGATGCGATTGAGTACCTCTCCCTTAAACGGAATCTCGTCGGGAAGAATGAAGTCGAACGCAGAAATGCGGTCGGTGGCGACCATCAGCAGGTTTTCACCGGCATCGTAAATATCACGAACCTTGCCACGGGAATCCGGACGACGCTCCATCGTTGTCACGTGAGTCACTCCTTACCTAAATACGACAGAAATGCGGGTTCTTTCCCGCATGTTTTCGCAAACTCGGAGCGGCAGGGACGCGGCCCCTCCTTCACCGAATAGCGAAAAGCTAGTGCTCCATTGTAGTAGATGCCGCGTCTGCCGTGTGCTCGCGGGGCAGATGAATTGTAAAAGTCGTACCCTTTCCAAGCTCCGACTCCACGGATATGTAGCCATGGTGACGCTCGACGATCTGCTTGGTCACGGCGAGGCCAACGCCCAGGCCGCCAGCTTCGCGGGCGCGGCTGGCATCGGCGCGCCAAAACCGCCCGAAGATGCGCGACAAATCGTCCTTGGCAATACCGATGCCGGTATCAGAAACGGCAATGCTGACGTGCTTGCGGTCACTGAGCACCGACACCACGACCCAACCGCCCTCGGGGGTGTAGCGCATGGCGTTGCTCATGAGGTTGATAACACATTGCGTGATCATGTCGGGATCGGCCTCGACGACATCGTCGTGACCCTGGGTCTCGTCCGCAAAACGCAGGCGCAGATCGCGGTCGACAAACAGGCGCTCCTGGGCATTAACGATGGAACGCACGAAAGGAACCATGTCCACCGGCTCAAGGTTGAGCGGAGCCGTGCTGTTTTCCATGCGCGACAGGTCGAGCATCTGCTGCACCAGACGAGCCAGGCGACGCGTCTCGGAAGCAACGGTTTCCAAATGCTCATCGTCGGTGGGATACACGCCATCCTGCATGGCCTCGACCGTTGCGAGCATGGCCATAAGCGGCGTGCGAAGCTCGTGTGCAACGTCTGAGGTCAGGCGCTTCTCGTGTTTCATATCCTTCTCGAGCGAAGTGGCCATCTCATCGAAGGTCTCACCCAGCTGATCGATCTCGTCATCACCGCGCAGTCCCGTGCGAGCCGACAGGTCGCCGTCACGGATTTGCTTTGCGGTACTGGTGATGCGATGAATCGGCTTGGTGAGCATGCGCGACACGAGCGATCCGATAACGACCGAAATGCAGATTGCAACAACCGCGGCGAGGGCCATGGCGTTAAAGGTCTTCTCCCTAAACGCAGAGTCCGCCTTGGTGAGCAGAGCGTCGGAGCCGATGGCCCACAGCTTTACCTGTCCGACATGCTCGCCGGAAGACGTTACAATCTCGACGTTAGCAACGCTATCGGAGTCGGTTGGAGCAGACGAGACCGGGCTATGCGATGCCCTCTTGCCGCTCGTGTCGTCGGTCGTAGCCTGGTTTTCGCGTACATCGGCGGTGGCGCTTGCCGAGGGCCAGGAATCGTCATAAACGATCACGCCCTTTTTATTGACGACCTGCATGCCCAGATCGTCGGAAACCAAACTCGACGTTGCGACCGTGCGCAGTTCTCCCGCGGTCCAAGAGCCGTTTTCCTCATATGAGGTTGCCAACTTCTCGGCAGCGGAATTTGCGATTTCGACGATATTGGAGCGTGTGTAATCCGAAAAGACCGTGCCCCACACAACAGAGACAACGCCCACCAGCACCAATACTGTCATGAGCGATGTCAGAGCAAAAGCAAGTGCCATGCGCGAGGGATAGCTCATCGTTGGCCGTGAATCGGAGCGAGGCGTGTTCCAACTAGCCTTGGAACCCGCCTCGCTCTCCTGCTTGTGCTTTTGTCCGATTTCAAAGCGCGCAGGTGTCATATGTGATTTCCCTATTTCTCGTCCGACTTATCGGTCTTGGCCGGAGCCTCGAAGCGATAGCCGACACCATGGACGGTGTAGAGCCACTTGGGCTTCTTGGGATCATCGCCCAGCTTGGCGCGAAGATTCTTCACGTGGCTATCGATAGTGCGCTCATAGCCCTCAAAGTCATACCCGAGCACTTTCTCGACCAGCTCCATGCGGTTATACACACGGCCGGGATGGCGGGCAAGCGTGGTGAGCAGCTTGAACTCGGAAGCCGTCAGATCGACTTCCTTGCCCTCGACCAAGATCTTGTGGCCCGAGATATCGATGACCAGATCGCCGAAGTCGAGTACCTCGACGGCGGGCTCGTCGGCCTGATGGGCACGGCGGAACAGAGCGCGAACGCGGGCGACGAGCTCGCGCGGCGAGAACGGCTTAATCAGGTAGTCGTCGGCGCCGAGCTCAAGACCGATAATGCGGTCCTCGATCTCGCCCTTAGCCGTCAGCATGATGATGGGGACATCCGAGGTATCGCGAATGGTGCGGCAAACGCGCTCGCCGGGGATCTTGGGGAGCATAAGGTCGAGCACGACCAGGTCGAACTGATGCTTCTCGAACTCCTCGATCGCGGACTGGCCGTCGCCGACGCCCACAACCCAGTAGCCTTCGCGCTCGAGATAGGCAGCGACGGCGTCACGGATTGCCTTCTCATCCTCGACCAGCAGAATCTTTTTTGCATCTGAAGCCATAACACGGCCCCCCTGTCTCAATTAGCTAAGAACAAGCCCATTTTAACGCACCTGAGCCCGCCAGATGCCGCTATGACGCGGCAGCTCGGCGGGCGGTACTCACAATTACAACGCGTTTATTCCCCTGTTGGCGCCTTTTTAACCCCTCTAAGCTTAAAGAGAGAATAGGCGTGCAGTGACTGTCTCTGGTATACCCTGGCTGTTGCGCACCGTGGCGTACGTAAGGAATGAGTCCGATTTTCCCGCCGTAGCTGGATAATCGCCATACTCCAAAGCGCGGTCGGGCGACAGCAGCGAGCCATAGGTCTTGGCAGAGGTGTCGATCAGGAAATGCGACGCCTGTACCTTAACAAGGTATTTATTCTTCTTGCCAGCCGCACATGCGAGCGGCTCACGGGACAGGAAGAGATACGGCCCTCCCTCATTACCGATATACGTGCCCATGTTGCCCAGGCTGCCCACGCCACTATAGGCCGCCTCGATAGAAAACACGAAGGTATCGCCCATATATACGGCCTCGAAAGGCGAGACTGACGAGGGAAGGACTAGCTGGGCACGTTTGGTGTTGTTGCCGTCGGTCAAATCGATTGCCGTTATGCCGTAGTAGACGCCCTCGTCGTTGCGGACACGCGGCGAGATGGTCAAAATGCCGTCGCTCGCGCGCGGGGCCGATGCAAAGCGACCCGTCGATTTCCAAATTGTCTCGGCCTTGGATTCATCAAGCGAGCGACGATAGCAAAACGAATCGCTACTCGTTTTATTGCCGCCTGCCGAGGGCATTTTATACCAGATGACTGATGACCCGAACGCCGTAAACAGCGGCGGATCATAGTCCTTGCCACCTCGATCGAGCTCAACCACGTCGCCAGAGAGCGAAGCGCCCGACAGATTTTGACCGTAGAGCTTCCACGATGAATTGGCAAAGTTCATCTCAACCCACGCGAATACGCTGTCGCCGGCACGGACATCGTAGAATGCATATCCCGTGCCCTCGATAGGATCCTCGATTAATGTGGTAAGCGAGCCATCGCCCAGGTTGAGCACACCGAGTGTGTTGGCGTGCAGTGCCGATGCGGGCGCCATCATCGCCGCGGCATAATCGCCATCGCAGTAGTACAGCAACGTACCCAGAGGCAGCGTCCATGACGCCGCCGGCTCAAGATCGATGTCGACTGCCTCGTACTCATCCGTAATCGAGATGATTTTGGAATCGTCCTTGATAACCTGCGGCTCGCCGGCGGCATCATCGCTGGTGCCCGTTTTTTTCGAGCATCCGGCAAGCACCGTGGCAGCGCCCGCGGCAGCCCCACCGAGCACGAAGCCGCGACGCGATATTCCGTTCTTGATGTGATCGGCGATACCCATTAGGCAATCTCGGCGCGAGCGGCCTCGATAGCGCGTGTAAGCTGGTCGGCGCAGGAGGTCTTTTTCATACCGCAGGTATTACCGGCGAGAACCTCGATTACGCGATCGGCAGGAGCGCCCTCGACCAGCTTGGAGATAGCCTTGAGATTGCCGTCGCAGCCGCCGGTAAACTCAACGCCCATCACCTTGTTGCCGTCATCGGAAAGGTCAAGGTGAATATTGCGAGCACACACGCCCTGAGGCTTGTAATCAAACGAAATCATGCGATCCCCTCTCAGAATGTTATTCGAAACGACTATTATCCCCGTCTTTCCCTAAATGCAACGAGGCGCTTTGCCGGCAACACACATTACCAGCAAAGCGCCCTAAAAAGCTAACGTTATGCCCGAACCTACTCGAAGCTCAGCTGCTCCAGACGATCAAAGACCGTGTCGATACGGGTGAGGAAGTCCCACGGATCAAAGATCTCGTCGAGCTTCTCCTGACTGACGGTGCAGCGCGGGTCGGCCTCGAGACGCTCCTTAAAGGTGGGGCCGGAGACACAATCCTGTACCTCGTGCCAGGTTGCCATAGCGTTCTCCTGCACAATGGCGTACGCGTCCTCGCGGGTGATGCCCGTGTCGACGAGGGCGAGCAGTACCTTGGAAGAGAAGATGAGGCCGCGGGTCTTATTGAGGTTGGCCATCATGCGGGCGGGATACAGCTGCAGGCCGTCGATAACGCGGATGAGGCACTGGAACATGTGGTCGAGGGCGATGAAGCTATCGGCCTGGGCGACGCGCTCGGCAGAGGAGTGCGAAATGTCACGCTCGTGCCACAGGGCGACGTTATCGAAGGCAACCTGGGCGTTGGACTTCACGACGCGCGACAGACCGCAGACTTTCTCCATGGTGATGGGGTTGCGCTTGTGCGGCATGGCTGAGCTGCCCTTTTGGCCCTTACGGAACGGCTCCTCGGCCTCGAGCGTATCGGTCTTCTGTAGATTGCGAACCTCGGTAGCGATGCGCTCACAGGTGGCCGCTGTAGTGGCAAGCACGCCGGCAAGGTAGGCATGGTGATCGCGGCTGATGACCTGCGTGGACAGAGGATCGTGGACCAGGCCCAGGTGCTCGCAGACGTACTCCTCGACGAACGGCTCGATGGAGCTGTACGTGCCGACAGCGCCCGAGATAGCACCGAAGGCAACATTCTTGCGGGCGTCCTCAAGACGATCAAGATCGCGCTTGAGCTCCCAGGCCCAAGAGCCAAACTTCATACCGAAGGTCATCGGCTCGGCGTGGATGCCATGAGTGCGGCCGGCACAGAGCGTGTTGCGCTCCTCAAAGGCGCGACGCTTGCAAATCTCGCCGAGCTTCTTGACGTCCTCGATGATCAGGTCGCAGGCCTGGGTGAGCTGGTAGCACAGGGCCGTGTCGCCCAGATCCGAGCTGGTCATGCCATAGTGAACCCAGCGGCTGGGCTTGGGGTCGCCCTCGGGAACATCGGCATCGATGTATTCCTTCATGTTGGTCAGGAAGGCAATGACGTCGTGGCGCGTGACTTCCTCGATCTCATCGACCTTCGCCTTCTCAAAGTTGGCATGGTCGCGGATCCACTGGGCCTCGTCTTTGGAAATACCGATCTTGCCGAGCTCCGCCTGGGCCTCGCAGGCCAGAACCTCGATCTCCTGCCAAATGGCGTACTTGTTCTCGAGGGAGAAGATGTGTCCCATCTCCGGGCGGGTATAGCGATCGATCATAGCGGCTCCTTTTTGGTTATTGGCACGTTGGTCGTAACCCAACCATTGTACCGTGCGCAGGTGCAAGTATGGGCAGCAGGCATTAACCTAACATTTTGGAATTGGAGCGAGCATGGGGACGTCCGCGTTATTTGCTTCGCAAATCCGCACCGGCTGCGGTCGATCCCCTCGGATTCACGGTGACGATGGGGAAGACTTTGTTGAATTGGCCGTCCCGAGGTCTTCTGTGCTCCATGGAGCGGGCAACGGGACATCCGCGTATTTGCTTCGCAAATCCGCACCGGCTTCAGGCGCCTGTCGGCGCCTTCGCCTGCTCGCTACAAACGCTTCGCGTTTGCTTTACGCTCGCACCCTGTCGGGTTCGAGTCCCGGCGCTTTATTGAAAAAAGCACGGCACCGTAATGGTGCCGTGCTTGTGCTTCTAGCTGGAGCGGGCAACGGGACTCGAACCCGCGAGTGTCAGCTTGGGAAGCTGATGCCTTACCACTTGGCGATGCCCGCATATGTGGGGGATAGTATAACGCGGTTGTCTTGTTCGATACAAGGGTGGCGATGCTTGTTTTAGCTATGGAGATTCGTTTGAAAATCGCGTCAATTGTGGAGATGAGGACCTTTGACCTCCTGTTCTCCTTATCTTCTACCTGCGCTTTTGCTTGATTGTTGTATTTGAGCTCAATTTGTCAGGAATTGGGCAAGCTTTTGGTCAGGCTCCGGTACTTACCCGCATGAACCTCGGGGGTAGCCTCATCCTACGCGTCGCAGCCTCCCCGTGCGGCGCACGAGGGATAAGGAGCAGCCATGTCCAACGCACCCACGCACTCTGTCCACAGCGCAATCGCAACAGGTCCGCTGCTCCTGCTCCTCTTCCTGCTTTTCGGCTGCCTGGCACCGGGAGCCGCATTTGCCGTCGATGGCTACGACCAGCTCGGCTTCCGCACTATTAGCGATGATTGTGGGCCCTTCTTCATCGGCAAGTATGAAGCTCAAGACACCTCGATTGCCTACTGCATGAACCAGGAGCGCCCCGGCCCCACCAAACCGGGCGGCCCATGGCTCAACTTTGATCAAGGCTGGGTGTGGCTCGACGACGAGTTCGCGGCAATCGTTTGTCACGGATATCCCACCACCACGTCGTTTGGCGGTTACCATCTTTCACCCGATCGCGCCCGCGCCGCCACCCAGCTTGCCGTATGGATGCTCAACGGCACTACCCATGTCGACGGCACCTACTCCTACACGACCGCTCAGGGTAAAACCAAGAGCGGACACTTTACCGCCGACAATGAAGTCGTGGCGGCTGCGCGGTGGCTCCACGACAGCGCAAAATCAGGAAGCATCGAAGCCGCTCCGCACCGCGCGCGACGCTATCTAGGGGCCGTATCGGGCGGCAGCAAACGTCAAGACATGCTCTATGTACTGCCGGCGGTCTCTGTTTCCTTCCAAAAGCAGTCTGCTAACACCGTTATTACCAGCGGAAACAATACCTATCAGTTTACCGGGGCAACATTCGATATTTTTGAGAGCGCCAGCGGCGCGCGTGTCGGCACCATCAAGATGGACAGCAACGGTCGAGCGCAAGCAACACTTCTGCCCAACACGGCATACTACCTAGTTGAAACGAAGGCGCCGGCCGGCTATGTCCCCCGCCACGATCGTATTGCCTTTACCACGGGGAATGACGGCGGGCGGGTCGCCATTGATGAACAGCCCGGCACCATCAATCTGCGTATCGTAAAACTCGATGCCGCGACGAATGCCGGCCCCCAGGTGGGATCTTCACTCGCAGGAGCAGAGTTCACGTGTGTGTCGCAATCAACCCCTGGATGGGCACAAATCCTCACGACCGACGAAAGCGGTCGGGCCACCCTCGCCGATGTCCCCTTAGGAACCTTTACCATCTACGAATCAAAAGCCCCCGAGGGCTACCTGCCATCCAACGACAGCTGGACCTATACCGTTGGAGCCGACCAGCTCGGCGATTCAGGCGTGGTCGAGATCGAATCTCGCGTTTCCGATATCCCCATTGCGTTTAACCTTGAGATTTCCAAATTCAAGGATTACGGCAATAGCGACCAATCCGGCCTGGAGCAGCCGGCGGAAGGTGTTGTCTTTGAGGTTGTCAGCAACAGCTCTCAGCAGGTTGTTGGCACACTGACCACAAACATCTATGGCTTTGCCTCCACCAAAGATCAGCCCGAAGCATGGTTCGGCACAGGCAAGCGACCCGCCGGTGTCCACGGAGCCGTCCCATACGACCGTGCCGGCTACACGGTTCGCGAGGTTCCGGAAACCGTCCCCGAGGGTTTTAAACGTGCAGGGGAATGGACCGTCGGGGCCAATTAGATTTCCAACGGCGCCGAGCTTCAATATATCGTGGACAACCACGCGCTGTCGACGCATCTCCAGATTGTAAAACGCGATGCCCAAACAGGCGCTTCTGTTCCACTAGCCGGATTCACCTTCCAACTCCTCGACAGCAATCACGAACCTGTCTCACAAACTTGCTGGTATCCAGCACATAACGTAATGGACACCTTTACGACTGACGCGACCGGGACCGTCACACTGCCCGAATCGCTCGTGCCGGGCACCTATTATGCACGCGAGACCTCGGCCAAAGAGCCCTATCTTGTCGGCAAAGAGATCGAGGTAAACATACCCGCCGACATGAACCTAACGCCCGTTGCAATCGCCTCGTATTATGACCACGCCGCGACGGGAAGCATCAGGATCGTTAAAACCGATGCCATAGACGGCAGCAGCCTCGCGGGCGCCGTCTTTGAGATCCGTGCCTCGGGTGATATCGTGCGCCCCGACGGTAGCATTGCCGCGCTCGACGGTGAGACCGTCGCTGCCGTCACGACGGATGAAACTGGAGAAACACGCGCGGACGACCTCCCGCTGGGATCTGGCACCGCACGCTACGAGGTCGTCGAGACTCAAGCGCCGACCGGCTTTTTACTCGACCGGACGCCCCATATCGTAGACCTCGCTTATGCCGACCAGAAAACACCCGTCGTAGAAGCACGGCTTAACGTATCCGACGATTACACCAAGGTTGATATCTCCAAGGTCGATGCAAGCGGTGAGCAGGAAGTGGAAGGCGCACAACTCACCTTATATGGTCCCGATAAAACCGAAATAGACTCCTGGACCTCATCCGACAAGCCGCACCGCGTCGAACATCTTGCACCCGGCACCTACTCGTTGCGCGAAATGATGTCTCCGCGGACCTATGACCTTGCCGAGGAGATAACGTTTGAAATAAAGGATACGGGAGATGTCCAACCCGTCGCGATGAAGGATGCGCCCATCGAGATCAAGGGACAGGTCGACAAGCGTCAGGAACTTGTCCAACCTATCGAAAAAGGCCTGTTGGCTAACGGCGATGGTAAAAACCGCGCCACGACGCAAACCAATAGTGATGGGCTTTTCTCCTATACCATCGATGCTCGAAACGATTCCGCTACTTGGGTTGATGAGTTTACGATTACCGATGATCTTGAGTGCGCCAAAGACGGCACGGCGAGATTCATCTCAATCGAAACCCCCGTCGCCATCGGCGACCTCAACGGTCTGTGCAACGTATGGTATCGCACGACGCCGTTGGACTCGACAGACGTCGATGAGCCGGCAAACGCGACACTTGACGATGGGCACGAAAATCCTTGGCTTGAGTCCGACGAAGTAAAAGAGAGCCTGGGTGAGGACTGTCGCCTCGTCGATTACGACGGTTGGCACCTCTGGAAGGCGGATATCTCGACCACGGAATCCACCACACTCGAGGCGAAAGAACTCGACCTTGCATCCAATACCGTCGTAACGGCCATTCGAATTGAATACGGTGCGGTAGCCGCCGACTTTACGACTCGAAGCGATGCGGATTCTTGGACCCGCGATGATCTCAAAGATGAGCACGACGACCTTGACGATGCCAAAGCAATCCTTGGCACAGACGCTCGGGGCGCAGTCGTGCACATGCAGGCAACATCGGCTTATACGCCCCAAACCGCACTCACCAACAGCGCACGCGTCGATCTTTGTCGCAACGGCGGCGGCGATAAACTTGAGTCACATGACGAGGACTGTGTCATTCAACGCTGTACCCTACCGCAGGACCTACCGGCAACAGGACCAGTTCCCATCGCCGCTTGCATCACCGCGCTCCTGACCTCGGGTGCCGCAGCCCTATGGTTCGCTCGCCTTAGGTCGATCCCAAAGAAGCGCTAGCGCGATGAAAAAGCGGGCGAGCCAGTCCCCTGGCTCGCCCGCTTTCAATCATGTAAATCGCCGTATCTACTCTGCAGACGAAGATCCACCATCAACGATTGCTTGCTCGGACTCAGGAATCCCATCGGCGCCCGTGCTCTGTTCTTGCTCCACCTCTTCGCTGATTGCGGAGGCGGGGGTCGAGCCCTTTGCACCCACGATGTAGGCAGCCCCAAATCCTAACGCAATGGCAATCAAGGTCAAAATCACGTAGACAGGCCAATGGCGCTTAATATACGAAAACACGTTGACTCCTTAGAGCTCCGTCTACGAACGGCGGATAACCTCGGTCACGACCTCGGATACCGTAGCAATGTTCGTCGGGTTGACATTGTGGGGCAGGTCGTCCTCGGTACGAGCGCAAGCCAGATGTGTGCCGTCCACACCGGCGATGGTGAGGGCTCGGCGGCTCGCCTCGAGCGCGGCGTAGGCATCGGTCTTGGCATAGGGCATCTCGAGCGCGCCACAATCGACATGGAACGACTTGCAGACCTTGCTGACCAGGTTCATGATGCGGCGATCGCCCTTGAGCAGTTGTTGTTCGCCCTCGACCGTCACAACCGAAAGCCTACCGGCGCCGACGGATTCAAGATTGATAAAGAATACGCCGCGGAGCTTATCGCGATGCGAAGCCAAGAAGGCCTTCATGCCGGCGCCATCACAATCCGAGGCACCCGTTGCCACAAACCAGATATCGTGACCGAGCAGCTCATCATCGCCCATAGAGGCGACAGCCGAGAGCATATCTTCGGAAGAAGCGCCATCGGAAGACGTAGCGCCGCCCTTCCAGCCATCGTTATCGTCCTCGAAGTTATCCCACGAACCGATACCGCGACCGGATTTCTTGGCATCGTAATCGTCTTCGACGCCCAGCCAGTCACTCATGCTGTCCTGCTCGTTTTTCTTTTTACGACCGAACAGGCCACCCAGGCCGCGCTTACGAGACTTGGGTGCCGCCGGGGCGGGAGCCGAAATGGTCTCGATCGGCTGCGCGCCCGACGCAACGGGCATAGGAGGCGCAACGGGTGCCGATGTGGGTTCGGGACCCTGGGCAGTAGCAAAGGGGTCGTTGACTTGGGCAGAGGGATCGGGAAGGTCGAACAGCGACGTGCGAGACGCAACGTTTGCCTGCTTCATAGACGGCAGCGACGGATCGGGGACTGAAGCCAGCGGAGACGAGGAAGGTGCAGGCGACGGTGCCGACGCCGGATCGGGAACATTCATCTGCGGACGCGGCGATGCCTGGGAGGAAATCTGGGCCATAAGGGAATCGACCGTTTCGTCCTGGGTGGGAGCGACATTGGCAACCGTGGCACCGGAACCACTCGGGGTCGGCATGGTGAAAATCTGCGTGGAATAAGGCCTCGACTCATCCGTCTCGGGAGTCTCGGAAACCGCAGGCACTTCCTCCTGCTCGACCTCGGTCGAATCACCCTGATCGGCTGCCGCGTATTGCTCTTCGTCAGAGTTGGCCTCGACGGACTCGTCCTCGGCAGCATCCTGAATTTCGGCAGCATCAATGGGCTCGTCATCGTCCACCGCGTCGCCCTGTTCATCGGAAATAGGAAGGGGCTCAGCAATCGCGGTGCCCTGCTTTTCAAACGTTATCGTGGAATCGAACTTCGCGGCATCAAACGACATGGTGCTATCGACGTGCTGCTGAGCCTCGAAAGACGTTGTTGCCTCAACAACATCCGCGGACGTCGGTTGCTGGGACTCAAAGGACGTTGTAGCTTCGGCGGCGTCGACGGGCGCGGACTGCATAGCCTCGTTCTGCTCGAACTCTTGCGCCGCGTGCTCACGTGCCGCCTCGGCTGCCTGCTGCTGAGCGATAGCCTCCTGCTCGGCAGCCTCGCGTGCGGCAGCGCGCTTCTCCTCGAAATCGTCGACATATTTCTTGCCCTTTGCAAGCGCACCCTTAAAGAAGTTGGAAGCGCTGGCGCCAATCGACGAGAACGCGGATGCAATGTCGGCATGGGGCGTTGCCGCGGGAATCTCGGCCGAGAAATCAGTATCGCTCTCGTAAGACACGCGCCTCGGCTGTTCAACGTAATCGTCGTCAGACTCGTCCGCAACGTCTTGCGCCGGCGCGGCGGGAGCCAAAACGTCCAGTCCTGCCGCGGGATCGATCGCGGACACCGCCTCGGGCTCGGCAACGGCAGCGGCAACCGCGGCAGACTCATCATCCACGGTGACAGCGGGCGCAGGTGCAGTCACGACGGGGGCAGGCTCGGGCTCAAACGTCGGCTCCTCGCCCTCCTCGTAATCGAGCGTGCAGGACTCGGGAAGCATTCCGAGCGCACGGATGGCATCCGAACCAAAGCGGATGTTGCCGGCGGCATTGCGATAGAGCTTGGGCTCGGGCTCGGCCGCGACAGGCTCCTCCACCGGTTCGGCAGCGGAAACCTCGTCATTGAACTCTTCGGCCTGGACAGCCTGATTCTGATCCTCGGGCACGATGGCGCCGATCAGCGTCTCGTCGGCAGACGCACCCTCAAAGCCCTCGATCTGCTCGTCGAAAGCCTCACCCTGTTCGGGCTCGGTTTGAGCGTCGGGAGCAATCGGCTGACCGAACTCGTCCTCGGCGCAGGTAGGCTCTTCATACTCGATGGTGTTGCCGTAGTCGTTTTGCTGCTGGGCCGCGGCATATTCCGCCGCTGCGCGCGCCATTTCCTCGGCACGGCGCTTTTGCTCCCCAAAATAGGTATCGAACGGAACATCGTCGGGAAACTCGTTTTCACCCTGGAAGGGAGCAACGTTGTCCATAACGCCGAGCATAGCGGCGACAGAAGATTTGTTGCACACCGCGCCGGACGTATAGGGAAGAATGTGGCGGTTAGAGATGATGTTTGCCGCGTTGGCAAGTGCAACGAGGGAAGCGAGGATCGCGACAATCCACAGCAGAACCTTGAGCGCGCCGGGGAGCGGCAGGATACGCAGGATGGCAACGGCAGCAGGGGCAACCGTGGCAACGGGCAACAGCTTGGCAATGAGCGCACGATACGAAGCATAGGGCTCGCGGGCGAGCAGCTCAGCACGGGGAGAGTCGTAGTGTGCGACAACGACCACCGGGCGGTTGCGCGGAGACGCGAGCGGGCCCGAGGCCTTGTGGTAGGCGATGACATTTTGGCTCACGCCCGTCTTGCCCAGGCGCGAAACCACGGGATGCCCTGTGCGCTCGAGCACGTAGAGCACGGCACCGACAATGGCCAGCAAGGTGCCGACCAAGCCGATACCGCCGCCGATGCCCATCAGCAGGGCGCCGGCAAACGCAAGAATACCGGTAACGGCAAATGCCAACCTACTGGGCGCCGGGGCATTGAACTCCTGAACCTCGGGGTCAAAGCCGTGGTTGCGGAAGATCTGAGCGATATCCTCGGCAGCCAAGCGCTCTTCTTCGCTGCATGCCGGCGTAATGCCGGTGTTCTGCAGCAGGTGGTTAATATAGTTCTGGGTGTTCGCCATGTGCGCTCCACATCCATAATCCGACAAATAGGCCCAATGCATGCACATTAGAACCGTATATAGTCGAAAGTATACCCCGAGCGAGCGCAAACGACCGAATTCGGGCCATCTTAACGCCCTGAGCGGACAAGGATATAGCCTAATCTCCATATCGGACTAAAATCATGGCAGCAAACCACCTTCTCATGCGAGGACTCTATGACGGCAAGCGACACGACCGAGACAATTAAAAAGGGAAATTCGGAGCCCAGTTTCGATAAAACGGCTCAGCGCATCCTCAATCTTTTCTTTGTGCTCAATAGCTCCCCCGAACCGCTGACGACCGAGCAGATCGTCTTGGATTCTGACCTGGGATATGGCTCGGGCAATATCGACTCGGATAAGCGCAAGTTTCGACGCGATCGTGACAAACTGCTCGAACGCGGCATCTTAATCAAGGAGGTTCGCCCCACCGGCGCGCAGGAGACCGAGGAAAGCTCGTGGACAATCGACCGCGAGCACACGTTTGCGGCAGGCGGCCTCATTACCGCAGACGACGCCGATATCCTGCTCAACGCCATCGACCAGACACTAGCGGCCGGCTCATCCACTTTTGCCGCACCGCTTGCCGATATTCGCTCCAAGATTGCCTACCTCACCGGCAGGACGACGGTAGACGAGGCGCCGATCAGCCGCTCTCCCACCGTCGATGCGGTTTGGAGCGCCTTTGCCGAGCGTTGTGCGCTGCGATTTTTATATCAGAACGGACGCGGCGAGCAGAAAGAACGTACCGTCTGCGTCTACGGCATGTTCGAGCGCGAGTGCGTGGCGTACTTCTGTGGCCTCGACAACGTCACCGACGACATCAGGACATTCCGCTGCGACCGTATCGTACGCGCTTGGCGTCCTTCGAAGGCCTACGTCATCCCCGCGAACTTCAATCTCAACGACTATCTGTTCTTTGAATTCGATTTTGCCGACCGACCGCCCGTTGCAGCCACGTTCGCGTTCGCCCCTCAGACGCAGATCGATATGATCAACGGCCTCACGCGTGGGCGAGGTGAGCTCGCACACACCGATGCAGGATGGACCTGGACCGTTGACGTGCGCGATCTTGAAGCCGCCGCCTCATTTTGCATGGCCCACGCCATGGACGGCATGAGGCCCATGGCCCCCAAATCGCTCAAGCAGGCGTGGAACCACCTCATCGAAAGGACGGTGCACGAGTATGCCCGTGCGTAAACTCACCAGCGAGCAGAGACTCTCGCGCGCCATCGACATCATGGAAGCCCTCTACGCCGCCGGCGAGAGCGGCATGACACGAACCGAGATTTGCAGTCGCTTTGACATCACGGGGGTATCGCTCGACGAGATTCTCGAGATCGTCTCGACGCTCGCGGACCGAGAATCGGGCGCGCGCATCATCTGCGAATGCCGCGGCGAGCGTGTGGTCCTCACCGGTGACGCCGGTCGTGTGCTACCGCTGCGCCTGAGTGCCGCCGAGGGCGCTGTGCTCAACCATGAACTTGAATCGTTGGGGATCGAGCCGCAGACGGCAGCTCGGATTCGACATGCCCTTCTACCCGAAGAGCTTGGCTATAACCAGCGCGTCTTTGACACCGTCAACCACGGGTCGCACTGGCAGCAGCTGAGCTGCGCCATTCAGGACGGCGTTCGCTGCCGCATCTCGTATCGCTCGATGGACGATGCACGGCCACGCGAGCGTCTGGTCGACCCCTTGCGCATTACGGCAAACGGCGACCAAACATACCTGATTGCCTGGGACATCGCGGTCGATGAGCAGCGCACCTATCGCATGGATAAAATCGAGGGACTCGCCTTGACGGAAGACTCCGTCGTGCCTCACGCACCGGACGTCGCATCCCTCCACGACTCCCTTGCCCGGACGCAGCGCAGCGCAAAGCTCCTGATGCCATTCGATATGGCGGAGCATCTGGACTGGGCCGGCATCACCCTAATCGAGCGCAGCGGGGCAGACACGGCAACGGTAACCGTGCATTACGGCTCCGAGCGTTGGCTGCTGAGCCAGATAATCGCAGCGGGCGGAGCCATCCGCATCTTGGATGACCCCGCCCTGTCAAAGCGTCTGTGCGATATGGCAAAAACCCTCGTCTGTCCGCTTTAGCGTCGCCGCTCGTGGCGTGCACGCCACAGCTGCAGATAGTGCCCGATCTGCGCCGATTCGATGCGCTGGTAGGAGCTCGTGGGCAGCGACGTTAAGAACTTCTTTCCGTAGCCCTTCGTCACCAGGCGCGGGTCGGCCAGAATCAGCACGCCGCAATCGGTCGACGAGCGGATAAGGCGGCCGGCCGCCTGCTTGACCTCGAGCACCGCCTCGGGCAGCGAATAGCGCGCCCAAGCGCGGTCTTCGCGCAGGTTGCGCTCGCACGAGAGCGGGTCCGTGGGACTCGAGAACGGCAGCTTGGGAATGATGACGCAGCGCAGCGTCTCGCCGCTGGCGTCGAATCCCTCCCAGAAGGCCTTAAGAGCAAAAAGCGACGAGGTCGGCTCGTTGATAAACCGGTCGCGCAGGCGACGAGGAGATGAGTTGCGCTGCTGGCAGTTGAGTTCCAGACCCGCACGGGCCATCTTGGGCTCAACGCGGGTGTACAGGTCTTCCATGTCGCGCCGATTGGTGAACAGCGTGAGCACCGATCCGCCCATGGCAAGATGGGCGTCGACCAGCACGCGCTCGAGCGCCGTAAGATAGCTCTCACGATCGCGCGGATCGGGTATATCGCCCGCAACGACTACAGCCATGTTCGAATCGAAGTCGTAGCTCGAGTCCAAGTGCAGCGATGAGGATGTTGAAGCACCGATGCGATCGAGGCCGACCGCGTGGTTAAAGTGTTCAAAGCTTTTGGACACCGTCATGGTCGCCGAGGCAAAGATAGCCGTGTGAACCTCGGGCAGCCACTCGGTTGCCAAGGCCTCGCCAATGTCGATGCGCTCTGCGGTCATTGACTCTCCGCCGGCACGCAACCTGCGATTGACCTGCAGCGAATACACGTAGTGTTCATCGGTGCCGTCGATGATGAGTTTGAGGTTCTCGACCAGCTCGTGCAGGCGGCGCGAGGTATCGCCCAGGTCGACAACAACCTCGGGCTTGCCGGCGGCGACGGCCTGCACCAGCGCGTCAACGCTCTTGTCAGCTTGTTCCAATGCATCGATGGCAGCGTAGGCCGACTGTAAGAAATCATGCCAGTCGTCAGATTCGCGCAGCTCGGGGCCAATCCATAGATTGGCATTGTCATAACCCCCACGGGCACGGCGGCCGAGCTCGCGAACGCCATCGAACACGTCGGCGATTGCCATGCTCGCGCGCGCAACCGTCGACGTCGCCTTGGCAGTAAGGCCCAGATAGAGCGTAGAGCCCTCGGAGGTTGCCAAATCACGGGAAACCTGGCTTAGCGCACCGGTGCTCGAGCCACCCAGGCGCTCAAACAGAACGCGTGATTCGTCCGCCGACACCACGCGCGCCCACTGACGGCGCGCCTCGCGCTCGATAGAATGGGCCTCGTCGATTACCCAATGACGAATCGGAGGTAAAATCCTGCCCTCGGCCGCGACATTGCGGAACAGCAGGGAATGGTTGGTGACCACCACGTCGGCATGCGCTGCACGACGGCGAGCGCCGTGGACCAAACATTTATCAGGGAAAAACGGGCAGAGGCGACGAGCACACTCGCGCGAGGCCGTCGTAAAGTCGGGGCGGTTGACGCTGCGCCACCGAATGCCGAGCGAGTCGAGGTCGCCATCGGCTGATTGGCAGACGTACGCCATAATGACCGCGACCGCCGTGAGCGTGTCCGCCGGATCGCGCTTGGTGGTAATCTCGACCTGGCCGCGGCTCATGCGCTCAAGCTTGCGCAGGCACGGATAGTGGTCATAGCCCTTGAGAGCGCAAAATGACAGGCCACCGTCCAGTTGCTCGGCAAGTTTTGGCAGCTCATGGTACATGAGCTGGTCGGCAAGATTGTTCGATTTGGTCGCAATACCAACCGTGATGTTGTTACGGCGTGCTGCCTCGGCAAAAGGCACCAGATAGGCCATCGATTTGCCGACGCCCGTGCCCGCCTCAATTACACGATGAGTGCCCGTGACCAGCGCATCGCGGACCTCGAGCGCCATCGCGATCTGCTCATCACGCGGCTCGTAGGTGGGATACATGCGATTGACCAGGCCACCTGGCGCATAGTCTGCCTCAATCTCCTCACGACTCGGCATCTTGAGGACCGGCAGTTCGTCGGCGTCCACCCGATCGTCGGCGCGATCGGCCTTGAGAACGTCAGCACGAGCGGCGCTGAGAGAGAAGATAGAACCAGGGTTCTGCCCTGCCAAGAATGAGAAGATAGGACGATAGGACCAAGGCACATCCGGATGCATGTCGGCTAGGCGCGCCATGAGGCCCTGGGGCAAGTCGGTGAGCGCCACGAGCAACACGCGCCATACGCCACACAGGGCGTCGACGTCGGCATTGGCACGGTGTGATACCGAGTCACAGCCAAACAGATCGGCCATAAAAGACAGCTTGTGCGAGGCCAGGCGCGGAAGCGCGATTCGCGACAGCGCCAGCGAATCGATCCAAATATCGCTCACGTTGACGCCGCCTTTGACCGACTCGATAAACGAGCGGTCGAACGTGGCGTTATGTGCGATCACCGGGCAACCACCGACAAAATCGGCGAGAGCGGCGACGGCCTCAACGGCCGACGGGGCATCTGCCACATCGGCATTTGTAATGCTCGTGAGCTCGGTAATCTCGGCGGGAATCAGCTGCTTGGGATGCACGAAGGTATCGAAACGGTCGACGATCTCACGGCCCGAAAGACGGGCCGCCGAGATCTCGATCAGCTCGTTGTCCTGCACCGAAAGACCTGTGGTCTCGGTATCGAGGACAATCACATCTTCCTCGATAAGGCCGAAGGACTGCGTTTTGGCGCGTTCGGCAAGCGTGGCATAGGAGTCGATGACAAACTGCGGCGTTCCTGACGAAACCGCGTCCTCGATTAGCATGCAATGCCCGCTCGACGAAGGCCCATACGGATCAGGCTGTCACAGACCTGCGGGAACGTCATGTCGTCGGTGTGGCGAATCTCATCCGGATACAGCGACGTATCGGTCATGCCGGGAATGGTATTGGTCTCGAGGATAACGGGGCCGTCCTCGCTCACGATAAAATCGCTGCGCGAGATACCCAGGCAACCGAGGGCCTTGTGAGCGGCGCAGGCAAGCTCCTGAGCGCGAGCGTAATTCTCGGGTGAAATCTGCGCCGGAATGCGATGAATGTCCGTAGGGTCGACATATTTCACGTCCAGATCGTAGAACTCGCAGTCCTCGGGCTTACGAATCTCGACAATCGGCAGAGCGCGCACGTCATCTTCGCCGTATACGCCGACGGTGATCTCGGTACCCTCGATGCACTTCTCGACCAGCACTTTGTCGCCGTACTCAAACGCCTTGGCGATTGCCGCGGGCAGCTCGGAGGGCTCATGGACCAGGGAAATGCCATAGCTGGAACCGTTGACGGCCGGCTTCACAAAGCAGCGCTCGCCACAAACCTCGACGATATGATCGATATCGACTTCATCGCCCACCTCGAGCGCAAGGCCGGGGGCAATGGGAATGCCCGCCTTGGCGTACAGGAGCTTAGAGACCTCCTTGTCGGCACCGCAGGCGCTGGCAAGCACGCCCGAAGCCGTGTAGGGGATACCCAGGGTCTCCATGGCGCCTTGCATGGCGCCATCCTCGCCGCCGGCACCGTGCATGGCGATAAACGCCACGTCAAAGCCGCCGGTCGCCATGGTTACCATAAAATCATCGGCAGCCGTGTCGAGCAGCTCCACCGAAGTGTAGCCGGCCTCCTTCAAGGCAACCACGACGTTCTTTCCCGAATTGAGCGAGATCTCGCGCTCAGCGGAATGACCGCCCGCCAAGACCGCTACGTGCATGTTCTCTAGGCTTTTACCCGGCATGGGCAGACTCCTCCTCTATAATTTCTGCAGCTGATACCATATTGTAGCGATACCCTCTACGTTTCCCCAAAATCGAAAGGCTTCCATGAATCCCAGGACTAAATCTCAGGACATTCGCGACTTGAGCCAAAACGATATTCGCGAGCTCGTGGCCGAGCTTGGCCAGCCCGCCTTCCGCGCGAAGCAGCTCATCGAATGGGTCTTTGAGAAGAACGTTTGTTCGTTTGACGATATGACCAACCTTCCCAAGGCTTTCCGCGAGCAGCTTAAAGAGGCTTTTGCCTTTGACACGCCGACTGAACTCACCAAGCAGGTTTCCAAAGATGGCTCTCGCAAGTATCTGCTCGAGTACCACGACGGCGTTTCCGTCGAGACCGTCGGCATGCCCCGTCGTAACAAGCTTTCCGTCTGCGTTTCCACCCAGGCAGGCTGTGGCATGGGCTGTGCCTTTTGCGCTACCGGTCTCAACGGCCTCAAGCGCTCTCTGACCGCTCAAGAGATCGTCGACCAGGTACTTCATGTATCCAACGACTTTGGCGAGCGCGCCACGAGCGTTGTCTTCATGGGCCAGGGCGAGCCGTTTGCCAACTACGACGAGGTTCTCAAGGCGCTGCGAATCCTCAACGACCCCGATGGCATCGGTATCGGCGCTCGTCACCTCACCGTCTCTACCAGCGGCGTTATTCCCGGTATTCGCAAATTTGCCGACATCCCCGAGCAGTTCACGCTTGCCGTTTCCCTGCATTCCGCCATCCAGTCGACGCGCAATAAGCTCATGCCCGGTGTTAAGAAGTACACGCTGCTTCGCCTTCACGAAGCGCTTCAGCTCTACACCGAGAAGACCGGCCGCCGCCCGACCTATGAGTACGCCATGATCGAAGGCGTCAACGATACGAATCCCGAAATGCAGGCGCTCTGCGACTTCTGCGAGGGAACGCTGTGCCACGTTAACCTCATTCAGCTTAACGACATCGAGGGTAGCCCGCTCAAGCCGTCGCCGATTCATAAGGTTGAGGATCTTCAGCGTCGTCTTGAGTCCCGTGGCATCGAGACCACGATTCGTAACTCCCGTGGTAACGATATTGACGCCGCTTGCGGACAGCTGAAGCAGCGCTTCAAAGTTCAGAAGAACGCATAGGGGAGTCGCACCCCAAAACGTTTCATGTGAAACATCGAACGGCCCCGGTTACAGGAGATGCAACCGGGGCCGTTTTATTTATTGACCTTAATTTTGAATCAGGTGCTACCTGTCCCATTTTTTACGGCCAAAATAAGGGGTCCCTGCCTCGTGAATCAGACAAGGACCCCTCAAAATATGCTAAGTAATTGTTAGGTACCTAATAGCCTACATTTTCCCATTGGTTACTAACCCAACCTTGATTAATCTTGGGATTCTTCGTTACCTGAGCCGTACGCATGGCAACATCTTCTGTCATAACATCCATTTTCTTCTTGGATGTATCGACTATATCTTGCGCACTACGAAGCAAACGACCTCGAAGTTCATCGTCTGTCGCGATCTTATAGCCAGCAAAGGCACCAGCCGCGACAGTCGTCGCCAATGCAATCGCAGTTAAAATCCTATTCCTCATCTTGGCCTCCTTGATCAAACTGAATCATTTCGCCAAGAATACGAGAGAGCTCTTCCTCGTCTTTAAACTCAATCTCAATCTTATTCTTTCCACGCGAGCTCTTAACACGCACGTTGGTATTAAAAACCTGACGAAGCACGCGGGCAGCCTTTTTAAAAGACTGAGGCGTTGCAGGCCTCGGCGTCTTAGGTGTCTCTCCGGCAGAAAACAACGGAGCAAGATTTTCTGTCGCTCTTACGGAAAGGCCCTCTGCGACAACCTTCTCTGCAAGTCGAATTCGAGCGTCCTCATAGGGAACTGCAAGAATCGCACGTGCATGACCAGCAGTAAGTTTGCCCTCAAAAATCATCTGCTGAACAACTTCAGGGAGATCGAGAAGGCGCAGCGAGTTTGTAATTGCAGAGCGTGACTTGCTGACTGCCTTCGACAATGCCTCCTGGGTCATACCGCTGGCATCGATAAGCTGGCGATAGCCCTTAGCCTCTTCGACGGGATTCAGATCAGAACGCTGAAGGTTTTCGATCAGAGCAAGAGCCAGCATCTCTTCATCATTAACATTTTTAATGATGACAGGAAGCTCCTCAAGACCAGCAAGCTTTGACGCTTGGTAACGACGCTCACCAGCGATGATCTCATAGCCGTTTCCATGCTTGCGAACCAAAAGCGGCTGCAAGACGCCATGTTCTTGGATTGATTCGCTCAACTCACGAAGTTCAGTTTCGTTAAAGTGAATTCGCGGCTGATTAGGGTTGGGAACGATATCCTCAATAGGTAGTTTTGTTTCAGATGCGGCATTCGAAGCCGATGCAGCCGAACCACCGGTCTCATACTCGGCCTCTGAGACCAAAGCATTGAGTCCACGTCCCAATCCGCCACGTTTCTTTACACTAGGCACGCTTGATCACCTCTTTTGCAAGGTTCATATATGCTTTTGCACCCTTATTTTGAGGTGCATAGGTAATTACCGGTTCCCCAAAAGACGGAGCTTCGGAGATTTTAACCGTACGGGGAATCAACGTCTTAAATGCCTTATCACCAAAGTACGATTGAACCTCCTCAACAACCTGATTCGATAGAGAAGTACGCGAGTCATACATGGTCATAAGCACACCGTAGGTGTCTAAGCCCTTGTTCAGACGAGATTTGACCATCTTCATTGACTCAAGCAGCTTCGTAACGCCCTCGAGTGCGTAATACTCGCACTGGATCGGAATCAAAACGCTGTCTGCTGCGGTCAAAGCGTTGATAGTAAGCAGGCCGAGCGAAGGAGGGCAGTCAATGAAAATAAAATCGAACTCGTCCTGAATCGGCTCAAGCAAATCTTTGAGACGGGTTTCACGAGCAATTGCGCTTACGAGTTCAATTTCCGCGCCTGCAAGCTGAATTGTAGCCGGAACTACGAATACCTTTTTGCAATTTGTATCAAGAACAAGCGATTCTGCCGGCACATCATTCAACAATGCATCATAGATGCAGTGATCAAGGTCTTCTTTTTCAATTCCGAATCCACTGGTGCTGTTTCCCTGCGGATCAAAATCGACAATCAGTGTCTTACGACCCTGCTCACCCAGTGCTGCTGCAAGGTTTACAGCCGTCGTTGACTTACCGACGCCGCCTTTTTGATTGATGATTGCAATGATACGCGTGTCTTTTGCGCTCTTAGAACGCTTAACGTCGCGAAATCCCACGGTCCCTCCTGGTGTGTATTAAAGCTGTCAAACGGAGGATGTTTCACGTGAAACATTCCGAATCGATAGCAACTGCTATGTTTCACGTGAAACACTGCAAGCTGTTAGTATCCATTATGTTTCACGTGAAACATCTAGGCAAGCGGATTCTTCTTTGCCATGCCATTTGCACGAGGCAATGAAACGGATGCTGAATGACTCTTCTTAAGAACAATGAACTCCCTGTGACCCAAGCCTTCAGGCAAATCAATTGCGTCATTCAGAAGCAAAGTGAAGCCGCAAATCTTAGCTGCTGACATGCCGGAAGCAAGCTCCTCATCCGAAGGATTGCCCTTGGTGATAACAAATAGCCCTCCATCCTTCAGGTACGGAGCCGCATACTCAACAAGAATCGGTAGAGGGGCCAGTGCGCGGGCGGTTACAACGGAGAACTGCTTCTTATGGCTTCGAGCATATTCTTCAAGACGATCATGAACCGCATGAGCATGTTTCAATCCAAGAGCATGGACAAAGGAATTAACCGCATCAACCTTCTTGCCAACAGAGTCAATATAAGTAGCTTTACGATGCGTGGTTATGGTTAATGGAATACCAGGGAAGCCCGCACCTGTTCCCATATCGAGCAAAGCTCCCTCAGGAGCCTTATTGATATAGGGGAGCAAAACAAGTGAGTCGAGGATATGAAGTACGGCAGCATCTTCTACGTTAAGAATACGGGTGAGATTGGTTGTCTTATTTGTTTCTAGAACCAAATCCAAATGCTGGATACATTTCCTCAGCTCAATATCAGTTACGCTCAAGGAATATTCTTTGCAATAGAAAGTTAGGCGACTCAACATCTCGTCAGCCTGCTGATCGGTAAGTACAAACAACAGAAGCTCCTTTCTGACAAAAATCAGAGTATCGAGAACTTTTGACAAAAAAAGGGGACGTGGAAACCACGTCCCCCTAGCATAAGCTCGAGTAGATTATCGAGCAACAATCACCACATGGCGATCAGGGTCAGAACCCTCAGAATGAGTATCGACTGCATCGTTGCCACGAAGTGCAATGTGAACCAGTCGGCGCTCGTAGGCATTCATGGGCGGAAGCGAAACACTCTTATGAGTGCGGATGGCACGCTCGGCAGCAGACTGAGCCATGGAGGCGACCTTATCCTGACGGCGACTCTTGTATCCCTCGACGTCCACTACAACCGGATACCTAAAGCCAAGCTTGCGGCTCACCAGCAAAGAGAACATAACCTGAAGAGCATCAAGAGTGCGACCATGACGGCCAATGAGAACAGCAAGGTCGGGAGCCGTTACATCCAAAATCAGCTCACCCTCGTCGCCCTCATACTCATCGATAGGAGAGTTGGCGGCATCGAAGTGCGAAAGGATGGAACGCAGGATGGAAATCGCAACATCGGCAATGGTGTCGAGCTCCTCATCGGTCAGCTCTTCACCAGCCTTGTAGCGCTGTGCAATCTCGGGATAATCGCCCGCGACCTGCGGGGCAACCTCCTCAAGCATATCCTCGATGATCTCTTCAGACATAACGTACTCCAAAAGTTAGGTACCTAAATAAGATTGATATCCCACTACTTCTTCTTGTGCGGGCGCGGCTTCTTCTCGCGACGAGTGACCTCAACCTGCAGCGGAGCGTTCTTAAGACGCTCCTCCTCATCGGCCTTCGCCTTGTCGATGACCTTCTGCGTCACAAAAATCTGCTGGATAACCTGCCAAGCAAACGAGACGTCGTAGTACAGCAGAACACCAACGGGAAGGCTCCAGCCCATCCAAAGCATCATGACCGTCATGACAACGGCCATCATACGCATGCTCTGAGCCTGCTGGCCGGTCTGGTTGCGCGACATATAGAGCTGCGGAATCAGGGTCAGGACGGCAAACAGGATCAGGCAAACCAGCGCAGGCAGTGCAACCATAAAGCCATCGGCAAAGGAAGCGCTCGGCGTGGTGGTCAGGTCGGGCAGGATGTTGAAGAACGAGAACGTGCCGTCGTTAAAGTACTGCGGCAGGTTGCGCAGCAATGTAAACAGCGCGAACAGGATAGGCATCTGAATCAGCAGCGGCAGACAGCCAGCCATGGGGTTGAACTTGTTCTCGCTGTAGAACTTCTGCATCTCCTCGGCCTGACGCTGGGGATCGTCGGCATAGCGCTCCTGGATCTCGAGCATCTTGGGCTGCAGCACCTGCATGCGAGCCGTCGACTTGGTCGACTTGAGCATAAGCGGCGTCAGCAGCAGACGGATGATGACCACCAGGATGATGATGGACAGGCCCCAGTCGACCGCAAAGGTCTGGATGAGCTTGAGCAGCTCGAAAAGGATGTTAACGATCCAATCCCACATGTAAGTTTTCCTCCGATAGCGAGTGCCCGCTAGGGCACAGGGTCATAACCGCCGACGTGCAGGGGATTGCAGCGAGCGATGCGCCTCACGGCAAGCCAGCAGCCTCTCAAAACACCGTACTTCTCAATCGCCTGGACGGCGTATTGCGAGCACGTTGGGTAATAAATGCAGGCGTCAGGCAATAAGGGCGAAATAACCTGTTGATATATGCGAATAGGAGCGATGGCAACACGTCGCAAAACGTGATTGCTCATCGCTCCTCCCCGGCAACGCCGGCGCGTTTCACAAGCGAACGCAATGCCTTGTCCATCTCCTGCGGCGAGGAAACCCTCGTCTTGGGAGTTGCGAACAAGATGATGTCATAACCCGCAACGGGAAATCCACAGCTGCGGGCGGCCTCGCGCATCACACGCTTAGAACGGTTGCGCACAACTGCACAACCGAGCCGTTTAGCACCAACGAAGGCGACCCTTCCGGAGTCGCCTTCGCCAACCGATTCACATATGGTCATTCGAATCAGAGGGTGATTGAAACGACGCCCCTGACTGAACACATGCTCGAAATCTTGCCGAGACTTAATAGTCTTCATGCGAGATGTGTGTATCGCTGCTAGACAGTGAGACGCTTGCGGCCCTTGGCGCGGCGACGGGCGAGCACGGCACGACCACCCTTGGTGGCCATACGGGCACGGAAGCCATGGGTCTTGGCACGCTTACGCTTATTAGGCTGATACGTACGCTTCATCTTAAGTTCCTCCTGCTGCATTTCGAGTGTCCGCGGGAGCGCGGACGCAGATATAGACACGTGAGCTTGAAGATTGTAGGGAAATCAATGTTCAAATGTCAAGAAATCAAAGGTAAAAGGTCGCGCAGTTCACACGGTTCCCCCATAAGCCGAGTTCGATTTAGCGGTGCATGGCAACTTTTCACGATATTTCATCGAGTTTTCAACAGGTCATGTTGGCAATGTTGAGAACTTTTCGTCCGTTTTCCAAAGTTTTCAACAGGTTTTGAAAGTTTGTCGAAAGATGAGAAACATTGCACGGTGAGCTACTATTTGTTCGAAACCTTTTGGAAGATTGCGAGCGGCATGTCTGACGACTTTTACACCATGGTCGATTCCGGAGACCCGGCACCCGACAACGAGCACATCACCGGCGTGCGCGAAGAGCGTGACGAAGGTGAACAGACGACAACGCAGGCGCCAAAAGCCATGTACGCCGCGCGCATCGCCGTCTATGACGACATGCTGTCGACACCGCGTGTGATCGTCATTGATCCGCAAGATGTCCGCACGTATTTGGAAGAGACGACCAACACCGTCTACCAGTGCATGAAAGAACAAGGTGGCCATATCTCGCTCATGGTCATCCGCGAGATTGTCGAAAACTTTATCCACGCACACTTTGCAGAGCCCATCATCTCGATTCTGGACGGCGGAGACACCATCCGCTTTGCTGACCAAGGACCCGGCATCGACGACAAGGAACGCGCTTTCGACTTTGGCGTTACCAGTGCAAACAGCAAGATGAAGCGCTATATCCGTGGAACCGGAGCAGGGTTTCCCATGGTGCAGGAGTATTTGGAAAACGCCGGCGGTGCCGTATCCATCGAGGACAACATGGGTAGCGGTACCGTGGTTACGGTAAGCCTGGACCCTAAACGCGTGCAGGAAATCGAGCGCGCCGGTGGACGCGGTGCTGCCGTGCGGCCCGAGACGGAGCAGCCCACATATCCCCTGCCGGGAGCTTTTGCGCAGCAGCCCATGGCAACGCAGCAGATGCAGCCCCCCGTGAGGCAGATGCAGCAGCCCGGAATGCTTCCCACACAAGAGCCCCAGGCGACATCGATGTCGATGCCGCCAAACATGCCAGAGGCCGTGCCGCGGGCGGATCAGGATGCAGCAGCAATGCAGCAGGCGACGGGCGCACCGGGTGGCCAGCAAATGGGCTATCAGCCGTACCAACAAGGATATCCATATCAGCAGATGCCGCCACTGGGGTACGGCCGGCAGTTCCCGCAGCAGTACCAGCAAGGATATCAGCAGCCGTACCAGCAGATGCCGCAGCAGCAGTACAACCCCTGGGCCCAGCAGATGCCTCCGCAGCCTTACCAACAGTGGCCTCAAAGTTTTCAACAGCAAATGCCACCGATGCAGAGTTCTCAACAACCAGCAGCTCAAATGATGTATCCTAATGCAGCAAATCAGCATGCGCAACCACAACCGGACGTGTTCGTAAGCGATCGCGGCAACGCCGCGCTGGGCTATCTGGCGCAAAATCAAGCGTGCGGTGCAACCGATCTGGCAAGGGCGTTTGGAAACTCGGCCCCCACTTGGTCACGCACGCTCAATGACTTGGCGCAGGCCGGCTTGGTCATCAAGCATGGCCAGAAATACCATCTGACCGAACTCGGCGCCGCTCGCGTGCGAGCTCAGAGCTAAAGAACGGGAGAGACAGTGGACGAGGAAGCAAGCATCATCCTGGGGGATGCCATCGCCTTTTGCCAGCGCGACGGCCAAGATGCACGCCTCATCAACATGCTGGGGCAATCGCGCGCCATAAGCCTGACCGAAGATACGCTCACGATCGAGGCCCCCTCGCGCTTTGCCATCGCGCAGCTCAAAAAGCATCAGCCGACTATTGAGGCTTATCTGGAAGAAATCGCCTTTGCACCGATTGCGCTCGACATCGTGGCGCCGCAAGGCGCCGCGACGGAATCCGCTGCCGCGACGGCGCCCGCCACGGCTCCCGCTGCTTCCCCGACGGTACCAGCCTCCGCAAGCGACGTGCCGACAATCGAGCACCAGCACAGCGATGTTTCCCGTGAAACCATGGCGCCGTTGCCGACCGCGGCGGCGACGTCAACGAACGCACCCGTCACGCACATGCCCATCGCTCACGACGCAGCGGCGGGCGCGGATTCGGGCATTGCAATCAAGAACACGCTCTCGGCCGATGATTTTCGTCGCATGATGAACCAGATGAAGGGCGGAGCGCCGACCAAATCCACGCAAGCTGCGACCCCCGCTTCACCCATGCCAGCACCGACCGTGCCGGCCGAGCAGAATACGGATGGAGCCCCGCTCGCCGCGAACTCAAAATTTACCTTTGAGAACTTTGTCTACGGCCCCGAGAACAGCCATGCCTATCGCTCGGCACTCAAGTTTGCCGCCCTCGCGGACGAGCGCGGCACATGCACATCACTGTTCATCTACGGCAAATCGGGCCTGGGCAAGACGCACCTGCTGCTTGCCATCAAAAACGAGCTCGCCGAGAAGTCGCCCGAGATCAAGGTCAAGTATGCCAACTCCCAGGCATATCTGGACGACCTGATGACCGAGTTCGACCGTCAAAAGAAGAGCAACGCCCCCATCATGCAGGCGTACCACGGCGTGGACGTGCTCATCATCGATGACATCCAAAACATCATCGGCAAGCGCGCGAGCGTGGACTACTTTTTCCAGCTCATGGACGAGTTCATCCGCAACAACAAGAAGGTCGTCATCGCGGCAGACCGCGCCCCCAAGGACCTAAGCATGGACGAGCGTCTGACCAGCCGCTTCAACGCCGGAATGCTCTGCTTGGTCGCAGAGCCCAGCTACGAGATGAAATACAAGATCTTGCAGCGCTATTACGAGAACACCATCGTCGCCGCTCCCGAGGCGGGCGACGACTCGCTGCTGGCGGCCTATGGGGGCGACGGCGGGCACCTGACCGACGAGCACTTTAAACACATGGCCGAGGTCTCGGGCACCAACATCCGCGAACTCGAGAGCTTTTGCGAGCGCTGCGCAGGCGAGGCGGGCGACCGCGAGCGCGAGGGCGGGGAGCTCACCTTTGACGATATCGACGCCATCGCCAGCCAGTACTTCGACACATCGGCCAAAAAGATCAACGTCCAGACGGTTCAGTCCGTCATCGAAGAGCAGTACGGCGTGACACACGAGGAACTCATCGGCCCGCGTCGCAACGCCAATATCGCCAAAGCACGCCATATCGCCATCTATCTGGCCATCGAGATGTGCGAGATGACGACCACGGCGGTGGGCGCCGAATTTGGCAACCGCAACCACTCGACCGTCAGCACGAGCTACAAAAAGGTCCAGAAGATGATCCAGGAAGACCGCACCGTCACCGAAGACCTCAAGTCGCTGCGCGATAAAATTACACTGCGCTCGTAGGGAAATAGAGACACCTGTTGAAAACTTGTCGAAACCACGGGCATAAGGTGTCTAAAACCCAACCCGCGGTGATGAAAAGTTTTGCGCAGGTTTTGAACGTGGAAAACCACCCCTGTTGCACACAGGTTGCTGTCGATTCTCTTTCTGGGTCTGACCTGCGTCTTTGGGAGTAATCAACAGTTTCGTCAGTGCTATTACTATTATTAAGATATTTATATCTATAGAAAGGTATTAAAAGATGAAGTTCACCGTCAGCCAGAGCTCGCTTACACAAGCCATCGGCGTCGTTATGAAGGGTGTCGCTTCGGCATCCACCCTCCCCATCCTGTCGGGCGTGCTCGTTAAGGCCCAAGACGGCATCTTGGAATTCCAGACCTCTAACTACACCATCTCGATCCGTCATCGCATCGCGGCGCATGTCGAAGAAGAGGGCGAGATGGTTATCCCCTGTAAGATGCTCTCCAATATCACCAAGACCCTCCCCGATGCCCCGGTCACCTTTGAGCTGTCCGAGCGCCAGGTGCTGATTGGTTGCGAGAAGAGCTCTTTCCGCCTGAACACGCTCGATGCTAATGACTTCCCCGAGTTTCCGGCCTATGCCATCGAGAGCGCCGTGGAACTGCCGACCGATATCTTGTCCGAGATGGTCGGCCGCGTGTGGCGCGTCACCTCGACCGACAAGGCCCGCCCCATCCTGGGTGGCGTGCACATGAAGGTCGAGAACAACACCGTGCGCCTGGTGGCGACCGATTCCTTCCGTTTGGCCGTGTGCGATACGCAGGTCGAGACCTCGACCCTCGAAGGCTCCTTTGAGCTCAACGTTCCGGCTGACGCCTTTAACGACGCACTGAACATCATGGCCAGCCAGGCGACCATCATGATCGGGGCTACCGACACCCAGGTCGTCTTCGAGGCCGGCAACACCACCTACGTGTCGCGCCGCATCGAGGGCGTGTACCCCAACTACAAGCAGCTCATCCCCGATTCGTGCGTGACGAGCGTCAAGATCGACGTCGCCGCCTTTAACGCCGCCCTCAAGCGCGTGGCCGTTATCGCGAGCGCCAACCCCGCCGTCAAGTTCGAGATCGATGTCGAGAACGGGCAGATGGGCCTGTCCTCCATTTCCAATGACCAGGACCTTGCACAGGAGACGATCGATGTCGAGGCCGAGGGCGAGTCGGGTACCATCGCCTTCAACTACCACTACATCTTCGGCTGCCTCAATGCCCTGTCCAAGGAGAAGGAGATCACGCTGGAGCTCAAGAGCTACTCGCAGGCGGGCATCTTCAAGTCCTACGACAAGATCAACTACCTGTACCTGGTCATGCCGGTCCGCATCTAGCGCTGCGCTATGACCATGTTCGCCCGCGATCTTTCCGTCGCGCACTACCGCAGCTTCGATAGCTATCGTCTTGCCCTGGACGAGGGCGTGACGATACTTGCGGGACCCAACGCGGCGGGAAAGACCAATCTCATAGAGGCGCTGCAGCTGCTGACGAGCGGCGCCTCGTTTAGGCATCCGACCGCAGCCGAGCTCGTCCATGATGGCGTGGGCTCGTGCAAGGTCGAGCTGAGGCTCGAGGGCGACGGCCGCGTGCTTGATATGGGATTGAGCGCGGAGGACGGTAAGCGCTCGTTTAGCCGCAACGGCAAGAGATGCTCTGCCGCCGGTGTGCGCGGGGTTCTGCCGAGCGTGCTGTTTTGCCCCGACCATCTGGACATGGTTAAGCGAGGCGCCAGTGTGCGCCGCGCCGCCCTCGATGACTTTGGCATGCAACTGAGCGCACGCTATGCCGATCTTGCGAGCACCTATGGGCGCTGTGTGACCCAGCGCAACGCCTTGCTCAAGGAAACCTGGTGCTGCCGTGAGATGCTCGGCGCGTGGAACGATTCGATTGCCCGCGCGGGCTCGGCCCTGCTCGTGCACCGGTTGGCCCTGCTCGACCGGCTGGCGGGCCATGTGCGTACTGCCTACGGGCAGGTGGCGTCCGGTGAAGCCGCCAACGTGTCCTATGCGTCCACACTGGGGGATTTGCCCCAGGTCGAGGATCGCGAAGAGCTGAAGGGCTGGGCGTACGAGCGCATGCTGGCCGCCCTTGATGAGCACGCCGACGAGGAAATTCGCCGCGGCGTGACGTTGGTGGGACCGCATCGCGACGAGATTGAATTTACCGTGGCGGGTCGCTCCGCTCGTTCATTTGCCAGCCAAGGACAGCAGCGAACGTTGGTGCTGTCCTGGAAGGTGGCCGAGGTGGCCGTGGCTCGCGATGTTCTGGGTACTGCTCCGCTGTTGCTTCTGGACGACGTGATGAGCGAGCTCGACGGCGAGCGTCGCGGTGCTTTTCTGCGACTGATCGGCGATGATATCCAGACGGTCATAACCACGACCAACCTGGGATACTTTACCGATGACCTGCTTGATCGAGCCAAGGTGGTGAGCATGGGTGAGACGTGCTAGTTACGAGCGCGAGAGCGAGACGGTCGCCTTCAGTGGGTTTTTGAACGCAGAGCGCCAGCGCATCCTGGCGTCGGCGACGCCTGAGCGCCGTGCACAGATGGAGGCTGCCGAGGAGTCGCGCGCGGTCTATCGCGCGTGGAACGCGGTGTGCTCGGGCACGCGCGAGGGGCGGCATGTGACGGGTCTGCGCTACCTGCCCGAGTCCAATGAGCTGCTGGTATATCTCGATTCGCCCTCGTGGACGCAGGAAATGACGCTGTTGCGTGAGATCATCCGCGCGCGCATGGAGCGCGCCGGTGCTCATGTGGACGGCCTGGTGTTCAAAACCACCGCACCCGGTCACACGCCGCCCGCCGCTAAGGAGCGCCTGCGCCCGGCGACGACCGAGCGCCCGTCGGCCCCGCACGCCGACCTAAGTGAGGCCGAGCGCACCGAGATTGAGCGCCAAGTGGCACCCATCGAAGACCAAAAACTGCGCGAGGCCCTCGAGAATGCCATGAGAGCCAGTGCCGAGTGGGCCAAGGGCGCGCAAAGCAAAAAAGAGCCTTAAATCGCATCTGGTGGCCTTGTAGAGCCAAATACCCTCGTTCCCGAGGGTATTTTTTTACGATAAACTAGTAAGGCTGTACACATTTTCTTGACTGAAGGAGGACGTGTGGCAAACGAAAACGATTACGATGGCGGCGAGATTAAGATTCTCGAAGGTCTCGAGGCCGTTCGTAAGCGCCCGGGCATGTATATCGGCTCGACGAGCGCCAGCGGTCTGCATCACCTGGTGTGGGAGATCGTTGACAACTCCGTCGACGAGGCCATGGCCGGTTTCTGCACCGAGATCCAGGTGACGGTCCACGCCGACAACTCCATCACGGTCGTCGACAACGGGCGCGGCATCCCCGTCGACGAGCACCCTGTTAAAAAGATTCCGACGCTCGAGGTCGTCATGACGATCTTGCACGCCGGCGGTAAGTTCGATAACTCGGCCTATAAGGTCTCGGGCGGCCTGCACGGCGTGGGCATCTCCGTCGTCAACGCACTGTCCAAGCGCGTGGTCGTTCAGGTTCGTCGCGATGGCAACACCTACGAGATGGAGTTCTCGCGCGGCAAGACCGTCAAGAAGATGGAGGTCGTGGGCACCTCGGATTCGACGGGCACCACCGTCACCTTCTGGCCCGACGATGAGATCTTCGAGACCTGCATCTACGATTTCGATACGCTGCATAACCGTCTGCAGGAGACGGCGTTCCTCAATAAGAACCTCAAAATCGTGCTGACCGACGAGCGCGAGGCGACTCCCCACGTGGAGGAGTTTTGCTACGAGGGCGGCATCATCGACTTCGTCAAGTTCCTCAACGAGGGCAAGGACGTCCCCGAGGCCTTTAAGGAGCCCATCTACATCGAGGGCAAATCGGACCCGGACGCACCTGTGGCCAAGATGGGCGAGGTCGAGGTTTCCCTGCAGTGGAATAGCGGTTACGGCGAGAACGTCATGTCGTTTGCCAACGACATCTACACCCCCGAGGGCGGCATGCACCTTGAGGGCTTCCGCACCGCGCTCACCCGCGTGATCAACGATTACGCGCGCAAGCAGAACCTGCTCAAGGAAAAAGACGCCAACCTGACCGGCGACGATGTGCGCGAGGGCCTTTCGGCCGTTATCTCGGTCAAGCTGCCCGATCCGCAGTTTGAGGGCCAGACCAAGGCAAAGCTCGGCAGCTCCTATATGCGCGCGCTGACGCTCAAGATTGTGACCGACGGCCTTGTCGATTACCTCGAGGAGCATCCCAAGCCCGCTCGCGAGATCGTCAAGAAGGCGCAACAGGCCTGCAAGGCGCGCAATGCCGCCCGCAAGGCGCGCGAGGCGACCCGCCGCAAGAGCCTGCTCGAGACGGCGTCCCTGCCCGGTAAGCTCGCTGACTGCTCGGTGCGCGATGCCGAGCTGACCGAGCTCTTCATCGTAGAGGGCGACTCGGCAGGCGGTTCGGCCAAGGACGGCCGTCGCCGAGACATCCAGGCGATTCTGCCCCTGCGCGGCAAGATTTTGAACGTCGAACGCGTTGGTGACCATCGCGCGTTCTCGAGTGACACCATCCAGTCGCTGATTACCGCGATCGGTTGCGGCGTCACGACGAGTGCCGGCGACGGCGGCGACTTCGATATCACCAAGGCGCGCTACCACAAGATCATCATCATGACCGATGCAGACGTCGACGGTGCGCATATCCGCATCCTGCTGCTGACGTTCTTCTACAAGTACATGCGCCCGCTGATCGATGCCGGCTACGTCTATGTTGCCTGCCCGCCCATCTTTGGCATTAAGGTGCGCAACAAGATTCACTACGTGTATCCCAACGGCCGCCAGCCCGAAGACGAGATCCTGCGCGACACCATCCAGAGCCTGGGCCTGAACCCCGACGATAACGACGAGGACGGCAAGGCCAAGGACGGCAAGATCACCAAAAAGCGCAAGGGCTATACCGTCCAGCGCTACAAGGGCCTGGGCGAGATGGACCCCAAGCAGCTTGCCTCGACGACGATGGACCCCAAGACCCGCATCCTGCAGCGTGTGTCGATCGAGGACGCCGTGGTGGCGGACCGCGCCGTGCGCGAGCTCATGGGTTCCGAGGTCGGCTATCGCCGCGAGTACATTGAAAAACATGCGCATGACGCGCGTTTCCTTGACGCTTAAGAGGAGGTAACGTGGCAGACGATATCAACAATAACGAGGATATGGACGAGGCCGGCGATGCCGGTATGCCCGATGATCTGAAGCGCCTGCTTGCCCGTGCTGAGCAGGGCGAGGACGGCGACCCGGACGCCTATAACCCCGATGCCGATGATGATGAGGAAGAAGACGACGCTGAGCTCGAGGAGAGCTTTGGCGAAGTCGATCGCGGCGCCTCGGCCGGCGAGGATATCAACGGCGGCCAGCTCCAGATTTCGGAGTTCGGTCGCGAGATGAAGCAGTCGTTCATCGAGTATTCGATGTCAGTCATCACGGCGCGCGCCCTGCCGGACGTGCGCGACGGCTTAAAGCCGGTGCACCGCCGCATCCTGTACGCGATGAACGAGAGCGGCATCTACCCCAACCGCCCACATAAGAAGTCGGCCTGGACGGTCGGCGAAGTTATCGGTAAGTACCATCCGCACGGTGACTTCGCGGTCTACGAGGCCATGGTTCGCCTGGCGCAGTGGTTCTCCATGCGCACGCCGCTCATCGATGGTCACGGCAACTTCGGTAACATCGACGGCGACGGCGCGGCGGCCATGCGTTACACCGAGAGCCGCCTGGCAAAGCCCGCCATGGAACTGCTGCGCGACCTGCAGAAGGATACCGTCGACTGGCAGCCCAACTACGACGAATCGCTCGCCGAGCCCGTGGCGCTGCCTGCGCGCTTCCCCAACCTGCTGGTTAACGGCAGCCAAGGCATCGCCGTCGGCATGGCCACCAACATCGCCCCGCATAACCTCACCGAGGCGATCGAGGCCACCTGCTACCTGATCGACAACCCCGACGCCACCGTCGACGAGCTCATGCAGATCATGCCCGGTCCGGACTTCCCCACCGGTGCCATCATCATGGGCAGTGCCGGCATTAAGCAGAGCTACGAGACCGGTCGCGGCTCCATTACCGTGCGTGCCAAGGCACACGTGGAGTCCACCAAGACCGGCCGCAGCCGCTTGGTCTTTACCGAGATTCCCTACATGGTCAACAAGGGCACCCTGCAGGAGAAGATCGCCCAGCTTGTCAACGACAAGCGCATCGAGGGCATCTCGGATATGCGCGATGAATCCAACCAGAAGGGCATCCGTCTGGTCATCGAGCTCAAGAAGGGCGTCATTCCGCAGGTCGTGCTCAACAACCTGTATAAGTACACCTCGCTGCAGACGACCTTTGGCGCCAACAACCTGGCACTCGTCAACGGCGTTCCCAAATGCCTGAGCCTGCGCGAGATGCTGCAGCACTACATCGACCACCAGGTCGACGTCGTCACCCGCCGCACCCGCTTCGACCTTAAGAAGGCCCAGGCCCGCGCGCATATCCTCGAGGGCTACCTGATGGCCCTTGACCATATCGACGAGGTCATCAGCATCATCCGCTCCTCGCAGACCGACTCCGAGGCCAGCAGCCGACTGATCGAACGCTTTGGCTTTACGCCCGAGCAGACCACGGCCATCCTCGAGATGAAGCTGCGCCGCCTGACCGGCCTGGAGCGCGACAAGATCCAAGAAGAGTTGGACGGCCTGCGCCGCGCCATCGCCTACTACGAGGACCTGCTGGCGCACGAGGAGAAGATTCTGGGCGTCATCAAGGAAGAGATGCGCGAGATCTCCAAGAAGTTTGGCGACAAGCGCCGTACCGAAATCAGCCAGGTTGAGAAGGACCTGGATGTCGAGGACCTCATCGCCGACGAGGATATGGTCGTGACCATCACCCACACCGGCTACGTTAAGCGTATCCCAGTGGCTGCCTACCGTGCCCAGAAGCGCGGTGGCAAGGGCGTGTCGGGCGTCAACCTCAAAGAGGACGACGTTATCGACGAGATGTTCATCGCGTCCACGCACGAGTACGTGCTGTTCTTCTCGAGCAAGGGCAAGGTCTATCGCCTGAAGGTGCACGAGCTGCCGGTGGGTACGCGCCAGGCGCGCGGTACCGCGATCGTCAACCTGCTGCCCTTCGAGGAAGGCGAGAAGATCGCGAGCGTCATCAGCTGCCGCGAGTTCCCGGCCGACGAGTACCTGATGTTTGCCACCAAGAGCGGCATGGTCAAAAAGACCGTGATGAGCGCATATGACCGCAGCCGTCGCGACGGCCTGATCGCTATCAACCTGCGTGACGACGACGCGCTGCTGAACGTGCGCCGCGTGCGCGACGGCGACAAGATTATCCTGGCCACCACCGCGGGCAAGGCGATCATGTTCTCCGAGGAGCAGGTGCGCGCCACCGGCCGCGATACCAGCGGCGTTCGCGGTATCGGTCTGAAGGACGGCGTGAGCGTTCTGGGCATGGAAGTCACTAACGGCAACGGCGATCTATTCGTCATCACCGAGCGCGGCTACGGCAAGCGCACGCCGGTTGCGGACTACCCGGAGCAGAATCGCGGCGGTCAGGGCGTCTACACCATTCAAATGACCGAGCGCAAGGGCAACCTCGCGGCCATGAAGACGGTGGGCCCGCAGCACGAGCTGTTCATCGTGACGGAGGGCGCGACGGTCATTCGCGTCAAGACCGACGAGATCAGCCAGACCGGCCGCGCCACCCAGGGCGTCAAGATGATGACCGTCGACGACAACGACCGCGTATGCGCTGTCGCCCGCATGACGGCAGCCAAGGAAAAGCCCGAAGGCGAAGCCACAGAAAACGGCTCTGCTTCCGAAGAAACCCCTGTCGATCTAGGCGACGGCAACGACATGCCAGAAGATCTCCTAGACGAGTAAGAGGCCCTAGCTGGTAGAAAATATCAGACCCCATATATCGGCGGTCGGCGCACTGCGCGCCGACCGCTTTTTTGAAAACCTTGGGACCCCATGGTCGCTGGGCTGGCGAGGTGGTTTTGGTTTGTCGCGAGTTCCGCACGCAAAGAAGGCCACTTAATGTGGCCTTCGTCTTGCGCAGGACTGTCCGAGCAGCAAACCAAAACCATCTCGCCAGCCCAGCGACCACCCCTCCCAAAGATTTTCAAAAAAGTTGTTGACGCGCGCGTAACGACTCGTCTAATATATCCCTTGCGCGATGGACCTGTAGCTCAGTTGGTTAGAGCGTCCGGCTGATAACCGGGAGGTCACAAGTTCGAATCTTGTCAGGTCCACCACTTTCTTTCGCAATAAACACCCCAGCGAGAGCCGAGTCGCCGCTGGGGTGTTTATTACTGTCTCCGTGGGGGTTTAGCTCAGCTGGGAGAGCGCGGGCTTTGCAAGCCTGAGGTCAGGGGTTCGATCCCCCTAACCTCCACCATGATGGACCTGTAGCTCAGTTGGTTAGAGCGTCCGGCTGATAACCGGGAGGTCACAAGTTCGAATCTTGTCAGGTCCA
>NZ_JBDPAC010000013.1:0-29248 GCF_039836695.1 Collinsella aerofaciens | reverse complement strand
CCATCAAAACTGTGAAGAGCCCTGGGGCGTTGCCTCGGGGCTTTTTTCTTGTCTGCGATAAATCTCATTTTGGTTTTGTGTGCTGTGCGAAAGATTGGGTAGTATAGCTATTCAATGCGGCGACCTTGCCGCGTGTTAACCGCTACGTACCGGAGGTGTTCCATGGTTCGTGTCGACATAGAGACCATCGTCATGGCCGCCGGTCCCGTGCCATCGCTTATCGTGCTTCGCGAGCGCTGCAGCAAATCGGACTCGCCCGCGCCACTGCGTTCCCTTTCCATTCAAACTGGTTCGTTTGAAGCCGCTGCCATCAGCCGCGGCATCGATAGCGGCCGCGCCGAGCGCCCGATTACCCATGACCTGTTGCTCGATACTGTTGGCGCCCTGGGTGCCAAGCTCGAACGCATCGAAATCGTTCGCGCCGAGCCGCCCGTGTTTTACGCGACGGTTGTCGTGTTGGCCGATGGCAACGAGCATAAGATCGATGCGCGTCCCAGTGATGCCATTGCCCTTGCCGTGCGCAGCAATGCCCCCATGTTTGTGGAGGACGACATCATGAATCGCCTGGGCACCGTTTCTGCCCATGCCGAGGAAGTTGACGACGAGCGGGAGTTCGAGAAGTTCGACGAGTTCGTCCATACGCTCTCCCCCGATGACTTCTAAATGTGGGGCGGCCAGGCTGCGGAGCGTTCGCTGATGGCCGGCGGTATGTCGGCTGAGGCGGCGGCCATTGCGCGCGAGGCCCAGATGCGCTCGGAGGCTTCTGAGGCGGCTCGCATTGCCTATGTGACGCAGGCCCGCACGCTTCGCGAACGCCGCGGCTCGTTTATCAAGATGGTTGTCGTCTCCGCCCTTGTCGCGGCAATCTGCTCGCGCCTTCGTGGTACAGTTGGTGCGCTTGGGTTTTCGATCTCTACGGGCCTCGTGATCTGGGGTGTGGTCGATGCGGTCATGCTGACCAGTCAGATCAAGGTGCTCGACAAGCGCGCGATGGATATGATGCGCACCCGCGACGCTGCCGCTAAGATTGCCGCCGAGGCACAAGAACTGTAATGACGCCAGACTCGATGGGAAGGTCTAAAGATGGCACAGGATATGCAGGACGCCGGTAACGTCTCCGCCGAGCTCGACGCCATGGTGTGTGACCTGATTGGTGCGTTCTTGGACGACCTTGCCGCCGGCGAGAATCCGGGCGTAGTTGTGGCGATTGAGGACGCTGCTTCCAACCGATATCTGGCGGCGCTCGACGAGGACGGCGAAGAGGCGTGCCTGGAGGCGGCCACCAACTTTATTTCCGAGCACAAGATGGGTCTTAAGGACGAGGGCCTGGGCCGTATCGCCCGCTATGCCATCGGCTACACCGGCTGCGTCGAGATTGACGGCGGCTATCACGATGCTCTGCTCGTGAGCTTCTTCGAAACCACGCTCGAGAGTGGTTTTTCGGCATATGTGCTGTATGAGGGCATGGGCGCCGGCGATGGTTTTATGTGGAGCGACCCTGAACCTGCAGGTGAGGAAACCCCTCTCATCTAAAATCGCTAAAATAAACGAGTTTTCGGTAAAAGGCTCAATATTCCCGCTGAGCGTTGCATCGCTGGGCGGGTCGCATACGCGTGCCGTTTGTATATGGATAGAAGATAGGGGAACTACATGCGCGTAGACAATCTGAGGAACATCGCCATCATCGCCCACGTCGACCACGGCAAGACGACGATGGTCGATAAGCTCCTGCGTGCCACGGACGCCTTCCGTGCCAACCAGCAGGTCGAGGACCGCGTCCTGGATTCCAACGACCAGGAGCGCGAGCGCGGCATTACGATTCTCGCCAAGAACATTTCTATCGAGTACAAGGACGTTAAGATCAACGTCATCGACACCCCGGGCCACGCCGACTTTGGCGGCGAGGTCGAGCGCGTGCTGCGTATGGCCGACGGCGCCCTGCTGCTGGTCGACGCCTTTGAGGGCCCCATGCCCCAGACCCGCTTCGTGCTGCGTCACGCTATCGACACCGGCCTTAAGATTATGATCGTCATCAACAAGATCGATCGTCCGGGTGCTAACCCCGAGAAGGCCTACAACGACTGCCTCGACCTTATGGCCGACCTGGGCGCCACCGACGACCAGCTTGAGTTCGCCATGGAGCACGTGGTCTACGCCAGCGCCATGAACGGCTTTGCCCGTCTTGACCCCAACGACGGCAACATGGACATGTATCCGCTGCTCGATATGATCATCGACGACATGCCCGCGCCCGAGGTTGACGAGAACGCCCCGCTGGCCATGCAGTGCGTGACCATCGACCACTCCAACTTCGTCGGCCGCATCGGTATCGGTCGCGTGTACTCCGGCGCCATTCACCAGGGCGACCAGATCCTGGTTGTGAAGAACGACGGCTCCAGCGCCACCGCTACCGTCAAGCAGCTCTTTACCTTCGACTACCTGGGCCGCACCGAGTGCCAGGAAGTCGGCGCCGGCGATATCGCCGCTGTCGTGGGTATTGAACGCACCGATATCGGCGATGTCTACACCGATCCCGAGAACCCCGTCGAGCTCGAGCCCATTGAGATCGACCCGCCGACCCTGTCTATCGTCTTTGAGGCTTCGACCTCCCCGCTCGTCGGCCGTGACGGCGACATCGTGGGCGCCCGTCAGCTTAAGGAGCGCCTGTTCAACGAGGCCGAGAACAACGTGACTATGAAGATCGAGGAGCTCGAGGACAAGAGCGGCGTCGAGGTCTCGGGCCGCGGCATCCTGCACCTGTCTGTTCTGATGGAGTCCATGCGCCGCGAGGGCTTTGAGTTCCAGGTCGGTCGTCCCCGCGTTCTGTTTAAGAAGGACGAGAACGGCAACAAGATGGAGCCCGTCGAGCAGGCCGTCGTCGAGTGCCCGGACGAGTACTCGGGCAAGGTCGTTGAGGTCTTCGGCACCTCCGGCGGTATCATGACGAGCATGGATACCTCGGGCATCGTGACGCACCTTGAGTTTAAGATCCCGACCCGCGGCATCATGGGTCTTAAGAACCGCATCATGAACGTCACTCACGGCGAGGGCGTGTTCTACCACACCTTCCTGGAGTACGGCCCCTATGCCGGCGAGATCGGCAACCGCCAGAACGGCGCCATGATCTCCATGACCACCGAGAAGGCCGTTGCCTATGCTCTGGGTACGCTGCAGGAGCGCGGCCAGCTGTTCGTTGAGCCGGGCACTGAGTGCTACGAGGGCATGATCGTGGGCGAGCGCAGCAAGGCCGGCGACATGGTCGTCAACATCGCCCGTACCAAGAACCTGGGCAACCAGCGTTCCTCGACCTCCGATATCTCCGTCCAGCTGGTGCCGCCCCGCACCTTCTCGCTGGAGGAGGCGCTGGAGTACATCGCCGACGATGAGCTGGTGGAGATCACTCCCAAGAACATCCGCCTGCGCAAGCGTCTGCTCAATGCCACCGACCGCAAGAAGGCCGCCGTCCGCGCCGGTCAGGTCAACAAATAAGTGCTGGGCTTTATAGCAACTAACAAGAAAGGGCGCCGACCGCGATGGTCGGTGCCCTTTTTGGTGCAGGGGGGGGGCAGGTTCGTTTGCACCACAGCGGGGGCGGCTATCCCCACCGATTGGCTTTCTGGTCAAAGTTAAGTTGTTTAAACATATACATAATTCCACGGGATATAACCGTTTTGATACAAAACTATTAACAGATAAATATCAACTGGTATTAAATTAAAAGACCTCTTTACCTGCGGTTTACATGACTGGTATCTATATTGTATTTTATGCATTGTGGCATAGACGAACCGTCTTAGAAGTTGCCTCCAATGGGTTCTTGCAATGCGCTAGGTAGGTTCTCGTTGATGTTGGGGTTTGTGTTCGATCCGACGATTCGCCGTATTCCACACTGTGTTGTAGGAATTAAGGGACAACTATGGACGCACACCGCTCGCGGTCGCTTGGTATGGCGGCCCTGATCTTCATTTTGATTAGCCTCACCGCCGCAGTTTTTCACGGCGCATCCCCCGTGCGCGCCGATGACGTTGCGAAGCCCGATCCGATTGCGATCGATGGGGATACGGCGACGGTTGATGTCAAGCTGTATACCGATGAGAACCATACTCAAGAGCTCAAGGATCCTGTAACGTCCACTTCGACGCTCTATGGAGCTTTCTTGGCACAATTCAAAAGCGGTAAGGCGCCTTCGCCCGAGAACTATATCGCTGTCTATGAGCTACCCGACACCATCGTCGTTGATGAAAACGCGGGTGGCAACCTCATGGAGGGTCCGGAAGCTTCTGCTGCCCAAGCTGGCACGTGGAAGATCGAGGGCAATAAGGTTGTCTTTACGTTTGACAAGGCGTGGCTCGCAAAAAACCCTGCGAATATCCATGTCGCGGCAAACTTCTCGTTCCAGCTTTCAAACAAAGACATCGGCGCCGGCGGCAATGTGTCTGTCGAGTTTCCTGGCAAGGGATCGATAAATATTCCCATCAAGGACGGTAGGGTTACGAATAAGAGGAAGTCGGGGGTTTTCTCTCAGGGTCCCGATGGCGTGGCCAAAGTCACCTGGACCGTTGAGCTCACAGTCGAGTCGTATGTCACGAACGTCAAGTTCACTGATACGCTGGGTGATAACTTTAGCTTTGTGGAGCGCAGCTTTAAGCTCGATAACAAGACGATTGGATCGCAGCCAAAAATCGAAGGTCAGACCGCGACCATCGAGAACTTAGGCAGTCTTCCCCAGGGTGTCCATACGATTACGTATGAAACCAAGCTGAAGAGCGGTATCTCCGTGGATAACGGAGAGTTCATCAACGGCCAGGAAGCCTCAAAGAACATGGCGTCGTGGGAGTGGGGCGGTGCCAACGATCGTCAGAACGGCACGGTTACGGCTGCCCCCGGCCCCTTTCGTTACGACATGATTGGCAAGTCTAGCGACCGCAATAGCACGCCGTCCGACATCACATGGACCGTCACGCTCAACCAAGGCGAGCTCAAGGCCGACATGAGCGGCTACGTGTTCACCGATAATCTGGACGATAAGCAGACGTATACGGGGGGCTATACGGTTTATAAGGGCAGCTCGGGTTTGGAGGTCCTCAAGGAAGGCGAGCTCGATTCGTCGCAGAGTTCCTTTACCTACAAGTTTCCGACTGACCTTGAGGATAAGTACATCACCTATCGCATTGTTTATCACACCAAGATGAATGAAACGGGTTCGTATGACACCGTGCGCAACAGCGCAACGATCGAGCACGATGGTTCCGTTTCCGGCACTGGTAAAGGTGAGTTTACGCCGCAGTTGGTGGGCACACCGATCACCAAGGAACTCGTGGGTCGAGAGAATGCCGCAACAACTGGCGAGGCGAAGTGGAAGACGCGCGTGGTACTGAAAGCTATCGTCAATGCGGCCAACCTTGATAAGGTGACGGTGAAGGACACGTTTCAATCAGCGTGGAAACAAGATATCGGCGTTGATGTCAACTCAATAAAGATCAAGATTGGTGAAACTGAGCTAGTTCGAGGCGACGACTGGAAGCTGACGACAAATGAGCTGAAAGATGGAAATAACGTTGTGCAGAAGGATGGGCACAAAAGAAACTTCAACCTCGACATAAACATTAACGACAAGGTGAAGGCGGCTCTCGCGAACGAGGATTACGCCGACATCACGTACACCACCACTTCTGATGCGCTGCCGGGCTGGTACTCGAACTTCGCATCTGTTACGGTGCCGGGGCAGAATGGCGGTTGGCCGTACTACACCGATAGCCCAATGTATGTCGTCAACAAGGAAACGACGCCCGCGGTCGAGAAGCCAGAAGCGGAGTCGAAGGTAACTTGGAACGAGGACTTCGACTGGAGTGCCGTTGACGGCTCGAACGAGAAGGGAGCCTGGGTCGTCGACTGGACGGTGTACGCGAATCGCCAGAAGACCGCGGCAGGAGATTGTTATGGAGCTGGAAAGCTCGGCCGCGTACCGCTGAACATCATCGATACCATTCCGGGCGGGATGAGCTATGTCGCGGGTTCCGCAAAGTACACGATTGTGCAGAACCCCTACGATCTACATGCGGGGCTTGGGCGCGGAGGCGAGGCCAAGGATGTCGTTACGGGTCAGACGCTTGCTACCAGCAACATCATCACCAACGGCAACACGGTCACCTTCTCCATTCCCACGACGGAACTCGGCGACTACGCCGGTTACGCCAAGCTTACGTACCAGACGGCGGTCAAGCGCAGCGAGCTCGACACATCCACGAACGAGGTGAAGTTCACCAATTCTGCGCGCGCCGAGTCGGGAAGCAAGAAATTCGACTCTGGCAGTGGTGCTGTCACCATTAAGAACAACGTTATCAAGAAGACCGGCGAACAGGTCGACAATAGCAATCGCATCAAGTACACCATTTTCGTTAACGAGTCAGCTGTCGATCTTAAGAGTGGCACTGGTGTCCTCGAGCTGGTCGATACCATGGATGCCAAGTGCACGTTGGTGCCGTCGATGCTTAAGGTCTATGAGCGCGTGAGCAACGATTGGTCTGAACTGGCCGATAAGGATTATTCGTCAGAGATGGAGCAGGTCAACAACGAGTCTGGCTCATGTACGAGATTGACACTTAACGTGCCCGATGAGAAATACCTCAAGGTCGAGTACGAGGTCATCCCGAGCGGAAATCCTGGCAACAAGGTTCCTCTTTCCAATACCGCCATGCTTACGGGTGTGAAGGACGGTTCTGCGACTGATGATCAAACATGGGAAATTAAAAAAGCTTCTGCCAGCGCAGGTGGCAACGGCTACGGCATCACGATGACCAAGTACGACGCCCAGCAGGTCGGTGCGACGCTCGAGCATGCGGAGTTTACGCTCTACAGCGTGAATATGGACCAGGTTGCAACGGTGGGTATCGAGAATGCAAGGACTGAGTTTGAAACCGCCCCCACCGACGCCAACGGCAAAATCTCGTTTGGCGCAGAAGACAAGGCGATGGTAAATTGCGTGCTCTACCAGCTCGTGGAGACGAAAGCGCCTGACGGCTATGCCGCGGCGGCGCCCACGTGGATCATGCTTAAGGGCAATGCTGACGATGAGAAGTATCAAACTGAGCTCAATAAAGCGAAGAGCATCGTCAAAGACTCCGAAATCATCGGCGATGACAAAAAGGACGAGATCTGGATTTACGACAATCGCCTAACGGGCTCTGCGGTTATTAAAGCAAAGAAAGTGCTTGAAGGTGGCACTTTCAAGGCGGGGCAGTTCTCGTTCGTGCTCAAGGACGCCGAGGGCAAGGTGCTCCAGACGGTGACCAATAATGACAAGGGAAATGTCTCCTTTGACGTCAAGTACAACAAGGCGGGAACCTATACCTACACCATCTCCGAGGTCGAGCCCGAGGGCGCCGTCGACCATGTTAAAGATCACATCACCTATGACAGGACCGTGTACAACGTCACGGTTAAGGTAGCTAATGGCACGGACCAGCTCGACGCCCTAGTTACCTATAACGATGGCTCTCAGAATCCGCCGACCTTTACCAACAAGTACTCGACTACGCTACCTGAGGCGGGCGGGGCTGGCTTGACTATGACATATCTTGCCGGCGCTTCGCTGTTGTGTTTTGCCGCGACGTGGATGCATGCTCGTCGCCACCGTGGTCTTGATCGAGATGGTCGCCGTGAGTAAACTGCACCGCCGCTTGTTGACCGTCATGATGGTGGCCATGACGACTATCCTCGCTTTTGCAGCGTCGCCCGAGACGGCCCGTGCTGCCGATGCCGGAGCCATCACGATTGGCGGCGACGTCGCGACGCAATACGATGCATACCAGCTCTTTTCGGCAACTGTTACCGATAAAGCCGGCTCCGATCAAAAGGTCGCGACGGACTTGGCGTGGGCGAGCGATGCAGCTCGTCAGGCTGTCCTTCCCGTTCTTTATGATGCGGGGTTTGATAGCTCGGCATCGACGGCGCAAGAGGCTGCCGAGTGGCTGAATGCCGACGGACATATGTCGACCGCTCTGGCGGCAAGGCTCGCCTGTGCGATTTGCAATGCAGGTGCCGCTTCTGTTCCCCTCAACGCGGGTATGGCGGCCGAGCTGCCCTGTGGCTACTGGCTCATCGTCGCCGACGACGACGCCATCGACCAGGGCGAGGCCGGCACCGCGCCGATCATGGCCCTGGTGGGCGGCGGTGCCGTCACCGTCAAGCCCAAGGCGGCGACGCCCAAGGTCGCCAAGCACGTGCTGGAGGACGGCACCGCCGCCTGGCAGAAGGCCGCCGACGCCACGGTCGCCGACGACCTGTACTGGCGCCTCTCGGCCACGGTCCCGGCAGGGCTAACGGCCTACGACACCTATACGGTGCGGTTCGTCGACACCATGGGCGCGGGGCTCGACCCCTCCAAGGTGGCCGCGAGCATGCGCGTGTACGCGGCGGCGGGCGCGGACGGCGGCTTCGACGCCGTCTCGGCCGGCAGGGACGGCCGCGCCGGCACTGAGCCCGCGAAGGGTTGGACCGACATCACGGCCCAGTGCGCCACCAAGGTACCGGCCGACGGCAAGACCTTCACCGTGCGCACCGGCGACCTCATCGCCGCGCTCGGCGGGACCGAAGCCTTTACCGCGGGCGCCCGCGTGGTCGCCGTGTACAACGCGCCGCTCAACAGCGCGTGCAACCACGGCATCGCGAAGGGCAACCCCAACGAGGTCTACCTGCGTTACCCGCGCTCTCCCCTCGCCGATCAGTCCGGCGACGCCGGATTCACCCGCACGCCGAGCGATGACGCGTGCGCCTACACCTGGGGACTCAGTCTGGTTAAGCGCTCAAGCTCGGACGATGAACCGCTCGCGGGCGCCAAGCTGCGCATCATCGATGACCGCGGGCGCATTCTAATGAGTGACGGCTCGTGGTCGACGGATGCCGACGTGTGCGTCGCCACGGGCGCGGATGGCCATGTGGAATTGAGCGGTGTGGACGCGGGTGTCTACACCGTCGAGGAGGTCGCGGCTCCCAAGGGATACACCGCCTTTGAGGGCAAACGAACGGTAACGGTTACGGCCGAGGGTCTGGACGTCAAGCAGGTGGCAGCTGCGAAGCCCAAAGTGACCGTGTCGGCCGAAAGCCCTCTGCGGGTTGATATCGCCGATGCCGGGACGGGTTCGATTGAGCTGTCGGTGCTCAACACCCCAAGTAAAGAAGCAAGTCGTGGCTTTATGCCCTCGACGGGAGATAGAGCGTTGGTGCTGGTGGCGGTTTTGGCTGCCATCGGAGTGGCGGCTATTGTTGTCGCGCTCGTCATCAAGCGGGGAGGAGGTCGCCGTGAAAAATAATTGTCCCCCCCTTGTTCAATGGCGTACTGCCTCCGTAGCGAGTGACGCGCAGGTCCATCGGCCTGATGATCATTGGTTTTGAAAAAGTTACTAGAGAACCCTCCAAGAAAAGTGGGGCACCCGGTCGATGCGATCGGGCGCCCCGCTTCGTTTGTTGGTGCAAAGTAACCTGACCCCTTTGCACCACCACAAAGGTGCTTGGCATCTTTGTGGTGGTCGGCGGCTAAGCGGTGGGGAGTCCTGGCGTGTTAGCTGGCTGCTGCGGTTTGAGGTGGGCGTTGCGCCAGATGATTTGGATGATGTAGCCGAGTGTAAAGACGAAGGCCACGCCGCTGATGAAGTCGCCTACGAGGGGAAGCCCCGTGAGGGCGCCTGCGATCACGCCGCCCACAGCCGCCATGGCGTAGCGGTTCTGGCTGTTTCCGACCATGCGCGCGATCGCGCACCCCGCAAAGGCGCTCGACACCAGTGCGATGCCAATAACACCGCACAAGAGGGCTCCGGCAAGCGACAGACCAGCGATAGAGATAATCAGCAGTAGGACGGCGGGGACGATAGCAATCGTGCTCAGAAGACCGCTCATCCACAGGGGCATGGGGCGCTGGTGGAGCATGCCGGCGGCGCTGGCGGTCGCGCGCGGAAAGACGAGCTCGAGCAGCAGAGCGACAAAGCAGGTCGAGAGTGCCGCGGCGACGATACCGCCGATGACATCGTTAACGGTGGAAGTATCCTCGTTCTCGGTGCGGTCGATCTTGAGCGCGCCTACCTCGGCTCCTGCGGCACGCTCGGGGTCCTCGGAGACGTGCGCGTTCACGGTGCCGGTGATGTGGGCGTTCTTGCCCAGGATGAGCTTGTCGGCCCAAACCTCGACATCGCCCTCGACGGTGCCATCGATGGTCACCGTATCGCCCGCAAGCGCTGCCGACTTGGTAGAGCCGCGCAGGGCAACCGTCTCGCCTATCGCGTAAAAACAGTTGGCGGTGCTGTCGGAATTGAGCACAACGTGCTGACCGACGACCGTGACGCTGCCATCAACCGTGGTCTTGGCGATATCGATAGTGCGTGCCGCCAAGCGGACGGCGCCGCCCACCGTGCAGTCGCGGATGGAGAGGCTCTCGCCTGCTGCAATTATGTCGCGGCCGATGGACGCATCGTCCAAGTTGAGGGCCTGACCTGCCCAGTACAGGTCACCTTCGACGCCGGACGAATTGGCGTCATTGTCGGTCGCAAGTACGTTGCCTGCGGTGTCCGTGCCGGCGAACGACGCCGTGGGAAGCGCGGTGACCGCTAGAGCGATGAGCGCGAATAAGATCGTGATGCGGCCCCACGCTTTACGGCGCTGGGTCGACGGGAATTGATTACAGGGCATAGTGAATCCTTCGTCAGATGCTCGACATGCACCTAACAGGGTACCCAACGCGTGGGCGCTCTAAAAGAACCTCTCGGTTGCATTTCGAAGGATGAGCCCGCGCCACCTACTTTTTGCGGTGCAAAAAGCGTGCGATGTCATCCTCGGTGGGGCTTTTGATATCAAAGCGCAGCGACAGCCAGCGTAGTCCCATGGTCACCACGACGCAAACGACCAGTGCGACGACATTGCTGACCAAGCCGCTCATGACAAGGCAAACATAGCTTGCCGATCCGGCGATGGCCGCGATGGCATAGAAGTTGGTGCGCTGGAAGATACCCGGCACCACACCCATAAAACCATCTCGCAGCATGCCGCCGCCCACCGCGGTAAAAAAGCCCATCATGATGCACACCGCCGGCGCAAAGCCGTAGACCAGCGCCTTGTCTGCGCCGGTTGCCGCATAAATACCCACCGAGATGATATCGAGCAGGGGAATGAGCTTTTCGGGCTTGTCGACGATTGCCGGGAAGATGTAGATGATGGCCGCGGTGGCGATGGAGAGCGGGAGCGCCATCGGTTGGTTGAGGATGTAGACATTGCCCACCTGCAGCGTCATATCGCGCAAAAGACCGCCGCCCAGTCCACAGACCACGGCGAGCGCGACGGCGCCCACCAGGTCGAGTTTGTGCTCGCGTGCGACCAACACGCCCGAGATCGATGCCGCGACGACGGCGAACATCTCGAGCCAAAACGGGATGGCAACCATGGCATCCGAGGCGTGTGCGGTAACGATCATAGCGGCGGCAACGGGCAAGATGGGGTCCTTTGAGTTACGGGTTTAGACAATGCCCGTACATAGTACATGGTTGGCGGGCGTGGCGACCCTATTGCTCGGTAAACGGTTGGGACTGGGTGGGGGCGTAGGCACCAAACGTGTACATCAGCCTCCAAAGATGTCAAAAAATGTCGGTTTTGGAGGGTGATGTACATGTTTTGGTTGGGGCGTGCTGGGATGACGCTACTCGGAAGGCGCGTCTTCGCCCTGCGCGCTCTTCCAGTTGCGGATAAGTGCCTTGCGCAGTTCGTTCTGCTTTCGCTGGTACTCGGCGTCCGTGCAGCGGGGCATACCGAGTGCTTCGCGAATGCTGTTAATGGCGCGATGAAAGGCAAGTTGACTTGCGAACTGTGCCGAGGTGAGCGCAACGATTCGATATCCCATTTGGGCGAGCACGGCCTCTCGCTCCGCGTCCGCTCCCTTGCGCTCGGTCTCATCGTGAAAGCCGCCCTTATATTCGATGCCGAGTTCTCTGCGCTGATAAGTAACAAGAGCGTCGATTTTGAGCGTTCGGGCTTTTGCGCAATGCCAGAGACGCTGAGGGATTTCGAGCGGTTTGTTGAGTTCGATACCTCGGATACCAACGCCGCCTTCGCTTGTTGGGAGCGAGAGGGCGATGGAAGATGCGGTCTCCATGGGCGAGGCTGAGTGGTCGTAGATGTGTCTGAGCGCGAGTCTGGCGCGTGTGGCGCCGGGTTTGCCAGGGTGCCGATCGAGTAGCTCGACAATTTCGTCCTTGGAGGTGGTGGTTGGTTGCTCAGTGTAAGGGTCAGAGGGATTGAGCCCCATGCGATAGTCGCCGCAAACTTCGTAACCATACTCGAGGTATTCGATCCTATCCATCCACTCGGCAGCGAGCACGACGGTGAAGGCTTCGTCGGTGATAAAGATGCCGGGCGTAAGCTCGTCAATATGGTCGTAGGGTAGGTTTTGGCCGAGAACGTGGCAAGTGACACCGTTGGTGCGAATTCGCTCGAAAGCAAATACTACGGAGATGTCGATAGTCTTGAGCATGGTGGACGGAATGCCGCAGTCGGTAAGTGCCTGCCGAATGCGCGCGATGCGTTGCTGGGTAGAGAGGCCCCGCACGCCTATCTGGTAGTCGCGTTGTGCGACGGCTTGAACCAGGTTTCGCGGTGCATGATGGACGAGCCACGCCGTTTTATGCGAAATGAGAACAGGAGTATCCATTTGGGGACCTCTCGCTTCGAGCTGAAACCAAACTCTTATGTCCGTTGAGGTGGGGAAATATACCGGATGCGAACAAATCGACTCATGCTTGGTGCGCGTCATACGCAAACATGTACATCACACTCCAAAAACGACATTTTTTGACATCTTTGGAGGGTGGTGTACATGTTTGAGATATGGGCTGGGATCGAACGCGATGGGGGCGTGGCTGAATAGGAGGGATGTCTAAATTTTGAGCGGAGCTCAAAATTTATCCGGTCGGCTTGCGCCGACCGCGCTGCGCTAAAAACGCGCCACGGGCGCGTTTTCTTTACGCTCCGCGCCCTGGCGGGTTCGAATCCCTCCTCCTCCGCCGTATTTGCTTGTTAGGGACTCAAAACAAAAAAGCTCCCATTCTCGGGAGCTTTCTCAACCAAAATGGCGGAGGAGGAGGGATTCGAACCCTCGTGACCTTATACAGGCCAAACGGTTTTCGAGACCGCCGCATTCAACCACTCTGCCACCCCTCCGCGTGGGGTAAAAACAAAGCAGGCTCGAAGGCCTGCTTTGGAATTAACTGGCGGAGAGTCAGGGATTTGAACCCTGGAGACGCTTTTGACGCCTACACGATTTCCAATCGTGCTCCTTCGGCCACTCGGACAACTCTCCGTTAAATGCGAAAGTCAGTATACACGAGGAATCGCAAAGTGCAAACAGAAAAGTTGGCATTTTTTAAAACGCTTGGCCGCGCTTGGCGTTGCAGTGGGGTTTGAGGTGCCAAAAAACGGCTTCCGACCAGCGTGGTTGATCAACTCAATTGTTCAAAAGGAGTATTCATAAGCGACTTGGCAATGAATTTAAAAATCTTTGGGTGGTGCTGTGGACCACTGGTATGCATTTTGCGACCACAGCCTTGTGCCCGTTGACCTGCGGCTTGGCTCAGCTTGTCCCCACGGCACCGTATCTTGTCCACAGATCTGTCAAGCTTTTGGTCGGCATTTGGTTGGAATGCGCATGAAACGTGGTGCGAGTATGGGCATATGTGGAGGTCATGAGGTTGTAGCTGCATATTCTTGCGGCTTGGGAGGTTGAAAGATATTATTACCAAGTCTTTTCCTGCTTCAGGCGCACCTTCACGACCTGAAGCCACATTTGCCCAGAGGAGGTGACAATATGAAGGCTTATGAACTGCTGTTCTTTGTTGACCCGTCGCTCGACCCCGAGACTCGTCTCGCTGTTATGAAGCGTATCGATACCACGATCGCTGAGGGCGCTGGCAAGGTCGACTCCGTTGACGAGTGGGGCAAGCGCAAGCTCGCCTACGAGATCAACGACCTCACCGATGGTGACTACACCCTCATCAACTTCCACGCAGATCCTACCCAGATCGCCGAGCTTGATCGCGTCCTGCGCATCACCGACGCTGTGGTCCGCCACATGATCGTCCGTCGCGACGACCAGGAGTAAGACTGTCGTTTTGGACTGGGCTTGTGCCCCAAGAGGAAGTAGTGAGTTATGAGCATCAATCGAGTGAACATCACCGGTAACCTCACCCGCGATCCCGAGCTGCGCGCCACCGCCGGCGGAACCCAGGTTCTGTCCTTTGGCGTCGCCGTGAACGATCGTCGCCGCAACGCGCAGACTGGCGAGTGGGAGGACTATCCCAACTTTGTCGACTGCACCATGTTCGGCACCCGCGCCGAGGCCGTGAGCCGTTTCCTGGCAAAGGGAAACAAGGTCGCGATCGAGGGCAAGCTGCGCTACAGCTCTTGGGAGCGCGACGGCCAGCGCCGGAGCAAGCTTGAGGTCATCGTCGATGAGATCGAGTTTATGAGCTCCCGTGGTGGCCAGGGTGGCTACGATCAGGGCGGTTACGCCCCCGCAGCTCCCGCGCCCGCAGCACGTCCTGCCGCACCGGTGGCCACGCCGCCCGCGGTCGACGTCTACGATGAGGACATCCCGTTCTAAGGGTTGTTCACCTATTTTTGAGTGAGAGGCGGCTTCGGTTCGCCGAAGTTGCCAAATGAAAGGTATTTTGACATGGCTAATGATTTTTCTGCACGTCAGCCGCGTCGTAAGTACTGCCAGTTCTGCAAGGAGAACACTGAGTTCATCGACTATAAGGACACTCAGCTTCTCCGTAAGTACATGACCGACCGTGGCAAGATCAAGCCCCGTCGCGTCACTGGCGCTTGCACGCAGCATCAGCATGACATCGCCAACGCCATCAAGCGCGCCCGCGAGATGGCTCTCCTGCCGTACACCGTCCCCGTGGTTTCCTCTCGTGGCAACCGCGACCGCGGCTAAGAAGGGAGACGCATCATGAAGGTTATTCTTCTCGATGAGATCAAGGGCAAGGGCGGCGAGGGTGACGTCGTAGAGGTCGCTCAGGGTTACGCTGAGAACTTCCTGTTCCCCAAGAAGCTTGCTGTTGCCGCCACCAAGGGCAACCTCAAGCAGCTTGACGAGCGTCGCAACAACATCGCCAAGCGCGAGGCCGTCCGTCTGGCTACCGCCAACGAGACCAAGGCTGCCTTCGAGGGCAAGACGGTCACCGTTGACGTCAAGGTCGGCGACGAGGGCATCCTCTTTGGCTCCGTTACCGCCGCTATGATCGCTGACGCCATCAAGGCTCAGCTCGGTATGGACATCGACCGCAAGCGCGTCGAGCTCGGTAAGCCCATCAAGGTTGCCGGTGCCCACACCGTTGCCATCTCGCTGTACCGCGAGATCAAGGCCGAGGTTGTCGTTCTCGTCGGCGTTACCGCCGAGGAGCTCGCTGCCGAGGCTGAGGTCGAGGAGGCCGCTGAGGTCGCCGAGGCCGAGACCGCCGAGGTCGAGACTGAGGCTGCTGCCGAGTAGCATTTGCTGCAACGCAACAATCTTGTTCTAAGAAGGGCGCTCTGGGAAGCCAGGGCGCCCTTTTTGCTTTTTAGCGCGATGCGAGCGCCATAGGGGGCGTTGCGGTGAGGTCTATTCGTGGGACCGTTCATCCGTTTGGTTCGGTGATGATTGGCGGCGCGCGGCGCGTTTTGGGACCGTGGCTGATACTATGGATGCTCGCAAGCGATATGAATGAGGATGCTCATGGCATATGACGATAGGGAGACCGGGCTGACGGTCGAGGACCGCGGCTCAAAGTTGGGTCTTCCCCAAAACCAAGATGCAGAGGCCAATGTACTGGCCGCTATGCTGCTATCGCCCGAGGTGGTCGAAGAGGCCCAGGTCGAGCTGCAGCCTGATGACTTCTACCGGCCCATTCATAAGACCATCTATACCGCGATGGTCGATATGTACAACAGCCGCATTCCCATCGACTCCATCTCGCTGATCGATTACCTGAGAAGCATCAACAAGCTCGATGCCGTGGGCGGCGAAGCGTACATTTTGGAGTTGATGGGTCAGACCTTGTCGCTCGTCAACTGGCAGCACCATGCCGCCATCGTTCGCCGCGATTCGATGCTGCGCGAGCTGATCGGCGCCACCAACGAGATCAACGCGCTGGCATATAACGCCCCCACCGACACCAAAGAGGTTGTCGAGCTGGCCGAGAGCAAGCTGCTCAAGGTCACGGCACGCGAGGTCAAGTCGAGCTACAAGACGCTGACCGAGTTTATGGTCGAGGCCTATAACGAGGCCGAGGAAGTGTGCCAGGCCGGTGGCCAGGCTGCGGGCGTGCCCACGGGCTTCCCGTCGCTCGACCGCATGCTCATGGGCTTCCGCGAGGGCCAGCTCATCATTATCGGCGCCCGCCCTGCTGTAGGTAAGACATCGTTCGCCCTGAATCTGGCGCTCAACGCTGCCGCCGCCGGTTATACCGTCGGCTTCTTCTCGCTGGAGATGTCGGGCAAGGAAATTGCCCAGCGTCTGATTTGCGCCTACGCCATGATCTCGATCAGTGACTTCCGCATGGGCCGCATTAGCCCCGAGCAGTGGGCCAATATCAACGAGGCCACGCAGACCTTGTCCAAGCTCGATATTCTGATTGACGATACGCCCGGCACCACAGTGACCGAGATTCGCGCCAAGAGTCGCCGTATGCTCCATAACAAGGAGAAGGCAATCATCATCCTGGACTACCTGCAGCTAGTGAGTCCTCCGCCGGGACGCCGCTCCGAGAGCCGTACCGTCGAGGTCTCGGAGATGTCGCGTGGTTTGAAGATCATGGCCAAGGAGCTCAAGATCCCGCTCATCGCGCTGTCGCAGCTCTCGCGTCAGGTCGAATCCCGCACCGGCAAGCGCCCGCAGCTTTCCGACCTTCGTGAATCGGGCTCCATCGAGCAGGACGCCGATATCGTTATGTTCTTGGACCGCTCCGCCGACGAGGCCGAGGCCTCGCGCGACGATCGACCCGACGAGGGCGTCACGCGTATCGTCGTGGCCAAGAACCGTTCGGGCCCGATCGGCGACGTCGACCTGATGTTCCTGCCGGCATCCACCAAGTTCTATGAGCTTGATGGGGCACATGCCGAGGAGTAGGACAGGCGCCCGTTGCACGGGTATACTGGGAATGTTTTGTGCTTCTGCGTGCCGGCGTGGCGCGTAGACAGTCCATGAATGTAAGGAGTAAACATGCCGTCAACCGTTTTGGTCGGTGCCCAGTGGGGCGATGAGGGCAAGGGTAAGATTTGCGACCTAGTCGCCGGCGACTTCGATGCCGTCGTGCGCTACTCGGGCGGCAACAACGCAGGTCACACCATCGTCGTCAACGGCAAGAAGTACGGCCTGCACCAGGTGCCCTCCGGCATCATGTATTCCGACCACGTGTCGGTGATCGGTAACGGCTGCGTCGTCAACCCCAAGGTTGTCCTTGAGGAGATCGATATGTTCGAGGCCGACGACATCACCACCAAGAACCTCAAGATTAGCGGCAACGCGCATGTCATCATGCCGTACCACATCGATCTGGATGGCGCCTTTGAGCAGAAGCTCGGCAAGAAGAACATCGGTACCACCAAGCGCGGCATCGGTCCGTGCTATCAGGACAAGATGGCGCGCATTGGCCTGCGCATGCAGGACATGCTCGACGAGGCGCTGTTCCGCGACAAGCTGGAGACCGCTCTCGCCCGTGTGAACCCCGAGCTCGAGCTCATCTACAACCTGCCCACCTACACCGTGGACCAGATTTGCGACGAGTACCTGCCGATGGCCGAGCGCCTGCGTCCCTACATCACCGAGACGAGCCTGCTGCTCAACAACATGATCGATGAGGGCAAGAACCTGCTGTTTGAGGGCGCCCAGGCGACGCTGCTCGACATCGATCATGGCACCTATCCGTACGTGACGTCTTCCAACTGCACCGCCGGCGGCGCCATCACCGGCTCCGGCGTGGGCATGAAGAACGTCGACCGCGTGCTGGGTGTCATGAAGGCCTATATCACCCGCGTCGGTTCGGGCCCCATGCCCACCGAGCTTTCCTATGAGTCCGAGGCCGGTCACACGCTGACCGAGGAGGGCTATGAGTACGGCGTGACCACCGGTCGCCGTCGTCGTTGCGGCTGGTTCGACGGCCCCATCGCCAACTACGCCTCGCGCGTCAACGGCCTCACCGATATCGCCATGACCAAGCTCGACGTGCTTTCGGCTTTCGACACCATCAAGGTGTGCGTGGCCTACGACGTCGATGGCGAGCGTTACACGAGCGTGCCCGAGCACCAGGTGCGCTTTGAGCATGCCAAGCCCATCTACGAGGAGCTTCCTGGCTGGAAGTGCGATATCACCGGCTGCCGCAGCTTTGAGGAGCTGCCGCAGGAGGCTCAGGACTACGTGGCGTTTATCGAGGATCTGGCACACACCCGCGTGACGTTCATTGGCGTTGGCGCTGGTCGCGAGCAGATTATCAACCGATTCTGGAAGTAATCGGGGCTATTTGGTTATTGCGATATACCCCTTTGCAGCCCGGACGGGCGGCCGAGGGGTATATTTGCTTGCAAAGGGCTCGCGCGGAGCGGGCCGTTCATCCATAGAGGAGGCACCCTTGAAGGCGGACACTCAAACCATCGACATCCTGTTGTTGGGCAGCGGCGGCCGTGAGCATGCTTTGGCAGCTAAGCTCGCGGCATCACCGCGCGCCGGCAAGCTCTACATCGCGCCGGGTAACGGCGGCACCGCGAGCTGCGGCGAGAACGTTGTTCTCGACGACTGCGATCCTGCGGCCGTGGCGGCGTTTGCGCAGAGCCACGGATGCGGACTCGTGGTAATTGGCCCCGAGGCTCCGCTCGTGGCGGGCGTGGCCGACGCCGTGCGCGCGGCGGGTATTCCCTGCTTTGGCCCGGGTGCCGAGGGCGCCCAGATGGAGGGCTCCAAGCTGTTCTCCAAGCAGCTCATGGAGCGTGCGGGCATTCCGACGGCAGCCTATGGTTCGTTTACCGACGAGGCTTCGGCTCTCGCCTACGTGCGCGAGCAGGGCGCCCCGCTGGTCGTCAAGGCCGACGGCCTTGCCGCGGGCAAGGGCGTTATCGTGGCGACCGAACTTGAGCAGGCCGAAGAGGCCGTGCGCGAGTGCTTTGGCGGCACCTTTGGCGATGCCGGCAACACCGTGGTTATCGAGGAGATGCTCGTTGGTCCCGAGTGCTCGCTGCTGGCCTTTACCGACGGCAAGACCGTGCGCCCCATGGCCACCTCGCAGGACCACAAGCGCGCGCTCGAGGGCGACAAGGGTCCCAACACCGGCGGCATGGGTGTCTACAGCCCGGTGCCCATCGTGACCGATGAGGAGCACGCCACGATGGTGAAGGTCATGGAGCAGACCATTGCCGAGCTTGCTGCCGAGGGCATCGACTACCGCGGCTGCCTGTATGGCGGCTTTATGCTCACCCCCGCCGGCCCCAAGGTGCTGGAGTTCAACGCCCGCTTTGGTGATCCCGAGACGCAGGTCGTGCTCCCGCGCCTTAAGAACGACCTGGTCGAGGTTATGCTCGCCTGCGCCAACTGCGAGCTTGATCAGATTGAGCTCGATTGGCGTGACGAGTGGGCCGTGGCTGTTGTCCTGACGAGCGCGGGCTACCCCGGCAGCTACGAGAAGGGCAAAGTCATCACCGGCATCGCCGATGCCGAGGCCATGGAGAACGTGACCGTGTACCACGCGGGCACTGCCGTGGTGGACGGCCAGCTCGTGACCAACGGCGGTCGTGTGCTTGCCGTGACCGCTCTGGGCGACACGTTCGAGAACGCTCGCAACCTTGCCTACGAGGCCTGCGAGAAGATTGATTTTGAGGGCAAGACCCTGCGTCACGACATCGGCCTGCGCGCGCTGCGCGGCCGCGACGCCTGGAATGCCTAAAATCCGAGAGGAATGAGACGGATGGACGAGAAGAACGAAGAACTCGTGGACGCGCAGATTGTCGAAGAGGACAGCCGCATGTATGGGCACGCCGAGGGCGAGCCTGGTGGCGAGGTCGCTGACGAGCCGGCGCTGGTGCTGGGTGATGACGACCCGCACGATGCCGAGCTGCACGAGAAGATTCTTTCGGAGGAGTGCGCCTGGAAGGGCAAGATCCTCGACGTCCACCGTCTTGAGGTTGAGCTGCCCAACGGTCACCGCAGCGCCCGCGATATCGTTCGCCATCCGGGTGCGGCGGCCGTTGTGGCACTGACCGAGAGCGGCAAGATCGTACTGGTGCGTCAGTACCGCACCGCCATTGACCGCGTGACGGTCGAGATTCCCGCCGGCAAGCTCGACCCGGGCGAGGACCCGCTCGATTGCGCCAAGCGCGAACTGCATGAGGAGACGGGCTTTAGGGCCGGTCGCATTCGCTTTTTGACGTCGATTGTCACGTCCTGCGGTTTTTGCGATGAGATCATCCACATCTACTTGGCTACCAAGCTCGAGTTTGATGCGCCCGATCCCGACGATGACGAGTTTGTCAACGTCGACCTGGTACCGCTGCACGAGCTGATCGACGCGGTACTCGACGGCAAGATCGAGGATGCCAAGACCGTCGTGGGTGCACTTGCCTGCGACAGCATTGCTCATCGTTTGGGCGGAGCGGAGCTCTAGGTTACGCGGTTTTACCAAACCGCGTAACGAGTCGACGCTGCAAACGCCCCTAAGCGGCAATCTGCCTTTCAATCGTCGCTCGCGTACCGAAGTACGCGTCGCTCCTCTTTCAAGGCACCTTGCTCGCTTAGGGACGTTTTCGCTGACGCTGCCAGAACATCGGCGTTATATCTGTCGTGGGTTTTTCTTTCGGTTCGCTTGGTCAACCGATTTTTCCGTTCTTCCTATTTCTAGAGGACCACATGCTGAAGCGTTTTCTGTCTTATTACAAGCCCCAGATGGGGCTTTTTGTTGCTGATACTATTTGTGCCCTGGTGCTTGCCGCCATTGACCTGGCGTTTCCCATTATCCTGCGCAATCTGACCGGAGGGTTGTTTACCCAGGGCCAGGCTGCCATTATGCAGGCGCTCGGTATGATCGCGGTGGGACTGGTGCTGATGTATGCCATCCGCTGCGCCTGCCGCTACTTTGTGAGCTATTGGGGCCACGTGATGGGCGCGCGCATGGAGTCCAAGATGCGTGAGGACCTGTTCGATCAGTACGAACGGTTTAGCTTTGCATACTTCGATCGCAACAGCTCGGGCGACATGATGAGCCGCGTGGTCAACGACCTGTTCGATATCTGCGAGGCGGCGCACCACGTGCCCGAATGGATTATTATCTGCGGCATTGAGATCATCGGCTCGTTTGTGATTCTGTTTACCATCGCGCCGGTGCTCGCACTCGCCATGGCTGTGGTGACAGCGGTGTTCGCGGTCATTATGTTTTGGCAGAATATGCGCATGCGCGAGGTCTTTAGCGATAACCGCAAAAAGATTAGTGGCATTAACGCGCAGCTGCAGGATTCTCTGGCGGGCATGCGCGTGGTCAAGAGCTTTGCCAACGAGGAGACCGAGCGTGCCAAGTTCCGTGCCTCTAACGACCGCTACCTTTTGTCCAAGGAGAACATGTATCACGCCATGGGCGTCTATACCGCGACGTATGGCCTGCTCTCGGGTGTGCTCTATGTGATCGTGGTGCTGCTGGGCGGCTGGCTGGTCGCCAAGGGACAGCTGCAGGCGGTCGATATGGCGACCTTTGCACTCTATATTTCGCTGTTCTGCACGCCGCTTGAGACGCTCGTCAATTCGGCCGAAACGTATCAGAAGGCTATCGCCGGCTTTAAACGTATGGACGAGGTGCTCTCGACCGCGCCGGATATCCAGGACAAGCCGGGCGCTACGGATCTGCAGGTGACTGCTGGCGCCGTGGAGTATCACGACGTGTGCTTTAACTACGAGGATGTCGAGCTGGGCGAGGGCTATGCCGACGAGCGTCCCGTTATCGACCATATGGACCTGTCCATCAAGCCCGGGCAGACCATCGCTTTGGTTGGCCCTTCGGGCGGCGGCAAGTCCACGACCTGTTCGCTGCTGCCGCGCTTTTATGACGTGGCTACCGGATCCATTAGCATCGACGGTCAGGACGTGCGCGATGTGACGCAGCAGAGCCTGCGCCGCGCCATCGGCCTGGTGCAGCAGGATGTCTATCTATTTGACGGTACGATTGGCGAGAACATCGCCTACGGCAAGCCGGGCGCTACGGCAGAAGAGATCGCCGAGGCCGCCCGTCGCGCCAACATCGATGCCTTTATCGAGTCGCTTCCGCAGGGCTACGACACCGTGGTGGGCGAGCGCGGCAGCCGTCTTTCGGGCGGACAGAAGCAGCGCGTTGCCATCGCGCGCGTGTTTCTCAAGAACCCCAAGATCCTGATTTTGGACGAGGCGACGAGTGCTTTGGATAACGAGAGCGAGGAGGCGGTGCAGGAGTCACTCGAAGAGCTGGCACGCGGCCGCACCACGATTATCATCGCCCACCGTCTTTCGACCATTAAGCATGCCGATGAGATTGCGACCGTTGAGCATGGTCGCGTTGTGGAGCGTGGCACGCACGAGGAGCTTCTCGCCCGTGGCGGCACCTATGCCCGTTACTATCGAATGCAGTTCGAAGGTGCGCGTGCGCACGAGCTCGACTGATTGATATGACAGGAAGTTTATGGCTGACAAGAACCCTTTGACTCCGGAAGAAGTGACGGAGTTATTCTCCGAAATCGATGCATCCGGCGTCTTGGATCCCACGCTCGCCAAAAAGCGTACCGAGCGCATGCGTGAGAAGGAGGCTGCGGCCAAGCGCGGTGACAAAGCGGCGCTAGCGCAGCTGCGCAGCGAGGACCGCGCGAGCCAGGCAAAACATATCGACCCGCTGTCCGAGGACGATCCTTCGGGCTCGCAGGTGAGCCATACCATTACGAAGACCGCGATGGCCGTGGTCATCGGTATTTTGGTGCTGATCGTGGGCATGCAGATTGGCTACGGCGTGATGCGTCGTCTGAACACCGCCAACCTGTCCGAGAGCGTTTCGGTCGATACCGTTTCGACCGCGCTCAAGGGTGGACTTGAATGGGGCAACGGCTTTACGCAGTTCCCGCTCGACTTTACCGTCGATGAAGCCGATGAGCGTACGGGCACGGTCGAGGTGACGGTGTTGGACACATCGTCTGCCAACGAGCTCGAGCTGCTGTCCAACGGGCAGATCCAGGCCGCGGCGCTTGCGACCAACGCGCTGCTCAACGACAAGATCGACCGCGTGGTGTATAACGTTCACGCCTATATCGACGAGGATAGCAACATTCAGCACGATTCCTTCTTTGGCATGTTCCCCGCGCGGGGCCACCAGAGCGCCATTTTGACGTTCGTGTGGACCAAGAGCTCATCCAACGCCACGAGTATCGACTGGAAGATGCGCATCGTGAGTGTGGATGACACCATCGCCGAGCGCATTCAGAAGCAGGTGAACTCGGTGTCGTCGTTGATTGAGGACCCGGTGGTGAGCCAGACCAAGATTGACGAGGAAAAGGCCGAGCGTGACCTGGAACATCGTCTGCATGGCCGCGAGATTTTCCGCGGCGGCAAGCCCGATCGCACACCGTCCGAACTGCTGGAGCAGGACAAGAAAAAATAAGACGCCATCATCCCGCGTGAGCCACAAGCCCCGCGGGATGATTTTTAATCCTCGTCCTAGAAAAATCATTATGCATAGAAAGTCATAATTATCATTTCGTAAACATTTCGATGAAATTAACGCCATGAGGCATGCTTACGGTTACAATACCGCGAGGCCTAACTACACACCTTTAAGCCGGTCCTGTGAGACCGGGAAGGAGAACTATGGCGAACAACCATACCGCGGGCGCTGCCGCCCGCACCTTCGCGCCCAGCGAGCTTTGCCAGCGTATGCTGGCCAAAACCAGCAAGGGCACCTGTGGTCCCTGCATCCTGTATCTTGAGGATGGGACCATTTTTTATGGACGTGCATGCGGCGCCGAGGGCACCGCGACCGGCGAAGTCTGCTTCAACACCTCGCTCGAGGGTTACTTTGAGGTCATGACCGACCCGAGTTATGCCGGCCAAATCGTAACCATGACCTATCCGCAGATCGGCAATTACGGTATCGACGAGACCGACGTCCAGTCGGCCTTCCCCGGCGACGCCGTGCGCCATGCGAGCGCTCCGGCTATGCGCGGCATGATCGTTCGCGACATGTGCGCCACGCCTTCTAACTGGCGCTCGGCCGTCAGCGTGCCGGAGTACCTGCGCGCTCACGGCATCGTCGCTATCGAGGGTGTCGATACCCGCGCCCTGGTGCGCCATCTGCGCGATAATGGTTCCAAGATGGGCATTATCTCGACCGAGATCTTCGACGTCGACGAGCTTGCCGAGCGTCTGGCCGCAGCGCCCACGCTGGTAGGCGAGAACCTGGTCAAGACCGTGAGCTGCGCTGAGCCCCACGCCTTTGCCGCCGTCGACCTGCCTGCCACGCATGACTTTGCACTTGCGGTTGCCGCTCCTGCCCGTCACAAGGTGGTCGCCTACGACTGCGGTGTGAAGCGCGGTATTCTGGAGGGGCTGGTCCGCGCCGGCTGCGACCTTACCGTCGTGCCGTGGGACACGCCCGCGAGTGAGGTGCTCGACATGAATCCCGACGGTGTCTTTTTGTCCAATGGCCCCGGCGACCCCGACGCCGTGGTGGAGACCTACGAGCAGGTGCAGCAGCTGATCGGCAAGGTGCCGGTCTTTGGTATTTGTCTTGGTCACCAGATGATCAGCCTGGCCTGCGGCGCCCAGATGGAAAAGCTTAAGTTCGGTCACCGCGGTGGCAACCAGCCGGTCATGAACCTGGTGAGCCGCCGCGTGGAGATCACCGCGCAAAACCACGGCTTCGGCCTGCTGTTCCCCAGCCTGGGCAAGCTTGTCCCCGAGTTTTCCGGCGGCGAGACCGAGCATGCGGCCGATGGAGATCTGCGCGTCTGGGTGCGCCGCGGAATCGCGCCGGTCGTGATGAACGAGCGCTTTGGTCGCATTCGCCTGACGCATGTGAACCTCAACGACGGCACCGCCGAGGGCATCCAGCTGCTCGACGCCCCGTGCTTCTCGGTCCAGTACCACCCCGAGGCCTCGCCTGGCCCCACCGATGCCCACTATCTCTTTACCGCCTTTACGCGACTCATGGACGGCGAGGAGAACTACCTGGACATCGATACCGCGAAGGACCGCCTTGCCGGCTGGAACTTTGCCGACAATGGTTCCGCTGCGACCGAGACCGAGGAGAACTAACATGCCGAAACGTACTGACATCAAGCGCATCCTCGTTATTGGTTCGGGCCCCATCGTTATCGGCCAGGCCTGCGAGTTCGACTACTCCGGCGCCCAGGCCTGCAAGGTGCTCAAGGAGGATGGCTTTGAGGTCATCCTGGTCAACTCCAACCCGGCGACCATCATGACCGACCCGGGTCTTGCCGACCGCACCTATGTCGAGCCCATCACCGCCGAGTTTATCGAGCGCGTAATCAAGAAAGAGCGCCCGGACGCGCTGCTGCCCACGCTGGGCGGCCAGACCGGTCTGAACGCCGCCGTCGAGCTGGCGAAAGACGGCACGCTGGACAAGTACGGCGTCGAGATGATCGGCTGCGACCTGGCCGCCATCGAGCGCGGCGAGGACCGCAAACTCTTTAACGAGGCCATGGCCGAGATCGGCCTGGAGGTCGCGCGCTCGGGCTACGCCTACAGCGTGACCGACGCCGAGGCCATCGCCGAGCGCGTGGGATATCCCTGCGTACTGCGCCCGAGCTTTACCCTGGGCGGCGCCGGCGGCGGCATCGCTCACACCCACGAGGAGCTCGTCTCCATCGTGAGCCAGGGCCTGGAACTCTCGCCCGCCCACGAGGTGCTGGTCGAGGAGTCCATCGAGGGTTGGAAAGAGTACGAGATGGAGGTCATGCGTGATCACGCCGGCGACGGCATCATCGTGTGCTCCATCGAGAACCTCGACCCCATGGGCGTGCATACCGGCGACTCCATCACCGTGGCGCCGGCGCAGACCCTCTCCGACCTGGAGTATCAGCGCATGCGTGTCGCCTCGCTCGCCATCTTGGAGAAGATCGGCGTCGAGACCGGCGGCTCCAACGTGCAGTTTGCCGTGAATCCCCAGACCGGCCGCCTGATCGTCATCGAGATGAACCCGCGCGTGAGCCGCTCGTCCGCCCTCGCTTCCAAGGCCACGGGTTTCCCCATCGCCAAGGCCGCCGCGCGCCTGGCCGTGGGCTACACGCTCGACGAGATTGTCAATGACATCACCAAGGCTACGCCCGCCTGCTTTGAGCCCACAATCGACTACTGTGTGGTCAAGGTGCCGCGCTTTGCCTTCGAGAAGTTCAAGGGTACCGACCCCACGCTCACCACACGCATGAAGGCCGTGGGCGAGATCATGGCGATTGGCCGCACCTTTGAGGAGGCCTTTGGCAAAGCCATGCGCTCGCTGGAGGACGGTCACCAGGGTATCTGCGCCGGTGGCAAGGAGGGTGCCGATAAGCTGAGCGACGACGAGCTCGCTCAAGCCGTGGCCACGCCGACCGAGCACCGCATCTTCTTTGTGGTCGAGGCCCTGCGCCGTGGCTGGGACATCGCTCGCATCCATGCCACCTGCGGCATCGACCCGTGGTACCTCAACCGCATCAACGACATGGTGCAGGTCCAGGAGAGCATCCGCGGCCTGCGTGTGGAGGATATCGACGCCGACGCGATGCGCTTGCTCAAGCAGTACGGCACGAGCGACGCCGAGATTGCCGCGCTGACCGGCTCGGACGAGCGCTTTGTGCGCGCCTATCGCAAGGGCCTGGGCGTGGTTCCCAGCATGAAGACGGTCGATACCTGCGCTGCGGAGTTCTCGAGCGCCACGGAGTACCACTACAAGACGTACGAGAACATCTACCGCACGAGTCCGGATGCCAAGAAGTGCGTGGCTCCCGACGAGACCACGCCGGCGGACAAGCCCAAGGCGATGATCCTGGGCGCCGGCCCCAACCGTATTGGCCAGGGTATCGAGTTCGATTACTGCTGCGTGCACGCGAGCTACGCGCTGGCGGCCCGCGGCTTCGAGACCATCATGGTCAACTGCAATCCCGAGACCGTTTCGACCGACTACGACACGTCAGACCGCCTGTACTTTGAGCCGCTCACCTACGAGGACGTCATGGACGTTATCGACGTTGAGCGCCCCGATGGCGTCGTGGTGACGCTCGGCGGCCAGACCCCGCTTAAGCTGGCGCGCATGCTCGAGGAGAGTGGCGTCAACATCATGGGCACCAAGCCCGATGCCATCGACTTTGCCGAGGACCGCGAGCGCTTCGCTGCTCTGCTCGACAAGCTGGGCATCATGTACCCGCCGGCGGGTCAGGCCACCTCGTTTGAGGAGGCCGAGGCCGTTGCCGCACACATTGGCTACCCGCTGCTGGTGCGTCCGAGCTACGTGCTGGGCGGCCGCGGCATGATGATCGCCTACGATGCCGAGCATCTGCGCGATTACATGGCCGAGGCTGCGCGCATTAGCCCCGACTACCCGGTGTATCTGGATCGCTTCTTGGAGGGTGCGATCGAGTCCGATGTCGACGCCCTGTGCGATGGCGAAGAGGTCTACATCGGCGGCATTCTGGAGCATATCGAGGAGGCCGGTATTCACTCCGGCGACTCTGCGACCTGCATTCCGCCGTTCAGCTTTAGCGAGAGCCTGCAGGCGAAGCTCCGTGAGACCACGCGCCGCATCGCGATGGCGCTGGGCGTACGCGGCCTGGTCAACGTACAGTATGCCATCAAGGGCGAGACCGTTTACGTGATCGAGGCCAACCCGCGTGCCAGCCGTACCGTGCCGTTTATCTCCAAGGCCACCGGCGTGCCGCTGGCCAAGTGCGCGGCGCGTATCATGGCGGGCGATTCCATCGCGAGCCTGGGCCTGCCGAGCGACGAGCGCCAGCTGGACTGGTTCTGCATGAAGGAAGCCGTTATGCCCTGGGGTCGTTTCCCGGGCGCTGACGTTATCCTGGGGCCCGAGATGAAGTCGACGGGCGAGGTCATGGGTATCGCCAAGAGCTATCCCGAGGCATACGCCAAGACGCAGCTGGCGATTGACTACAAGCTGCCCGACCCGAGCGCCGGCAAGGTGTTCATTAGCGTGTGCGACCGCGACAAGCGCCATATCCTTTCGGTCGCCCGTATCCTGCGCTATCTGGGCTTTGACATCTGCTCTACCGAGGGTACGGCACGAGTGCTGCGCGGCGGCAACGTGACGTGCGAGGTCGTGGAGAAGATTAGCGGCCCGCACGACGGCGAGCGTCCCAACATCGGCGACCTCATCGCCGATGGCAAGATCGCGGTAATCATCAACACGCCGTATGGTCCGGGTTCGCGCGGCGACGGCTATCTACTGCGCACCGAGGCCGTCCGTCGTGGCGTGACCTGCGTGACGGCGATGTCTGCCGCCAACACGTACGTGAGTGCCATCGAGGCGGTGCGCGAGGACCAGCAGGGTCACGGCAGCGCCAACGACATGGGCATGGACGTCATCGCCCTGCAGGACCTGCCGCAGCACACGGTGTAGTTGACCCGGTCGGCCGGGGCGGGAGGCGGACGCTTTCTCTCGGAAACTGGGCTTCGCGAAGTTTTCCGAGAGAAAGGACCGCCTCCCGCCCCGGCCTGCGGTGACTCGGTAGCACCGTGTGCTGCCGAAGGGGCTTTGCGCGATGACTAGGGCTGAATAAAAAGTGAGCGTGGGCTCTGTCGTTCATTCGAACGACAGAGCCCACGTTTTGTATGGGGTCTCTTGGCGAATTTTCATTCGCCAAGAGACTTTTTGCTATGGGGGAGACATGTCCCTGGACAGTTAGTTCAGATACGTATTTTTTTAAAGGCTGACGAAGGTCGATTTGGGGTCAAATGAGCCGTTTTTGGCCTTCTGGGCCGACAGAGGCGCTCGCTCAAGGGCGAGAATAGCCCATTATTGGGTCCAAAGTGGCTCCAAACCAATCCATTAATGCCAATTGGCACGGCCAAATAATACGTATCTGAACTAACTGTCCACCACCGGTAGCGCGCAGAGATGTGGTGTAAGAGGCGGGGCATGCCCCGCCTCTTTTCTTTCAAGACTTTAGTCTGCTGGCCGCGCAGCGGCCAGCTTTAAACCACCCGCTACGCGGGTGGAGACAAACGGCTTTA
>NZ_JBDPAC010000012.1:0-73600 GCF_039836695.1 Collinsella aerofaciens | reverse complement strand
GGCGACACCGACATCAACATCATCGACACCGCCGAGTTCGCGATCCCCGGCCTTGACGACGAGTTCCGCGTCATCGTGTCTCCGTGGATCCTCTCCTCGCTGATCACCGATCGCCTTGCCGCTTACTACGAGACGGTCACCAAGCACAACCTCAACTACCGTCGTTACTATCACCAGTTCGACTACTAATCGGTGACAAATAAGCTACTGATCAAGAAGCACCCTGCCCGGGCGCATGCGTCCGGGCATTTTTATGCCGAAATTCGCAAGAAAGGGGAATCAAATGAGGCGGTTTATCGTTGCATCCCATGCTCATTTTGCGTCTGGAATCGTCGAGAGCATTGGGCTGCTCTCCGGTGAGCGCGAAAACGTCCATGCGCTGTCTATGTATGTCGACGGAAACGAGGACCTGACCAAGGAGGCCGCAGCGGTTCTCGATGGGTTTGCTGCGGACGACGAGGTTGTCGTGTGCACTGACCTGTTCGGCGGCAGCGTCAACAACGAGTTCACCAAGATCGTCCAGACGCGTCCCAACACGCACCTAGTGACCAATATGAACCTGCCGCTCCTTATTCAGCTGCTGTTCGTGCCCGACTCCACTCCAATTGATGAGGCCATTCGCCAGATCGTCGAGGCGGACGACACCAAGGTCAAGTACGTCAACGACCTGCTGGGGCAGGCCGAACTCGATGAGTTTTAATCGCTAGGGAGCACATCATGATTCAGATGATTCGCGTGGACTATCGACTGCTGCACGGCCAGGTTGCCGTTAGCTGGACTTCGGCTCTGGGTGCCGACTGCATCCTGTTGGTAAGCGACACGGTCCTCAATGACAAGCTTCGTCTGCAGGCCCTGTCCCTTGCAAAACCGGAGGGCTGCAAGGTTGTCGTCAAAAACACCGAGGATGCCGTCAAGGCGCTCCAGAGCGGTGTGACCGATAAGTACAAACTCTTCGTAGTTTGCGAGACGATCTAGCAGGCCGGTGCCGTCGCCAAGGCGATGGGCGTCAAGAAGATCAACCTCGGCAATGTTGCCTTTAGCGAGGATGCCCGCCAGGTCTCGACGAGCGTGTTCCTTACGCCCGAAAACGAGGCATACGTCAAAGAACTGCTCGGCGAGGGCTACGAGCTGTTCATTCAAATGATTCCGGCAGATGCGAAGACTGACGCCGCGAAGGTCATCGGTTAGGGGCCATCATGGTTATCAAGACAATCCTGATTTTCCTTATTGCCCTTTTGGGCTATTCCGAGTGGCTGACCGGTACGAGCTACCTCCAGCGCCCGATTGTGCTCGGACCTCTGGTTGGCCTTGTCATGGGCGACATGGTGACCGGCACGATCATGGGCGCCACGATGGAGCTTGCCATGGTCGGCGCCATCTCGGTCGGTGCGTATAACCCGCCCGATACGATTTCCGGAACCATCCTGGGTGTGTCGCTTGCCATGCAGGCCGGCGCGGACGCTTCGGCGGCCCTGACCCTGGGCATTCCCATCGCAACGATCGTCCTGGCGCTCGATACGGCCCTGGGCCAGCCGGTGATGCTATTGCTGGTGCACCGTATCGACAAGAACGTCGAGGACGGAGACACCAAGGCCATTACGCGCAACATGCTTATCGCCGGTTACGCGCAGAGCTGGTGCGGCCTGCTGATTATTCCCCTGGCCTTCTTCTTTGGCGCCGATGCTGTTGCCAGCCTGCTCAACATCATTCCCGATTTCGTTCAGACCGGCATGGATGTCGCCGCCGCCTTCTTGCCCGCACTCGGCTTTGCGATGCTGGCTCAGATGATCATGAACAAAACGGTGGCTCCGTTCTTCTTCGCTGGCTTCTTCCTCGTTGCCTACTTTGGCATTAGCACGACGGGCGTGGCGATCTTTGCCGCGATCATCGTCGTCGCGATGACGGTTTTGGGTGATAAGAAAAAAGCGGAGCAGCCCGCAGTGGCAACCGAGGATCCTGCGATTGGGAGTGGGTTCGATGAGTTTTAAGTTTGAGTCTTCTTACGACGGGCTGATTTCCCGCGCAGACCTTAAGAAGCTGTTCTGGCGCTCGATTCCCTATGAGCATTCCTGGAACTACGAGCGTATGGGCCATATCGGCTTTATGTGGGCCCTTATGCCGATTCTTCGCAAGCTGTATCCGCAGGATGCGGACTTTAAGGCCGCCCTTAAGCGCCACATGGAGCTCTATAACGTCACGCCGTACATCTCGACGCTTCCCATGTCCATCGCCGCTGCAATGGAGGAGGTCAACGCTACTGACGATAGCTTTGACACGAGCGCGATCTCTAATGTCAAGCTTGCTTTGATGGGGCCGCTGTCCGGCGTGGGCGATGCCTTCTACTGGGGCACGCTGCGAATTTTGGCAACGGGTGTCGGCACGTCGCTGGCGCTGCAGGGCTCCATTCTTGGCCCGATTTTGTTCCTGCTCGTGTTCAACGTCCCTCACTACATCATCCGTTACCTGCTGACGTTTGTGGGATATCGCTTTGGCTCGGACATGATCAGCAAAGTCCAGGAATCGGGCATTATGGACACGATCGTCAAGATGGCCTCTATCATGGGCGCCATGGTGATCGGTGCTATGACCATGGAGATGGTCACCGTGGACATTCCGCTCATGGTCGGCGCGGGCGATGGTGCTCAGACGCTGGCCGAGCTGCTCAACGGAATTTTCCCGGGCTTTGTCACGATGGGGCTGTTTGGAATCGTCTATCTCATGCTCAAGAAGAAGATGAATCCGCTGCTCATCATGCTCGTGATCCTGCTCGTGAGTATCGCCGGCGCGTTCTTTGGAGTGCTTGGTGTCCAGTAGAGTATCCGTCATAATGAGAACAATGTAAGAGGGGGCGTCGCGCACACTGTGCTGCGGCGCCCTTTTGCCGAAAGGTGGACAAGATGGAGTATCCGCAGCTTGCCGTCATGAATATCAGCCATCGTTATTTTGACCTTGAGGAATTCTTTTCCTCGGCAGCGGCCTCGGGCTACACGTGTTGCGAGCTTTGGACCGGGATGCATCTGTATGTCGATTGCCATGGATACGATTCGCTCGAGCAGGTGCGGGAGCTGTCGCAGCAGTATGGGGTTCGGATTGTGGGGCTTTGTCCCGAACAGAACAACCCCAAGCCGTGGAATATCGCGGCGCGCGGGAATGAGGCGCGTGCCCGCACGCTCGCGTACTTTAAGAACGTTGTGGATATCGCGGCGGAACTTGGAGCCGAGCAGGTCATGGTCTCGAGCGGCTGGGCATTTTTGAACGAGCCAATCGAGGACGCGTGGGGTCGCAGCGCCTCGATGCTGCGTGCGATTGCCGAGCATGCGGGAGAGTGCGGCGTTCGACTGGTGCTCGAGGCCCTACAGCCGGTTGAGTCGATGATCGTGAACTCGGCGGCCGATACGAAGCGCATGATCGAGGCAGTTGATCATCCGGCACTTAAGGCGTGTCTGGATTTGGGCGCTATGGCGGTGGCGGGGGATACCATCGACGATTATTTCGATCTGCTTGGCGATGATGTCGCCCACGTGCATTTTGTCGATGTTGCGGCAGACGGCACGACGCATCTTGCCTGGGGTGACGGCGACCGCGATATGCGCGCCGACCTGGATAGGCTGGTGGCGCGCGGCTATCGCGGAGTTGTTTCGGCCGAGACCTATGACTGGCGCTATTTTGCTGACCCCGCAGCTGCCGATGCACAGGTAATGGCAGAGTATCGTCGTGCGATTGGCGCCTAGGTGGGGTTGGGTTGCGGCAACCTGCCCCATGTTTCCAAATGAATACGGTGTGAGCGGCTTCGACGGATTTTCCCCGCAAGCACTCTAGTATGCTAAAGTACCCAGAAGACCGGCGGAGCTATGCCGGTCTTCTGTTCTATATGAAACACAGCATGAGGAGGCTCACCAGATGACGGCCACACCGTGGGGATTCCGGGACATATTGCCCGAGGAGGCTCAGGCGCGCGAGGAGATTGCATGTACGGTGAAGGGCTGCTTCAGGGAGCATCATTACCTTCCGGTCGAGACGCCGCTGCTCGAGGACAAGGGCTCGCTCGAGGAGGGCGGCCGCATTGCGGACACGCCGTTTAAGCTCTTTGATGACGACGGTCGCCTGCTGGTGGTCCGTCCCGACAACACATTGCCGATCGTGCGCTTGGTTTCGACCCGCATGTGCGCTGCCGACCTGCCCCTGCGCCTTCGCTACGAGGCGCCGGTGGTTCGCGAGTGCCAGCGCAATGCCGGTGGCTCGCGTCAGTTTACGCAGCTGGGCTTTGAGCTCATCGGTGTGGGCGACACTGCGGGCGACGTCGAGATCGTCTCGCTGGTGGCCGAGGCCGTGCGCGAGCTGGCACTTCCCGATGCGCGCATTATCGCGGGCAGTGTGCGTCCGTTTAAGGAACTGCTTGCGGCGTGCGAAGATCGCGAGCTGGCTGCCGAGGCGCTGCGCTGCGTGCACGCCAACGACTTCGTGGGCCTCGATGCCCGCGTGGCGGAAAGCGCAGAGTCCGAGGCCGTTAAGGTCGCCATTAGCGAGCTGCCGCGCCTGCACGGTGGTGCCGAGGTGCTCGACCGCGTCGACGCGCTGCTGGCGGCGGCGGGCATTGTTGCGCCGCTCACGCGCGAGCTGCGTGCCCTGGTCGATGGCCTGGCTCCCGAGGACGCCCGGGTGCTGTCCTTCGACTTCTCCATCATGAACTCGTTTGATTACTACACGGGCCTGGTCTTTAAGGCCTATGCCGGTGGCCTGCCCGATCCGGTCGGTTCAGGCGGACGCTACGACTCCATCTTTACTGGCGCATTTGGCGACGGCATCGAGGTGCCGGCGGCGGGCTTTGCCTTTTCGCTCGAGCGTCTGGAGGCCGCGCATACCTCGGCCGAGGACGCTGCTTCCGATGGTGACCATGCCGTGGGCCGCGGCGCCGAGGGTCCACTGCGCATCGCCGTGCCCAAGGGCTCGCTCAAGGCCGACACGCTCGACGTGCTCGAGGCCGCGGGCTTGGATGTCTCTGAGCTGCGCGACCCCGGCCGTCACCTCATCGTGCGCGGCCGCGACACACACGCTGGTGAGGGCACGGTCGGCGATATCGAGTTTGTCATCGTGCGTCCCAGCGACGCACCCGCTTTTGTGGGCTGTGGCGGCGCCGACTGCGGCATCTGCGGCTGGGACTCGCTCATCGAGGCCGACCTCAACCTGCTGCAGCTGGTCGACCTGGGCTACGGCCTGTGCACGTTTATCGAGGCGGAGCCCGCGTGGCGCGCTGGCCAGGCCGAGCGCAACTATGCCCGTCGCGGTTCTCTTCGCGTGGCCACCAAGTACCCGCGCATCGCGAGCGCTTGGTATGCCGAACGCGGTGTGAATGTCGACATCGTTTCGCTGCACGGTAACATCGAGCTGGGCCCCATTGTCGGTATGACCGACCGTATCGTGGATATCACCGCCACGGGCGCCACGCTGCGCGATAACGACCTGGTCATCACCGGCCGCATCATGGACTGCACGGCCCGTTTCTTTGTCAATCCGGGCGCCGCTCGCCTGGATCCGCGCGTACGCAATCTGGCAGATCGCCTGACCGCGGCCGTGAAGGACAAGCATTTTGAGCCCGTCGCGGGCTCGGCACAATAGCGCGAGCACGCACGGGCGCCCCAACGTACGGGCTGCGGGCCGTTGGCGCCGCCGCCCGACCTCTCGTTTTTCGAACATAATCTCGACCGATAGGGGATACCGATATGAAGACGATCAAGCTTGCTCCCGGTGAGCGCCTCGTTACCAACCAGCTCAACCGCAAGGGCGTGTTGCCACAAAACATCGTCGACGCCGCCCGCGATATCGTGGCCAACGTACGCGCCAACGGCGATGCCGCGGTGCGCGATTACTGCCAGCGTTTTGACGGTGTCGAGCTGCAGAGTTTTCGCCTGCCGCAGGAGCAGATTGATGCTGCACTCGAAGGCCTCGATCCTGCCTTTGTCGCGGCTCTCGAAAAGGCCGCACGCCAGATCCGCGAGTTCCACCAGCGTGAGGTCGAGCAGAGCTGGTTTACCACGCGCCCGGACGGCACGATGCTCGGCGTTAAGGTGACCCCGCTTGCCGCTGCCGGCATTTACGTGCCAGGCGGTCGTGCGCAGTATCCCTCCACGGTGCTTATGAACGCCATCCCTGCCAAGGTGGCTGGCGTTAAGCGCGTGGTCATGGTGACCCCGCCGCAAAAAGATGGCCTAATCAGCCCCTATACGCTCGCGGCTGCCAAGCTCGGCGGCGTGGACGAGATCTATATGGTGGGTGGCGCCCAGGCCGTGGCCGCGCTGGCGTACGGTACCGAGACCATTCCGCGTGTCGACAAGATTACCGGCCCGGGTAACGCCTTTGTCGCCGCTGCCAAGCAGATTGTCTCGGGTGACGTGGGTATCGATATGGTTGCTGGTCCCTCCGAGGTCTGCGTGCTGGCCGACGCCACGGCCAAGCCCATGGTGGTCGCGGCCGACCTGATGGCCCAGGCCGAGCACGATCCGCTGGCGGCCTGCTATCTGGTGACCTGCGACGAGCAGTTTGCGTGTGAGGTCGAGGCGGGTATCGACATCCTGGTGGCGCAGTCCCCGCGTGCCGAGATTACGCGCGCTTCGCTCGACAATGAGGGCACCATCGTGGTGGCCGCCGACATGGCCGCCGCCGTCGAGGCCGTGAACACGGTGGCGCCTGAGCACCTTGAGCTGCACTGCAAGGACGCGATGGGCCTGCTCGGCGGCATTCGCAACGCCGGCGCTATCTTTGTGGGCGCTTGGAGCTCGGAGCCGCTCGGCGATTACGTTGCCGGCCCCAATCACACGCTACCGACCGGCGGCACGGCCATGTTCTCCAACCCGCTTTCGGTGGAGGAGTTCGTCAAGCGCTCGAGTGTCATTTGCTATACACCCGAGGGCCTGCTCTCCGATGCTCCTGCCACGCAGCGCCTCGCCGAGGCCGAGGGTCTGTGGGCACACGCGCTTTCCGCCGCGCTGCGCCGCCGCGTGTTGGAGCAGGGCGAGGATGCCGTGAGCGCCGAGTCGCTCGCCGCGGCCGACCTGACCAAGGTTGCCTGGCCGGGCGACGCCGTGGCGACGGTTGCCGAGGGCGTGGACCTGGCGGCTGCAAGCGCTGATGGCGCCGGCGCGACTGGCAAGGAGGCCTAATATGTCCGAACTCACGCCGCGCATGAAGGAGCTCGTCCAGCCCTACTTGGCCGGCATTGAGCCCTACGATCCCAACTTTACGCCCACGCGCATCAACCTTTCGGCCAACGAGAACACCTATCCCGTGCCGGCTGGCGTGCGCGAGGCGGTCGACGCCGCCCTGGCCGCTACACCGCTCAACCGCTATCCCGATCCCATGTCCAACGATCTGCGCGACGAGCTTGCCGCTTGGCATGGTGTGACGCGCGAGAATGTCTGCGTGGGCAACGGCGGCGACGAGCTGCTCTATAACTACCTGTTGGCGTTTGGCGGCGCGGGACGGACCCTGCTCAACTGCCCGCCGTGCTTTAGCGAGTACGCGTTCTTTGCGTCGCTCTGCCAGACCGAGGTGCGCGACGTGTGGCGCGACCCCGCGACCTTTGAGCTCGACCAGGCAGCTGTGCTTGCGGCGGCGTCCGAGTGCAACCTGGCAATCGTGACCTCGCCCAATAACCCCACGGGTGACGTGGCACCGCTCGACTTTGTCGCGGCGCTGTGCGATGCGTGCCCCGGCATGGTAATGGTCGACGAGGCCTACGTTGAGTTTGCCGACGATTTGTTTGGCGCGGCCACCACGGCGCAGGGGCTTATCGCCGAGCATCCCAACCTGGTGATTCTGCATACGTTGTCCAAGGCGTTTGGCGCTGCCGGCACGCGTCTGGGCTATGTGATTGCGGCGCCCGAAGTCATCGACGTGTTCGCGGCGATTCGCCAGATCTATTCGGTCAACGTACTGAGCCAGGCGGCAGCACTTGCCTGCGTGCGTGCCCGTGATGCCTACACGCCCGTGGTGGCGCAGGTCGCATCCGAGCGCGAACGCGAACAGGCCGCTCTGCGCGCGATGGCTGCCGAGGGCATGCCCGTGGAGGCATGGCCGAGCGCGGCGAACTTTGTGCTCGTGCGTACGCCGCATGCCACACGCGTGCGCGAGCGCCTGCGCGACGAGTACTCGATTTTGGTGCGCGACTTTAGCTACGCGCCGGGGCTCGCGGACTGCTTGCGCATTACCGTGGGCACGCCGCGGGAAAACGATGAGGTGCTGGCTGCGTTTGCCGCGCTGGTGAAGGAGGAGATGTAGATGGACCGCTATGCCGAGGTAACCCGCAAGACGGGCGAGACCGACATTGTCGTAAAGCTCGACCTGGACGGATCTGGCGTGTGCGATATCTCGACCGGCGTGCCGTTTTTCGACCACATGCTCAACGCCTTTGGCCGCCATGGTCTGTTCGATCTGACGGTGCGCGCGGTGGGCGACGTCGAGGTCGACGCGCACCACACCGTCGAGGACACGGGCATCGTGCTGGGCGAGGCGTTTTGCCAGGCGCTGGGCGACAAGGCGGGTATTACGCGCTTTGCCGACGCGGCGATCGCCATGGACGAGACGCTCGTGATGGCCGCCGTGGATATCTCGGGCCGTGGGCAGGCCTATTGTGAGCTGCCCGTGCCGACCGAGCGCGTGGGCAGCTTTGATACCGAGCTGGCCGTCGAGTTCTTCTATGCCTTTGCACGCGATGCCAAGCTCACGCTGCACGTGCGCGAGCTGGCGGGCGGCAACTCGCACCACATTATCGAGGCCGCCTTTAAGGCCGTGGGCCGCACGATGCGTCACGCCTGCGAGCTCGATCCCCACGTGCAGGGCATCCCCAGCACCAAGGGCTCGCTGTAACCGTCACAAGGGTAAAACCACCACGAAGGTGCCTGTCCCCTTTGCGGTGGTTTTGGATGATGAGAAGTGGAGGGTCGCGTGGGCGAACCGAAGATTGTGGTGGTCGACTACCACAAGGGCAACTTGTCGAGCGTCGTGCGCGGGCTTGCGCGCGCCGGTGCCGCCGCCTGCACGTCGGACGATCCGGAGCAGATCCGCAACGCCGACGGCCTGGTCATCCCGGGCGTGGGCGCGTTCTATGACGCGATCGCCTTTATGCGCCAGAGCGGCGAGGAGGTGGCCGTGCTCGATGCCGTTGCCGCCGGAACTCCGCTGCTCGGCATCTGCCTGGGCCTCCAGCTATTTTTTGAGCGCGGCAACGAGGGCGTGCCTGCGGACGAGGGTGCGGACGCGGACGACGATGCCTCCGAGCAGGCCGGTGGTCCCTGGGTCGATGGCCTGGGCATCATGCGTGGCTCGTGCACGCACCTGGAGTCGAGCCGTCTGAAGGTCCCGCACGTGGGCTGGGACCAGGTGCACATGACGCCCGCCGGTGCGGCCGATTCGTTGCTTGCCGGTTTTGCCGAGGGCGCCAACATGTATTTCACTCACAGCTACGCGGTGGCCGACGACGTCGATGCCGCCGATGTGTTGGCACGCACGCACTATACGCGGAGCTTCCCGTGCATCGTGCGCCACGGTAACGTGTGGGGCTGCCAGTTCCATCCCGAGAAATCCTCCGCGCTGGGTCAGCGTATTCTTAAGAACTTCGTGAGCATCGTCGAGGAGGTTGGCCGATGATCCTGTTTCCCGCAATCGATCTGATCGGCGGCAAGGTTGTGCGCCTGGAGCGCGGTGACCGCAACCGCTGCAAGGTATATTCCGATGACCCCGTGGCCGTCGCCCGCTCGTTTGCCGAGCAGGGCGCAAGCTGGGTGCATGTCGTCGACCTGTCCGCTGCCTTTGGTGAGGACGAGGACACATGCGCTGCCAACTCGGCGGCGATTAAGGCCATCTGCGGCGTCGGCGGTCTGTCCGTGGACGTGGGCGGCGGCGTTCGCTCACTCGCGCGCATCGATGAGCTGGCAGGCTATGGTGCTCGCCGCATTGCGCTGGGCACCGTGCTCGTGACCGAGCCGGGTTTTGCTGAGGTGGCAGCCCAAGGCTTTGGCGAGCTGCTGGTAGCAGATATCGCCGCGCGCGACGGTCAGGTCAAGGTGAACGGCTGGCGTGACGGCGCGGGCGTGGCGCTCGACGATGCCGTGGCGCAGCTTACCGAGCTGGGCTTTAAACACCTGGTCTATACCGATATCGCGCGCGATGGCATGCAGACGGGCATCGACGTGGCGGCATATCGCCATGTGGCGCAGGTCGCGGGCTTTCCCGTCGTGGCGTCGGGCGGTATCTCGACGCTCGGCGATATTCGCGCGCTTGCCGCGGTGGGCGAGGGCGCCATCGAGGGTGCTATCACTGGTCGTGCGCTCTACGAGGGCAACTTTACGCTGGCCCAGGCGCTGGCCGCCGCCCGAGGGGAGGAGTAGCCCATGCTTACCAAGCGTGTGATTCCCTGCCTGGACGTCAAGGACGGCCGTGTGGTCAAGGGCGTCAACTTTGTGAGCTTGCGCGATGCGGGTGATCCGGTGGAGCTGGCGCGTGCCTACGACCGCGAGGGAGCGGACGAGGTCGTCTTCCTGGACATTACCGCCACGAGCGACAACCGTGCGACGACTATCGAGATGGCGGCGCATGCGGCCGAGGAGCTCGCCATTCCCTATACCGTGGGCGGCGGCTTTCGCGACTTGGCGGGCATGCGGACCATGGTTGCCGCCGGCGCCGACAAGGTGTCGCTTAACTCTGCCGCTGTGCGCGACCCGTCGTTGATCAGCCAGGCTGCCGCGGCGTTTGGCAGCCAGGCCGTGGTCGTGGCGATCGATGCCAAGCGCGTCGGTTTGCCCGGAGAGCCGGGTGCCGATAGGTGGGAGGTCTTTACCGCAGGAGGTCGCAACGCTACGGGTATCGACGCGGTGGCGTGGGCCGAGGAGGCGGCTCGTCGTGGCGCCGGCGAAATCCTACTGACCAGCATGGATCGCGACGGCACCAAGGCCGGCTTTGATTTGGCGCTCACCCGCGCCGTGGCGCGCGCGGTGCCGATTCCCGTCATCGCGAGCGGCGGCGTGGGCACACTCGAGCATTTTGCCGAGGGCGTGATCGAGGGCGAGGCCGACGCCGTGCTGGCGGCGAGCGTCTTTCACTTTGGAACCTTCAGCATTCGCGAAGTCAAAGAGTATATGGCCTCTCAAGGTATTCCTGTGAGGCTGGACTTCTAATGCTGCGGCTTGCCCAGGCACCCGACCTTCCGGCGATGTTTAAATTGGGGAATTGAAATGAGAGAAATTACTACTCCAGCGGATCTTAAATACGACGCCAAAGGATTGATTCCTTGTGTGGTTCAGCAGTATGACACTGGTGAGGTGCTTATGGTTGCTTGGATGAACGAGGAATCGGTGGGGCTGACGCTCAAGACCGGCACCACGTGGTTTTGGAGCCGCAGCCGCCAGGAGCTCTGGAACAAGGGCGCGACGAGCGGCAACATGCAGGAGGTCAAGGAGCTCTGGGCCGACTGCGATAGCGATACGCTGCTGGTCAAGGTCGACTCGCCGGGTCCGGCCTGCCACACCGGCAACCGTACCTGCTTCTTTAAAAAACTCGCGTAGGGCGGGCGCTCGATTAGACGCTCGGCCACCAGAAAGGATTGAACCATGGGTGTGCGCACCGCAAACGTTCAGGATGGAAATATCGGCGAGACGCTGACAGGTCTGGCCGAGGTGATTCACGGTCGTCGCGATGCGTCGCCACAGGAGAGCTATACCGCTCGCCTGCTGACCGACGTCGAGGACGAGCTGCTCAAGAAGCTTGCCGAGGAGGCGAGCGAGGTGATCATGGCCTGCAAGGATAACGATCACGATCACATTCGCTACGAGGCTGGCGACCTGGTCTACCACTTGCTCGTGACGCTTGAGCGCTACGGCATTACCCTCGACGAGCTGGCCGGCGAACTCAACGCCCGCCGCCACTAGTCGTTTGGGACAGTCTTTGTTGGTGTAACGGGGTCATGGAAGTTGCGGTGAAATAGGGACTGTTTAAGCGCTTCATCAGGCAAAACAATCCCTATTCCACCGCAACTTATGAAGGGATGGCTAGTCGAGGGGTGTGGGTTCCCATTCGCCGGTGGGGTGGGGGATGTCGAAGGTTCGGTAGCCACAGTCGTAGGCGTGTGCCTGGGTCTCACGGATGTTCCAGCAAATGTCGCAGGCGCGGTGTGCGTCCGAGCCAAAAGTGATCGGCACCTCGGCGTGGGCGAAGCAACGCAACAACCCGGTCGTGGGATAGTAGTCGTCGAGTCCCTTGCGCGGCGCAGCGGTCGAGACCTCAACGCGGCGGCCCGCGTCGTGTGCACACTCTGCCATCTGCCCCCAGAACGGCGCGGGGTCAAAGTCGGGCGCAAAGCCCTCTTTCGAAAAGCGCATGACCAGGTCGGGGTGAGCCATTACATCAAAGTTGAGCGGGCTCTCGCAGGCGCGGCACCAGTCGTCGACGTAGCGCTCCCACACGCCGCGTACCCCCAGGTTTTCCCAAACGTGCAGGTTGGTGTCATCGTCGATCCAGCCGCAGCGCGAATCGGGCGTATCGGGACGAGCGACGTCCTCCGTCCCCGCCGTGCCCGCAGCACCTGCCGCAATATCGCCTGGGTTACCAATCCAATGCACGCTGCCCAGGCGCACGACGGCGCCTCGGGACCAGCGCTCGACCAAAGGCTCGCAGCCCTCGTACCAATCGCATTCAAAGCCATAGATAAGCTCGAGCTCCGGCGCGATCTGCGCGGCAAGCTTGCGAGCATCCTCAAAAGCCAGACGATGTGCCGGCAGGTCGCCCTCAGTAACCTGCACTTCGCAGTTGGCATCCATGCTGGCGGGCAGGGTGAGATGGTCGGTTGAGACCATGACGCGGCAGCTGGCCGCAGCAGCGGCGCGAACGTTGTCCTCAAACGAGGCATGTCCGTCCGAAAACGAGGTGTGGGTGTGGCAATCGACCAGCGGGCAAGCAGGCATGGCAGCTCCTTTGCGTCAAGCGAATCCGCTTCATTGTAATGGCGTAGCTCTCAACACGCCGGACACGCCGGGGGTCGAAATCGATTGGAAAGGCTGCGCGACGCGCGGTGCGGCCTCGCTTGCGCTCTCAAAACGTGTACATCAGCCTCCAAAAGCTGCAAAAAATGACATGTTTGGAGGCTGACGTACACGTTTGAGTGGAGCGGGCCGGCGTTGGAGCGCGCCAGCACTTGCGCCCAGCAAAAGTCGCACCTATCCCATGACGCCGCCCCTGCGCCGCCCGCGATGTGCTAGCGTTTGGATGAACAAAACGAGCCCGCGCGGAAAGGAGCCGGACCGTATGCCATGCGATAGCACATCCCCGCTGTCCCGCGAGACCGATGCGCCCGAAACCATCGTCAAGCTGGAATGCGATATTGATGACGCGTCGCCCGAGGTGCTTGCCTACGCCGCCGACCGCCTGCGCGAGGCGGGTGCGCGCGAGGTGCACTGGCTGCCCGTCTATTGCAAGAAAGGCCGTCCCGGCTGGCAGCTGCAGGTAATCTGCGCCCACGAGGACATCGAGCGCCTGCAGACGATCATCTTTTTGGAAACCACGACCAATGGCATCCGTCGCCAGGTCATGGAACGCGTTTGCCTGCCACGCCGCTTTGAGCAGGTGACGACGCCATGGGGCGAGGTGTCCGTCAAGGTGGCCACCCTGCCCGACGGCAGCGAGCGTGCAGCGCCCGAGTACGAGGACTGCGCCCGCCTTGCCCGCGAGCACGGTGTGCCGCTCCAGCGCGTGATGCAGGCAGCACAAGCCGCGGCTCTGCAATTTGAGTGACACGGTCGGCGACGCGCCACACCCACCCCATCAACCTCACCGAAAGGACCACCATGAAATACCTCATCGCCTCCGATATCCACGGCTCGGCATACTGGGCTGAGCGCCTCTGTGCCGCCATCGAGTCCGAGCAGCCCGACCGCATCGTTCTGCTGGGCGACCTGCTCTACCATGGCCCGCGTAACGACCTGCCGCGCGACTATGCTCCCAAGCGCGTGATTCCGCTGCTCAACGCCCTAGCCGACCGCATCATCGCGGTGCGCGGCAACTGCGACGCCGAGGTCGACCAGATGGTCCTCGACTTTCCCGTCATGGCCGACTACGCTACGCTGTTCGACGAGACCGGCCGCGAGCTGTTCCTGACGCACGGCCACGTCTTTGGCGCCGGCATGCACAACAGCGTCGACCACGCGCCCGCGTTGCCCGAGGGCTCAGCGCTCGTCTACGGCCACACGCACATCAAGGTCAACGAGGAAAGCGCCGCGCACCCGGGCCTGTGGCTCTTCAACCCCGGCAGCGTGAGCATCCCCAAGGACGGTACGCACAGCTACGGCATCTACGAGGGCGGCGCGTTCCGCCACGTGATCATGGAGGAGGACTAGCCATGGCCGAGCATATGGCTCAGCAAAATGCCGAGGGTTCGCGTGACCTGTCCACGCTGGTAGATGCATCGGCCGAGCTGCAGCATCTGGTGCAGACCATCTGGCGTCTGCGTCAGCCCGATGGCTGCCCGTGGGATCGCGAACAGACACACCGCAGCATCGGCAAGAACATGATCGAGGAGGCCTACGAGGCGCTCGACTGCATCGAGGCCGACGACGCGGCGCACCTGCGCGAGGAGCTGGGCGACGTGCTCATGCAGGTAGTGTTGCATGCGCAGATCGCGGCGGACGCCGGCGAGTTTACGCTGGCCGACGTGGCGCACGATATCGACGCCAAGCTCATTCGCCGTCATCCGCACGTGTTTGGCGATGCGGATGCCGACAGCTCTGACGAGGTGCTCAAGATTTGGGACGAGGTCAAGCTTGCCGAGAAGGCCGCCAAGGACAAGGCCGTGGCGGCAGGCGAGGCCGCGCCCGAGGGGCTGCTCGACGGCGTGCCCACGCACCTGCCGGCGCTGATGCAAGCGCAAAAGGTCTCGCGCAAGGCGGCTGCCGTGGGCTTTGAGTGGGAGACGGTCCAGGATGTGTGGGACGAGGTCGCCGAGGAGCGTGCCGAGTTTGAGGCCGAGGCCCCTGGCTCGCCCGAGCGCGAAATGGAGTTTGGCGATCTGCTCTTTGCCCTGGTCAACGTCGCGCGCAAGGAGGGTATCGACGCCGAGAGCGCCCTGCGCGCGAGCACGGCCAAGTTTCGCCGTCGCTGGGCTGCGATGGAGCAGATGGCGGCCGATGCCCACGTGGATCTTGCCGAGCTTTCGACCCACGGCCTCAACGACCTGTGGGATGCCGCAAAGGCGGAGGAGTAAGACTGCGGGAACGACGGGCTGACACGCCTCATCGTTCCCGCTAAATTTTTCGAAAATCAAGTGTATCCCTCGGCTAACTTAGGGCATAATGCAAAAAGTGCGACATGGCTAACTTACGGAGACGCACCGATGGTGCACGGTCAGCCGGTCGCTTGCATCCACTACGTTTCCAAGTGAGAGGGAGACAACATGAGCGATATTTTGGACGTTTACGGTCGCGAGGTGCTCGACAGCCGCGGCAATCCCACCGTCGAGGTCGAGGTTGTGCTCGAGGACGGTAGCTTCGGTCGCGCGATGGTGCCTTCGGGCGCTTCGACCGGTGCCTTTGAGGCTTGCGAGCTGCGCGATGGCGACAAGGGCCGCTATCTGGGCAAGGGCGTCTCTCAGGCCGTCGAGCACGTCAACAACGAGTGCGCCAATGCCGTCGTCGGCCTCGACGCCTTCGACCAGCGTGCCGTCGATGCCGCGCTGATTGCCGCGGACGGTACCCCCAACAAGACCAAGCTCGGTGCCAACGCCATCCTGGGCGTGTCGCTGGCCGTTGCCCGCGCCGCTGCCGAGTCGGCGGGCCTGTCGCTGTACCAGTACCTGGGCGGCGTCAACGCTCACCTGCTGCCCACGCCCATGATGAACATCCTCAACGGTGGTGTGCATGCCGACAATAACGTCGACTTCCAGGAGTTCATGATCATGCCGGTGGGCGCCCCGAGCTTTGCCGAGGGCCTGCGTTGGTGCGCCGAGGTCTACCACACCCTCAAGGGCGTGCTGCACGAGGCCGGCCTGGGCGGCGGCGTGGGCGACGAGGGCGGCTTTGCGCCCAACCTCAAGACCAATGCCGAGCCGTTCGAGTACATCACCAAGGCCGTGGAGAAGGCCGGCTTTAAGCCCGGCGTCGACTTCATGTACGCCATGGACCCGGCCTCGACCGAGTTCTACAACGCCGAGACCGGCATGTACGAGCTCAAGGGCGAGGGCGTTGAGTATACGAGCGCTCAGATGGTCGATTACTGGGAGAAGCTCGTCGACACCTATCCCATCATCTCCATCGAGGACGGCATGGCCGAGGAGGACTGGGGCGGATGGGTCGAGCTTACCCGCCGCATTGGCAACAAGGTGCAGCTGGTGGGTGACGACCTGTTCGTCACTAACACCGAGCGCCTCAAGAAGGGCATCGAGCTGGGCGCAGCCAACGCGATCCTGGTCAAGGTCAACCAGATCGGCACACTCACCGAGTCGCTCGAGGCCATCGAGACCGCCAAGGAGGCTGGTTACGCCTGCATCGTGAGCCACCGTTCCGGCGAGACCGAGGACTCCACGATCGCCGACCTGGTCGTGGGCGTCAACGCCGGCCAGATCAAGTCGGGCGCCCCGTGCCGCAGCGACCGTATCGCCAAGTACAACCAGCTCATTCGCATCGAGGACGAGCTCGAGGGCAGTGCGCGCTACGCCGGCAAGGCAGCGTTTTACAACATTCGCTAAACAAGTGGTGCACGCGGGGAGCGGGGTTGACTCGGCTCCGTTCCACTTCTGATGGCCGCCATTGGGCGCTGGGCCATATGGCTCAGCGCCTTTTTTATGTCGAGCAAAGGCTGGCGAAGGCGGTGCGGGCGCTCGTGCTATAACTAAAGGACTTAGCGCAAACAAACCTCAACCGCACAAGGCGCACATGGATCAGATTTACGACAACAGGTACTATTCCGCCGGTTCGCGTGAGCCGTCGCCTCGCCGTGCGCGCACGGTGCAGCTCGGTGGGTCCGCCTACGCCGGCGCCGACCGCTCCATACAGCGCCCGACAAGTACCTCGCGCCCCAATGCTCAAGTGAATACTTCGACAGATGGACCAGTGCGCCCGGCACGTTCGTCGCATGCTCAGCGCTCGTCGGCTCAAACGCACGATAGGTCGAGCAGGCCCTCGAACCGTCTTTCGGGCTCGGACTTTATGCACTACGCCAACGACAACGCGGTGGTCAAGGCGATCTACGACTTTACCCACGGTCCTCAGCGAGGGCTATTCATCGGCATCGTCGTTGCCCTGGTGCTCGTGAGCCTGTATTTCCCCGTGCGCGACCTGTACGTGGCAAAGCGTTCGAGCGATATCTTGGCCAAGCAGGTCGAGATTCGCCAGCAATACAATGATGAGCTGCAAAAAAGCGTCGACAAGCTGCTCTCGGAGGAGGGTATCAAGGACGCGGCATCCGAGGACCTGGGCCTGGTGATGCCCGGCGAGAAGAGGATTGAAGTGCAGGGCCTGGACGGCGATTCGGACTCGTCGTCGGCTGAAAAGAAGTCGTCGAACGCCAAGAAGGCCAGCGAGGTGGCCAAGGAGATCGAAGAAGTCGGCAAGGACGCGCCATGGTACATCCAAGCGCTCGACATGCTGTTTGGGTTTAACGGCGTCGAGGGTCAGACGGTCGTGTCCAACGGCAAATAGCGCCCGGAGGGGAGCTCGCAATGACAAATTGCAAACGATATAAGGTGGCCGCGATCGACCTGGGAACGGTGTCGTCGCGACTAGTGCTAGCGCAGGTCGAGGCCGGGGCGATCGTGGAATCGTCCAAGCATACCGAGATTACCGACTTGGGCGAGGGCGTGGACGCGACGGGCCGCTTTTGCGAGACGGCGGTCGAGCGTGTACTCGCTGCGTGCCGTATGTTTGTGGACGAGGCGCGTACCTTTGGCGCCGCGTGCATCTGCACCACGTGCACGAGCGCCGCGCGCGATGCGTCCAACGCCGCCCTGCTGCTGGACGGCCTGCGCGAGCTGGGTCTCGAGCCGCAGGTGATTCCAGGAGAAGTCGAGGCGCGCCTGACGTTTTTTGGCGTGGCGCACGACTTTGCCGGTGAACGCATTATCGTCGCCGATTCGGGCGGCGGCTCCACGGAGCTCGCGACGGGCGTGTACGCGCCGGAGCGCGGGGTCTTTGCGCTGGAGGGAACGCGCTCGCTGGACATCGGTTGCCGTCGCGTGACCGAGCGGTTTTTCTCTGCGCTGCCGCCGTCGACGAACGAGCTTGCGGTTGCCGCCGCGTGGGCGGGCGAGCAGTTCTCCGCCTATTTTGAGGGCCTGCCCAGCGACTTTGAGCACGCCGAGCGCCTCGTCGCGGTGGGCGGTACCGTCACCACGCTCGTGGCGCTGGTCCACGAACTGGAGCCGTACGACTCGAGCTTTGTGCACCTGCGCGAGCTTTCGATGGAGCAGATCTCGGCCGCCATCGATCGTATATCTACGCTGGATGTGGAGGGTATCGCTGCGCTGCCGGGCGTGCAGCCCAAGCGCGCGGGCGTGATTCTGGCCGGCGCCGTGGTGATTCGCGAGCTCATGCGCGCCGGTGGCTACGATGCGCTCACCGTAAGCGAGAACAGCCTACTCGCTGGCATGGCCGCCACCATCAACGAGGTTCTCGACGGCGCGACTCCCACCATCGCATGGACTCCCAGCCTCAGCGCCCTCTAAATAAGTTGCGGTGAAATACGGACTAAAATCGCCCTTTCGGGCGCCAAACAGTCCCTATTCCACCGCAACTCAACAGCCGGCACCTGGGGACAGTCCTTGCGGGGCGTCCCCACAGCGCCTATGCCAGCTTGTCGATTTGCCCAATCTCCCAAAGCGGAATATTGACGAGCATGCCCTCGTCTCTATATGCCGCCAGGGAGCTCCTCACGCAACGCTCGAGCTTGAATTTTTCGCAGGCTATTTTCAGACTCTTCGCTTTAAGGTTCTCTGCCGCCTTGACCTCAAGCGGAAGCACGGTTCCCGCATGGTCGATGGCAAAGTCGGTTTCGGCATTGCCAGAGGTAGAGGACCAATACGCGGGAGTTTTGTCCTGGAGCAAAAGCTCCTGCGCGACGTATTGTTCGGTCAGCGAACCTTTGAACTCGGTAAAAACAGCGGATCCGTTAAGAACGATGGCCGGAGAGAGACCGGAGAGCGCTCCGAGGATGCCGGTGTCGATGCAGAACAGTTTGAAGCCCGAGAGGTCTTCGTAGCTCGAGAGCGGCGCCTTTAGAGCGGAAACACGTGGCACCTTATGAACGATTCCGTAGTCCGTGAGCCACTGGAGGCTTTCCTCGAAATCGCGTGCGCGCGCTCCGGGGCGAAGGGCGCCATAGACAAACTTCTTGTTCTCTTTGGCAAGCTGGCCGGGAAGGGATTTCCAAACCAACCTCATGCGCTCGATGATGCGGGCGGGTGCATGTTTGCCAAAATCGGATTCGTAAGCCTCGATGATTTGCTGCTGAAGCCTTCGGGCTTCGATGAAGTCGCGTGTCTCGGCGAAAGCGGAGACAACTTCGGGCATACCGCCGACAACAAGGTATTCCTTGAGCAAGTGTTCGAGCTTTTCGGTAACGTTTGCTAGAAGGTTCATGTCTGCGGCAAGGATGGCGTCGGCGAGCGGGTCGCCGTCGACGGCACGAACGAACTCGGCGAACCCCATGGGACGCATGGTGAGCTGGTCGATTTTGCCGACGGGAAATGACTCGTTTTCGCGTCGGAGCGCGAGGCCCATATAGGAACCGGCTGCTACGATGTGGTATTCGGGTGCAAGCTCGTTGAAGTACTTGAGCGAGGTGATCCCGCGCGGGGCCTCTTGGATCTCGTCGAAGATGATGAGCGTGTCTGCTGGCGTTACAGTTTGGCCACGTAGGAGTTCTATCTGGGAGATGATGCGCTTGGGGTCGAGGTCCCCATCGAACAGCGAGCGTGTGCTCGGCTCGAGCATAAAGTCAAAACGAATGACGTTTCGATACTGCTGGCTTGCGAATTCGTTAAGAAGCCAAGTCTTTCCTGTCTGGCGGGCTCCCTTAAGCAAGAGAGGTTTGCGATTCGTCCTTGATTTCCAAGCGATAAGTTCACTCATAAGCTGTCGCTGCATATTGCCTCCCAACCCTCTCGGCTAGTATAAGGCCATTTGGGAGTTTCCATCGGAAAATGTGCGAGACAACCACGTTTTTCCATCGGAAAATGTGCGAGACAACCACGTTTTTCCATCGGAAAATGTGGGAACACCAACCTAAGTCGCGGTGGAATAGTTCCTAAATGGGCTGGTAAACTGCCAAAACAGGAACTATTCCACCGCAACTTAGAGCCCCGCCGGCGTGTAAAAGAAACGAGCCCGCATCCCTGGGGAACACGGGCTCGCAAGCAATCACATGGTAGGGGCGGTGGGACTCGAACCCACAATCCTTGCGGCGAGAGATTTTAAGTCTCCTGCGTATGCCAATTCCGCCACGCCCCCGTGAGACTAGAAGTCTAGCACAAGCCGTCCGTTACGCGTTGACGGCCATCGAGTGTTGGCCCGACTTCTCCAGGAACTCCTGGAACTTGGCTTCGTCGCCCTTGTTTTGGTACTGCAGGGCCAGCAGGTACTCCAGGCGGCAGCGCTTGACCGGGTCATCGCCGACATCCTCGAGCATGCGCTCCAGCTCGGGAATGTCGTTGTGGCGCTTGAGGATCATCGTGTCGTACATCAGCTGGCACTCGTGCGCAACTGCCTCGGCCTGACCGCCCTCAAAGCCTTTGATCTCGTGCAACAGCTCCTTGGACTTTTTGCGGTCCTCCTGGCCAACGTAGTAGTTAAAGGCCTTAATCACCAGGTCGACGCGCTGCATCTTGGGGAGGTTGAGACCCAGCAGCAGGTCGAACATCTCGCTGGCGCGCTCGTGGTCCTCGCGCAGCAGATAGGAGTTCAGACGCAGGTAGTCGCGGTTGTAGCGCGGGTACAGCATGCTGGTGAGTTTGCCGTCGAGCAAACGATCGAACTCGTCCCACTGCTTGGCAGCCATAAGCTGCTGCAGGCGCTTAAACGTGGTGCGTTTTTTGACGCTAAAGAACACCGACACGGCGATGCAGATGATAACGACGGCGGTCCAGAGTGTGCGGGAATCGGGCATATTAGGGTCCTTAGTCGCTCGTAAAACAAGCGGTATGACAACACGTACTAGATGTATTATACGCAGCGCGCAAGCAAACTAGCATAAAAGCTCATCGAGGCTGAGTGCCATCGCTCGCTGCGGTACACTTACCTAAAGTAAACCATGAAGGGAGATATTACCTATGAAGAAGATCGTTTTGGCTTGCGGTGCTGGCGCTGCTACTTCCACGCTCGTTGCCCAGAAGGTCGCCACCCTGCTCGACGCCAACGGTTACGCCGACAAGTATGAGATCGTGCAGTGCGCCATCTCCGAGGCCAAGGATTACTGCGACGAGGGCGCTGATCTGCTGATCGCCACCACCGTTGCCCCCGAGGGCCTCACCTGCCCGTACGTGAGCGGCGTGCCCTTCATGACCGGCATGAACCGCGTCGCTGCCGAGAAGGCCGTTCTTGACGTCATGGCTCAGTAGGCGCTGACTGCATGAGTGAGCAGAACGCCAATCCGGTCGAGCTCTTTGGCATGCGCGTTGCCCATGTGGGCATTAACGCCACCGACCCGGCAGACGCCCTGGAGATCGCGGAGCTGTTCTCGACGATGATGGGTCTGCCCGTTATCGAGACCCCGGTTTCGTACTTTAACGATTCGCTGGTCGAGGTCATGAAGCAGAATGGTCGTGGCACCAAGGGCCACATCGGCTTTGCCGTTAACGACATCGATGCAGCTGAGAAGTGGTTTGCCGAGCGCGGGCTCGAGGTCAACGAGGAGTCGCGCGTGCTGCTGCCCGACGGCGGTACCAAGCTCGTGTACTTTAAGCGCGAGTTCGCCGGTTTCGCCGTGCATCTGTGCCGCGAGTAGCGCACAAGCTGCCATAGCTAGCAAAAAGGGATAGGGCCGTGTGGTCCTATCCCTTTATTTATGCCGAGGGGCTTTCTAGCGCGGCAGGCGAATCGTAAAGCGGCTGCCGACGCCCTCGACTGAGGTCACGCCAATGACGCCGCCATGGCTATCGACGATCCACTTGGCAATGGCAAGCCCCAGACCCGAGCCCTGTGCGCCGGCATCGCGTGCATTGTCGGCGCGGTAGAACCGTTCAAACGCGTGAGCTGCGGATTCCTGGTTCATGCCGATGCCCTCGTCCTCAACACTTATGTCGATCGTGCCCATGCCCGCATCGGGCGTTATGCCAAATGTGACGGTCGTTCCCGCATCCGAGTACTTGGCGGCGTTTTGCACGATCACGCGCAGAGCCTGCTTCACGAGCGCCACGTCGACGGGCGCGTCGCAGCGCGGGTCGCTGGCAAGCAAGGCGTCAAAAGCCAGCCGATACGTGTGCTCGGCATCGATCATCTGTGACTCCTCGCATACCTCGCCGACCAGTGCGGCCAGGTTGGTATTCGCACGCCGCAGGGCCGTGCGCCCGGCATCGCCGCGCGCCAAAAACAGCAGCTGCTCCACAAGCTCTTGCATGTGCTCGCTTTCGGCCTTGAGGGATGAGATGGACTCCGCCAGCACGTCCGGGTCGTCTTTGCCCCAGCGGTCGAGCATGTTCGCGTAGCCCTGAATCACCGCGATGGGCGTGCGCAGCTCGTGGCTCGCGTCGTTGACAAAGCGCATCTGCTGCAGCTTGGCCTCTTGCATCTGGCGCAGCAGGCGGTTGAGTGCGACCTCGATGCTTGCCAGGTCGGCGTCGCCGGTGGTGACGCTCGGCGAGTCGACGCTTGCGCGCTCGATGGCCTGCTCCAGTGTTTCCATTTTGCCGCCGGCGAGTTGCATACGGCCGAGTTCGTCCACGCGCAGGGCCAGATCGTTGAGCGGCGCCATGGTGCGGCGCACGCGGCGGGCGCCGCCGAGCATGTTGAGCACGCTGATGACCTGCCAACCCACAACGACAAGGTAGAGAGGCCATAGCGTGACGAGGTCCTGCGCGAGGGGGAAAGTCTTGGTGGTACGCGCAAGCTCGACGGTATAGGTGAGCGTTGTCAGGTCCCAGCCGCGCGCGGGCGTCAGCGACATGCCGTGAACGGTGGCGCCGGGAATCCAGCCTGCGGTAAACGCGCCGTCGGGCAGCGTCTGGTTGTATCCATAGACGAGGATCGCCGCCGCAATCACTACCAGCAACAGATCGAGCCAGACGTAGCTCATCAGACGGCGCCACATATAGCTCCAGTTGATGGCGCGGGCGATGGAGGTGACGCGCTTGGCCTCGGCGTTACGCGCGGCAGACATAGCCCACCCCGCGCACGGTCTGGATGATGCGGGCGCCGCCGGCGTCCTCGATCTTGGCGCGTAGATGCGCGATGTGCACGTCGACGTTGTTGGTGTCGCCCATGTATTCGTAGCCCAGCGCTTCGTGCGCGATGCGTTCGCGCGTGAGCACGGTCTCGGCATGCGCCATAAGCAGGGCGAGGACATCGAACTCGCGGGCCGTGAGCGCAATGGGCGAGCCGCCGACCGTGACTTCGCGGCGGTCGGGGTCGAGCGCAACCGAGCCCACGGCGAGCGTGGCGGGGGAGAGCGAGGCGGAAACCTGGGTCGAGTCACTGACCGGGGGCATCGCAGTGGCGCCGACACCCGTGCCGCCTGCCGCGCCCGTCCCGAAGCCGCCAACGCCCGAAGCCGCCCGCACGGCCTCCGAGCGCTTCAACGCCACGCGGATCCGTGCGAACAGCTCCTCAATCGCAAACGGCTTGGTCAGGTAATCGTCGGCGCCGGCATCGAGCCCGGCCACCTTGTCCATCACGGCATCGCGCGCGGTGACCATTATCACCGGCACATCCTTGTGCTTGCGGACGCGCCGCAGGACCTCCATGCCGTTGAGCTGCGGTAACAGCACGTCGAGCAGAATCAGATCGTAGTCGCGCTCCAGCGCCAGGTCCACGGCGGTGCGGCCGTCGGCGGCGTGCTCCACCTGGTAGCCCTCGTGCTCCAGCTCGAGCGTCACAAAGCGGGCGATTTTCTCCTCGTCCTCTACGATTAGGATCCGTGCCATGCGTGCCCCCCGTCTGCGATTACTTGTCGTCGTTGAGATTTTGTTTGATGTCGTCCGCGGCATCGGCAGCGTGATTCATAAGGTTGTTGATGCTGCCGGGCACGTCGCCGTCGCTGTCGATGCGGTAGCGCATGCCAAAGAACAGGCCAATCAGCATCAGCCATATCGTGGCGCCCCAAGCAAACAGCGCGACGATGGGGATCAGGATGGGGATGTTGAGGATGATCGCATCGCGGCGCGTGGCAATAAACTTGGTGTCCAGGCTCAGGCGGAAGAGCTTTTTGAGGTACTCCCACACGCTGTCCATCTTCTTGGAGAAGTCGGTCTTTTCGCTCGACTTTTCGTAGGCGGCCTGCGCGGCGACCATCTCGGCCGAGGGCTCATCGACCGGCACGGACTCGGTGGCGGCGTGCGCCGACGTGGTTTGCGTCTTGCCCTGCGACTCGAGCCAAATGATGGCATCCAGAACGTTACCGTCGGCGGCGTCGAGCGCGGCCTTGGCATCGGTGTAGCTCACGTTGCACTTGGTGCGGATGGTTTCAACTTTTTCGAGGTCGTCCATGACCTGTCCTTTCGTTCGATGGGCGCGACGCCGGGCGATCTGCCCAGGCGCGAGCGTAGCGTTCGGCGGCCTGCGTTGCGCGGCGCCGCCCCGCCCCTTGTTCGAACTCTATAGTGCAGGTTATAGATTAAGCGATTCTTGAGCCAAGATTAATGTTGGATGAGTTTTTGGGTGACGGTGGGAAAAGTATTAGACCTCGATAGCGGGGGATGTGGTGCCGGTGCAAAACGGCGTCAAAGGTTGGTCGAGCAGGCGGTTTCTCCATTGATGTCCGCACAGCATGTGACACTTACCCTGCCGCCCCGCTCTGCCGCGGCGGCATGCGTCTGAACAACGACCCTCTAAGGAGTTCGATACCGATGAGTGACAACGCAAAGCATCTCGCAAAGAAGTGCGTTAAGGACGCGGGGCCGTGCCTCGCGCTGTGCGTAGCCGGCGCAGCGGTCGCGCTGCTGGCTGTTCTGGGGCCGTTCGACGTGCTCCGAAGTGCCAGCTTTCTGCATGTTTGCATGGCTCTTGCCGGCGCCATGATGACCGGCGGCGTGCTCGATCTGATCTTTTGGGTGTTTGACCCGTTTGGATGGAAGAGCGAGGGTAGGTCCCAAAGGATGGAAGGGCTGGAACGGTTGACTTAGTGATCGTGCAGAATGTGGGCTAGCGACTTACAGGGAAGTGGTGATCCGATGACGGTCTATGTGACGGGCGATATTCACGGCGGCGTCGACATGCAAAAGCTTCGCGACTGGGATCTTGGGGATGGTCTGGCAAGTGACGACTATCTCATCATTGCGGGCGACTTTGGCTTTCCGTGGGATTTCTCTGCCGAGGAATGTGCCGACATCGCCTGGCTGGAGTCGCGCCCCTATACCGTGCTGTTTGTCGACGGCAACCACGAGCGTTTCGATCACTGGTCGGAGCGCCCCATGGAGCTGTGGCACGGCGGCCTGACGCAGCGTCTGTCGGACACCTCGCCCATCCGACGCCTGACGCGCGGTGAGGTTTTTGAGCTTGACGGCTCAACGATCTTTACCATGGGCGGCGCCACGAGCGTGGATAAGGAATACCGCATTCCCTATTCCAGCTGGTGGCCGCAGGAGCTGCCGGACGAGCGCAACTTTGAGGAGGCGCGGGCAAAGCTCGACAACGTGGGTTGGAAGGTCGACTATGCGATCACCCATACCTGCTCCACACGCATGCTTTCGCCCACGCTTTACCCGGCACCTGGCTGGAATTATCCCGATGTCGATCGACTCACCACGTTTTTCGACGAGCTGGAGGACCACCTGGACTACAAGCGCTGGTACTACGGGCATTTTCATCGCGACGCCAACCCTGCCGAGCGCCATACCGTGCTCTACGACTGCATCGTTCGCCTGGGCGACGAACTCCAGCCCTGGGATGTCGCGTAGGGGCGGGGTGGCTGGCTACTCGACCGTTACAGTGATGTTTTCCCGATGCGTACGGATAACATCCCAGCTAAAGTGCTCGACCAGCTGCTCGGCAGAGCGCGGTGTGGCGTCCGGCGCGATGCCTGTTTGCCCGGCGAGCCAGCCCAGCAGTGCCTCGGGCGTGCCAAAGCGGGTGCGGAGCTCGCCCAGGTCCAGATCGCGATCGCGCTTGGAAAGGCGGCGCCCGTCCGGCGACATGAGCAGTGGAATGTGCGCGTAGCGTGGCGTGGGAAGTCCCAGCAGATGCTGCAGGTAGATTTGGCGGGGCGTGGAGCCCAGCAGATCGCATCCGCGCACGACCTCGGTGACGCCCATGGCGGCGTCGTCGACCACCACGGCTAGCTGGTAGGCAAATACGCCGTCGCTGCGGCGCACCAAAAAGTCACCGCATTCGGTGGCGAGTGCTTCGCATTGGGCTCCGTACGTGCGGTCCACGAATTCGATCACGTCGCTGGCGAGGTCGTCGACGGTGGGCACGCGCAGGCGCGTGGCCGGAGCACGCAGGGCACTGCGGCGGGCGACCTCTTCGGCCGAAAGGCCTCGGCAGGCGCCGCGGTAGATGGGCGTGCCGTCGCTGGCGTGCGGCGCGCTCGCGGCGTGGAGTTCGGCACGCGTGCAAAAACAGGGATAGGTGAGGCCGGCGTCTTGCAGCTGGCGCAGGGCGTCCTCGTACAGATCCAGACGATCGTGCTGGTAGTAGGGGCCTTCGTCCCACTCGAGCCCCAGCCAGGTCAGATCGTCAATCAGTTGAGCGGCAAGTTCCGGGCGCTTGCAGCGATTGTCCAGGTCCTCGATGCGCAGCACGATGCTGCCGCCCTGGCTGCGGGCCGAAAGCCACGAGCACAGGCAGCTGAACACGTTGCCCAGGTGCATGCGGCCCGAGGGCGACGGGGCGAAACGGCCCACGACGGGCGCGGGGGCGGAGGCGGGTGGCGTCGCTGGCGCGTCCGCGGCGGGCGTTGCTATGTTGCGTGTTTTGATATCCATGCGGACGAGTATAGCGCGGGGCTTGGCAGGGAAGGCGTTGCCGCGCTCACAAGTTGGCGGCGGTGCGCATTGCGCACGGTGGGTTTGCGGCTCAAGGTCTCGATCGCTGCGTACCGACTTAGCCTCACAAACGACAGAAACCCCGGCAGCTCTTCGCAACTGCCGGGGTTTCCGCGGAAAAGGGGGACATGATCCTCGAGCGAACGGCAAAGGGGCAAACCGTTTTCGCTCAACTGCTTTATGCCCCTCAGCTGGCGGCTCAATCAGCGCATGCCGCGCCCACACAAAGCCGCTACACCTGTGACGGAGCTGTGGAGTGGTATCTATTGCTGGCGCAGGCCATGCCAAGGGTGTCCCTAACGGCTAGTCATTTAAGAACGTCCCCAATGACTAGCTGCTGGCGGCGGGCGTGACTTTCATCCCGTTTGGCGCTCCGGTCGCCTAGATATTCGTCATGTGCGCCCGTAAACGTGGGACAATGGCGCTGTTGGTATCACAGACAAAGGATGTGCCTATGAACGCCCCCGTTGCCAAGATCTGTCGGCAGCGCCGCCTATTCGCGCGATTCGCTTCCGTCTGCGCACTCGTCGCGCTTGCGTTGTTGCTGCTGCCTGCCGCCGCACACGCCGACGGCTACTCCATGAGCCAAACCTACATCGGCGCCACGGTTGAGGCCGATGGATCGCTGACCGTTGTCGAGGGACGCCAGTTCGATTTCGACGACGACGTCAACGGCGTGTATTGGGAGATCAATGCGGGCACCAACCAGCAGGGCGGTGCGGCGGGTGTCGACGTGCTGAGCGTCGAGGAAGACGATGCCGCGTTTAACAGGGTCGACTATGCAAACAAAGGCGACAGCGGCGTCTATACGGTCGAGCAGTCCGACGGCGGCGTAAAGATCAAGGTTTTCAGCCCCCACGAGAGCGGCGATAGCGCGATCTATTACGTGAGCTACACCATGACCGGTGCGGTCATGAACTGGGCCGATACCGCCGAGCTCTACTGGAAGTTCGTGGGTGACGGCTGGTCCGCGGATTCCGACGATGTCGAGATGGAAGTGTACTTCGCAAACGCCGCTGCCGGGACGGCGGCCGTCAAGGGCGATAACTTCCGCGCATGGGGTCACGGTCCGCTGACGGGCGACGTGTCACTCGATGCGGATGAACCCATGGTCACCTATACCATTCCCTGCGTGCATCAGGGCGAATTCGCCGAGGCGCGCATCGCCTTCCCCAGCGACTGGGTGCCATGGCTTTCCGCTTCAAGTGAGGAGCGCATGCCGACAATCCTGAGCGAGGAGAAGGCGTGGGCCGACGAAGCTAACGCCCGCCGCGCTCACGCTCGCGTGATTTCCAATGCGCTTGCCGTGTTAAGTGTTGTCGCAGCGGTGGCCTTTACCGGCACAATCGTTGTGCTCAAGCTGCGCCGCCGCAAGCCCAAGCCGCTTTTCCAGGACGAATATTTCCGCGATGTGCCTTCGGCCGACCATCCCGCCGTGCTTTCGGCCCTCATGAGCTGGAACGAGGTACCCGATCAGGCATATATCGCCACGCTCATGAAGCTCACCGACGACCGTGTGATCAAGCTGGAGCAGGCGACCGTGACCAAGGCCAAGAAGGGTCTGTTGGGGCGTGAAAAAGAAGAGCAGACATATCGCGTGACGGTGAGTGATGCGGGCTGGAAGTCGGCCAAGGGCATTGACCACATGGTGCTCAAGGTTTTCTTTGCCGGTGCTAAGCCCGACGAGAACGGCGATCGCTCGCGCACGTTTGACGAGCTGCAGCACTACGTTAAACAGCACGCTACGCCCGTGGGGGACAAGCTCGAGGACTATCAGAACACCGTTAAGGGCAAGCTGGCCGATAGCGAGTACGTTGCCTCGGACGGCATCGTTGCAATGGTGTTTTGCCTGGTTCTTGGTATTCTGATCGCCTTTGTTCCCGTGGGATCCATTTTCTTTACTGACGGCGCGCAGGTGAACATTATCGCCGCGGTTATCTCGGCGCCGATTGTGCTGGTGGGTATCGGCGTGGGCCTTACGTTCCGCCGCTTTACGCCGGAGGGCGCCGAGGTGGCGGCTCGCTGCAAGGCACTTAAGCATTGGCTCGAGGACTTCACGCGTCTAAAGGAAGCCGTCCCCGGCGATCTGGTGCTGTGGAACAAGCTGCTGGTGATGGGCGTGGCGCTGGGCGTTTCCAAGGAAGTGCTGCGTCAGCTTGCCGAGGCCGTGCCGCCCGAGGTGCGCGAGGCCGACGGCTTCTATGACAATTATCCCTGCTACTGGTGGTACTACCATCATTACGGTACCGAGTCCCCGCTCGATTCATTCGATGACGTGTATCACGAGACCATCCGTGAGCTGGCGTCGAGTTCCGATAGCTCGAGCGGCGGCGGCGGTGGCGGCTTCTCGGGCGGCGGCGGAGGCGGCGTCGGCGGAGGCGGCGGCGGAACGTTCTAACGGTCGTAAATTATGGGATGGGCTTTTCTCGACAGCCGTCGGGGAAAGCCCATCCCCTTTTTACGCGCTATCTACGAAGACTGTCCCCAGCGACTAGTCATTTAAGAACGTTCCCAACAACTAGGTGCGGTTGCTGCCAAGGAGTGTCCCGGGGTGCCGGCACAAAAGGAACGTCCCTAAGTGACAGGTTTAGGCTGTTAGATCGAGTTCGTAGAGGAAGCTTTCGCGCGGCATGTCGTGACGGCGCTCTTCGCGGTTAGCGCGGTGCGTGGCCGTGCGCTTAAAGCCGTGCAGCTCGTAGAACTTCCACGAGCAGTTGGAGTCGGTGTACAGGTGCGCCCTCGTCGCTCCAAGCGAGGACAGGTGCGAGACGGCGGCATCGAGCAGAACCGTGCCAACGCCCAGACCATGGACATCGCGATCCACGGCAAGCAGCGTGACCTCGTTGTCGTGCGGCAACGGGCTGCTCTCGAGCAGGCGGTTGTTGGTTCGGATGGTTGCGCGCACAAACGAGAGGTACTCGGCGCAGGCATCGGGCTCCAGCTCACGCATCTGCGATAGCAGCGCGCGTTCGGTATCCATCCAATGCTCGTTGATAGTGACGCCGGAGCTCTGTCCCGCACGCGCGAGCGAAATGCCACGCGCCTGACCGTCGATTACGGCAACCTGTGAAAACGTCGACGACGAAAGGCAATAGGCGAGGTCGCACGCGGCCTCAAGGCGGTTGTACTCATCGTTATCCGAATTGTTATGCCAAAGCTGCTGCAGAATCAGCGCGATGGCGTCGAAGTCTTCGGTATCAAACGGTCGGTAGAGAACCCGCGAGACCATGGTGCCTCTTTCTTTTGCGGATGCATATCGAGCACAGTTCTACCACGCCATTGGCATCTAATTATGGTGCCCCTGTGTTCCATGAACTCACCGTGCCCGGTGCTGCGCCCATCCCCTCCGCTCGCAAACTTTTTCTGCACATGCGCCCGTTGCGGGATGCATCGATGCGCTCGATGCGCTACATTGAATCAGTATTTTCATTGCCGCTGCGCGAGCGCTGCAGATCGACGTATCACCGACTCACAGAGCACGGCGGCGTACCAGACAGGAGGACTGCATGGGATCTGATGTGAAGATCGCACGCGCGTTGATCTCGGTTACCGATAAGACGGGCGTCGTCGATTTCGCACGGACGCTGGTTGACGACTTTGGCGTCGAGATCATCTCTACGGGCGGCACGGCTCGTGCCATCGAGGACGCGGGCGTTCCCGTAACCCCCATCGAGGAGTTCACGGGCTATCCCGAGATGATGGACGGCCGCGTTAAGACCCTGCACCCCAAGGTTCACGGCGCGCTGCTGGCCCGCCGCGATTCCGAGCAGCACATGCAGGAGGCCGCTCAGCACGGCATTAAGCTGATCGACCTGGTCGTCGTCAACCTGTACGAGTTCGAGAAGACCGTCGCCAACCCCGAGGTCACCTTCGCGGATGCCATCGAGCACATCGACATCGGTGGCCCCTCCATGCTGCGCTCTGCCGCCAAGAACGCCGCGAGCGTTACCGTTATCTCCGACCCGGCCGACTATGATGCCGTCCTGGCCGAGATGCGCGAGACCGGTGGCTGCACCACGCTTTCCACCCGTCGTCGCCTGCAGGTGAAGGTCTACCAGACCACCGCCGCCTACGACACGGCTATCTCCCGTTGGCTTGCCGCCCAGGCAAGCGACGTGGCGGACACCTCTGCCAAGCTCGAGATCTCGCTGGAGAAGGTCGACGACCTGCGCTATGGCGAGAATCCTCAGCAGAAGGCTACGGTCTACCGCTTTGCCGAGGGCTGCGAGAACACCGCGAGCTCGCAGTTCCCGCTCGTGGGCTCCGAGCAGATCCAGGGCAAGCCGCTCAGCTACAACAACTATCTGGATGCCGACGCCGCCTGGAACCTGGTCCGCGAGTTCGACGAGCCGGCCTGCGTGATCCTCAAGCACCAGAACCCCTGCGGTTCCGCCGTTGCCGAGGACATCACGGCCGCCTACGACCGCGCCTTCGCCTGCGATCCCAAGAGCGCCTTTGGCGGCATCATCGCCTGCAACCGCGAGGTTCCCTTTGATCTGGTTGAGCACTTTGCCGATCAGAACAAGCAGTTCGTCGAGGTCATCATCGCCCCGAGCTATACCGACGAGGCGCTCGAGCGCATGGCCAAGCGCCCCAACCTGCGCGTGCTGGCTACCGGCGGCGTGGACCACGGCGCCCAGGTGGAGCTGCGCTCCGTCGACGGCGGCATGCTGGTGCAGGAGGTCGACCACGTGACCGAGGACCCCGCGACCTTTACGTTCCCCACCGACCGCAAGCCCACCGACGCCGAGATGGCCGAGCTCGAGTTTGCCTGGAAGGTCTGCAAGGGCGTTAAGTCCAACGCCATCCTGGTCTCCAAGGGCAAGGCCGGCATTGGCATGGGCCCGGGTCAGCCCAACCGCGTGGATTCTGCGCTGCTGGCCTGCGAGCGTGCCGAGGACTTCTGCGAGCGCGAGGGCGTGGAGAAGGGCGGCTTTGCCTGCGCAAGCGACGCATTCTTCCCGTTCCGCGACAACGTCGACGTGCTTGCCGAGCATGGTGTGACCTGCATCATCCAGCCCGGCGGCTCCAAGCGCGACGACGAGAGCATCCAGGCCTGCAACGAACACAATATCGCTATGGTCTTCACCGGTGCCAGGCATTTCCGTCACTAAGTTTCGCCCCGGGACAAAATAATCTCCGCAAAAGACGGTCGCTCCGTTTGGAGGGCCGTCTTTTTGGTATAAGAGGACGGAATGACTAACACGAAAGGTACAACCATGCCCCAGATTGATGATGCCGAGCTGTTTGGCAATGCCGAGGATCAGCGTGCGTACGAGGACTTTTGCGCCAATCAGGAGGCGGTCGAGAAGTTTACGCTCGACAAGCCCGCGCTTATCTGCCGCTGGCGCATGTCCAACAAAAAGGTGCCCATGCTCAACCGCCACATCCGTGCGCTGTCCGAGCGCCTGGTGCAGGGCGAGCCGCTTACCCATAACATGCTCAGCTGGGCCAAACAGCACGTTGAGTGGTCGCTTGCCGAGGGCGATTACACTGCGCACGACGGCGTACTCATGCTGGTGATCGACATCAACGGCAACGCCGCCATGACGGTGGGGGAGTACGAGCCGCTCGCCGATACGTCGGCCAAGGCGCTGCGTGCCCGCTCCGCCGAGGCCCGCTCCGAGGCCGACGAAACCGGCGTGGCGCCCGAGCTGCTCGCCGCCATCGATAACGGCGAGCTTGCCTTTGTGGCGCCAGCGGACGAGTGCCTGTGCGGCACGGCGACGCTCATCGAGCAGCTGGCCCAGACCAAGGGCATCCCGGTCACGCGCGTAGATATTCCCGCGCAGCTTAAGGGCGCGCTGTTCCTGGTGAGCGACGAGCACGGCGTGGTCCCCGCTGCCGAGACGGACGCCGCCGAGGCGGACGCCGCTACGGTCGCCTTCTTCGCCGAAGGCTACGAAAAGCTCCGTGCCCGCCGCTCCTAACCTCAAGGCGGGGTGGGCTTACTGAAGCGAGCGAGCGCGTTCGATGGCGTAGGCGAGCGACAGCTGCTCCATCTCCGGGGCGCATTTGTAGCTCAGTCCGGTGAGAGCTGTCACCTTATCGAGGCGATATCGAATTGTGTTCGGGTGCTGGCTGGTCTGCTTGGCGGTTTGCTCGATACGTCGGTCGTTCTCGATGAATGCGGCGAGCGTTGATTCCAGTTCGCTGCCATGCTCGCTGTCGTGCTCGCGTATCGGCGAGAGAATCGCCTCCGAGAACGATCGCATCTCCGGGGTTTCCGCAAAAGGCATCACGGTTCTCAGGATGCCGAGCTGCGTATAGCGGACGGGACCCTCGGCTCGTTGACAAGATAGGCGCTGTGCGTAAATCGCCTGCGAGATCGCCTGCGCCACCGCCTCGTCTCCAAACAGAATATCGCTGATGCCGAGTCCTTCCGCTCCGCCATCGATACCGCTAGCCTCGATGAGCTCCGTGAGCGCCTGAACGATTTGCTCCACATCGAGCGCCTGCTCCGAGTCGCTTGTCGCTACGAATAGCAAACCTCCGTCATAGGGTGCCAGCATGTTGTGGCATCCGGCGAGGGTCGATTTTGCACAGAGATGTTCGATTTGCAAAAACGTACGCGGGTCGAGGGGCTCTGCAAACGATGCGAACAGGGCGACCGCTTCGTCCAGAAATGACGGGTTGAGGCCTCGGATGCGTCGGCAGATGGACTCAGGCGATACGTCTGTCCTCAGGGCATCGATCTCGCGCTGTGCGAAGTCGATGGACGCGAGCTGCTCGATATGCCGTTTGACTTCATAGATGACGCCGTCAAAGAACAGTGAGTCGTCGGTCGTGAGAAAGACCGGGTAGTGCCGCGCGTTGGCGTAGCGGATGGCTTGGTCGGGAATCGGAATGTGCAGGACGTTTTTGATGATAAGACCGCTCGTCCCCTTGGCGACGAGGTATTTCACGGCTTCAGTGATGAGGTACGGGTCGTCCTTCGCATAGAGGAAGGTGCTGAGGACGATCTCGTCTGGGCTGAAGTTGACGCGCTGGTACTTGTTCTTGAGGCCGGGCATGAGTTCATAATCGAGGATCCCGACGCCGGATACGGCACGCGAGACGCCATCGCTGCCGGCGATTAGGCGGACCGACCCCTCATATTCCCGTGAGAAATCCGAGATGGTGTATAGCATCAACATCACCTTGTAAATAGCTATAATAAGTACAGGTATAAATAGGATAATCGCACATCCGTATGCCTTTCATGCGAGAAATAGTTCAAATACATGCTGATAGAACGAAAAATCAGACCGAGAATCGTTGTAGATTCCAACAAGAAATGATCCTTGGCGGCATCATTGCTAAACCGTACAGTGAAGCAACGTAAAACTTTCGCTGAGAGGAGCGATGATGGGGCAGATGGTGGTGCTTTCGGCCGAGGAAGTTTCCAAGGTGCTGACGATCGAGGATGCAATCGCCGCCGTGGAGGAGGCATATCGCCAGAAGGCAACGGGCAAAGGTGTTGCGTGGCCGATGGTATATGAGCAGTTTGAACCCGACGTGGCCGATATGGATATCCGCTCGGGCGAGTTGGCGGGAAGCGGCCTCTTCGGTCTCAAGCTCACTGCGTGGTTCTCTCAGAATCCTAAAAAGGAGTTGCCCGAGATCTTTGGCACCACGCTGCTGTGCGACAACGCGACGGGCGAGCCGCTGGCGCTGCTTAATGCCTCCGCCGTCACTGGGCTTCGCACCGGTGCCGCCGCTGCACTCGGTGCCAAGTGGCTGGCTCGGGCGGATGCGTCCAAACTGCTTGTTGCGGGTGCCGGCCATATGAGCACCTATATGGTGGCGGGCGTGCTCGCCGCTTGTCCCAAAGTGAGCGAGGTCAAGGTGTGGGAGCCGGTTTCCGATGCCGCGCCCGAGGCCCGCGTCGAGCGCATGCGAGACGAGGTCGCCCATATCTTGGGCGCCTGCGAGCATGCTCGCGAGGCATCCACCTATTCCATCGAGGCGACGGCCGACGGCCAAGGTGCCGCGGCAGAGGCCGACATCATCGTGACGATCACGCCGGCGACCAAGCCCATCATCCCCGATGCATGGGTGCGTCTCGGTACGCATATCTCCTGCGTTGGTGCCGACATGCCCGGCAAGCAGGAGCTCGCCTCGGCGCTTGTCGCCCGTGCCGCTGTTTACGTCGACGACCGCGAGCAATCGGTCGCGTCCGGTGAGCTGGAGATTCCGGTTGCCGAGGGTGCCATCACGCCCGAGGACATCAAAGCGGAGCTCGGCGAAGTCATCGCCGGCACGGCTACGGGGCGTTCGGATGACGAACAGGTGACAGTGTTCGATACGTCGGGCATCGCCGTTCAGGACCTTTCGGCATCGAAAATCGCCTACGACCGCGCCGTCGAGGCGGGGCTGGGCACCGTGGTGGAACTGTAAGAAAGCCAAGGAAAGGAAAAGACAATGCAGATCAAGGATTTCGCTGTCGAGCAGTGGATGAACGAGTGGGAGACCAAGTGCACCCACAACGTTGCAGAGACGTGCGTCTACTCCCTCACGCTTGACCAGCTGTTCGAGCTTACGAACACCGACAAGAAGGCGTGGCTCGATAGCCTGTGCTCGCGCCGATTCACCTACGGAGACATCGAGGGGCAGTCCGGCTTCCTCGAGGGGGTCGCGCGTCTCTATAAGACGGTCGAGCCCGGGCATATCGTGCCCACGCACGGCGCGACCGGTGCCAACTCCCTGGTTATTTCCACGCTTGTCGAACCGGGCGATCATGTGGTCTCCGTCAAGCCCACCTACCAGCAGCCTTACTCGATTCCCGAGATGTGCGGCGCGAAGGTCGATATCCTTCAGCTCGACCGCAAGAACGGCTACCACGTCGACGTCGATGCGCTCGATGCTCTGGTGACCGACGATACCAAGCTCATCTGCATCAATAATCCGGACAACCCCACGGGCGCCCTGCTCGACACCGATACGCTCAAGGCGATTGTCGAGGTCGCACGCAAACACGACGCGTGGGTGCTCTGCGACGAGGTCTACCGTCTGCTTACTCAGACGGATGAGTACTCCGAGTCCGTGATCGACCTGTACGACAAGGCCATCGTCACCGCATCCATGTCCAAGGTCTGGTCGTTCGCCGGCCTGCGTCTGGGCTGGGCGGTCACCAAGAGTCCGGAGCTCCGTCGCGCGCTGCTCTCGCATCGCGACTACAACCTGATTTCCGCCGGCATATTCAGCGAGTCGGTGGCGGAGCTGATTCTGGGCAACGCTTCCGTGATCCTTGAGCGCAGCCGTCGCATCGTCCGTCAGAACCTTGCTGTTCTGGAGAAGTGGGTCGAGAGCGAGCCGCACCTGTCGTTCGTTAAGCCCGAGGCGGGTACCACCGCGCTCGTGTATTACGACTACGACATCGACTCCAGGACGTTCTGCATCGACATGATTAAGAAGTCCGGCGCGCTCGTCACCCCGGGCGATTGCTTTGAGGAGCCCAAGAGCATGCGCATCGGCTATGCATACTCCGATAACACCGACGACCTGCAGAAGGGCCTGGATGCCATCTCTGCATACATGCGTACGCTTGAGTAGAGGCTCGAGGTCGAAGTGATGGGGTCGATCGGTTTAGGACCGGTCGGCCCCTATTTTCTCTCAAGACTACCGAACGCTTTTGTCACATTAGGTGCCCACGGGGTCGTATCGCTGCGACGCTGTGGGCATAATGGTGTGAAAGGTGCAAGTTACGCGAAATGGGAGGACACATGGCGCTTATTTATGTCGTTGAGGACGACGAGCCCATTCGTCGTGAGCTTGTCGACATCCTTGCCCGCGCCGGGTTTGAAGTCGAGGCCTGCGAATCGTTCGAACATGTCTCGCGCGATATTCTCGCCGCCGCGCCCGACCTGGTGCTGCTCGACCTCACGCTCCCTGTCAAAGACGGTCAGCACATCTGCCATGAGGTCCGTCGCGAATCCGAGGTTCCCATCATCGTTCTCACGTCGCGCACGACCGAGATCGACGAGGTCATGGCCATGACGCTCGGCGCGGACGACTTTGTTCCCAAGCCCTACAGCGCGCGCGTGCTCGTGGCGCGCATCAACGCACTGCTGCGTCGTACCGCGGCGGCGGGCGAGCGCAGCACGCTTGTCCACAAGGGCCTGGAGCTCGATCTCGCTCGCTCCATGGTCACCAACATGCAGACCGGTACCAGTACCGAGCTCACCAAAAACGAGCTGCGTATTCTCTCGCTGCTTCTGAGCCGTGCGGGCAAGATCGTCTCGCGCTCGGCCATCATGCAGGACCTGTGGGACTCCGACGCCTTCGTGGACGACAATACGCTGACCGTCAACATCAACCGCCTGCGCACCACGCTCGAAAAAATCGGCATCAAGGGGTATTTGACGACGCACCGCGGCCAGGGCTATTCGGTCTAGGGGCCGGCTATGTCGTTCGCCAAATTCTTCAAAGATGCGCTGCTTCCCGTCGCCGTGTGGACGTGCGGCGTGCTGCTGAGCTGCTTTGTGCTGACGGTCGCCGGCGCACCCGTTTCCATCGTGGTCGTGGCGGTCGGCGTGTCCTTTATCTTTGGCATGCTGGGCATCGTGATCGAGTACGCGCGCCGTCGTCGTTTTCTGCGCCAGCTGGAGCGTGCGGCAGAGGAGCTCGAGAGTCCCGCATGGGTGCAGGAGATGGTGCAATGTCCGACCTATGCCGAGGGCGAGCTCGAATACGAGGTCTTGTGCCGGGTGGGCAAGGCGGCATGCGATGAGGTGGTGGAAGGCCGCCGTCAGACCGATGACTATCGCGACTATATCGAGAGCTGGGTCCATGAGGCCAAGCTGCCCCTGGCGGCGGCCCATCTGATTTTGGAAAACCTGGACGGTAGCGAAGACGACCTGTCGCGCGTGGACGATTTGGCACGCGAGCTTGCCCGCGTGGAGCGCTATATCGACCAAGCTCTGTACTATGCGCGCTCGGAAGTCGTGGAGCGCGACTACCTGATTCGCCGCTGGGATCTCAAGACCTTGGTGACGGGCGCAATCAAGGCCAATGCGCGTGAGCTCATCGCGGCACACGTGGCGCCGGTGTGCGAGAACCTCGACTTTGAGGTCTTTACCGACGAGAAGTGGCTCGAGTTTATTCTGGGCCAGCTCATTCAGAACAGCATTAAATATGCGCGTGAGGACGGCGCAAAGATCGTGTTTTCGGGTGCGTTGCTGGACGAGGGTCTGGCAAGCGAGCGCATCGAGCTTACCGTCGCGGACAACGGCTGCGGCGTGTGTGCGGCAGACCTGCCGCGCGTGTTCGAGAAGGGCTTTACCGGCGACAACGGCCGCACCACCAAGCGCGCAACAGGCATCGGCCTCTACCTGGTGGCGCGCCTGTGCTCCAAGATGGGCATCGACGTCACCGCAGCATCCGACTCCGGCAAAGGCTTCGTCGTAACATTCGCCTTCTCAACCAACAAGTTCCAATATTTCGAGTAGTCGGGCCGTCTTGCGGTGCGGACGGCAATGTTCCCGAACGTGAACTTAGCTAAGGCAATTGGCGCTATGTTCCCGAACGTGAACACAACTATGGGGCTCAAATGAATCCCCCATAAAAAACGTGCCGCCCCAAACGGGGCGGCACGCCATTTTTCCATCAGACAACTCGTTGAAGTAAGGCTGCGAAGGCCGCGGGGCCGGGAGGGGTTTCCTAAGGGCACATCCCGCAGCCGCAACGCGGCGAGGACGTGCCCTTAGGAAACCCCGCAGGCCCCGCGGCCGGTGGGAGCAACGCTACTTCACGACCAAGATGTCGCAGTCCGTGTTGCGCAGCAGGAACGTCGAAATCGAACCCAGCAGCGCATACTTGATCGAGGACAGGCCGCGTGCGCCGCAGAGCACCAGGTCGGGCTTAACCACGTCGAGCATCTCGTCCTTGAGCGTCTCGCGAATGCGGCCGGCGCGAATCATGACCTCGACCTCGGGAATGTCGGGATTGGCCTTGGCCTCTTCGAGCTGCTTGGCGATGGAGTTCTTAAATGCCTCCTCTAGGCCGTTGACCAGATCGACCGGATAGGAACCGGCGCTCTCGAGCGCCGTGGAATCGATAACGTGGCCGATGATTAGCTTGGCGCCGTTGTTCGCGGCGACCTTGATGGCGCGTGCGAGCACAAAATCCTGCTGCTCAGTACCGTCGAGTGAAACAAATACCTTGGTGTAGCCCTCGTTCATGGTTTCCTCCTTGGTCTATCGCACGGGCGCGGGGCTCGTGCGTCGGGCGGGCGCGGGCGCGTTGGCCGCCGGACACTTTATCTTGTTGCAGTTATACCCAAGGATTTCGGTTTGACCGCTCGCAATTCTGTGAACGGGCGAGTTTTTTGGTAAGGGTAGGCGCAGGCGCGCCGCCAACGGTTGATAATGGGACATCGCCCGCACCGTCCGCAGAACAATATCGGCGGGTGTCTAACGAGGGGGTCCCTTTGGATATTATCGAGCTTCTAAAATCTGCCTTCATGGGCCTGGTCGAGGGCATCACCGAATGGCTGCCTGTTTCGTCGACCGGTCACATGATCTTGGTGGACGAGTTCGTCAAGATGAACGTGAGCGAGACGTTCTGGAATATGTTCCTGGTCGTGATTCAGCTCGGCGCCATTCTGGCCGTCTGTGTGCTGTTCTTCCATGAGCTCAATCCGTTCTCGCCCAGCAAGGGCAAGGAGGGCCGTCGCGACACCTGGGTGCTGTGGGGCAAGATTGTGCTCGGCTGCATTCCCGCCGCGGCGATCGGTCTGCCGCTTAACGACTGGATGGAGGAGCATTTCTACAATGCTCCCGTCGTGGCGCTGGCGCTCATTGTGTACGGCGTGCTGTTTATCGTGATCGAGAACTGGCGCGCGAGCAAGCGCGAGGAAATGGCCGTTGCCGGTTCGTTTGGTTCGCGTGCTGTGGTGTCGGGTGGACGTCCCGCCGGTGCGCACTTTGCGGCGCCCGCCGCGGCTACCGCTGAGGATGAGGACGATGACGAGAATCTGGACTTTGGCTCCATCGCCACGCTCGAGGACCTGAGCTGGAAGACTGCGCTGGGTATCGGCTGCTTCCAGGTGCTTTCGCTGGTGCCTGGAACGTCTCGCTCCGGTTCTACCATCATCGGCGGCCTGCTTTTGGGCTGCACGCGTTCGGTGGCGTCCAAGTTTACGTTCTTCCTGGCCATCCCTGTCATGTTTGGCGCGAGTGCGCTCAAGCTGGTCAAGTATTTCATCAAGGGCGGTACGTTCGGCGCCAACGAGGTCGCTATCCTGGGCGTGGGTTGCGTTGTGGCCTTTGTGGTGTCGCTCATCGCCATCAAGTGGCTCATGGGCTTCGTCCGCCGTCACGACTTCAAGTGCTTCGGTGTTTACCGCATCATCCTGGGCATCGTAGTGCTCGCATACTTCTTCGTTCTGGAGCCGATGCTCGGCCTCTAACTTAGTCGACGCTGCGCGGCGGCCAGGGCGACAACTTGTCATTCAAAGGGGGTGGCATGACCAAAAGGTCTATGCCGCCCCCTTTTCATGCCAATTTGTTCGCCCTGACCGTCGCTCGCTGCTGCTGCCATGACATCGGCGGTTTCGTGATTGTCAATAGATTGGTGCAGACTAACCTGACCCCATTGCACCAAATCCGTTGGGGCGAGCCTGACGGTGACGCACGGAGTCGTGGTGTGATTTGCGTCGGTGTCCGCGCGGCTCGGTATACTGGTGCGGCTCAAACTATGGCGCTGCCCGCAGGCGCGCCGTCCGTCAGATGAGGAGTCGCCCATGACCCAGCCCTTGCCCTGGGAAAAGAATGTCGCGGTACCTGTGCCGCCCGCGCCGGAACCCGTGCCGCTCGATGCATACACCGCCCCTGCTGCGCCGGAGCCCGAGCTCGTTCCGCTCGACATCTACGACGCTCCCGCGCCGGCGCCCAAGCCCGCCAAGCCGCTCGTCGACATCGACAGCCTTAATCCCGCTCAGCGCGAGGCGGTCCTGACCACCGAGGGCCCGCTGCTGGTCCTTGCCGGCGCCGGCTCGGGCAAGACCCGCGTCTTGACCTTCCGTATCGCACATATGCTCGGCGACCTGGGCGTTAAGCCCTGGCAGATCCTTGCCATCACGTTTACCAACAAGGCCGCGGCCGAGATGCGTGAGCGTCTGGCGGCACTCATTCCCAGCGGCACCCGTGGCATGTGGGTATGCACCTTCCATGCCATGTGCGTGCGTATGCTGCGCGAGGACGCCGACCTGCTGGGATACACCGGTCAGTTCACCATCTACGATGACGACGATTCCAAGCGCATGGTGCGCGATATTATGCAGGCGCTCGGTATCGAGCAAAAGCAATTCCCCATCAATATGATCCGCAGCAAGATCAGTTCGGCCAAAAACGCCATGATCGGCCCCGAGGACATGCTCAAATCCGCCGACAGCCCCAACGACAAAAAGGCCGCGCAGGTCTACCTGGAGCTGGAACGCCGCCTGCGCGCCGCCAACGCTATGGACTTCGACGACCTGCTCGTGCGCACGCTTGAGCTGCTGCGCACCCGCCCCGAGGTGCTCGATAAGTACCAAGAGCGTTTCCGCTACATTAGCGTCGACGAGTATCAGGACACCAACCACGTCCAGTACGAGATCGCCAACCTGCTGGCCGCCAAGTACCAAAACCTCATGGTCGTAGGCGACGATGACCAGTCCATTTATAGCTGGCGCGGCGCCGACATCACCAACATCCTGGACTTTGAGAAGGACTTTAAAAACTGCAAGACCGTTAAGCTGGAGCAGAACTACCGCTCTACGGGTCATATCCTGAGCGCCGCCAACGCCGTGGTGCGCCACAACTCGCAACGCAAGGACAAGCGTCTGTTTACGGCCGAGGGCGACGGCGAGAAGATCCAGGCCTTCCAGGCAAGCGATGAGCGCGACGAGGGCCGCTGGATTGCTGGCGAGATCGAAAAGCTGCACTCCAAGGGCACGAGTTACGACGATATCGCTGTGTTCTACCGCACCAACGCCCAGTCGCGTATCCTCGAAGATATGTTCCTGCGCGCAGGCGTGCCCTACAAGATCGTGGGCGGCACGCGATTCTTCGACCGTGCCGAGATCCGCGACGTCATGGCCTACCTCAAGATGATCGTGAACCCGGCAGACGAGATGAGCGTCAAGCGCGTCATCAACACGCCGCGCCGCGGCATCGGCTCCACCTCGATCCAAAAGATCGAGCAGCTGGCGCGCGACAACCGTTGCTCGTTCTTTCAGGCCTGCGAGATCGCAACAGCCGAGACGGGCATGTTTAGCGCCAAGGTGCGTAACGGCCTGTCGAGTTTTGTGGCGCTGGTTCGCGAGGGTCGTCGCATGGACGGCGAGCTCAAGGACGTCGTCGAGATGATTGTCGACAAGACGGGCCTGCTGCAGGCGTTCCGCGCTGAGGGCACCATGGAGTCCGAGAGCCGCGCCGAGAACATTCAGGAATTCCTGGGCGTCGCTGCCGAATTTGAGGAGACGCACGAGGATATCGAGGGTACGCTCGAGAGCTTGGAAGAGCTGCGCGCAGCCGGTGTTGCTGACGTGCCCGCCGGCGCCGAGCCCGTCGTGGTGAGCGCGTCCGCGCCCGAGCCGGGACCGTCCGCGCTCGCGTCCTCGTTTGAGGCGCTGGTCGGCGCTCGCGATGCCGCTGGCTCCAATCCGCTCGATAGCCTGGCCGCCCCGGCGCTCTCGCCGCAGGATGCCTTGGCTGCTGCCATCGCGGGCAACGCCTATGCCGCGCCGACTGAGCTGCCGGCGGGCGCCGTGCATGCCGACGAGATCGAGCGCACCTACGGTCCGCTCACCTGTAAGGCGCTGCCGGCACTCATGGAGTGGCTGGCCCTGCGCTCCGACTTGGATTCCCTGGCCGGCGAGACGCATGCCATTACCATGATGACTATCCACTCCGCCAAGGGCCTGGAGTTCCCGGCGGTGTTCGTGGCCGGCATGGAGGAGGGCATCTTCCCGCACGTGCACGACTTTGGCGGCAGCGATGACCCGGGCAAGCTCGAGGAGGAGCGTCGCCTCGCCTACGTTGCCATCACGCGTGCCCGTAAGCGCCTGTTCCTGACCTATGCGGCCACGCGTCGCACCTACGGCTCGACCTCTGCCAACCCGCGCTCGCGCTTCCTCAACGAGATTCCGTTTGAGGACATCGAGTTTAGCGGCATCGGTTCTGCCGGTTTTGAGGGCACGGGTTGGGAGAAGCGCGGCGACCGTCACGGCACCTTTGGCTCGGGCGTGGGTTCGGATATGTATGGCGGCAAGGTGTTCGGTTCGCATACGCGCTCGACCGGCGGTTCCGGTTCGCGCGGCGGATCGAGCTTTGACGATTTCTTTGGCGGCAGCAGCTATGGGACCGAGCGCCATCGTGGGGTTTCGCCCGATGCCGGCCGTGTTGCCTCGACCTTTGGTTCGGGTGCGCCGCGAGCCAAAAAGCCGTCGTCCAAGGTGTCCCCGACGGTGGAGCGCAAGGTTGATCGCGCTGGCGCGTCGCAGGACTTTGCCGCAGGCGATACCGTGAGCCACAAGACCTTTGGCACGGGTACCGTAATCTCGGTCGCCGGAGACATGATCGAGGTTCAATTCGAAAAGACCGGCCAGACCAAAAAGCTGATGAAGGGCTTCGCGCCGATTGTCAAGCTGAATGCCTAACTGCGAGGTTGACCGGGCGCGCCGGGGGCTTTGGTCGCCTGCTCGGACAGTCCTGCTCGCACGGAGAGCACATTAAGTGCTCTCCGGCTCGTGCGGAACTCGCGATCGACCAAAGCCCCCGGCGCGCCCTCTTCCTTGTGGCGTTTTGGCCTGCAGCTTGCGAACGTCGCTTTGCTTGTCCGCTTTTTGATCTGGAGAGCCGGGTGGGCTGAATACTTAGACATGGCAAGGGGCTCCCCCGTTAAAGAACGGGGGAGCCCCTTGTTGCGTTTTGAATGGTGCGCTTGGCTTTGATGATTGATGATTTTATACGATTCAGTATAATTTCAGATAGATACTAAAATGTAACTGAAATGAAAAGGGTGATTGGACATGCTGCTAAATTGTCTCCCAAAAAGACTCTTCTCTTTAGAGCTCGCCATCGACCCGGAGCCAGTTGAGATGCAGATTCCTCGCATGTATCTTGAGCGGTATTCGCTTCGCTTGGCACGGCTTGGCATGTCTGAGCAGGGCCGTTTTATTGTTGCGGAACCTAAAGAACCGCCCAGTGTCATTTCGGCGCGAAATCTCGTCAATGCAGTGCTTACGTTAGATGCTCGTCCGGTGGCAATTTGCTGGGATGCTATGGATTTAGGTTTTATGCGCGCGCTTTCTTCGGAGGGAATCGCATATATCCGAGATGAGCGAAATGCGTTCCTGCCGTTTATCGGAGCCGTTATTTCCGATGAAGTGCTGGGTGCTTCTCCCGCTGCTCCGCTTTCGTCCCAATCTCAACGAATCGTCCTAAATCTCATTGCGGGACGATGGGTTGACTGCTCCGCCGGCGACCTAGCGCGTCTGTGTGGCAAAAGCGCGGCAAGCGTCAGCGGCTATCTTTCGGAAATCGCCGCTATAGCTCCTGGGTTGATTATGCGGGACGGCAAAAAGCGTATATTGTGTGACGCCGGGCTGTCGACCGAGACGTTGCTAGATGGGTTTGAGGACTATCTTCGCACGCCAGTTTTAGAGCGAATCCGGCTCAAGAAGGTTATCGAGAGAACAGAGCTACGTGCCGTTGATGCGCTGCTTTCCGGTGTGTCTGCCCTTAGCTATATGTCCGACCTTGCCCATGAAGACTCTGCTCCAACCATTGCTCTCGAAAAATATCAGCTAAAGGCCTTGAAAGAGCATATGGGCGACAGATGGCTGGAGGCTCAGTGGTACGAACCGGCGGCAGTTGTGATTGAGGTCTGGTCGTATTCCGTGGACGCGCCGTCCGATATTAGTTTTGACGCGACTGGTTTGCAGTGTGTCGACCCGTTTTCCTTATACGTTGCTTGCGCAAAAGCAGATTACAAAGAAGATCGTCTGCTCGACGCGGTCGAACAGCTCAGGAGGACGATATGTCAAAAGTGAGGGGAATAGAGCGATTTGCCGATGCCATGAGCGGCTGTAAAGGCGGTTACGTCCTTATTGGTGGAGGGGCCTGCAGCGTTCTATTTGACAATGAGGGCGATTCGTTTAGAGCTACTGAAGACTTGGATGTCGTCGTAATTGTTGATGGGAAAGGCGTTGAATTCGCCACTGCATTGTGGGCATTTATCAAAGCTGCCGGATATGAGACTGGAAAGGTCGGCGATGGAAGGTGCACTTACTATCGGTTCTGTTTGCCCGAAGGATCAAGGCAAGTCCTAGACTATCCCGGCCAAATTGAGCTATTTGCCCGACATCCTGATTTTGTGCTCGAAGATGAAACGAGCGAAGTGGCACCTCTTTCCTTTGACGGGGCCGTATCAAGTCTTTCGGCAATTATTCTCGACGATGGCTACTACGAATTTATTCGCGACAACGCAACGAACGTAGAGGGCATTACGTTGCTCGATGCGCTCCATATCATTCCCCTCAAGATGCGTGCACACATTGATATCAATAGGAGCTATGAAGAAGGGCGCCATTGCAACGATAAAGATCGACGAAAGCATCGCTCGGATATTGTTCGACTTGCGGGTTTGTTGCCGCCTTCGGCTCGCTTGGAGCTAATAGAGCAAATGAGGGCTGATGCCGGAGACTTCTTTGCGGACTTTTCTTCTTATGTAAATCGGCAGACCGATCGTAAAGAGAGAGCGCGTCTTCAGGACACATTATCGTTTCTCGAAAAGGTCTACCTATAGGCACCTTGATTCGTTATGTATGGCGAGGGGCTCTCCCGTTTGATGAGCGGGGGAGCCCCTTGTTGCTTTTTGATTGTCGTAACTAGCCAGAGGCTCGCCGGGACGGGCGCGGGGGTTTGGTCGATCGCGAGTTCCGCACGAGCCGGAGAGCACTTAATGTGCTCTCCGTGCGAGCAGGACTGTCCGAGCAGGCGACCAAACCCCGCGCCCCGTCCCGGCGAGCGCTTGGGGACCGGTGGCCTACAGGTGGCTGATGATCAGTTCCATCTTGCCTTCGAGGTCGATGGAGCTGACGGTGCTCGGGGCCAGCAGGTGGCTTCCCTTGTGGACGGGGTCGCCGCAGACGGTGCCTTCGCCGTCGATGACCGACAGGCACATGAAGGGCCAGCGCTGGTCGAGGGTCTTGCTGCCGTTGGCGCGCACGCGATCGACGGTGTAGCAGGGGTTGGACTCGAGCTCGGTCACGCCGTCCACCTCGGGCGCGGTCACCGTGCCGTCGGTCGGAGCCTGAGCATCAAAGTCGATGCAGTCGAGGCTCTGCTCAATGTGCAGCGGGCGCAGCTTTCCGTCGGTGCCGGGGCGGTCGTAGTCGTACAGGCGATATGTCACGTCGCTCGACTGCTGCGTCTCCAGAATCAGCGTGCCGGTCTTGATGGCGTGAACGGTGCCGGAGTCGATCTGGAAAAAGTCTCCCTTGTGAATCGGCAGCACGTTGAGCATCTCGTCCCAACGGCCCCCCTCGATCATCTGCGCGGCCTCGGCGCGGTCGTGCGCGCGCTGGCCGACGATGATCGTGGCACCGGGCTCGCAGTCCAGTACATACCAGCACTCGGTTTTGCCCAGGCTGCCGTTCTCGTGCTTGGCGGCGTACTCGTCGTTGGGATGAATCTGGATCGAAAGGTCGTCCTTGGCGTCCAGAATCTTGATGAGCAGCGGGAACTCCTTGCCCTCGCAGTTGCCAAAGAGCTCGCGGTGCTCGGCCCACAGCCACGACAGCGTGTGGCCGGCGTACGGTCCCTCCGCAATCTGGCAGTCGCCGTTGGGATGGGCCGAGATGGCCCAGCACTCACCGATGGGACCCTCGGGAATGTCGTAGCCAAACACGGTCTCCAACTGGCGGCCGCCCCAGATCTTCTCGTGGAAGATCGGCGTGAGTTTAATCAAATCGGACATGTGCATACTCCCATAAGGTTGTGCGGGTGCCGCGTAAGACGGCTCAAAACGAGCGCCCGCGTGACTACAAAAACCTATGCCAACGTTACGTTGTGCAACTCAAAGCGATCGCCAACGTTGCGCGAGATCGAATACTCAAAGGCGGCGCCGCTGTCCAAAAAGCCAATCTGGGTGAGCTCGAGCAGGGGAGAGCCAAGTTTGGTGTCCAGACGCTCGGCTTCTTCCTCGGTTGCTGCCACGGCGCGAATGGTACGGTGGAAGCTCGAAATCTTCAGCCCACATTGCTCGCGGATGAAGCGGTAGACCGATCCGTACAGGTCCTTCTTTTTAAGGCCTGGAATCAGCTCGAGGGGCATGTAGGTGTACTCGATAACGATGGGCTTCTCATCGGCCTGACGCACGCGCACGACGTGATAGGCAAAGTCATCCTCGGCAATTCCCAGCTGGGCTGCGATGTCCGCTGGTGGATTAACGATCGAGAAATCGTAGACCACCGAGGTCACCTTCTCCCCGCGATGCTCATACGAAAAACCCTGGGTACGGTCGTTTTTGCCCTGGAAAAACGCCTGGCCGGGAAGCCCCGCCGTGTCCTTAACGTAGGTACCCGATCCACGCCGGCTGGTAATAAGACCTTCTTCGGTGATTTGTTCAATAGCTCGTTTGACGGTGATTTTGGAAACGTTATAGAGCTTGCAGAACTCAACGACGGTAGGAAGCTTGTCGCCCGGTTTAAGAGCGCCATCCTCGATAGTGCGACGAATATCTGCAGCTATCGCCTCGTATTTGGGAATCATGGAACCTCCTTTCCAACTTGGTTGAGTATAAAAGAAAGTATAGTTAACACCTAAGCATCCCTATTATATATTTAAAAAGTTCGGGAAAGATATAATTAAAAGTCGCTTTGCATATAAATTAGAGCGCTCTAAATAGATAAACATCTGAGTAATGTCGTGTTAAGCGGCCATTCGCGTTTTCCCAGATAAAACCTGCCAAAACAAACCTGTCCTTTTTGGTAGGTTTTTGCCTTGGGAGCGGTACCATACAGGCAATGTTTAAACGAGAAAGGCGGGCTCCCATGGAACCTAAGCAGTATTACATCGGCATCGACGTCGGCGGCACCTCGGTCAAGGAGGGTCTGTTCGATGAGGACGGAAACCTGCTTGCCAAGGCCAGCGTGCCCACGCCTCCCATCGTTGACGCTGCGGGCTTTGCCGCGGTGACCGAGGCTATCGACCAGGTGGTCGCCAAGGCACAGATTCCGCGTGCCTTTGTGGCGGGCATTGGCCTGGCCGTTCCGTGTCCCATCCCGGCGTCGGGCGATGCCAAGGTCAAGGCCAACATTGCCATTAACCTGCCCGAGCTGAGGGTCGCCATTCAGGAGCACTGCCCCGATGCGGTCGTTAAGTATGAGAACGATGCCAACGCCGCTGCCATGGGCGAGGCCTGGCTCGGTTCTGCCAAGGGCGTGCAGAACGTGGTGATGGTCACCATTGGTACCGGCGTGGGCGGCGGCGTTATCGTTAACGGCGACGTGGTATCGGGCGTTGTGGGTGCTGGCGGCGAGATTGGCCACATGTGCCTGAACCCGGCCGAGGAGCGCACCTGCGGCTGCGGCGGCCATGGCCACCTGGAGCAGTATTCCAGCGCCACCGGCGTGGTGAGCAACTACCTTGCCGAGTGCAAGAAGGCGGGCGTCGAGCCCATCGAGCTGACCGGCCCCTCCGATTCCAAGGACGTGTTCCAGGCTTGTCGCGAGGGCGACAAGCTCGCGCTGGCCGCGGCCGATACCATGGCCGACTATCTCGGCCGCGCACTGGCGCTTATTGCCAACGTGGTTGATCCCGAGATGTTCCTCATCGGCGGCGGCGCCTCCGCCTCGGCCGATGTCTACCTCGACAAGGTTCGCGAGCACTTTAAGCAGTACGCGCTTTCCGCCTCGCGCGAGACGCCCATTAAGGTCGCTTCGCTCGGAAACGACGCCGGCATCATCGGTGCCGCCTACGTAGCCCTGCGCGCTGCCGGTAAATAGCTGGTGCAAGGGGGACAGGTTACATTGCACCAACATGGTGCAAAAGGGACAGTCTTGGCCCCCGTGCCTGCGCCCCAAAATATGCCGTGGCCCTTCCGTCTGCGAAGGCTCGGCATCGGCGTGCTACCATAGCTACGTCCAAGTACACATATCAAGTGGAGGATATCCATGGCAAACGTTCTTGTCTTTGGTCACCAGAACCCCGATAACGACGCCATCATGAGCGCCGTCGTCCTGTCCCAGCTGCTCAACCAGGTTGAGTATGCCGGCAACACCTACGAGGCCTGCGCCCTTGGTCAGCTTCCGGCCGAGTCCGCCAAGCTGCTCGCCGACGCCGGCATTGCCGAGCCCCGCGTGATCGAGTCCGTCGAGGCCGGTCAGCTCGTCGTCCTCACCGACCACAACGAGTCTGCCCAGTCCGTCGCCGGTCTTAAGGACGCCACGGTCTTTGGCGTCGTCGACCACCACCGCATCGGCGACTTCGAGACCGCCGGCCCGCTGCACTACATCTGCCTGCCCTGGGGCTCCAGCTGCACCATCGTCACCAAGCTCGCCGGCGTGCTCGGCGTTGAGCTTTCCGACGTTCAGGCCAAGCTGCTGCTCTCGGCCATGATGACCGACACGCTCATGCTCAAGAGCCCCACTACCACCGATGTCGACCGCGCCGTCGCCGCCAAGCTCGGCGAGCAGGTGGGCGTCGACCCGGTCAAGTTTGGCATGGAGGTCTTCCTCACCCGCCCGTCCGGCTCCTTCACCGCAGCCGAGATGGTTGGCAACGACATCAAGATGTTCGAGCCCGCCGGCAAGAAGCTGCTCATCGGCCAGTACGAGACCGTCGACAAGAGCCGTGCGCTCGGCATGATCGACGAGATCCGCGAGGCCATGCGCGCCTACGCCGCCGAGAAGGGTGCCGACGGCATCGTCCTGTGCATCACCGACATCATGGAGGAGGGCTCGCAGGTCCTGCTCGAGGGCGAGACCGAGGCCGCTCAGAAGGGCCTGGGCATTGCCGACGAGCACGACGGCGTCTGGATGCCGGGCGTCCTCTCCCGTAAGAAGCAGGTTGCTGCCCCCATCATGGCCGCCTGCTAGGTTTAGTTGACCAAACGCCACGACCGGATCGCGGACGCCCCGCGCTCCGGTCGTTTTTTGTGCACGGCGCCGCGTCGTCTCTTGGACAGGCGTGCCCGTGCCGTTGAGCAAATAATGTTCAACCTGTGGTTCCGCTTTTCGGCCACGCCTGCGTGCTTGTCGTGCAGGGTAGGCTAGATGCAAGCGTAATACGTTAGAGCGCGGCGCCGCCACTTGGGCGGGCCGTGCTTTTTTAAGACGGGAGCCATCCCGTGAAAGGAGCCGCCCATGGCAGCAACTGAGCAGCTGTTCAACGTTCGCGAGCGCAAGCGCTTTGAACGTCACGACATCTGGGAGCGCATCGCCGAGAACGGCACGATTTCCGCCGCCGTCATGGTCTTCGCCGCCATCGCCGCCGTCATTTGCGCTAATACCGATGCCTACGAGGCCATCCATCACTTTTTGGAGACCCCGCTGTATGTGGGTCTGGGGCATTTGACGGCTGGCCTCACCGTCGAGCTTTTCGTCAACGACTTCCTCATGGCGATTTTCTTTTTGCTGGTGGGCATTGAGCTCAAATATGAAATGACGGTCGGCGAGCTCAAAAACCCGCGCCAGGCTATGCTTCCCATGCTGGCGGCCGTGGGCGGCGTCGTCGTTCCCGCCTGCATCTATCTGATCTTTAACCATGCCGGCGCGCACAACGGCTGGGCCATTCCCATGGCAACCGATATTGCCTTTGCGCTGGGCGTGCTGTCGCTTTTGGGCAATCGCGTGCCCAACGGCGTGCGTGTGTTCTTCTCGACGCTCGCCATCGCCGACGACCTCATCTCCATCGCCGCCATCGCCATCTTCTACGGTCAGAGCCCCAATCCGTTTTGGTTGGGCGCCGCCGCGCTTGTGACGTGCGCGCTCGTGTGGCTCAACAAGACGCAGCACTACCGCCTCGCCCCGTATTCGGTGCTGGGCCTGCTGCTGTGGTTCTGCATGTTCAAGAGCGGCGTGCACGCTACGCTTGCCGGCGTCATCCTGGCCTTCACCATCCCGGCCAAGTGCGGTGTTAAGCTTGATAGCCTCACCGATTGGCTGGGCGAGTGCTTGCCGCTGCTCGATGACCGCTACGACGACGAGGCGCACATCCTGGGCCAGCATGACTTTACCGTCTCGACTACCAAAGTCGAGCGTGTCATGCACCGCGTGACCCCGCCGCTCATCCGCATGGAGCGCCTGATCTCCACGCCGGTCAACTTTGTGATCCTGCCGATCTTCGCGTTCGTCAACGCACAGGTTCGCCTGGTGGGCGTGGACATGAGCACGCTACTCACCGACCCGGTGACGCTCGGCGTGTACTTTGGCATGCTGCTGGGCAAGCCGATCGGCATCTTTGGCATGACGTTCGCCCTGGTCAAGCTCAAGGCCTGCGAGCTGCCGCACAATGTCAACTGGCATATGATTGCCGGCGTGGGCATTCTGGGCGGCATCGGCTTTACCATGTCGATTCTCATCAGCGGCCTTGCCTTCCCGACGGCTGAGTTTGAGGTTCTGGCCGCTAAGGCCGCTATTCTCGCCGGCTCTGTCACCGCGGCCGTACTTGGCATGATCTACATGAGTGTGATCTGCAAGCACCCCGCGCCCAAGAACGAGTAGGCGCGTAGAAACAGACGCCAGAGTCTGCTCGAGCGCGTGTAAAACGCGGTTTTGAGTGGTACTTGCCACCTGCCGGACACCCCAGTGGCCAAAAAACGCCGTTTGTGAGTACTGTCACAAACGGCGTTTCATTTTAGGCGCGAAAAATAATGTACAAATCTATTCTGTCTGTGCATTAACGATTGCGTGGCTGGACGAAAAATGCCGATGCATCCTTCCAAAACCGGACACAAAAGGCCAAGACTGGCCTTTTTAATTCAAAATCGCTGTTACTAAAAAAGTAACAGTACTCATATTTGCTATTTTTTGACCACAGGCCCCAATGACTAGGTTTATTCCACGGTGCCGTAGATGGCGCCCCAGCCGTGGGCGGCCAAGGCGGAGTTGAGCTGGTCGCAAAGTGACTGGCGGTCGTAATAGCCGGGCGGTAGCAGGTTCACGATTTCCATGAGATCGGGCGCCAGGTCCAAGATTTCGGCCTGTACGATCAGATCCAGGCGGTCGATGGCGTGGCGGTCGTAAAACAGTCCGTCGACCAGGCGCTGCAGGTCGCCGAATTCCTCGGCTTGGAACGATCCGTACTCCATAGTGCCTCCTTGGGCGCCCCACGCCGGCATGCGCGGCGATTCGTAATTTATTGCGATGGACTTAATCTATCACGGCTTCATAACGTTGCGGCGGTGGCGGTCTATACTTAGACAAACTGCAACGTACCGCTTCGCGAAAGGTCGCACCCCATGCAGACGATCTACCAGAAGATGGAAACCACCGAACTCGATGCCGCCATCGAGGCGCTCAAGGCCGAGGTCTCCGAGGTCAAGGCCAAGGGCCTGGCGCTCGATATGGCCCGCGGCAAGCCATCGCCCGCCCAGGTGGACATCTCGCGCCCCATGCTCGATATCCTCAATGCCGATGCCGATCTGCACGACGGCAACGTCGACTGCTCCAACTACGGCTGCTTTGAGGGCATTCCCTCGGCACGCAAGCTAGCGGGGGAGTTCCTGGGTTGCCCCGCCGAGCAGACGCTCGTGCTGGGCTCGTCGAGCTTGCTGATCGAGCACGATATCGCCGGTATGTTCTGGCGTTGCGGCTCATGTGGTAGCGACCCTTGGGAGGCTTACGAGGCCGCGCACGACGGCAAGAAGGTCAAGTTCCTGTGCCCGGTTCCCGGCTACGACCGCCACTTTGGCATCACCGCCGATCTGGGTATCGAGAACGTCCCCGTCGCGATGACCGACAACGGCCCCGACATGGGCGAGGTCGAGCGCCTCGTCGCCGCCGACGATTCCATCAAGGGCATCTGGTGCGTGCCCAAGTATTCCAACCCCACGGGCATCACCTTTAGCGAGGACACCGTGCGTCGCCTGGTCGAGATGCCCACGGCCGCGCCCGATTTCCGCATCTTCTGGGACAACGCCTACTGTGTGCACGACCTGTACGACGAGACCGACGAGCTCGCCAACATCTTCGATCTTGCCCGCGCGGCGGGCACCGAGGACCGCGTGGTGGCCTTTGCCTCGACGTCCAAGATCACCTTCCCGGGTGCCGGTATCGGCTTTATCGGTGCGAGCCCCGCGGTTATCGCGGAGTTCTCCAAGCGCCTGAAGGCCGGCCTCATCAGCGCCGACAAGCTCAACCAGCTGCGCCACGTGCGCTTCCTTCCCACCATCGAGGTGGTCAAGGAGCACATGAAAAAGCATGCCGAGTTCCTGCGCCCGCGCTTTGAGGCCGTCGAGCGCAAGCTCACCGAGGGTCTGGGCGAGACGGGCTGCGCCACCTGGACGCACCCCCGCGGCGGCTACTTTGTAAGCTTCGATGGTCCCGAGGGCTCGGCCCAGAAGGTCGCCGCGCTCTGCGCCGACCTGGGCGTCAAGCTCACGCCGGCCGGTGCCACCTGGCCTTATGGCAAGGACCCGCGCGACACCAACATCCGCATCGCGCCGAGCTATCCCACGGTCGAGGACCTGGAGGCCGCGCTCGATGTGCTGGTGCTGGCTGTGAAGCTTGTCGCTGCCGAGCTTGCGCGTGCCGAGCGCGCCTAACGCGCGGCTTCCCGTACTATCCGCACTTTCGATACACAAAGGAGCGTATACATGGATTTGGGTATTTCCACCAACCCCACGCCAGAGCTCTACACCATTAAGGTAACCGGCGAGATCGATATCTCTAACGCCGATAGCCTGCGCAATGCCATCGACCTGGCGCTCGAGCAGCCCACTGAGGCCGTTGAGCTCGATTTTGCCCAGGTGAGCTACATCGATTCGACGGGCATTGGCGTGCTCGTGGGCGCCGCGCACCACGCGGTCGACCACGGCAAGCGCTTTAGCTGCACCAATGTGCAGCCCCCGGTGATGCGCGTGGTCCAGCTGTTGGGTGTCGACCAGGAGATTTCGATCACCGCTGCATAATCTTTGCCCCCAAAAGGGCGTGCCGTTTGGCATATGTTTGTGATGCGCTCGGACGTTTTGGCGTCCGGGCGCTATACTTGACCGAATGAATAGACGAGTTCCGGCCGAATGGCGCGGTGCGGGCTCGACTCACATCGAGCCTTGGAGGTATGTGTGTTTGGTATTGGAGAGGGTGAGCTCGCGATCATCGTGGTCTTCGGCTTTTTGCTGTTTGGCCCGGATAAGCTCCCGCAGATGGGCCGCACAATCGGCCGTGCCATCCGTCAGTTCCGCGAGACGCAGGAAAAGATGACGGCCGTTGTTCAGTCCGAGATTATCGATCCGGTAAGTGAGGCCGCTTCGGCACCGGTCAAGCCCAAGAAGACTGCCGTCGATGACGATTCCGATGCGGACGAGGATGCCGCCGAGACGGCAGCGCCCGCAAAGAAGGAGACCTTTGCCGAGCGCCGTGCCCGCCTTGCTGCCGAGAAGGCCGCGAGCGAGGCTGCCGCCGAGGGCGAGGGTGCTGCTGAGGAGTCCGAGGCCGAGGGTGCCGAGCCTGCCGCTGCCGCCGAGCCTGTCGTCGAGCCCGAGCCTGCTGTAGAACCGGAGCCCGAGCCCGAGCCGGCAGAGCCCACGACGGCCGACCTCTACGCCCGTCGTCCACGCAAGCGCAAGGCCGTCGTCGACCAGCTCGCCCGCGAGCTCGAGGCCGAGGACGACGCCGCTGCCGAGGCTGCCACCGCCGATGCCCCGAAGGGAGGCGATGAGTAATGCCTATCGGACCTGCGCGCATGCCGCTCTTCGATCACCTGGGCGAGCTCCGTCGCCGCCTGACCATCGTGGTCGTGTCGGTGTTTGCCGCCGCCATCGTGCTGTATTTCGCCACGCCCGTGGTGCTCGACATCCTGGAAGACCCCATCCGCTCCTTTGTGCCGGACGGTAAGTTCTACATCACCACCACGCTCGGCGGCTTTGGCCTGCGCTTCTCGCTGGCCATCAAGATGGCCGTGGTCATGTGCACGCCCATGATCATCTGGCAGATTCTGGCATTTTTCCTGCCGGCACTGCGTCCCAACGAGCGCAAGTGGGTCGTGCCCACGGTGCTTGCCTCGACGGTGCTGTTCTTCCTGGGCGCAATCTTCTGCTATTTCATCATCATTCCTGCGGGCTTTGAGTGGCTCATCGGCGAGACCTCGGCCGTCGCTACGGCGCTGCCCGATCTGGAGAACTACGTCAACATGGAGCTGCTCTTTATGATCGGCTTTGGCGTGGCGTTTGAGCTGCCGCTCATCATCTTCTACCTGTCCGTCTTCCACATCGTGTCCTACGCGGCCTTCCGCGGCGCCTGGCGCTACGTGTACGTGGGCCTGCTTGTGGGCTCGGCTGTGATTACGCCCGACGGCTCGCCCGTTACGCTGGGCCTCATGTATGGTGCCCTGCTCTCGCTCTACGAGATTTCGCTCGCCATTGCCCGCGTGGTCATTACCGCGCGCGAGGGCAAGGAGGGCTTGTTTGTGAGCCGTCTGGACCTGTTCTCGGACGATGAGGACGACGAGGAGTAAATCGGTATGCACGAGGTTGGCATTGTCAACGGCATACTCGATACAGTGATTCGCGCGGCGCGTGGGGCGGGGGCCTCGCGCGCCGTTTTGGTAACGCTGCGTATCGGGGATATGACCGAAGTTGTGCGCGAGGCGCTCGACTTTGCGTGGGAGACATTTCGCGACGAGGACCCGCTCACGCGAGGCTGCGAGCTTGCCGTGGAGGAGGTCCATCCACAAAGCGAGTGTCTGGACTGCGGCGAGGTTTTCGACCACGATCGCTTCCACTGTCGCTGTCCCCAGTGTGGTGGTGCCAACGTGCGCCTACTGCGCGGCCGCGAGCTCGATATCGCGAGTATCGAAATTGAAACCCCCGACGATTAGCCCGCCAGCCACCTGGGGACGGGGTATAAAGGGGCCAAAGTAAGGAGTGCCGAGTATGGCCGAGAAAACGATTGATATCGCGTCGCCGATTCTGTCGCGCAACGAGCGCCTGGCAGATCAGTTGCGTCAGCGATTTAAAGAGACAAACACCTATGTGATCAACGTCTTGTCGAGCCCCGGTTCGGGCAAGACCACCACGATCCTGGGCACCAACGAGCGCCTGCGCGACAAGGCCGGCCTGCGCTGTGCCGTCATCGAGGGCGATATCGCCTCGGATGTCGACGCCATCACCATGAAGGAAGCCGGCATGCCCGCCATCCAGATCAACACGGGCGGCCTGTGCCACCTCGAGGGTAACATGATCATGGAGGCCGTTGACGCGTTCGACCAGGCGGTGGGCCTTCAAAACATCGACGTCATCTTTATCGAAAACGTGGGCAACCTGGTCTGCCCGGTCGACTTTGACCTGGGCGAGAACCTGTCCATCATGATTCTCTCGGTGCCCGAGGGCGACGACAAGCCCATCAAGTACCCGGGCATCTTCCAGCACGCCGGCGCGCAGCTGCTCAATAAGGTCGACGTGGCCCCGGCTTTCGATTTTGATATGGATAGGTATACTAGGACACTCGACGACCTCAATCCGCAGGCGCCGCGGTTTGCCGTGAGCGCGCGCAAGGGCGAGGGCATGGATGCCTGGTGCGATTGGCTCATCGGGCAGATCGAGCAAGCAAGGGCGTAAATCGGCCGCCATACGGGCGGGCGTAGCCGCAGAGACACGAGATAGGAGCCTCTTTTGAAGCTCATCATCGCCGAGAAAAACGACGCCGCGCGTCAGATCGCCGAGCGTCTGTCCACGGGCAAACCAAAAAAGGACAAGGTGTACAACACCGCCATCTACCGTTTTGAGTGGAAGGGCGAGGAGTGCGTGACGATCGGCCTTGCCGGTCACATCCTTGCGCCCGATTTTTGCGACAGCGTGCTGTTCGATAAAAAGCTGGGCTGGTATTCGGTTACCGAGGACGGCGAGATGCTACCGGCCGACATGCCCGATGGCCTGGCACGCCCGCCCTACGACACCAAGCGCAAGCCGTTTCTTGCCGACGGCATCTCCATCAAGGGCTGGAAGCTCGAGAGTCTGCCGTATCTCACCTGGGCACCCGTCATTAAGCTGCCGGCCGAGAAGGAACTCATCCGCTCGCTTAAGAACCTTGCCAAGAAGTCCGACAGCGTCATCATTGCCACGGACTTCGATCGCGAGGGCGAGCTGATTGGTTCGGACGCCCTCAACAAGGTGCGCGAGGTGGCGCCCGACTTGCCGGTCGCCCGCGCCCAGTATTCTTCGTTTACCAAGGCCGAGATCACGCAGGCCTTCGATAACCTTGTCTCGCTCGACCAGAACCTGGCCGACGCCGGCGAGAGCCGTCAGCACATCGACCTCATTTGGGGTGCGGTGCTCACGCGCTACCTGACGCTCGCCAAGTTTGGCGGCTTTGGCAACGTGCGTTCCGCCGGCCGCGTGCAGACGCCGACGCTTGCCCTGGTGGTCGAGCGCGAACGCGAGCGCATGGCGTTTGTGCCCGAGGACTATTGGCAGATTCGCGGCATGGGCGCCGCGCAAGGCGCTGCCGAGGACGATCGCTTTAAGATCGCGCACAAGACGGCGCGCTTTACCGACAAGGATGCTGCTGAGACGGCGTACGGTCACGTTGACGGTGCCAAGACGGCAACCGTCGCCGCGGTGACCAAGCGCTCGCGCAAGCAGCAGCCGCCCACGCCGTTTGCGACCACCTCGCTGCAGGCTGCCGCCGCAGCCGAGGGTATCTCGCCTGCGCGTACCATGCGCATCGCCGAGTCCCTCTACATGGCGGGCCTCATCAGCTACCCGCGTGTCGACAATACCGTATACCCCGCGACGCTTGATCTGGGCGCTGTGGTGAGTGACCTTGCAAAGATCAACCCGGCGCTGGCGCCCGTGTGCAAAAAGGTCCTCGCCGGCCCCATGAAGCCCACGCGCGGCAAGGTCGAGACCACCGACCACCCGCCTATCTATCCCACGGGCGAGGGCGATCCGTCCACGCTCGACGGCGGCCAGCGCAAGCTCTACGACCTCATCGCTCGCCGCTTCCTAGCGACGCTTATGGGCCCCGCGACCATCGAAAACACTAAGCTCGAGCTCGACGTGAACGGTGAGCCGTTCGTGGCTTCGGGCGATGTGCTCGTGACCCCGGGTTTCCGCGAGGCGTACCCGTACGGACTCAAGCGCGACGAGCAGATGCCGCCGCTGGAGCAGGGCGATACGGTCGACGTGTTCGACATTAAGCTCGAGGCCAAGCAGACCGAGCCGCCCGCGCGCTACAGCCAGGGCAAGCTCGTGCAGGAGATGGAAAAGCGCGGCCTGGGCACCAAGTCCACGCGCGCGAGCATCATCGAGCGCCTGTACGCCGTGCGCTATCTCAAAAACGATCCCGTGGAGCCGAGTCAGCTGGGCATCGCCATTATCGATGCACTGTCGCAGTTTGCCCCGCGCATCACGAGCCCCGATATGACCAGCGAGCTCGATGGCGACATGACCCGTGTGGAGCGCGGCGAGGATACCGAAGAGCATGTCGTGACGCACTCGCGCGCGCTGCTGGCTGGCGTGCTCGACGAGCTGCTCAAGCACACGCAGGAGCTGGGCGACGCCATCAGCGACGCCGTCACGGCCGATGCGCGCGTGGGCGCTTGCCCCAAGTGCGGCAAGGACCTGGTTATGAAGACGAGCGCCAAGACCCGTGGCAGCTTCATTGGCTGCATGGGCTGGCCCGACTGCGACGTGACCTATCCGGTGCCGAGCGGCGTCAAGGTAAGCCCGCTCGAGGGCGAGGCAGCCGTGTGCCCCGAGTGCGGCGCGCCGCGCATTAAGTGCCAGCCGTTCCGCCAGAAGGCCTTCGAGATTTGCGTGAACCCCACGTGCCCCACCAACTACGAGCCCGACCTTAAGGTGGGCGAGTGCAAGGTGTGCGCCGAGGCCGGACGCCATGGCGACCTGATCGCGCACAAGAGCGAGAAGAGCGGCAAGCGCTTTATCCGCTGCACCAACTACGATGACTGCGGCGTGAGCTATCCTCTACCGGCGCGCGGTAAGCTCGAGGCGACGGGTGAGACCTGCCCCGAGTGCGGCGCCCCCATCGTGGTGGTCAACACGGCGCGCGGTCCGTGGCGTATTTGCGTCAACATGGACTGCCCGACCAAGGAGAAGAAGCCCGCCCGCGGCCGCAAGACCACGACCAAGGCGAGCACGGCCAAGAAGACGACGGCTAAGAAAGCCACTGCCGCCAAGAAGGCGACCGCGAAGAAGTCGACTACCAAAAAGACCGCTGCCGACAAGTAGCCGCACGGTCGAAGCATCACCTAAAACAAAAACGAGCGAGGACCTCAAAATCCTCGCTCGTTTTTTATCCGGCAGTTAGGGACGTTCCTTTTCTGCCGGCAGTTTAGGAACGTCCCTAACTGCCGGCTCGGGAACGACAAAGCGCTAGTTCACTTCGACGGGTTTGGCGCCGGGATAGCGCTCCTCAAAGTCTAAGCGATACTTATTGTCATTGGTGCCCGCCACGTTGTCGCGTGACAGCGGCGCCACGATCTCATTCTTGTGGTCCGCAGGCTTGGCGTATTTCAGGCTGATCTCCCAGGCATCACAGATTGCGTCAATGCGGTGATCCAGGTCGTCGTACAGGGCGATGATGTCCTTCCAGGAGCTGTAGTTCTTGGAGCTCGTCGGGACGTCTAGGTCCTCGACGATGTCGTAATACTGCTCGATGGTGTCCTCCGTGCGCTCGGCGACGTCGGCGAGATTTTGACGGGTGGTTCGATCCTCTTCCAGATAGCTGCCGTTGAAGTTCTGCGCGCAGCCACGGACGTAGTTGTCGAGATCTTCGAGCAAGTCGTAGTATTCGCTCAGTCGGCGGTAGAGGTTCTGCTCGGAGAGCGTTGCTTCGCCGCCATCCTCGTCGTCATCGTCATCATCGTCGTACAGGCTGTTGGGATCGCCGAGAGGCTTTAGGTCATCGTCGTCGACGTCATGGTGCAGCTTAGCTACCTCGGCAGTCGTCTGCGTGGCGGCGTTGTCGAAAGGCTTGATCACAAAGAAAACGACCAGGGCGATGATGATTGCCACCAGCACAACGATAACGGCGATAAGCGGCCCGGTGCCGCTCTTTTTGGGGGCGGGGGTCTGTGGCGAAGCGGGCGCGTATGCGGGAGCCGGCTCCTGTTGGGACGAGCCGCTCGCGACGGGTATGCGCTGCGTGGTCTCGACGGCCGCGGGGCCTGCGGCGGGGTCGGGGCGATAGGCGAGGGGGTCGTCCGCCTTGGCTTGCGGCGTATCGAGGGAACCGGTCTGCTCGAAAGCGGGCTGGCTATCGCTCGCGGCTGTTTGCTCAACGGGTGCACCGCACGAGGTGCAGAACTTGGCATTATCTGCAAGAAGCTTGCCGCACGAGGCGCAATACCGAGACATTGCCACTCCTTTCGCCACATTTCAATGCAATACGACGATTATACCCAGCGTCCAAAATTCTCCATCATAAGTTGCGGTGAAATAGGGACTGTTTGGCGGTCTCAGAGCTTCAATCAGTCCCTATTTCACCGCAACTTCGGGGATGCCTCGATGGCTAGGTTGTGGGGGTCATTGGGGACGTTCTTAAACGACTAGTCATTCAAGAACGTCCCCAATGACTAGGTGGGGTTTGGGACGCGCCTGCCCCTGGGGTATCATGGCTTGGTTGCTATAACTCGCATTTACGCGCCTTGTAGGAAGGGGCTGCGCCCATGGCTTTTGAGCCCGCTCAACATAGCTTCATTACGCTCGAGGGTGTCGATGGCGCCGGTAAATCTACGCAGGCGCGCCTGCTTGCCCGTGCGCTCGACCTTGCCGGCTACCAGGTTGTGACCCTGCGCGAGCCGGGCGGTACCGCCATCAGCGAAAAGATCCGTGCTCTGCTGCTCGACTCCGCCAATACGGCGATGGGCGACACCTGCGAGTTGTTGCTCTACGAGGCCGCGCGCGCCCAGTTGGTGCACGAGGTCATCGCGCCTGCCCTTGCTGCCGGCAAGGTGGTCCTGTGCGACCGCTTCTACGATTCCACAACTTGCTATCAGGCGTTTGCCGATGGCCTCGATCGCCAGATAGTGCGCGATGCCAACAACCTGGCCGTCGCGGGGACGCACCCGGCGCTCACGCTCGTCTATCACATCACGCCCGAGCAGGCGGCGCTGCGCATGGCAGCCCGTGGCGCGGCAGATCGCATGGAGGCTAAGGGCATGGCCTTCCAAGAGCGTGTCTACCAGGGATTTTGCGCCATCGCCGCCGAGGAACCAAACCGCGTAAAGCTCATCGACGCGACCGCGTCCATCGAGGACGTCTTCGCGCGGACGGTCGAGCAGGTTCGCGTCTACGGCCTCGACATTTCCCAGGACGCCGTCACCGCCGCGCTTGCCCAGGAGGCCGAGTAACATGGCCCCCGCTCAGACAAGCCTGCTGGCCAAGCTTGACACCCAAGAGCGCGTGCGCGACTTTTTGACCAATGCCGTCGCCAGCGGTCGCGCATCGCACGCCTACCTGTTTTTGGGCGCGCCCGGCGCGGGCAAGCTCGACGCCGCGTGGGCGCTCGCCCAAGCCTTCCTGTGCGAGCAGGATGGCTGCGGCTCATGCGATAGCTGCGTGCGCGTCGCCCGCCATACGCACCCCGACGTGCACTATTACACGCCCGAGAGCGCCACGGGCTACCTCATCGCCCAGACCCGCGAGCTGCTCGATGACGTGCCTCTGGCGCCCATCCGTGCCAAGGCCAAGGTCTACATCATCGACCGTGCCGAGCAACTGCGCGCCAACACCGCCAACGCGCTGCTCAAGACACTCGAGGAGCCGCCCGAGGGCGTTATGTTCATCCTGCTGGGCACCTCGGCAGACGTGATGTTGTCCACCATCGTGAGCCGCTGCCAGTGCGTGCCGTTTCGGCTGGTATCGCCCGCCGTCGCCGCGCAGGCCGTGAGCCGCGCCACCGGTCAGGACCCTGCGCGTTGCCGCATGGCCGTCGCCGTGGCGGGAAGCCCCACGCGTGGCATCGAGTTCCTCAAGAGCGCCGAGCGCCAGGACGCCCGCCGTCAGATGGTTCGCGCCATCGATTCGCTTATCGCCGCCGACGAGGCCGACGTGCTCAGCCGCGCCAAGTCACTCATCGTCGCCGTTAAGGCGCCGCTCGCCGAGGTCAAGTCCACGCAGGAAAAGGTGCTCGAGCAAAACGCCGACTACCTGTCGCGTGGAGCATTGAAGCAGCTTGAGGACCGCAACAAGCGCGAACTCAACGCGCGCGAGCGTTCGGGTATCATGGAAGCGCTGGCGAGCGCGCGGACGCTCATGCGCGACGTGCTGCTGACGCTTCAGGACGAGGCAGCCGACGTGGTGAACGAAGACGTGCGCGACACGATCGGTCGGCTTGCCGCCGCGACCAATGTTGCGGGTGCCACCCAGGCGCTCGAGGCAGTCGCGACCGCCGAGCGCAACATCGCCAGAAACGTTACTCCCCAGCTGGCCATCGAGGTCATGCTGTTCGATATCAGGAAGGCACTGAAATGCCGTTAGTCGTACCCGTTAAGTTTACCTACGCCTCGCGCGACCTGTGGTTTGATCCGCAGGATCTGGATATCCTCGAGGCCGATTATGCCATTTGCTCCACTGAGCGCGGAACCGAGATCGGCCTGGTCACGGCCGATCCCTTCGAGGTGCCGCAAGACGAGATCGGTCAGCCGCTCAAGCCCGTGCTGCGCGTGGCGAGCGACATCGACCTGCAGCTTGCCGATGACCTGGCCATCCAGGGCGACGAGGCCATGGTCGACTTCCGCCGCCTGGTCAAGGAGCTCGACCTCGAGATGAAACCGGTGGGCGTCGAGTACCTGTTTGGCGGCGAGAAGGCCGTGTTCTACTTTGCGGCCGAGGAGCGCGTCGATTTTCGCCAGCTCGTCAAGGATCTGTCCTCGACGCTGCACATTCGCGTCGACATGCGCCAGATCGGCGTGCGCGACGAGACCCGCCTGGTGGGCGGCTATGCCCAGTGCGGACAGGAACTCTGCTGCACGCGCTTTGGCGGACAGTTTGAGCCCGTCTCGATTCGCATGGCAAAAGAGCAAGACCTGCCGCTCAATTCCTCCAAGATCAGCGGCGTGTGCGGTCGTCTGATGTGCTGCCTGCGCTACGAGTTCGAGGCCTACAAGGACTTTAAGAGCCGTGCGCCCAAAAAGAAGACGCTCATCGATACGCCGCTTGGCAAGGCGCGTATCCAGGAGTATGACACGCCGCGTGAGCAGCTGGTGCTGCGCCTGGAGAACGGCAAAGTCTTTAAGGTCAACCTAGCCGATATGACGTGCTCGGAGGGCTGCAAAAAGAAGGCCGCCGAGCAGGGCTGCAACTGCCGCCCCGACTGCGTGACGCGCGACGTGCTCGAGCGCATCGAGTCGCCCGAGATGCGCCTGGCGCTCATGGAGCTCGATCGCGAAAACGGCGTCGATGTGGGCGATGGCCTGTCGAGTGCCGACCGTCTGGCCGGCACGTCGATGCCCAAGCGCCGTCGTCGCGATGCTGAATCCGATGCTCGCGCCGGTCAGGGTCAGGGCGAGGGCCGTGGCCGCGGAAAAGGCCGCGGTAAGGCCGAGACACCCGAGGCCGAGGGGGCGGCCGATGGCCGTCGCCGTCGCAAGCGCGCGGGCTCGGGCGATGCTACCGAGGTTGCAGCCGCGGGCAAGAACGCCTCTCGCGAGCGCGAGGTTCAGCAGCCCCAGCAGCAGAATCGCGGCGGCGGCATGAACCCCACACGTCGCCGCCGCCGTCATCTGTCGAGCGAGGAGCGCGAGGACGCCTTCCGCGCCGCAGCTGCTCGCGAGGCCGGTGCCGCTTCCAAGGGCGCCTCGGCCTCCGATGCGCCTGTCGACAAGAGCGGCAAGTCACGTGGCGAGGAGGAGCGCGCGCCGCGTCCGCGCCGTCGCCATTCCTCGGGCGCGCAACAGAAGCCCTCAGTGCCCTCCGTGGCCGATCAGGTCTCGGATGGCGAGGTCAAGGTCACGCGCCGTCGTCCCGGGGATGGCGGGGGAGCGGCTGCCAAGGCTTCGCGTGGCGCCGCTCGCGACGAGCGCGAGCCGCGCGAGAATCGCGGTGGCGAGGGCTCGGCCGACCAGGGTCAAAAGCGCCGTCGCCGTCGTCGTTCCCGCAAGCCGCGCCAGGATGGTGGCGAGGGCTCGACCCCGTCTTCGTCCGCACCACAACCGCCCGCCGGCGAATAACGCCCGCGAGCGGATTTAACCTGCCTTGCCCCGAGCGCATCGGGGTATCATAGCGCCGAATCAACAACCCTCCCTGCGATCGAGCGTAGGGAGGGTTGTGTCTTGAAGAGCCATCTGAACATATTGAGCCGTCTGCAGAGTGCCGGTGCCCTACCGTTTGCGGACGAATTGCTACCGTTTGCCGAGCGCGCGACGTACGAGGCGCTCGAGGCATTGTCGCCAACACGATGTACCGGCTGCGAGCGCGCCGGTGCGCTTATTTGCCAAGACTGCCTGGCCGCGCTCACGCTCATCGACCCACGTCATAGCTGCACCCGATGTGGCGCCCCGTTTGGGGATTTGCTGTGCACTGAGTGTTCGGTCGAGGGCACGTCTTCGGCAATGGCGGAGGCGCTCGACCGCTGCCTGGCGTGCGCCGTCTATGCGCATCCGCTGCCGCGTATCATTAAAGCGTACAAGGATGCGGGCGAGCGACGTCTGGCTCCGTATCTGGCGGAGCTGCTCTACGACACCGCCCTGCATGCCCAGGTCGTAGCTCCCGATCGCTACGGAGGCGTGCTTTCCGGTGCGGATGCGGTGGTGTTTGTGCCTGCGACGGCGGCAGCGTTTCGGCGGCGTGGTTTTGATCATATGGAGGCTATTGCGCGCCCATTTTGCGAGCTGTCGGGTGTTCCTCTGCTCGATGCTCTCGTCAAGTACGGGCATGGCGACCAGCGCGAACTCGGTCGTGAGGAGCGCCGCGAGCGTGCCCGAGGTATGTACGAGACGGTTGAGGACGTGCACGGCCGCCGCCTGCTGCTTATCGACGACGTTATCACCACGGGTGCGACGATGGCAGCGGCTTCGGCGGAACTCAAGCGCGCCGGTGCCACGGCCGTTGATGGCCTCGCTATCGCACGCGTTTGGTAGGGGTGGTTTTGTGGCAGTGAAGATAGCGCGTGCGGCCCGTCCTGACCTGCGAAATCTGTACTCGAGATGCGAATGACGCCCCTAACCTTAAACTTTAGCTTGAACTTAGTTATAATGCGCTTCGTTCCTACCAGGCTGTGGTTGCGGACGGACGAAATGCCCGTCCTAGTCCAAGACAGACGCGGTCAAAGGGATCCACGTAAGCGACCGCGTGCGCGCGGCGCGATCATGGCGCGTCCTAGATGTAAGCCGCACCGTCCGTTCTACTTTCTTTGGGGCAATACCGCCTCGCGGGCGAGCGGGCCAGTCGTGAAGGTGGCTGCGGCCTCCCGAGCAAACACCCCGGTGCGCAAGTGTGGGGTCAAATACCAGGTCAGCTGGTGGGAACAACCCGATATCCCGTGCAGGGCACGGATCGTATACGACACAGAAGGCAGGGTAGCGGACATGGTGAGGGGCAGCTTGATGCACGCGGTTCGGTTAGGTGCTGGGACCGCAGCGGTCATTGCCGTTTTGGGCCTGAGCGGATGCGCGTTCAACCCGCTGTCTACGTTCACGACTCCCACGATCGACCAGATCGAGTACGAGACCGTCACGCCGGCGGTGTCGGACGATGCCCTGGTCACTCCCGGAACCCTGACGGTCGCCCTCGATACTTCCGATGCGCCGCAGGCCATGCAGGACGCCGACGGCGAGCTCACGGGGTATGCGGTTGACGCCGCCCGCGCCCTCGCAAGCCGCATGGGCCTTAAGGTCGCCTTTGTCGATGCGTCCTCGGCAGGTTCCGCGCTCGGCGACAAAAAGGCCGATATCTTTATCGGCGAGATTAACTCCACGGACGGGGACATTAGCTCGCTCGGCACCTGCCTGTACGATGCCACTTCCGTGTTCGGTAAAACTAGAGATGGTGGGTCGCTAAGCGTTTCCACCGATACCCTTAGCACGTCCACCCTGGGCGTTCAGATGTCCTCGGCCTCGCAGGAGGCGCTTGCTAAGCAGAGCATTACCGCCAACCAAAAGACCTACTCCAACATCAACGAGTGCTTTGAGGCGCTCGAGTCCGGCGAGGTCGACTATGTGATCTGCGACTCCACGGCCGGCGGCTACCTTGCACGCCTGATGAGCGAGGTCTCCTATGTCGGTGCGCTCGAGGCGCCCTCGACGCTTGGTGTTGCGGGCCTCTCGTCCAATGACGAACTGTGCCGTGCCGTGAGCGATGCCCTCGACGGTATTACGGCCGACGGCACGCTCGAGGCGGTCCACTCTGTCTGGTATGGCACGATGCCCTACGACCTCACCACTAAGACGGTTTCGGGCGCTAACGTGCAGCCGGTCGACTCTGAGTCCAGTGAGACCACGTCCTCCGGCAGCGAGTCCTCCGATTCCAACAATGAGACCGCATCCTCCGAGGACAAATCGTCCAGCCAGGAAGGCGCCATCACCGACGACGACATTAACAAACTCAATAGCTAGTTATTGCTAGGGGTGGTGTCTCCTATACGTTGGAAAGGACACCTCTTCACGGTTTCAACACGCACTGCCGGGCTTCCCCAATAGAGGAGCCCGGCTTTTTCATCCCTATAAAACCAGCAGGTCAAAGCCAATTTCAAGAAGAAAAACCAACTCTGCCGACGCCCTCCTATAGCGCACTTTGCCACAGAAAAGTGCGAGACTTCGGTATGCGGTATCAAGCAATCGTTATTCGGGTCTTTAGGAATCCGCGTGATTAAATGCACGGCAATGGGTACATAGCCAGTACAGTAAGTCCCCGAGGCAGATTGGAGCCACGTATGGATATCAAGGTTTCTGGACGCAAGACGACGGTAACCGATGCTCTGCGTGCGCATGTGGATGAGAAGATCGGCGAGGCGCTCAAGGTTTTCGATATCGAGCCCATGACGGTCGACGTTGTACTTCGCTATGAGAAGAACCCCTCGAACCCCAACCCGGCAATCGTCGAGGTTACGGTTCGTGCCCGCGGTTCGGTGATTCGCGTTGCCGAGCACGGTGCAGATATGTACGCCGCCATCGACCTCTCCGCCGATAAGGTCACCCGCCAGCTGCGCAAGTTCAAGACCAAGGTCGTGGACAACCGCCAGGGCGGTGCCAGCGCGGCGGATGTCGCACCGGTCGAGCGCGTCGAGGATCTGGCCGACCTGCTGCTGCCCGAGGAAGAGGACGACCTGCTTGTCCGCGAGAAGGTTATCGACGTCACCCCGATGACTGAGGAGCAGGCGCTGGTGCAGACCGATCTGCTCGGCCACGACTTCTACGTGTTCGAGAACGCGACGACTGGCCTCATCAATGTGGTGTATCACCGTAAGAATGGTGGATATGGCATCATCAAGCCCCGCATCGAAACACTTGACGAGTAAAATACGTTAACTTGCATGAGTTAACGGTTGGCGGCCATCCCATGCGGGTGGCCGCCTTTTTACGTAAGGAGTCGCTTTGATGGACAAGGCCGCATCTACCGGTCATTCGGACCGTTGCCGCATCGTCGTCGATACCTGCTGCGACTTTAGCCCCGAGGTCGCCGCGAACCTCGATGTCGATATCCTGGGTTTCCCCTTCATTATCGATGGCGAGGAGCGCACGGATGACATCTGGTCGAGCATCACGCCCAAGGAGTTTTACGACCGCATGCGCGCCGGTGCCCGCGTGTCCACCTCGGCTGTGTCGCTCGGTCGCTATATCGAGTTCTTTACCGAGTGCGCCAAAGAGGGCACGCCCACGGTCTACCTGTGCTTTACCTCGGCGCTGTCGTCGAGCTACAACTCCGCGTGCCAGGCGGCGGACGCCGTGCGTGCCGAGTATCCCGATTTTGAGCTGTACGTGGTCGACAACGCTCTGCCCTGCGCGACTGGCGCGCTCTTGGCGCTCGAGGCCGTGCGCCAGCGTTCGGCGGGACTGACCGCCAAGCAGCTGGTCGATTGGGCAAACGAGGCAAAGACCTACGTCCACGGCTACTTTACGCTCGAGAGCTTCGACGCACTAGCTGCCGGCGGCCGCATTCCGCCCGCGGCGGCGCAGCTCACGGCAAAGCTCGATGTCAAGCCCGAGCTCTCCTACGACCTTGCCGGCTCGCTGTCGCTGATCGGCGTCAACCGCGGCCGCAAGAAGGCGCTCAAGTCCATTCTCAAGTCGTTCCGCGAGAACTACGTGCCCGACCGCACCATGCCCATCGCAATCATGACGGCCGATGCCGAGAAGGACGGCGACTGGCTCGAAGCTGCCATCCGCAAGGAGGAGGGCTGCGCCGACGTCACGATCATTCGCAGCTCCGTGGGTCCCACCATTGGCTCGCACGTGGGCCCCGGCATGGTGGCCTGCGCGTTTTGGGGTAAGAACCGCGCCGACAAGGCGTCGCTTTCCGATCGCATCGCCCGCCGCGTGCGCGGTCAGTAGGCAAGTAACGCGTCCGTAATCGCCCTCGACTCACAGCTCAAACGCTGGCACCGAGTATTCAACCTGGTAATAACACCCAACCTAAAAGGAAAGGTTTCATGGCAAACAAGCTCTCTGTCGCATTTATCGGCACCGGAATTATGGGTGCCCCCATCGCCGGCCACATTCTGGACGCTGGCTATCCCGTCACGGTCAACAACCGCACCAAGTCCAAGGCTGCAGCGCTCGTTGAGCGCGGTGCCGTCTGGGCCGATACGCCGGCAGATGCCGCGGCGAACGCCGACGTCATCTTTACCATGGTGGGTTATCCCTCCGAGGTCGAGGAGCTCTACCTGGCGGGCGACGGTCTGCTCGCGTGCACTAAGCCCGGCGCGGTCCTGATCGACCTTACCACGAGCTCGCCCGAGCTGGCGCGCGACATTGCCGAGGCCGCCCAGGTTTCCGGTCGCATGGCGTTTGACTGCCCCGTCACCGGCGGCGAGTCGGGTGCTATCGCCGGCACGCTTACGGCTATCGTGGGCGCCACCGAGAACGACATCGCTCCGGTCCGTGATATCCTTTCCACCTTTGCGGCAACCATCTGCTGCTTCGACGGCGCCGGCAAGGGCCAGGCTGCCAAGCTCGCCAACCAGGTGTCGCTGGGCGCCTGCATGGTCGGCATGGCAGACGCCATGGCGTTTGCCGAGCTGAGCGGCCTTGACCTGGAGAAGACCCGCCAGATGATCCTGGGCGGTACCGGCAAGTCCGGCGCCATGGAGAGCCTGGCTCCCAAGGCGCTCGACGGCGACTACAAGCCCGGCTTTATGGTCGAGCACTTCATTAAGGACCTGCGCTTGGCGCTCGCCTATGCCGACGACCGCGAGCTTGCGCTGCCCGGCGCCGACGTGGCCTTTACGCTCTATGACATGCTCGACGCCATCGGTGGTGCCAAGCTGGGCACCCAGGCCATCACGGTCCTCTATAAGGAGGAGGCCGACGCCATCGCCGCCGGTCTGGACTGGTCGCAGTATCGTCCCGAGGAGCATGGCGCTCACGAGGACGGCTGCGGTTGCGGCGAGCATGGCGACGACCACGAGTGCGGTTGCGGCCACCACCATGGCGAGGACCACGAGTGCTGCGGCGGCCACGGCCATGATGATGGCCACGAGTGCTGCTGCGGCCACGGCCATGATGATGGCCACGAGTGCTGCTGCGGCCACCATCACGGGGAGTAGCGCCCATGAGCTGGACGTTCGTGGTGTTAGCGCTGGTGCTCTTTCTCTTTGCGATCTACATTGGCTTTTTGTGCGGTCAGTGGGCGTGCGAAAAGCGCGTCATCACCAAGCGCGACTACTGGATTGCCAACTTTGTGGGAGCGGCGGCAGTCGTCCTGCTGACCTGGGTGTTCTCGCTGTTCCCGCTGGTGCAGTTTGCGCCGATCGGCTGGCTCGGCGGCTTTATCGCCGGTCTTAAAATGAGCTTTGGCGAGTCCGTCGGTCCGTGGCGCAAGCACGACGAGGTCTTTAACGTCAACAAGGCTCATCGCGCCGCCGCCGACGCGGGCGACGCCGAGGAGCGCCGCCGTGCGCGTCGCAATGGCGCGGCCGACCGACAGCTCATCTCGGTCACCGATGACAGCAAGGGTGCTGGCAAGCACGCTAAGAAATAGTAAGAAGAGGTAACTATGGCAGAAAACAAAGACGAACAGCTCACCGACGAGGAGCTGGTACAGCTTCAGCTGGCAGAGGAGAATGAGAACGCCGTCGACCGCCTGGTTCAGGAGCTCGGCTGCCCCACGCGCCGCATCCGCCAGTTTGCTGCCCGCGTGTTGCATCTGCTTGCCGAGCGCGATCCCCAGCGCGTCGTGCCCTGCGTGCCCGCGCTGATCGAGGCGCTCGACCGTCCCGAGGCGCAGACCCGCTGGGAGGCCCTCGATGCCCTGACGACGCTCGCCACCACCTGCCCCGAGCAGCTGGGCGATGCCTTTGAGGGCGCCGAGACCGCGCTGTTCGACGAGATCTCCTCCACGCTGCGCTATGCCGCCTTCCGCCTGCTGTGCGTGTGGGGTGCCACGAGCGTCGAGCGCTCGCGCGAGGCTTGGCCCATCCTGGACGAGGCCATCCAGTGCTACCACGGCGACCTTGAGTATCGCGACATGCTCGGTTGCCTGTACGAGTTTTGCCAGGGCGAGATCGACGCCGAGGTTGCCGAGAAGCTCGCGCTGCGCCTTAAGTTCGACGCCGAGAACGGCAAGGGCAGCTATCTCAAGGCCCGTTCGAGCGAGATTTGCGAAATGCTTGTTAAACGTTTTGGCCTGGATCTCTCCAAAAAGAAGAAGCGTGCTAGCGTTAAAAAAGCTGACGACGCCGAAGACGAGGAGTAACAGATTATGGCGCACGATGTAGTCCTGATTCCCGGTGACGGTATCGGTCCCGAGATTACGCAGGCCATGCGCCGCGTGGTCGAGGCCACTGGTGTCCAGATCAACTGGAACGTCCAGGAGGCCGGTGCCGGCGTCATGGACGAGTTTGGCACGCCGCTGCCCCAGCACGTGCTCGATGCGGTCGCCGAGACCAAGGTTGCCATCAAGGGTCCCATCACCACGCCGGTCGGCACGGGTTTCCGCAGCGTCAACGTGGCTCTGCGCAAGCATTTTGACCTGTACGCTTGCGTGCGCCCTTGCCTGTCGCAGCCGGGCGACGGCTCGCGCTTCCGCGACGTCGACCTGGTCATCGTGCGCGAGAACACCGAGGACCTCTACGCCGGCATCGAGTTCGATGAGGGCGCTGCCGAGGTCGAGGAGCTTTCGCAGCTCGTCGAGCGTTCGGGCCAAAAGACCTTCGCCGTCGATTCCGCGATCTCGATCAAGCCGATCTCCATCGCCAAGAGCCGCCGCATTGTGGAGTATGCCTTTGAGTATGCCCGCCGCTGCGGCCGCAAAAAGGTGACGGCCGTGCACAAGGCCAACATCATGAAGGCGACCGACGGCCTGTTCCTGCGCGTGGCGCGCGAGGTGGCCGCCAAATATCCTGATATCGAGTTCAACGACAAGATCGTTGACGCCACCTGCATGGGCCTGGTCCAGAACCCCAACGACTTCGATGTCCTGGTGCTGCCCAACCTGTACGGCGACATCGTGAGCGACCTGTGCGCCGGCCTGGTGGGCGGTCTGGGCATGGCCCCCGGCTCCAACATCGGTGCCGACTGCGCAATCTTTGAGGCTACGCATGGCTCCGCGCCCGATATCGCCGGCCAGGATATCGCCAACCCCACGGCCGAGATCCTCTCTGCTGCGATGATGCTCGATCACCTGGGCGAGAACGATGCTGCCAATCGCATTCGTGCCGCCGTATCTGCCACGCTCGACGAGGGCGAGCAGGTTACCGGTGACGTGCGTCGTGCCCAGACCGGCTCCGTTGAGGGCGCTGTGGGCACACAGGCCTTTGCCGATGCCGTTATCGCGCACCTGGTCTAAGGTATGCACGCTGCAAACGCCTAAATAGTACTTAAGTGTTTGCGTATAACCTAAGAATCAATACGCCCGGCGCTCTGCCGGGCGTATTCTATTGAGGACTATGTTTCCTAACAAGGAGTAACTGATATGGGTCTGATTCAAAAGAAGGACGAGAAGGACGAGATCGACGGCATCCAGATCATCGAGCGCGGCGAAGGCCCCGACGGTGACGAGGATGAGAAGATCGATCTGGTCGCCGGTACGTCTGCCGAGCACATTGCCGCCGGCACGACGGCCGAGGAGGAGGACGCTCGCCTGGAGGCAAAGATCGCCGCGGACGCCGCCGACGAGAACCTCATGCCCGAGGAGCAGGACGAGGACGACGACTCCGATGCTGACGACCATGCATCCAAGCACAAGAAGACGATGATTGCCGCCTTTGTGGTTGCAGTCGTGATTGCTGCCGTGGTCGGCTTCTTTATTGGCAATGGCGGCTTTGGCGGCAAGGGTGTCGGCTCGGCGACCCTCACCGAGGACCAGCTCGATTCGACCGTGGCAAGCTACAGCTACAACGGCAAGAAGAGCGACATCGCTGCGCGCGAGGCCATCGAGAGCCAGTACAGCCTCGACACCGTCAAGGATAGCGATGGCAACTACACCGCTCCTTCTGCCGACGTCATCCTGTCCTACGTGCGCAACAAGATCCTGCTCGACGCTGCCGAGGACGAGGGCATCACCGTCTCTTCTAAGGAGATGAAGAAGTACGCCGAGGATTCCATCGGCACTTCGGACTACAAGACCATGGCCAAGCAGTATGGCGTGTCCAAGGACCAGGCCAAGCAGATCGTCCGCCAGTCCGCGACGCTGCAGAAGCTCTACAAGAAGAAGGTGGGCGATAGCTCCGCGACCATGCCGACCGCTCCGACCGAGCCTTCTGACGGCAACGAGGAGACCGCGAGCAAGGACTACGCCGACTACATCATCAACCTTGCCGGCGACGAGTGGGATAGCGAGAAAGGCACTTGGAAGGACGCCGATGGCACCTACGCTAAGGCATTCGCCGACGATGCCTTTACGGCCGATAGCGCGACCTATAAGCAGGCCATGACCGCCTATTACACTGCCTACCAGCAGTACTCTTCGCAGGCTTCGAGCGCCAGCTCCAAGTGGACCGAGTACGCCAACGGCCTCTACGCCAAGGCCAACATCAGCATCTACGGCCTGTTTGCGTAAAGATTTGTCTGAGCCACCGAGCGCGTAGCCGAAATATCTGAATAGCCCGCTAGAACGGATGTGAACTGCCTCCCATTTCTTGGACATGAGAAATGGGAGGCTTTCTTTATGCGCGTTGATTTGAGAGTGAAGCATGAT
>NZ_JBDPAC010000011.1:41632-75646 GCF_039836695.1 Collinsella aerofaciens | reverse complement strand
GCGGGTTCGCGCTCGCCGCCGCCTTCGCGTCCGAGGTCGGCGACTTCTCGAGGTTCCGCTCCGGCAGGCAGGTGACGGCCTACTTCGGCCTCGCCCCGAAGCAGAGGTCGAGCGCCGACTCCGTGCGACTCGGCGGAATCAGCGGGGCCGGCAACGCGCTCGTCAGGAGGCTGGCGGTCGAGGGGTCCTGGCGCTACGCCCAGGCCGGGCACCAGCCCAAGCTGATGCCCAAGGGCTCCGGAGTCCCGCTCGAGATAAGGATGCACGGGAGGAAGGGGTCCGAGCGCCTGCTCCGGCGACGCGAGGAGATGCTCGAGAGGGGCATGCCCCAGGCGAAGGCGAACGCCGCCACCGCCGCCGAGCTCGTGAGGTGGCTGTGGGCCCTCGGCATGATGTGCCGGGAGTCCGGCGAATAGACATAGCCCCCGTCCCGGCGAGCCGGGCAGCTTTCGGGGATACCCCCGTTCTCGCTGTGCGCGCGGCGGTCGCCGCATTCGCGTCGACAGACTTGGGGAACCCCCGCCGAAGGAGAGGATTGCGGGCCGCCAGAGCGGTATCCGCGGATATGAGACTGAGCCGAAGGCGTCGACGACATGCCGGGGGCGGACCGGGACGGGTTCAACGGCAGGCCCCGCCGACCGATTGCAAGCGGTCGGCGGGGCCATTGTGGCTCTTGACAGCGGATTGGGTCATATGAGCGAGCGGGCCGCATTTGAGACAAGGTGACGTGAAACGAAAGGGCGCTGACCTTCTGGTCGCGCCCTTGAAGTTGAACGTCAGATTGTCCAAATGCGGCCCGCGTAACTAAACCCGCTCCGCGATCTCGTGGATGAGGTAGTCGGTCTTTTCCCAGCCCAGGCACGGATCGGTGATCGACTTGCCAAAGACGCCGCCGTCGACCGGCTGGTTGCCGTCCTCCAGGTAAGACTCGATCATAAAGCCCTTGACCAGCTTGGAGATGGACTCGTTGCGGCGGCAGCTGTCGAGCACTTCCTTGCAAATGCGATACTGCTCCAGCGGACGCTTGCCCGAGTTGTCATGGTTGCAGTCGATGATCGCTGCCGGATTGGCATAGCCGGCATGCTCGGTATAGCGCTCGGCCAGGCGCTCCAGGTGCTCGTAGTGGTAGTTGGGGTAGGTGCGCCCATCGAGACCGATGTAGCCACGCATAACGGCGTGCGCGAGCGGATTGCCGTCGCACTCGACCTCCCAGTTGCGGAAGATGAAGCTCTGGTGCGCCTGCGCGGCGTAAATGGAGTTGAGCATAACGGTGGTAGAGCCGGCAGTGGGATTCTTCATGCCAACGGGTACCGAAATGCCGCTCGACACCAGGCGATGCTCCTGGTTTTCGACCGAGCGTGCGCCCACGGCAACATAGCTCAGCAGGTCGACGAGGTATTGGTAGTTGGACGGATAGAGCATCTCGTCGGCGGTGAAGAAGCCCGTTTCCTCAATAACGCGCAGGTGCATATGGCGGATGGCCTTGACGCCCTCGAGCAGATCGTCGGGAGCCTCGGGGTTGGGGTTGTGCAGCAGGCCCTTGTAGCCGGTGCCCTTGGTGCGCGGCTTGTTGGTGTAGACGCGCGGAATGATGATGAGCTTGTCCTTGACCTCCTCGGCGGTCTTGGCCAGTCGGTTCATGTACTCAAGCACCGAATCCTCGCGGTCGGCAGAGCACGGGCCGATGATGAGCACCTTGCGTGCGTCCTCGCCGGTAAAGACTTTGGCGACCTCGGCGTCAAATGCCTGCTTTTTGGCGGTAAGCTCGGCAGAAAGTGGCATTTCCTCGCGGATCTCCATGGGTATCGGCAGCCTGCGTTTGAATTCCATGGCCATAGGGGTCTCCTCAATCTATAGAAAGAGCAATAAGCGTATTGTCGAATGCTCGGCATTATCCGCTGTCGCACGCTAAAGTGCAACCCCTTGTCACCCCGAAACCTACCAAAAAGGGACAGGTTTATTTTGGTCGGTTTTATCTGGGAAAATGTCGGCACTCGCCGGAAGGGGGTCGGCGTACGGCACGCTGGAGCAAGTTGGATCTTCTGCGGCATACCCCGTGGGCAAAAAATGGCAAATATGAGTACTGTTGCTGGCGTAGTCTCATATCGAGCTTACAAGATAATAGGCATAACAGCAAATATGTTCATTAACGTTGGCACACAGAAGCATGTTAACGGGCGTTTTGATTAATTTGAAGGCGTATAGAAGCCGCAAAGAGGTCATTTGAGGCGGTTTTGGCTGCTACTAAAAATGTAACAGTACTCATATTTGACCTTTTTTGGCCACAGGGTCCGGAAGGGGCTGTCAATCGGGCCCCAAGAGAGCTAATTCGAGTGCCGTGGACGAAAAAACGGGGGCGCAGGTTGTCCTGCGTCCCCGTTCTCGGGCGTTATTCGTTCCCTGCAGCAGAATTTACGCCGCCTCGTCGAATTGCGAGTTATATAGGTCGGCGTAGAAGCCGCCCTGGGCGAGCAACTCGTCGTGCGTGCCCTTCTCGACGATATCGCCGTCGCGAATCACCAAGATCACGTCGGCGTTGCGGATCGTGGACAGGCGGTGTGCGATGACAAAGCTGGTACGGCCCTGCATCAGCGCATCCATGGCGCGCTGAATAAGCTCCTCGGTGCGGGTATCGACGTTGGAAGTCGCCTCGTCCAGAATCAGTGCCGGGCGGTCGGCCAAAATGGCGCGGGCGATGGTCACGAGCTGGCGCTGGCCCTGTGAGAGGTTAGTGCCCTCCTCGTTGATCATAAAGTCGTAACCGCCGGCGAGCGTATGGATAAAGTGGTCGCAGCGTGCGGCGCGTGCGGCGGCCTCGACCTCGGCATCGCTCGCGTCGGGGCGTCCGTAGCGGATGTTCTCGCGGATGGTGCCGTTAAACAGCCAGGTGTCCTGCAGCACCATGGCAAACTCGCCGCGCAGTGCCGCGCGGTCCCAGTCGCGCACATCGACGCCCTCGACACGCAGCGAGCCGCCGTCCACGTCGTAGAAGCGCTGCAGCAGCTTAATGAGCGTGGTCTTGCCGGCGCCGGTGGGGCCGACGATGGCGATGGTCTGGCCGGGCTGCGCCTCGCAGCTAAAGTCGTGGATGATGGTCTTGTCGGGCGTGTAGCCAAACTTGACATGGTCAAACACCACGTGGCCGGGGCGCTTCTCGGGAATCTGCGCGTCGGCCTTCTGCTCCTCCTCGGGCGCGGCCAGGAACTCAAACACGCGCTCGGTGGCGGCGGCCATCGACTGCATCGTGTTGCTCACGTTGCCCAGCTGCTGCACGGGTTGCGTAAAGTTTCGAACGTACTGGATAAAGCTCTGGATGTCGCCGGGCGTGGCATTGCCGGTCAGCGCGAGCTGCGCGCCCACCACGACGACGCCCACGTAGCCCATGTTGCCCACCAAGCTCATAAGCGGCATCATCAGGCCCGACAGGAACTGCGAGCGCCAGCCACTAATAAAGAGACGGTCGTTTTGACGGTCGAACTCTTCAATCGAGGCCTCGGCGCGGTCGAACACCTGAATGACGTTCTGGCCGGCAAAGTCCTCCTCGATAATGCCGTTGACGGCGCCCAGAACCTGCTGTTGCTCGCGGAAGTACGGCTGCGAGAAGTGAATCATCACGGTCAGGATAATCGCGGCGGCCGGCAGCGTGAGCACGGTGACGCCGGTAAGCGGCAGGCTGATCGAAAGCATCATGACGAGCACGCCGATAATCTGCGTGACGGACGTAATAAGCTGTGTCACGCTCTGGTTGAGCGACTGGCCCAGCGTATCGACGTCGTTGGTGATGCGACTGAGCACATCGCCCTTGCTGTGGCCGTTGAAGTAACTCATCGGAACGACAGCGATCTTGGCGGCGATCTCCTTGCGCATGCGATAGCAGATCTTTTGCGTGACGCCGGTCATGAGCCAGCCTTGGATCAGGCTGCAGGCAGAGCTCGCTAGATACAGACAGAGCAAAAAGCCGAGCGTCTTGGCGATCCAGGCAAAGTCGACATCGCCGGTGCCGTTGACCTTGGCGACCAAGCCCTCGAACAGTTTGGTGGTAACCTGGCCGAGCACCTTGGGCCCCACAATGTTAAAGATGACCGAGCACACGGCAAAGGCGACGGCGGTAAACACGGCAATCTTGTGCTGGCCGATATAGCCGAGCAGCTGCCTCATGGTGCCCTTAAAGTCCTTGGCCTTTTCGCCGCGACGCATGCCGCCCATGCGGCCCATGGGACCACGCTGGCGGATGGGCTTGGGAATCTGAGTCTTGGTCTCGTCTGCCATTAGCGCTCGCCTCCTTCCGTGACGGCTGCAATTTCTTCTTGGGTAAGCCCCAGCTCCTCGGCGGAAAGCTGCGACTGTGCGATCTCCAGGTACGCCGGGCAGCTGCGCAGCAGCTCCTCGTGCGTACCGGTGCCCACCACGTGGCCGTCGTCGAGCACGATGATCTGGTCGGCGTGCATGATGGTTGCGATGCGCTGGGCCACGACCACGAGCGCGGCGTCGGTAACGTTTTTGGCAAGCTCTTCGCGCAGGCGCGCGTCGGTCTTGTAGTCGAGGGCACTAAACGAGTCATCGAACACCACAACCTCGGGCTTTTTGGCCAATGCGCGGGCGATGGCCAAGCGCTGGCGCTGACCACCCGAGACATTGGAGCCACCCTGGCTGATGGGGGAGTCGTAGCCGCCCTCGCGCTCGGCGATAAAGTCCTCGGCCTGTGAGATGCGCGCGGCTTGGCGCATGTCATCATCGCTCACCATGTCGCCGGCAAACTTAAGGTTGCTCTCGACAGTGCCCGAGAACAGGCGACCCTGCTGCGGGATGTAACCAATGCGGCGGCGCAGCTCGGAAAGGGTCATGTCGCGCACATCGATGCCGTCGAGCGAAATGCTGCCGCCCGTGACGTCGTACAGGCGCGGAATCAGCTGCACGAGCGTGGACTTGCCCGAGCCCGTGGAGCCAATGATGCCGAGCATCTGGCCGGCGTGCGTGGTGAAGTTCACGCCGCTGATGACGTCGGCGCGGGCATCGGGATACTGGAAGCTCACGTCGTGGAAGGCGAGCTCACCGCGCGGCGCGCTGGCCGCGGGCAGTTTGGGCGAGGCGGGGTCGTTGATGCTCGTGGGGCAAGTGGTGACCTCTTCCACGCGCTCGGCTGCGACCTCGGCGCGGGGCAGGATAACCGAAACCATGGTGAGGATCATAAACGCCATGACGATCTGCATGGTGTAGGAGATAAACGCCATCATGTTGCCGACCTGCATCACGCCGTCGGACACACCCTGCGCGCCAAACCAGACGATAAGCACGGTGATGCAGTTCATGACGAGCATCATGAGCGGCATCATAAAGCTCATGGCGCGGTTGGTGTAGAGCTGAGTGGTCATCAGGTCGAGCGAAGCCTTGTCAAAACGCTCGAGCTCATGCTCCTCGCGGTTGAACGAGCGGATGGGCATAAGGCCGTCGAGCAGCTCGCGGGCGGTAAGGTTCACGCGGTCAACAAAGCCTTGCATCTTTTTGAACTTGGGCATGGTGAGGCCCATAAGCACGCCGACGACGGCCGAGACCGCGATGATGGCAACGGCGATGGTCCACTCCAGGCCGGTATGATTGGCCAGGACGCGCATGACGGCGACGATGCCCATGACGGGGGCCATCAGACACATGCGGATAAACAGAGTTGCGGCCATCTGGATTTGCTGAATGTCGTTGGTGCAGCGGGTGATGAGCGAGGCCTGGCTAAACTTGCCCACCTCGGCCGGCGAGAAGTGCATAACCTTGTTGAAGGTCTCGCGGCGCAGGTCGCGGGCGATGGAGCAGGCGGTGCGCGAAGCCACGGCACCGGTCAGGATGGTGGCGACGAGCGACACGAGGCACAGTCCAAACATCGTGGTCGCCATGCGGCTCAGGTAGGCGTTCTGCACGTCGGCGGGGTCGATGCCCTGCGCCTTGTACTCGTCCTGTACATAGCTCACGGCGCGCTGGGTGACGATGGAGCCCGACATGGAGCCCATTTTGTCCGCCATTTGGTTGGCACCCTCGACGAGCTTGCTTTGGTCTACCAGACCGCCCTCGACACCCAGGCGCAGGCTCTTCATAGTGATTTTGCCGCCGTCGGCATCAATCTGCTTTTGCATGTTCTGCGCCGCTGCGGCCTTCTGCTGCATCTCGGCGAGCTGCTCGGGCGTCATCGCTGCCATTTGCTCGGGGGTTGGCATGGCCTGGGCAGCGTTGTCGTCTTTCTCGCTAGACGAGCCCATCATGTCGCCCATGGAGTTGGCGTCGATGCCCTGGTTGAGCGAAAGGACGACAGTCTCGGGCAGGCTCATAATGTCGGCAATCTTGCCGCCGTCGGCGCGCTCGTCCTCGGTGCCCTTGTACGTGCGAATCCCGTTTTTGTCTGTCTTGCCAAACGCAGCCTCTACCGTCTTGGCGTCTTTGGCGCTCATAAAGAGTTCGAGGTCGTCGAGCGATTCGGCGCGAATGGTGTCGGGCACGGGCGAGGCGATGCCGCCTTGCTGCACGCCCACGTCGACGATGTCGCTCATATAGGTAGGCAGTGCCAGATCGGCGTTGCAGCTGATTACGATAAGTACGATAGCTGCGAACAGTGCCAGGATATGTTTTTTAAAGAGCTTGAGAATCCTCACTCGGCATCTCTCCTTTCTTGATTGCGGTCGATAATTTCGTTGGCACGTCTAAGAAGGCGCACCATCTCTTGGGTATCTGTTTCGCCAAGCTGCTCGAGGAAGGCCGCGGTGCGGTCCTCGAATTCCCGACGTTTGATTTCGATAACCTGGAATCCTTTGTCGGTCACCGTGACGTGTACGCGACGACGGTCGGTCTTTGAGTGCTCGCGCTCGACCCAGCCCTTGGCCTCGAGGGCGCGCAGGATATTGGCGATGCGGGCGCTCGAGACCCAGGCGCGATCAGCGAGTTCGCTCGGCGTGAGCGAGCCGCCGGCGCGCATGAGGGCGCGCATGACGGCCATCTCGCCACCCAGAGCCTGGTCGGCAAAGCGCGAAACGCGCTGGTGCATGCTGCCAAACTCGGTAAAGAGCTGACGCCCAAGCTCATGGAAATCGGTATCTTCCACCGAAAACCCCTAACACTAGAAACTATTTTCGGTGGAAGATGATACCCCCATACGCGGGCCTCATACAGTAGGCAATATTAAGAGCTCATTAAGACTTAAAATCATTCAATTGCTAAAGCGTTTCAAAGAACTATCATGCCCGCGGTTAGGCGAGGGGTTGTCACCACCATGACGACTGGGAGTCATATAATCGCCACGTGCGATGCTCCAACTTCCCGCAAGGAGACACCTTACATAAAGGGGGATGGAGTCATGGCATTTGACTTCACGGGCAAGACCGCGATTGTCACGGGCGGCACTCAGGGCATTGGCCTCGAGATCGCCAAGGGCATCGTCGCGGGCGGCGGACATGTCGCGCTCATCGCAAGGAACGCTGCTAAGGGCGAGGCCGCAGTGGCCGAGCTTGGCGAGGGCAACAAGTTCTATCAGCTCGATGTCGCCGATGCGCCCAAGGCGCGCGAGACCGTCGAGCAGATTTTTACGGACCTGCCGCAAACCAACATCTTGATTAACTGCGCTGGCGTCATCAGCACCAAGAAGTTCGACGAGATCGATGACACCGAGTGGCGCCGCACTATCGATATCAACCTCAACGGTACCTTCACTATGATGAACGCCGTGTACCCGCACTTTAAGGCGGCGCATGCCGGCACTATCGTCAACGTAAGCTCTGTTGCTGGTAAGATCGGCGGCGGCCTGCTCGGCACCGCGGCCTACGCGAGCTCCAAGGCCGGTGTCAATGGCCTTACCAAGGCAGTCGCCAAGGAAGGCGGCAAGTTTGGCGTTCGCTGCAACGCCGTGTGCCCGTCGCTCACGTTGACCGATATGACCTCGATTCTCTCTGACGAGAACTCTCAGCGCATCATCAACGGTATTCCTCTGGGCCGCGCCGCCCAGGCCAGCGAGCCTGCGCAGATGGTGCTGTTCTTCGCTTCCGACCTCGCCAGCTTCGTGAACGGCGAGATTGGTGACTGCGACGGCGGCATCGTCCTGGACGGGTAATACCCCGCGGTGATCGTTTGGCGGCGACCCTGGCGACTCGGGGTTGTCGCCTTCTTTCTGACATAGGCGCGTGCGGCTACGATTCGCATGCATCCAAAGGAGATATATATGAGTGAATCGACTGCGGTGGAGGCGCCGGCGGCAAAGGAGCCGTTCTTTAAGATGTCCTCCATCCCGGGCGCCAATATCTTGGTGCCGCTTCTGTTGGGCTGCCTGCTCAACACGCTATTCCCCGACCTGTTTAAAACGCTCGGTAGCTTTACGCTTGGCATGACCCAGCAGGGTGCAGGCCCGCTCGTTGGCGCCTTTTTGCTCATCGTCGGTACGACGATTTCGTTTAAGAGTGCTCCCGCCGCCGCTGCACGCGGCGCCATCATCATCGCTGTCAAGCAGATCGTGGTCGTTGCCGTGTCGCTGCTCATCCTTTATGTGTTCAACGACAACCTGTTTGGCATCTCTGCCATGGTGATGCTGGCGGCTTGCACCGGCGCCAACAACGCTATGTACGCTGGTCTGATGGGCACCATGGGCAATGAGGCCGAGCGTGGCGCCGTCGCCATCACCACGCTCGTTGTCGGCCCTCCGGTCACGATGATTGTCCTTGGCGCCGCCGGTCAGGCTCCGATTGGCTGGTCGCTCGTGGGCGCCATCCTGCCGATCGTCGTCGGCATTATTCTAGGTAACCTGTTCCCCAGCTTTAAGAAGATGATGGCCCCGGCGCTTTCCGCTATCATCGTGCTCGTCTTCTTTGCCATGGGCTCGACCATGACCTTTGGCCAGCTCATTAATGGCGGTCTCCCCGGTATTTTGCTCGGCGTGATCTGCTCGGTGGTCTTTGCAATTCCCGTTATCGCGGTCGATAAGCTCACGGGCGGTACGGGTGTCGCAGGTGCGGCCATTTCGAGCTGCGCCGGAGCCAATGTGGCCACGCCTGCTGCCATGGCAAGCGTCAACGGGGCCATGTACGGCGGCGCGGTGCTCGCGACGGCCACGGCACAGGTTGCTGCCTGCGCAATCGTGACGGCTATTTTGACCCCGCTGGTCACCAGCTGGTGCTACAAGCATTTTGAGGGCCAGGGCAACGGCAATAGCAAGGCAACGACCGACAAGGCCGCCGCAGCCGCCTAATGCCAAGCGGCAATCAAAGCTAAAAACTAGCTACGCCACAGGGCGGCCACGGGGGATCCCGTGGCCGCCCTGCAGTTTCTGCAGGGTCTCTGAGACACTTTACCCTGCTAAAGCTGGCATAACAGCTAGAGCGAACGTCGTACAAAGGCAAGGAAAAATAACATACAAATCGGTGAACGGTAGTTGTTCGCGCTCGCATTTCCTGCGGGTTTGTAAAAAACGCCCTTATGATATAAAAAAAGAAACATATAACAGCCCAGATGGAGAGGGTCGCTATGTTATCCTTCTCAGACGGGTGAAATCTTGGGTTTTGGGTTGTAGTTCCAAGGTGGACAAACGTTTTCTCTGCACCAGCGTGTGGTGAAGAACGGAAGAAGCTGGTAGTGCAAGCCGAACATTCAAGAATTCAATAAGCAGCGGTGTGAGAGAGCGCCGCATTACACGTAACTAGGAGCGTGGTTACACAATGCAGGAGGCATGGGAAGGCTTCAAGGAAGGCATTTGGACGGGAGAGGTTGACGTCCGAGACTTCATCCAGAAGAACTACACCCCCTACGAGGGCGACGAGTCGTTCCTCGTCGGTCCGACCGAGCGTACCAAGGAGCTGTGGGGCGAGGTTCTCGACCTGCTGCTTAAGGAGCGCGAACAGGGCGGTGTCCTCGATATGGACACCAAGATCGTCACGGGTATCGTGAGCCACCCCGCTGGCTACATCGATAACGCCCACCGCGAGAAGGAGACTATCGTCGGCCTCCAGACCGACAAGCCGCTCAAGCGCGCGCTGCACGTCAACGGTGGTATCCGCATCGCTTGCCAGGCTGCCAGCCAGCACGGCTACAAGGTCGACGAGAACGTTGTCGAGCGCTACACCTTCGAGCGTAAGACCCACAACGCTGGCGTCTTCGATGTTTACACTCCCGAGATGCGTGCTTGCCGCTCGGCTCACATCATCACCGGTCTGCCCGATGGCTATGGCCGCGGCCGCATCATCGGCGACTACCGTCGTGTTGCCCTGTACGGCGTCGACTACCTGATCAAGGACAAGGAGGCCCAGAAGGCTTCCACCCCGACGGTCATGACCGCCGACAACATCCGCGATCGTGAGGAGCTGCAGGAGCAGATCCGCGCCCTCGGCGAGCTCAAGATGATGGCCGAGACCTATGGTTTCGACATTTCCAACCCTGCTACCAACACGCAGGAGGCCATCCAGTGGATGTACTTCGCCTACCTTGCTGCCGTCAAGGAGCAGAACGGCGCTGCCATGTCCATCGGCCGTACCTCTACGTTCATCGACATCTACGCTGAGCGCGACCTTGCCAACGGTACCTTCACCGAGGAGCAGATCCAGGAGTTCGTGGATCACTTCATCATGAAGCTTCGCATGGTCAAGTTTGCCCGTACCCCTGAGTACCAGGCCCTGTTCACCGGCGACCCGCAGTGGGTCACCGAGTCCATCGGCGGCATGGGTGTCGACGGCCGTACGCTCGTTACCAAGATGAGCTACCGCTACCTGCACACGCTCGAGAACATGGGCACCAGCCCCGAGCCCAACATGACCGTTCTGTGGTCGACCCGTCTGCCCGAGAACTTCAAGAAGTTCTGCGCCAAGACTTCTGTCGCCAGCTCCTCGATCCAGTACGAGAACGACGACCTCATGCGCGTCTATCATGGCGACGACTACGGCATCGCCTGCTGCGTGTCCTCCATGCGCATCGGCAAGGAGATGCAGTTCTTCGGCGCTCGCGCCAACCTGGCCAAGTGCCTGCTGTACGCACTCAACGGCGGTGTTGACGAGGTCTCCAAGAAGCAGGTCGGCCCCAAGTATCGCGCCGTCGAGGGCGATACGCTCGATTACGACGACGTTGTGGCCAAGTACAACGACATGATGAAGTGGCTCGCTGGCGTGTACGTCAACTCGCTGAACATCATTCACTACATGCACGACAAGTACTGCTACGAGCGCATCCAGATGGCTCTGCACGACAAGCACGTGCACCGCTGGTTCGCTACGGGCATCGCTGGCCTTTCCGTCGTGGCTGACTCCCTGTCCGCCATCAAGTACGCCAAGGTCCACCCCGTCCGTGATGAGAACGGCATCATCGTCGACTTCGAGACCGAGGGTGAGTTCCCCAAGTACGGTAACGACGACGACCGCGTTGACCAGATCGCTCACGACGTTGTGCACCAGTTCATGGAGTACATCCGCATGAACGACACCTACCGCAACTCCGTGCCCACGACCTCGGTTCTGACCATTACCTCCAACGTCGTGTACGGTAAGAAGACCGGCTCCACGCCCGACGGCCGCAAGGCTGGCCAGCCGTTCGCCCCGGGTGCTAACCCCATGCACAAGCGCGATAGCCACGGCGCCATCGCTTCGCTGTCTTCGGTTTCCAAGCTCCCGTTCCGCGATGCTCAGGACGGCATCTCCAACACCTTCTCCATCATCCCGAGTGCGCTCGGCAAGGAGGACCAGGTGTTCTTTGGCGATATCGACCTTGATCAGCTGGGCGAGTAACTATTGTTAGTGCTATACTAACAATAACGATTACTGATTAGCGCGCCGGTTTCGGCCGGCGCCTATTAATCGAAGGAGACACATTATGAAGGTTTCTGAAGTTTCCGAGACCCAGGCCGATAACCTGGTCCACATGCTCGACGCTTACGCCGAGAAGGGTGGCCACCACCTGAACATCAACGTCTTCAACCGTGAGACGCTGCTCGACGCTCAGGCTCACCCCGAGAAGTACCCGCAGCTGACCATCCGCGTTTCCGGCTATGCCGTGAACTTCCACACGCTCACCAAGGAGCAGCAGGACGAGGTCATTTCGCGTACCTTCCACGACAAGTTCTAAAGGGACTCAACTCCCACCGGAGACCCGGGGCTGTTTGGGCTACCTCCCAAAACGTCCTCGGACATGCAAAGAGGCTCGCTGCGCACTTCGTGCGGCGAGCCTCTTTGCGTCCTGCGGAATGTTTTGAGAGGTAGCCCAAACAGCCCCGGCGGGGGTCCTGTGTAGTCACCCTTTAGGCGGAACTCTCCTAATTATTTGGATGAGTCGTTTACTTACTTGTACTGTTACCGTCTTCCCGCTCTTGTTGGGGTATGCTTTGTTCGTATGTAAACGTATGACATGTTGATGGGGGAGGGTGCTATGGCTCGCGAGAGTGCTCGTTCTAAGGATACGGCTAAGCCTTGCATCAAGGAAGTTGCGGCGGTGGCGGGGGTTTCGCCTACTACGGTATCTCGTGTGCTTAATAATCGTGGCTATATTAGCCAAGAGACCCGCGATAAGGTCCATGCCGCGATGAAGCGCATCAACTATACGCCCAACGATATCGCTCGTGCCATGCTCAACGGTCGCCTGAATCTTATCGGTATGATCGTCCCCTATGTCAGCAGTCCGTTTCATGCCCAAGTGGTTCAAGTCATTGAGCATACCCTGGCCGAAAACGGTTTTAAGATGCTGCTGTGCAATAGCGCCAATCGACCCGAGCTTGAGCGCTCTTATATCGACATGCTTCGACGCAATATGGTTGATGGCGTCATCGTCAACTCGCTTAATATCGGTGCCGAGGCGTATGCCGAGATGGGCTTGAGTCTGGTTGGTATCGACTGCGACCTTGGCGAGGCCTCTGTTCAGATTGCGAGCGACAGCTATGGCATCGGCGAACTTGCTACGCGTCGTCTCATCGATGACGGGTGTTCGCGCATCTTGTGCCTGCGCAACAATAGCCGCATGCGCATGCCTGCCAATAAGCGTACCGATGCCTACCACGATGTTGTGGAGCAGGCCGGTTTGCCCGCGCTTGTCCGTGAGGTCGGGTTCGTTAAGTCCGATGACGAAAAGAGTGCGGTCGTTGCGAAGATCCTCGATGAGAACCCCGATATTGACGGCATCTTTGCGGGAGACGACACGATGGCGGCTATCTGTCTTAACGTGATGAAGCAGCGCGGCTTGAGCGCTCCGGACGATATTAAGGTCGTGGGCGCGGATGGCGCCCGCCGCACTATGACGTTTATGCCTGACTTAACAACCGTTCGTCAAGATATCGATCGCATCGGAGAGCTCGCGGCGCAATCCATCATCGCTCTTGTTAACGGTGAAAAGCCCGAATCGAATACCAAGCTCCCCGTTGAACTCATTGAGGGCAAAACCGCGTAGTTCATCCCGTGCCAAAAGAATTCCTCAAACGCCTCTGATGACCGTTCGCCGGCATATGTCAATCGTTTGCCGACGACTGGAACTGCGAAAAGACGTATTGGTGTGAAAACGTTTGACATATGAAAACGATTGACATATCTTGCAGTTGTACCGAGTTAGTATCACGTGGGAAGGAAGTCTCGGATGCACAAGGTGTATTACCAGCCTGAGGGAATTTGGGTGGGCGACATCATGCCGTACGGCGAGGACGGCACGTTCTATCTCTATCATCAGCGTGACACGCGAAACCCCGGACCTTTCGGAGAGCCGTTTGGCTGGGCACTCGCGACAACCAAGGACTTCGTCAATTACAAAGACTTTGGCGAGAGCCTTGAGCGTGGCGGCGACGAGGAAGTCGACCAGTATGTTTATGCCGGCACGGTGTTTAAGGTGGGCGACAAGTACCATGCGCTCTACACTGGTTGCAATCGCGATAAGGTCAAGGCACGCTTGATGAAGCAGGTTCTTCTTCACGCAACGAGTGACGACGCCGTCAAGTGGGAGAAGAACATCGCCGAGACGCTGCTTCCGCCCCAGGAGGGTTACGATGACCGCAACTGGCGCGATCCCTTTGTGCTTTGGGATGAGGAGAACGAAGAGTACATGCTCATCCTCGGCACGCGCGTGGGCGAGGACAAGCGTCTGATGACCGGGCGTCTGGTCAAGTTCACCTCCAAGGACCTGGATACCTGGGAGTTCCAGGGCGACTGGTGGAATCCGGGCCTTTACACCATGTTCGAGATGCCTGATCTCTTTAAGATGGGCGACTGGTGGTATCTGGTGTTCTCCGAGTACAGTGATGGCAACAAGACCCGTTACCGCATGTCTCGCTCCATCAACGGTCCTTGGATCACTCCTGCTGACGATTCATTCGATGGCCGCGCGTACTATGCCGCGCGTACCGCATTTGATGGCGAGCGCCGCGTTCTCTTTGGTTGGGTTCCTACGCGTGACGAGGGTGGCGATCCCAGCTCTTACCTGTGGGGTGGCACCTTTATGCCTCTCGAGATCGTTCAGCGTGCCGACGGAACGCTCGGCACCAAGCTCCCTGACAGCATGCTTGGCGCCTTTGGCGAGGCTAAGGCAGTCGAGGCCTTTGAGCTTTCCTGCGAGTCGGGCAAGGTCGAGCAGGTGCTCGCCGCGGATGCCGGTTCCACCTATATGCTCGATGCCGACATCGAGCTCGCCGGAGACGCTGCCGGCTTCTCGGTGAAGCTTGCCGAGGACGCCGAGTCCGGTCTTGCCTATGAGTTCCGCGCCAACCTGCGTGAGGGCAAGCTCGAGTTTACGGCGGCCCCCCAGTATCCGTGGTTCCAGGTCAACAACATGGGCCTCGAGCGTCCGTTGTTCTTTAAGGGCGAGGGCACTCATCATGTGCGCCTGGTCGTTGACGACGATATCGCGACCATCTTTGTCGATGATGTTGCGCTCAACGCTCGCTTCTGCAATAAGCAGGGCCAGGGTGTGGCACTGACGGTCACCGACGGTACGCTCAAGTGCGCAAATGCAACGATCGCGTCTCTGTAATGGCATCAAAACGTTTTATGATTTCGTAAGGGAATGGAGAGGAACATGGACTACAAAGTAGTGTCTCAGCAAGTCGTCGATAACGTCGGCGGTCTGGAGAACATCGAGGGCGCCACGCATTGCGTTACGCGTCTGCGTCTGGTGCTCAAGGATACGAGCAAGTACAACAAGGCCGAGCTCGAGAACATCGATGGCGTCAAGGGCGTGCTGTACAACAGCGGCCAGCTCATGATCATCTTCGGTACCGGTACCGTCAACAAGGTCTACGATGAGTTTATGGCTCTGACGGGCGTTAAGGAGATCAGCGCTTCCGAGGTCAAGGGCGCCGAGGCGGACAAGAAGGGCAAGTTCTTCTCGGTCCTCAAGGTATTCTCGGATATCTTTATCCCCATCATTCCCGCTTTCGTCGGCGCTGCTATCATCATCGGCCTTAAGTCGCTGATCGTTGCCAACGGCCTCTTTGGCATGGAGGGCAGCCTTGCCGACCACAGCGAGTTCCTCAAGAACCTCGCAAGCTTCTTTGCCATTATCGCCACCACGTTTGACTACCTGCCTGTCCTGGTTATGTACAGCGCGGTGAAGCGTTTTGGCGGTAACCCGATTCTGGGCATCCTCGTCGGTATCGTCATGGTTCACCCGAGCCTTATGAACCGCAACACGTTCGTTATGGATCCGACGGGTGCTGAGTACTGGAACTTTGGTCCGCTCTCCATTCCCATGGTTGCTTTCCAGGGCGGCGTGTTCCCTGCAATCCTGACTGCCTGGTTTATGGCCAAGGTCGAAAAGATTGCCCAGAAGTACATCCCCGAGGTCGTTTCGTTCGTCTTTGTCCCGACCGTTACCCTGATTCTTGCTAACGTCGCCCTGTTCACCGTGTTCGGCCCGCTCGGCAACCTGATCGGCGACGTCCTCGCCGGTGTAATCGATATCCTGTACAACAGGATGGGCGTCTTCGGTGCCTTTGTCTTTGCCGCATTCCTGCAGCCGCTCGTCGTTACCGGTACGCATCAGTTCATCCAGGGTATCGAGGCAAACCTCGTCGCCACGACTGGCTTCAACTACATCCAGGCCATCTGGTCGGTTTCCATCATCGCCCAGGGCGGCGGCGCCATCGGCATGTACCTCATTCACAAGAAGCATTCCAAAGAGCGCAACATCTGCATGTCGTCCTTTATCCCGACGCTGGTCGGTATCTCCGAGCCCGCAATCTTTGCTGCAAACATGCGCTACTCGATCATCCCGTTCATCTGCGCTTGCATCGGTGCAGGCTGCGGCGGTGCCTTCGTGAAGCTCTTTGAGGTGCGCGCCATCGGTCAGGGTCTGACCGGCGTGCTTGGCCTGCTCATCGTCACGCCCGAGACGCTCGTGTGGTATGTGGCTGGCAATCTCATCGCCTTTATCGTGCCGATCGTCTTGATCTTTGCCTACAACAAGGCAAAGGGCGTGCCGACCACTGATGAAGAGGGCGCTGGTGCTGGCTTCGATGTCAGCTTCTAGTTGAGCCGTTCAGCGTAATCTGAGGATAAGTCCATTTGGGGAAGGGCGTTCGGCTCGTGTGAGTCGAGCGTCCTTCCCCATAGACGAGAAAGTCAACGGCGATGTTTAATCAAAAAAATAAGGTGACACGCGCGGACTATGAGCAGTGGCGTGCCGGACAGGATGAGACGGCGGGTCGCATCGCGTCCGACCCCGATAGGCTCCTGTTCCATGTGGAGCCTGAGCTTGGCTGGCTCAACGACCCCAACGGTTTGGTGCAGATCGGTGATACGTATCACATCTATCACCAATACGATCCATTCGATGCTGCGCATGGCGGTCCAGTGCTTTGGAATCATCTGACAACAAAGGATTTTGTGACGTACGAGAATCGCGGCCCTGTGCTGTTCCCCGATTCCGATTTGGATTCGAGCGGAGCGTATTCTGGTTCTGCCTTTGTACACGACGGCAAGATTCACTACTTCTATACCGGCAACGTCAAGCATTTTGACCGCGATGATTACGACTACGTGTTGACGGGCCGTGAGCAAAACCAGATTCATGTGGTTGCCGAGAACCCCGACGAATTGGGCGAGAAGCGCATAACTGTTGGGCCGGTCGATTACCCCGACGATATCGGTACGCACGTGCGTGATCCCAAAATCCTTGAACACGATGGTATCTACTACATGGTTCTGGGCGCTCGTACGAAAGACGACCGCGGCTGCGTGCTTGTCTATACCTCGAGCGATCTAGAGGACTGGAGCTATGCGACGCGCATTGAGTTGGGCGAGAAGTTTGGCTTTATGTGGGAGTGCCCCGATCTGTTTGAGCTCGATGGTGAGCTTATTCTCGTTTGCTGTCCGCAGGGTGTGTCCGCCGATGGATGGCGTTACCGCAATCCGCACCAGTGCGTGTGGTTTCCCATCGAGGCCGATTGGGAGGCGCCGAGTTTTAAGATCGCCGGGCAGGGCATGCCCCCGATGGTCGATGCCGGCTTTGATTTCTACGCACCGCAGTCTTTTGAGGATGCTGCGGGTCGGCGTTTGATGATCGGGTGGTCGGGTTGCCCCGATGCGACGGCAAAAAGCCCGACGGTGGCACGCGGGTGGCAGTGCGCGTTGACGGTGCCGAGAGAACTGAGCATGCGCGATGGTAAGCTCTGTCAGCAGCCGGTGCACGAGATTGAGAGGATGCGCGGCGACTGCGTTTGCGCGACAGGCGGTGAAACCGTTGAGGAGCCGGGCCGCCTGTTTGATCTTGTGGTTTCCTGTGAGGGCGCCCAGGTGATCGAGCTCGAAATCCGCAAGGGTGTCTTTGTGCGCTATGCAGACGGGATGCTTACCCTCGACATGGGTGACGAAGGCTATGGGCGCGACCAGAGGTCGATCGAGCTCAGCGAGCTTCGCGACCTGCGCGTGCTTTCGGACACTACGATGGTCGAGATTTTTGCAAATGGCGGCGAGGCAGCACTTACGAGCCGGACCTATTCGCCGGCGGTTCCGGCGATGGAGCTGCACGCCGAGGGTGCGGTATCGATGAATTTCTACCGCCTCGTGCATTAACCGTGCATGGAGTACGATTGGACTTGCTGGGCGGAATGTGTCGCAGTTACCGCGGCCAGCTACCGTTTATCGCGTATAGCGACCGTTTGCGGAATAAGTAACACTCCTTAATAAACCGTGTAGAATCTCAGGATGCACGGAGTTTTCCAGGGAGACGCTGTCCTTTGTTGTGTGCAAGGGGCGGCGTCTCTTTGGCGCTTGGACGCTGTTGTGCAACAGTGCGGCGGCGCGTGCCATGTATTGAAAAGCCAATGTTGAGATGGGTCGTGATAAGAATGGGCAAATACGTAATCGTGGTTGAATCTGGTTCGGATGTGACGCCGGAGCTCTGCGAGCGCTACGGCATCGTGCGCGTGCCCATGCATGTCACGATTGGTGACGAGACCGTCGAGGACGGCTCGATCGATCCGCTTGAGATTTACTCACGCTGCAACGAGTTTGGTGTGATGCCCAAGACCAGCGGCTGTGCGCCGGCAGATTTTGCGCACGTATATGACCGTATCCATGCCGAGCAGCCCGATGCGACCATTCTGCATCTTGCGTACTCCGAGGCCACGACCTGCTCGCATCAATCATCGAAGATCGCCGCCAAGGGTCGCGACTACGTCTACTCCATGGACACGCGCTTTGTCTCGGTGGGGCAGTCGCTCGTTGTCGTCGAGACCGCCAAATACATCGAGACTCACCCCAATGCCACCGTCGACGAGATCTTCGCCTTCGCGAACTCCGTCATGGACCGCGTGCTGCTGGGCTTTGTTCCTACGGACCTTGCCTTCCTTAAGGCGGGCGGTCGCTTGTCCAACGTCGCGTTCCTGGGCGCCCATCTGCTCAAGATTAAGCCCTGCATTGAGGTGACGGGCGGTAAGTTCGTGGCGACCAAGAAGTTCCGCGGTTCTATGCTCAAGTGCGCCCGCGCCTTCATTGACCACATGGTTGCGAAGGGCGAGATTGACTACTCGCACATTGGCCTGGCGTATTCGGTGGGCCTTTCCCAGGAGCTGCGCGATGACATGGAAGTCTATGCGCATGACCTGGGCTTTAAGGACGTTACCTGGACTCAAGTCGGCGGCGTCATCTCGAGCCATTGCGGCCCGACCGCCTTCGGTGCGGTGCTCACGCTTAAGGCGTAAAGGCCGCAGGCGAGCGTTCTTCAGCCTGACATCTCGACGTAGACCCCAGCCATGGTGATGGGGGATAGATTAAAACGTGCCGTTCTAGTCTGAGACGTTTAAACGCAAACGCATGGGCTAGAATGGCTCTGGCATTTTAATTGGTTGCATCCAAGGAGAGGCAAGGTAGCGCGAATGGCAGAAATGACGCTTGAGGGTGTGGACGCTCGTCCCGAGGACTCTGCGTTTGCCCTTGGCCGCGTGCATTCGATCGAGACGATGGGAACGGTCGACGGACCCGGCATCCGCTTTGTGGTGTTTGTTCAGGGCTGTCCCATGCGCTGCGCGTATTGCCACAATCCCGATACCTGGTCGGTCAACGGCGGCACCATGGTGACCGTCGAACACCTGATGGATGAGTTCCAGAGTAACCACGAGTTCTATCGCAGCGGTGGAATTACGGTGTCCGGCGGCGAGCCGCTCCTGCAGCCCGAGTTTTTGGCCGACCTGTTCCGTGCAATGCACAACAACCCCGATGGCCGCGTGCATACCTGCCTTGACAGCTGCGGGTATGCGTTTGATCCCGGCCATCCCGAGAAGTTTGATGCCGTGCTCAACGAGACCGACATGGTGCTGCTCGACATCAAACATGCCGATCCGGCTGAGCATAAAAAGCTGACCGGCTGCGATCCTGCACGTATCCTGGCGTTTGGCGATGAGCTTGCCCGTCGCAAGATCAAGGTCGTTATCCGCCACGTGGTTGTGCCGGGCATTACCGACACGGTGGAGGAGTGCGAGAAGCTCGGTCGCCTCATCGCTCCATGGCACAACGTGGTGGGCCTGGAAATGCTGCCGTATCACACGATGGGTGTCGTCAAGTACGAGCAACTGGGCATTCCCTATAAGCTCGAGGGCGTGCCCCAGATGGATACCGCGCGCATGCCCGAGCTGCGCAATGCCGTTATGACCGGCATGAAAAAGCGCCGTGCGGAGCTCAGGTCGGCCATCGGCTAACAAGCTATTTTTGCCCCTTTATGATACCCGAGCTGTACTGACTTAACGGCTTGGTGCTGACGCGGCTGAGCCAAAATGCTGGTACCATACCGTGGATAAGCAATTTGCACGGATTTGGGGGATGGCATGGCAACCATCGCGATCATAGGCGCACTCGAAAAAGAGGTTGCGCAGATTAAGGAAGAGCTGAGCGGCGCGCATGAGTCGCAGGAGGCGGGCTTGACCGTTGTGAACGGTGGGCTTTCGGGTCTGACGGTAGTCGCCACGACGGCAGGCATGGGGACCGTGAACGCCGCTGCCGCAACGCAGCATCTCATCAGCAAATACGCCCCGCAGGCCGTTGTGTTTTCGGGTATTGCGGGCGGCCTAAACCCTAAACTCCATATTAACGACGTGGTTATAGGCAAGTGCCTGCGCTATCTGGATACCGATACGGCACTCATCGCCGAGTCCGCGCCGGGGCTCGAGGAGTTTGCCTCGACGCCGGCGTTGGTTGATGTTGCCGCCGCCGTGCTTGCCGAGCATGGATTTGTGGATACCTCGGCGGATGAGAATTCTGCGGAGAAGGACCCCAAGCAGTTCCTGTGTGGCACTATCGCCACGGGTGACCGCTTTGTTACGGGTGACGCCATGCGTAACGCTGCGATTGAGGCCACGCATGCCGATTGCGTCGAGATGGAGGGTGCGGCAATTGCGCACATCGCGGCCAAGAATGGTGTCGATTGCCTAGTGCTGCGCGCTATCAGCGATAATTGTGACGAGGCATATGACGCGTTTTGCGAGCGCGAGTTCGATCTGGATGAGTACGCTCGCACCGCGAGCGGCATCACGCTTGACATCGTTCGTAGTATCGCCGCCGCGCAATAGCACGCCCGTTTTGTAAAAACCTACGACCAAGGAGTGTCCATGGCCGATTCAATTAACTACCAGCTTGCCAAGTTCGTCGCCAGCTACGGCAAGGTTTCGCAGATTCCCGAGTCCACCTGCCCTGAGGTGAGCTTCGTCGGCCGCTCCAACGTGGGCAAGTCCTCCATCATGAACAAGCTATTTGGCCGCAAGAACCTGGTCAAGGTTTCAAGCACGCCGGGCAAGACGAGCAACATCAATTTCTTCGAGGCCGACGACGTGCACTTTGTGGACCTGCCGGGCTACGGTTTCGCCCGTCGTTCCAAGGCCGAGCGCGACCGCTGGGCTGAGCTTATCGGCGACTTCTTTGACTCCGAGCGCAGCTTTAACCTGGTCGTATCGCTGGTGGATATTCGTCACGACCCCAGTAAGCTCGACCATGACATGATCGACTACCTGCAGGGCAACGAGTTCAACTTTATCGTCTGCCTCACCAAGGCCGACAAACTCAGCCGTACCCAACAGGCCCGCCAGGCGGCCGCTATCAAAAAGCAGCTCAACGTCCCGGCCGAGAACGTAATCATCACAAGCTCCCAGACCGGCGTGGGCATCGACGAACTCAAGCGCCGCATCGCCGAGGCCTGCCTCTAGTAAGGGCTCCAGCCTAGCAAGAGCCCCTATCAATAAAGGGCCATATATTTCAGCCCGGCGCCCCTTCAAAGCGTGGGTCCCTGTAGACATCCTCAGCAAGGTAGGCGCAGGGACGGTCGGGATGTTCCCTCAAAATCATTCCGCAGCGCGAAGGCCCCTTGTCCGTCGCTCCGTAGGAGCAGGGCAAGGGGCCTTCATGCGCGAGGACGATTTTGAGGGAACATCCCGACCGTCCCGGACAGGTATATGAGGAGGATGTCTACAGGTATTCGATCTGGGCGCCTTCCGTGTCGCACGTGAGGATATGCGTGTCGCACTTGGGGAACTGTTCGCGCAGCTTGACCTGCAGGAATTTTGCCACGATGGTGTCGTCGGTCACCGCCATAAGGGTCGAGCCCGAACCGCTGATCCAGATGGTCTTGGCGCCGCCGTTAAGGCAGGTGTCGCGCACGGCGTTGTAGTCGGGAATCAGACGGCGACGATAGGGTTCCTGGATGCGGTCGTCATTGGCGGCGGCAATCAGGTCGAGGTCACCAGTCTCCAAGCCGCGCGTCATACCGGCGATGCGGCCCATCTGCCACACGGCGGTGGAGAGCGGAATCTCCTGCGGCACGACCTTGCGCGCCTCGCTCGTGTGTACCTCGTAGGGCGGAATCACGGTAATAAAACGCAGGCGATCGCTCACCTCGTAGCGCAGGCACTGGGGGAGCGAGTCGGTCGGCGTAAAGGAGCAGACGGCGCCGCCCAGGATGGCGGGGGCGACGTTATCGGGATGGCCCTCGACCTCGGTGGCAATGCGGACGAGCTCGGCGCGGTCGACGGTGTGGCCTGTCAGTGCGGCGGCGGCCATAATGCCGGCGACGACGCAGGTGGAGCTGGAGCCTAGGCCGCGGGCGACGGGAACGTCAGTCTGAATGTCGATGGCAACGGGAAAAGCCGGCTCGCCCCATGCGGCCAGTGCATCGACAAAGCTGACGTAGACCAGGTTGTCCTCGTTTTGGAACTCCTCGGGGCAGCCCGTGATGGTGAGCCTGTCGGTGCGCTCGAAGGTGAAGTGCGAGTAGAGGCTGACGGCCATGCCGAGGGTATCGTAGCCGATGCCTAGGTTGGCGCTGGTTGCTGGGACGGTGATTTTGATCATGTGGGTCCTCCTGGGCGGTCTGCCTGTTTAGTTCGCTGCTCGGGCAGTCCTGGCTCGCTCGGAAAGCACATTAAGTGCTTTCCGGCTTGTGCGGAACTCGCGACGAACTAAACAGGCAGACCCGCTCGCATGCTCGTCATCATCCCGAAAGCTAAATAAAAAGAAGGTGCGCCGGCTTTCGCCGGCGCTTAATAAGGGGTCTAGTTGGTGCTCATTCGTTTTGCTGCAGACTCGACGTAGCTTGCCATCTCATCGACGTTGCAGACGTCTTCGAAGCGGACGGGCTTGGACTCGAGCTCGGCGAGTTGGACCGGGGCAACCGTGTTGGTTGCCTGCTCGAGCACTCGCATGGCCTCAAAGTCGTCCTCGGGAACGTCGAGGCCCAGGGCGTCGCAGCAGGCACGCGGGAACTTGTAAGGGCTGGCGGTCGAAAGCAGCACGCGGGCCTTGGCGCCCTCGGCGGGGGCGACCTTTTCGAAGACGTGATAGCCGCAAGCGGTGTGCGGGTCGATCACGTAGTCGTTCGCGTCCCAGCAGCTCTTGATGGCGGCGCGGACCTCGTCCTCGCTGGCCCAACCGCAGCCAAAGACGCTCTGAATCTTTGCCAGCAGCTCGGCGGGCACCTCGTAGCGGCCGGTCTGGGCAAGCTGCTCCATAAGGTCGGCAACGAGTTCGCAGTCGCCATCGGACAGGAAGTAGAGCATGCGCTCGAGGTTGGAGCTGATGAGGATGTCCATCGACGGCGAGATGGTCGTGAAGAACGGTCGGTTACGGTCGTAAACGCCGGTGGTCAGGAAGTCGGCAAGCACATTGTTCTTGTCGCTCGCCACGACGAGCTTGGCGACGGGCAGACCCATGCGCTTGGCATAGTAGCCGGCCAGGATGTCGCCAAAGTTGCCGGTCGGTACGCAGAACTCCACGGCGTCGCCGGCCTCGATGGCGCCGGCGCGCAGCAGCTGCGCATAAGCGGCAAAGTAGTAGACGACCTGTGGCACCAGGCGGCCGACGTTGATGGAGTTGGCACTCGAAAGCACCGTGCCGGCGGCCTCAAGACGCTCGGCAAGCTCCTTATCGGCAAAGATGCGCTTGACGGCACTCTGGGCATCGTCGAAGTTGCCGCGGATGCCGCAGACGGCGACGTTATCGCCCTCCTGCGTGGACATCTGCAGATTCTGCACGCGGCTGACTTTGCCTTCGGGATAAAAGACGGTGATGCCCGTGCCCGGAGCGTCGGCAAAACCGGCGAGTGCTGCCTTGCCCGTGTCGCCCGATGTGGCGGTGACGATCATGATGCGCTCGGCGCCGCCGTCCTTGGCGGAAGTGCGGGCCATCAGACGGGGGAGCATCTGCAGAGCGACGTCCTTAAAAGCGCTCGTGGGGCCGCCAAAGAGCTCCATCACATAGGTTTGCGGGGCGTCGGCACCCGGTGCGGCGTCGAGTTTGACGAGCGGCGTGACCTCTTCGCTCGCAAACGTGCCGCGGTATGCCTCGTCGACACACGCCGAAATTTCTTCGGCCGTGTAATCATTCAGTAACATTCCCAACACATCTTGAGCGATTTCAAAGTACGATTTAGCTGCAAGCGAGCTGATATCGACCTGCTGGGTGCCAAGCTCGTCCGAGACAAACAAACCCCCGTCGGGAGCGATGCCAGTGCGGATTGCCACCTTACTTGAGCACGATAAAGTGCGTCCTCGTGTACTATGATAAGTTCCCATATAACACTGCTCCTCGGATGCCTTGGTCCCAATCGGTGAAACCATGGTATCAGAGCGCACAAAATAGGTTCGCAGAGGCTTTTTAGAAAGGTAACCTCCAGCCCATGATTAAGATTGCCAAGTTTGGCGGCTCGTCGGTCGCCGACGCCGTACACTTCAAGAAGATCAAGGCCATCGTCGATGCCGACCCTGCCCGCCGTTTTGTGGTGGTTTCCGCCTGCGGTCGCCGCTTTAAGGGTGACACCAAGGTGACTGACCTGCTCTACCTGGTTAACGCGCACGTTAAGTATCACGTGTCGTGCGAGGAGTTGCTCGAGGACATTGGCCAGCGCTATTTTGATATCGCTGACGAGCTGGAGCTCACCTATCCCATCCGCGAGGAGTTCGCGGCCTTTGCCGAGCGCGCCCGCTCGGGCGGTTACTCTACCGAGGAACTCGTGAGCCGTGGCGAGTACTTCACCGCTCGCCTGATGGCAGAGTACCTGGGCCTGCCGTTCCTGGACGCCGCGACGGTTGTGGCGTTCCATCACGACGGTACGCTCAGCATGAATCGCACCTCCGAGCTGGTGCAGGAGTACGGCCAACAGGGCGGCTTTGTTATGCCCGGTTTCTACGGCGCGACGCGCGAGGGCCAGATCAAGCTGCTCGACCGTGGCGGCGGCGATATTTCCGGCTCGATCCTAGCCAAGTGCCTGGGCGCCGATCTGTACGAGAACTGGACCGACGTCTCGGGTTTCTACTCTGCCGATCCGCGCATCGTGCCCGAGGCTCAGCCCATCGCCCGCGTTACCTACGAGGAACTGCGCGAGCTTTCGTACATGGGCGCGAGCGTCCTGCACGAGGAGGCTGTGTTCCCCGTGCGCGAGGCCGGTATTCCGCTGGTCATCAAGAACACCAATGCGCCGCAGGACCCCGGCACCATCATTAGCGAGACGGCTGATGAGGGCGAGGCGGAGCCCATCATTACCGGCGTGACCGGCAAGCGCGGCTTTGTCGCCATCAACGTTGCCCGCGACCGCACCAAGCCCCGTGTCGGCTTTATGCGCCGTGCGCTTTCGGTCTTCGAGCGCTATGACGTTTCCGTCGAGCACATGCCCACCGGTGTCGACCGCTTTGGCGCCGTGGTGCAGGAGCAGGACGTGCACGACTCGCTGTACTCGCTCGTGGGCGACATTCAGCAGGAGGTCGAGCCGCTCGAGATCGAGGTTGTCGAGGGCTTGGCGCTCATCGCTACCGTTGGCCGTAACCTGCGCGGCCGTGCAGGTATCTCGGGCCATCTGTTTGGCATGCTTGGTCAGGCCGGCGTGAGCGTGCGTATGATTTCGCAGAGCTGCGACGAGATCAATATCATTATCGGTGTCGAGGAGAAGGACTTCGACCTGGCGATTCAGACCATTTACCGTGCCTTCTCCGACGAGAACGGCATTGTGAAGGTCTCCGACCTGGAGGCTCCCGCGCCGGTCGATCCCGCCCTGGTCGCGCTCCACAAGTAGCTGCCATCCCAGTAGATTTTTGGACTTGTCTCAAAAATCTATGGCGGGGCGTTTCGTTTCGGTTTCGTTTCGACGGGGCGGGTTTCGTGCCCGCCCCGTTCTTGTATACACTGGCAACAATAATCGGCCTGCTTGGCGTGCGGGCAAAAGCCACAACCTTTAAAGGGGGAAGCATGAAACAGTACACGGTTGCTATTTTGGGCGCGACGGGAGCCGTGGGCACCCAGATGCTCGAGTGCCTCAACGAGCAGGAGTTCCCGGTTGGCAAGCTCAAGCTGCTGGCGAGCGCGCGTTCTGCGGGCAAGACCGTCGAGTTCCGCTGCGAGCAGATCGTGATCGAAGAGGCTTGTCCCGAGGCCTTTGAGGGCTGTGACATTGTGCTTGGAGCTGCCGGCGACGACATCGCGAAGGAGCTACTGCCCGAGGCCGTCAAGCGCGGCGCCGTCGTGGTCGACAACAGCCATGCCTTCCGCATGGATCCCGAGGTGCCGCTGGTTGTGCCCGAGATCAATGCCGACGACATCAAGTGGCATCACGGCCTTATCGCCAACCCCAACTGCGCGACCATTATCGGCCTGGTTCCCACGTGGCCGCTGCATCAGCTCGCTGGCGTGAAGCGCATGATCGTCTCGACGTACCAGGCGGCTTCGGGTGCTGGCGCCCCCGGTATGGCCGAGCTCGAGGCTCAGCTGGCCGCCCTGGGCCGTGGCGAGGAGATTCCCGAGCCGCGCGCGTTTGCCGCCCAGCTCGCGAGCAACCTGATTCCGCAGATTGGCGGCGTCAAGGAGGAGGGCTTTACCTCCGAGGAGATGAAGTTGCAAAACGAGGGCCGCAAGATCATGCATCTGCCCGAGCTGCGCGTGAACTGCACCTGTGTGCGCGTGCCCGTGCTGCGCTCGCACTCCGAGAGCATCACGCTTGAGTTCGAGCGCGACATCACGGTGGAAGAGGCCCGTGCCGCGCTGGCTGCCGCTCCGGGTGTCAAGCTAGTTGACGACATGAGCGCCGAGGATGCGCACGACCGCTTCCCCATGCCGATGGACACCTCCGACCAGGACCTGATTTGGGTCGGTCGCGTACGCCGCGACATCTCGAACCCCGAGGCCGCGCGTGGCATCACCTTCTGGTGCTGCGGCGACCAAATCCGTAAGGGCGCGGCAACCAACGCCGTCCAGATCGCTAAGCTGCTCTGCGAGTAGTGTGACCTGTCCGGCGGGGGCCGGGCTTGGTTTTCAGAACGTCCTCGACCATGTGTGGCGCCTTGTCCTGCTCCTTCGGAGCCGCGGACAAGGCGCCACACTGGTCTGCGGAGTGTTCTGAAAACCAAGCCCGGCCCCCGCCTGCGGTGACGCTGCTGCAAGCGACCTGCGATGGGGCCGTTGTTGGTTGGGGCCGCTGGGCTGATGTGGGGGCACGTGGCTGTTGCGGGCCCTGATCCCGGCGGCGGCTTCGGCGCTTTGCGCCTGCCGCCTTGGGGGACTGTGGGGCGCGGCCGGCAGCTGCGGCGCGTTCGCGCCTGCTGCCTAGGGTGACTTTGGGGTCGATTGGGGTTGTCTGCACAATTCGCGGTATTATGTTGCGGAGTTTTGAAAGGAGCCGCTGGTGGTCACGACGACGTTTGCTTCGCCTTTGGGCGAAATCTTGCTTGCCGCTGATGGCCGCGGTCTGACGGGACTTTGGTTTGAGGGGCAGGAGCATTTTGGCTCCACGCTTCTCCGGGAAGACTCCGAACATGTTGAAGGCGCCGATGCGGTTTCTGGTGCTGGCGGCATGTCTTCGGTGAATCCGACAAACGGTGCTGCCTCGTCGGTACTTGAGCGTTCTTGGGCTTGGCTGAATGCTTATTTTGCGGGGCAGGAGCCTCGGTTTACGCCGCCGTTGCATATGATTGGTACGGCGTTTCAGCGCGAGGTTTGGTTTGAGCTGCTTTCTATCCCGCGTGGCGAGGTCGCTACGTATGGTGAGATCGCCCAGCGTGTTGCGGCTCGACATCGTGTACCGGGAAACGAAGCACCCGTTGCGTCTCCCCGTGCCGTGGGGGCCGCGGTCGCGCGTAATCCCATTTCGATTATTGTGCCGTGCCATCGCGTGGTTGCCGCCGACGGTTCGCTCAACGGATATGCCGGCGGCCTCGACCGCAAGGAGTGGCTGCTGCGGCTTGAGGGCGCGTACGAGGAGTAACGCTCGAGCACTTTGCATAACTAGGACGCCGTGAAAGGACGAGTCACTGTCCCTTCGCGCTCGGCATGCGTCAAAGCGCTCGACACGTGCGCCTTAAGTTTGGCTAAGCCCTATCCAGCGTTTTTAGAAACGTGCAGGTTGAGCAGCTAAGGCTGCGCTAAGGCGGCTGGCGGTGCGCTATCATCGGCAATATCGAAATCTGTATAGCCGCGCGCCAAAGGAACAACTATGAAGCTGATGCTTGCCGAGGACGAACCCGGCCTCTCCCGTGCCCTTACCGCGATTCTTCAACATAGCGACTACGAGGTCGACACCGCCCTCGACGGTCTGACGGCGCTCGAATATCTGCTCGCCAACGACTATGACGCCGCAATCCTGGACATCATGATGCCCAGGATGGATGGCATTGAGGTGCTCAAGCGCACACGCGCCGCCGGTAAGCGTCTGCCCATCATTATGCTCACGGCAAAAAGCGAGGTGTCCGATAAGGTCGAGGGCCTGGATGCCGGTGCCAACGATTATCTGACCAAGCCGTTTGCCGCCAAGGAGCTGCTTGCGCGTATTCGTGCCATGACGCGTGCCGCGACGGCAATTGACGCCACGACGCTCAGCGTGGGCAACGTGCGTCTCGACACGGCATCGTGCACGCTCGTTGGCCCTTTGGGCGAGGAGCACCTGGCCAATCGTGAGTTTCAGCTTATGGAGCTCTTTATGCGCAACGCCGGCACGCGCATGCCCACCGAGCGTCTGATGCTTGGGGTTTGGGGTGAGGACGCGCCCGAAGGCGCCAACGTGGTGTGGGTCTACATCTCGTACCTGCGCAAAAAGCTGACGGCGCTTGGTGCCAACGTTGCGATTCGTGCATCGCGCAACCAGGGCTATTCGCTCGAGGTTGTTGAGGAGGGCGAATAGGCGTGAGCGCGAGTGCGTGGTGGAAGCGCACGACGGCAAAACTCGGCATGGGCGCGGACTCGGGTAATCCGGGGCGCGCCGATGCTGCCAGTGCAATGGGACGTCGCCTGCGTCGTAAGTTCATCCTGGTTGCCATGGGTGCCGTGACCGCCGTGCTTACGCTTATCATCGCCGGCATCAATATCGTCAACTACTCGCATGTCTGCAAGATGGCCGACGCTCGTCTGGACTATATCTTGGCGGGCAAGGACGGCATCGATTGGACGGATGAGCCCAAGACCGATCCCGGTCAGGATGCGGTTGCCGGCAAGGTTGCTACCGGTAACCGGGCAGCCGTTCGCGATGGGCATTTTGAAGGCATGACGGCGGAGTCTCCCTTCGACACGCGCTACTTTACGGTGTCGATTGCCGGCGGGCAGGTGACCGATGTCAACACGGCTCGCATTGCCGCGGTGGGCGCCAAGCGTGCCGCCCGCATCGCTGCAGGACTGTATTCCAAGGGTTTGACCTCGGGCTTTTCTGGTAACTACCGCTATACGGTTACGGTTCAGGGCGACGAGACCACCTATGTGTTTGTGGACTGCTCGCGCGAGCTTGCAAGCTTTCATTCGTTTTTGAGCGCGAGCGTGGCGATTAGTTGCATTGGCTGGCTGGCGGTGTTGGCAATTGTGGCGGGTGCCTCGGGCGCGGTGATTCGGCCGATGGTCGAGAGCTACAGCAAGCAAAAGCGCTTTATTACCGATGCGAGCCACGAGATCAAGACGCCGCTGGCTGTAATTGACGCCGCCAATGAGGTACAAGAGATCGAGAGCGGCGAGAGTGAGTGGACGCAGAGCATTCACGAGCAGGTCGCGCGGCTGACGGCGCTCACGGAACGTCTGGTGTTTTTGGCTCGCATGGACGAGGGCTCGGCGGGCTTTGCCATGACATCGTTTGATCTTTCGGAGGCCGTGGACAAGGCTGCGGCGCCGTTTGAATCGGTGGCGGTTTCGCGCGGAAAGCGGCTGTCGACGTCGATCGCGAGCGGTGTGCGGGCCCATGCCGATGCCGCGGCAGTGGCGCAGGTTGTTGAGCTGCTGCTGGACAACGCCACACGCTACGCAAGCGAGGACAGCGTGATCGAGCTGAGCCTGCGCGCCGTTTCGCGCGGTGCAGGCAAAGGCTCGGCCGAGCTTGTCGTATCGAATGCTGTTGATGAGCTGCCCGAAGGCGACCTGGACCGACTGTTCGACCGCTTCTACCGTGCAGACGTCTCGCGTAGCTCCAAGACGGGCGGCTCGGGCGTGGGTCTATCCGTCGTGCGCGCCATCGCCGAGGCCCATGGCGGCTCCGCTACCGTATCCGGCCACGATCATCAGATCGCCTTCACCGTCTGCTTCTAAAACCTGCCAAAAAGGGACAGGTTTATTTTGACAGGTTTTATCTGGGGAAACGTCGACGGAGGAGGCTATGGGCTGAGGGTACGTCCCGGTTTCAGGTCTCGGAATAGGACGTACTTTCCCCTGGAGGGTCGTTCCGGAAACCGTATCCCAGTTTGACGCCTCGGAATGGGATGCGGTTTCCCCTTGAAGGCTCTAGCGGAAGCTGTGTCCCGGAATATCGCTGCGGAATGGGACACGCTTTCCGAATGATGCCTTCAACGGAAACTGCATCCCAGCTTGACGCCTTGGAACGGGATGCGGATTCCGGATGAGCCGCTTGCGGAAAGCATATCCCGGTTTAGCAACGAATTGCGGGACGGACGTTCCACGCGACAGGATCTAAGCGCCGGGACAGCGGCAGGACGGCCTTCTGCGCTCACTCTTGCAGGGCGTAGATCGACTTATCCATGTTGAACAGGTAAGCCATGACGCAGACAATAAAGAGCCCGGCAAAGCCGGCACCCATGCCGATAAACAAAACGTGTTGCCGGGGTTTCGGAAAGGTATACGCCGCCCGATCCAATGCGAGACGGTTGCGCCGATCTGCACGGCAACGTCAAAACACAAGCGTTAACTGCGCGCCCTGCTCAACGGGCTGCTCCTTGTGCTCGCTCAGAAGGACCATTCGGTCTTCGTATTGCTTTTCGGTCATTTCGATAACGGTGACCTCTCCAGCGCTTGGAAGATTCAGCTTAAGGCGAGCGATATGCGCCGCTGCGGATTCGCGAGTTACCAACAGGCGCGAATACACCGAAAACTGCTCCATATGGTATCCGTCGTTAATCAGAAACTTTCGAAAGTCGCTATACTGCCGACGCTCGGCTTTGCTTCCCGTTGGAAGATCGAACAGAACCAATAACCTCATAACTCTCATGGCTCCTCCCTATTCAACAGATACCATCTCGAGCCCTCTTAGCTCGGGCAACAACAGCCTCTTAGGGTCCTTTTCGAGAACGGCAGTTCTGAGTGAAGAGAGCGTTGTCTCTATGCACTGCTGACAGCCGCAACGTTTTCCGTCGATAGTCATGACGTGCTCAAACACGCGAGCGAGCAACGCTTTGTCGCGCTGGCCCAAAGGCTCTGCAACGCCGTAGCTCATAACAATTAGATCGACGAGAGGGCGGAACGGTTCAATAAGATCGTCGACGAGATTGAATGCGTTGTAAACGCTGTGATGGTGAAGCCCTTGGGATACGAGCCATCCGCCGCTAACGGCTGCTCTTCCGATGCCTGCACGCAGGACGCTGTAACCATAATCGAGGGCGGAGCTCTGCATACTGTTACGTCTTGTTCCATCGGTGATGAGGGCTTTAAAGTACGCGGAGGCAGCTGCGCCTTCTCGATTGTCCGTGTCGCCCGAAAGAACAGTTTTGGCATAAGAGGGGAGAGGGCCTGTAGGCAACCCCATTTCTGTGAGAACCGCCGCTTGGTTGAGTATCTTTGCCTGCACGATCCGTTTCCAAAGCTGCTTTTTTAACGGAAGGCTCATGGCAAGCTGATCCTCGACGATGCGCGCATGGCGTGAATGGGCGCCCATGGGGAGCATAAGACCATTGGGCATATGATCGCGCCCGCAGATCATGACGCCTATTCCCGCGTCGTTGAGTTGTGACATGCAGGCGACCGTCAACGTGGTTTGATGGGATTCGACGATGACGACCCAAATGTCCTCGAGGGGAATGGTGGAGCTGCGGTCGTCCACGGTGATCATCAATAGGCCGTTCTTGATGCAGAGGTGGGCCTTGCTGTGGATAAGTATCGTCCGTTGGGCCATTTTGTCGACGACCTTCCCCGCATTAGCGCTACAATACAGCTAAGTCGAAAGCAGCTCACCTTGGGGAAGGGCGCGGCTCCAGACAAGGGGAGCCACTTAAGTGGCTTACCCGTAAAGTAACCCCCGTTCAATCTTCGGATTGGGCGGGGCGAACTTTTTTGGGCGAGTGTTAGCCAGTATTCCGTAAACGGTAGCTATGGATAGCATTTAGGCGGGTCCTTTTGAGCGTTTTTGCGCCTAAGGATTGATTCGATTGTGAAGATAAGTACATAAATCGCTGTGCCGAATACGGCTCGTTTCTTGCGTGAAGCGCGACGTGCCGACGTATTTTGTCTCGAAAAAATGAATCGCAGATGTAGATCTGAGGTCGAATCAGTCTTCTTTTTTGAGGCTTGAAACAGAAAAGCCCCTGTTAAAGGGGCTTTTCTGTGCGCACATAGCGTATCACCTTGGGGAAGGGCGCGTGCTCAAGACTCTGAGCTAGTCGTCGTTGAACTCGCTGAAAGCGTATCACCTTGGGGAAGGGCGCGTGCTCAAGACAGAATCACCGTTCTATATTTCATACACAATAGCGTATCACCTTGGGGAAGGGCGCGTGCTCAAGACCAACCATCAGGTGTCGAATAGGTACCCTCTAGCGTATCACCTTGGGGAAGGGCGCGTGCTCAAGACGCCGTATTTCTTCTCAAGAAACTGCTTCAGAGCGTATCACCTTGGGGAAGGGCGCGTGCTCAAGACACGCCCCGAAGTGTGCCGCACGTACCGCTGAGCGTATCACCTTGGGGAAGGGCGCGTGCTCAAGACTAGACAGAAATCTTTGTAATCACACCAGTCAGCGTATCACCTTGGGGAAGGGCGCGTGCTCAAGACCATGGACGAGGAGGCGAGCGATTTCGAATAAGCGTATCACCTTGGGGAAGGGCGCGTGCTCAAGACTGTTATGCGTGCGTATCCGTATGAGGGCGAAGCGTATCACCTTGGGGAAGGGCGCGTGCTCAAGACTACACCGAGCTGGCGCTCACCGACTACAGCAGCGTATCACCTTGGGGAAGGGCGCGTGCTCAAGACGCAACCGCTACGGCTACACTGTAACTCATTAGCGTATCACCTTGGGGAAGGGCGCGTGCTCAAGACTCGACAAGCGATCCGGCGAGAGGCCGTACTAGCGTATCACCTTGGGGAAGGGCGCGTGCTCAAGACTTCTCGTCCTCGTCCATGTCAGCTCCTTTCAGCGTATCACCTTGGGGAAGGGCGCGTGCTCAAGACTTGAACGTCTGGTCAGCCGTGAGCGTGATGAGCGTATCACCTTGGGGAAGGGCGCGTGCTCAAGACCTCACGCAGGCCGTGACCGACGTCGACATTAAGCGTATCACCTTGGGGAAGGGCGCGTGCTCAAGACCAGTCGTCGCAAGTCTCGTTCCATTGCCGTAGCGTATCACCTTGGGGAAGGGCGCGTGCTCAAGACGTAGGCATGGCAGACGAGCGTGTTCGGGACAGCGTATCACCTTGGGGAAGGGCGCGTGCTCAAGACGGCGAACGTCAAGTCGTTCAACGTGAAGTTAGCGTATCACCTTGGGGAAGGGCGCGTGCTCAAGACTAGGTGGAGAAGTTGCTGTTCGGTGCCTGGAGCGTATCACCTTGGGGAAGGGCGCGTGTTCAAGACTGGGGGCAGGCACACGGCGTCGACGCACGGAGCGTATCACCTTGGGGAAGGGCGCGTGCTCAAGACGGCGAACGTCAAGTCGTTCAACGTGAAGTTAGCGTATCACC
>NZ_JBDPAC010000011.1:0-41533 GCF_039836695.1 Collinsella aerofaciens | reverse complement strand
TTTGGGGAAGGGCGCGTGCTCAAGACATGGCGTCGACGTGCCTGCCGATCGACTCGAGCGTATCACCTTGGGGAAGGGCGCGTGCTCAAGACCATAATGCGAACCTCCTAGGCCCCTCGTCTAGCGTATCACCTTGGGGAAGGGCGCGTGCTCAAGACTGGAACCTCGACCACATCGACGTGTTCACCAGCGTATCACCTTGGGGAAGGGCGCGTGCTCAAGACCTACCATTCGACAGACTGGGAGCACGCCCGAGCGTATCACCTTGGGGAAGGGGGTCCTCAATCGAGCAAAAGGGCCCCGTACGTCAAAATGGGAGCGTACGGGGCGAGCGGTTACTTTATTTGATGGGAGATTCGCGGATAACAACAGGCGATAGGTCGTTGTTTAGTTGTCCAACGGTGGGGCAGCTTAGGTTCAATCTAGTAAGCCTGTCAGTAAAAGACCAGTTGGCACTATTGATGTTGTAGCCGCTAAATCGTCCGATGAAATCGCCGATTTGCACCAGATCATCAAAGTATATTTCCAATGGTGGCTTCGCCATGGCGCTTTTCGGAACAGGCTTCCAGGCTTTTCGACCAGTGTGGGCCTTCGCAATTCTAGGCACATACGTCCCATCCTTAAGTGCAGGAATATCCGCCTTATAGACGGGGTCTGCGTACCAAGCGCCCTGCCCCTTCTTGGCCTCCGGGTCATGCCAGAGCCTCAGGCACAACATCTCGCTCACCTTGATGACCGACTTCTCGTCTGCCGATACAACGGCGTTGCCCATGACAATGTCTTTGTCGGAGCCCGCTTTGCGAGCGAGGTCTTTACCCTGTGCGTTGACGCCGGCATAACGATAGACCGTCTGCTCAAACAGCTCGCCCTTTCCCTTGCGCGGAACAAAGCGTGTGGGTACGACGAAATCGTGCGCCGCACGTACTTCGTTCGCAAAGGTCTCCCAGGGCATAACACTTTCGAGGGCCTTCATTATGGCATCGTGACGCTGAATCTCGTTCATACCTCTGGTTATGCTCCAGTGTGTCTCTTGGTTGAGCCGAGCGGTTTTAATCACGAGGCTTCGACTGCATGCTGCAATCACACAAGCATCGGTGGCATGGTGACGATCGTCCGAGCGATCCTTTTCGCCATTCGACCCAAAGTTTAGCCCCCACCTGCGACGCAGCCATGCGGTCGCTCTGCCAGTGGTAGGAACAACATGTGCCTTTGCGCCATCATCGGGGAACTGCAGGCAGTCTGCGAGATAGGCACATACCTCTCGTGACATATAGGCAGTATCGGTAAAGCTTCGAGCTAAGAAATCGCCCTCTTTGGCATCAAGATCTTTCTCCAACAAGAAGTTCTTTTTGCGACGGCTGAGTTTCTGATTTTCTTGAACGCGACGCTCAAAAGCATCCCATGAAGGCGCACCGTCGTGGGACATCCATTCGTAAGGCGTCTGTTCGCGTTTGTCCTGATTGCTTTTGGCGAGGACTAGGACTTTGTTGTTCCGCGAGTTTTCTCCTGTGCGAGAGAACGGCAGGATATGGTCGATCTGCGTGTAGGTGTCGTCGCTAATTAGGCGATCGACTTCGATTTTAGCGCCCGTGTAAAGGTCGAAGCATTCCTGCTCTTCCCACAGGCGGTACTTCTCTATCTGTTTGCCTGTGACCTCATCTGCCGTGCAGCCACGCAGTTCAGCAATTTGTCCGGCAATGCGCTCACGATTTTTCTCATTCTTCTTATTGGCCTTGGCAATCTCGTCTTTTGCGCGCTGAGGCAACCTGAGCTCTCGATCAAGCTCAACGTGGATTTCGTTTGGCACGCCCCACTTGCGGCAGATGGCGTTGACCACTTTTCGCATTTGCGACATGGAGCGAATGACGACCGGGTTGTTATTGGTTCGACCGGTGCGTTCAGCCCAGAGCTCATAGGGCATCAGGCGATCGGAGCGCTCGAGCTGGGCGCCAGCGATGCGAAGTCCCAGCAGGCCGCAGTCATTTTCGGCCTGCGTAAGGTTGAAGACCTCGGGCTCCTCGAGGCAATCGAGCAGCATGTCGAGTGCTTTTTTTGAACGGTTGCCATAGCCGTTAAGAGCTTTGGATGAATAGGGAAGCCTACAAAGCGCCTCGATTTCCGCTTCCGAAAGCGGCAGCCCCTGAAGCCTCTCCTGAAGTACGGGGAGAGCTGAAGAGTATGCCACCGCCTCCATAACGGCATCGGCGAGATCACGGTCATCGCGCAAACGCTGCAGGAGAATGGGGTTGGCTGCATTGAGGGTATTGCGGAGCACGCGCCATCCCTTGGGCTTGTACACCTCGCGTGTTTTTTCGTCGGCGGCTGGAACTCCCTTAAAGTAATCGCCGGAACTAAGGTCGAGCGCTTTTCTGAGGGCGCCGAATTTAACAGCACAATCTTTGTTGCCTCGAATTGGCTCGCACGAGAACAGGATTGCAATGCACTCATCGCGCTCCGTAGCGCTCAGGGCGCGAGAGGTCCCGTCATCGTGGATGATGGTGATGTTGCCGAGTGCCCCATAGGCTGAAACGAGTTCGCTCGTAAGCGTGCAGCGTGCGGCTCGTTTTTCTGTTGGGAAGTATGAGCAGTGTCCGACGAGGTCGTACGTGCGGCGGTCGAAGTCTTTGCGCGAACGCTCCCAATCGCAAACCTCGATATACGCGGCCTCAAGTTCCGGCGAAGCGTATTTGGAGCCAAAGGAGCGTTGAGCATCAAATAGGATATGAGTTTCTTCGATAAGCTGGGCGTGCGTTACACACTTGTCGTAATTGCCGCCGCGATTGCGACTTTGAGGTTGCTGAGCGAGCCATTCGCCAACGGTGCGGCACGAGGCCTCCGCAATTGCCTCCTTGTTGGCCGCAAGGGCAGATAGAACCTTGCCGCCTTCGCTTGATTTATCCTGATTGCCTTCTCCGTGGGGGATGTATCCACGGCGCTTGCAGAGGGAGTAAAGGACTAGCGCCCACTCGCGATCGCTGAGCAGGCGGTCAAGACCATCAACACGAAGCTTGAGCGGCTGCTTGTCGCCTTTTGTGGTGTGGAAGTACTCTTTGGTGGCGTCTTGGGGGATGAGGCCATGAGCCTTGAAGACTTGGAGACAGTGCTTCAAGCGCGCCTGGGTACGGTCAATGTTTCGACGGGTAGAGCGGAAGCCCCTGCGAATAACCGCAAGACTTTGGCCCGTTTTAGGATGAGTTGGAGAGTCAAATAATCTGACGCCCAAATCCAGGATTTCATGATTAGCTGTGTCGATAAGTGCGAATCCGCAGCTTGCAATACCTGGATCCATGCCAAGCACAAGATGCCTGGGAAGTCCGAGCTTCCCAATTTCGCGATTGATGGTGATCTCCATGGAGCATCCCTCTCTAATAAGAACTCTAGAGAACAGTACCATCGCGTGAGGACATGGGCCGAGCTTGTTAGCCGAGTGGTCATTTTGTTAGGCAAACGGAAACGATTTATACAGCCTTACATATCGGTTTCCGGATGATGCTGTTTGTTGAAATTGAAACCCGGCTGAATCCCGCCCTGAGATTGAATGGCGGGGCGGCGCTCCACGCTATTCAGCGCGCTTGATAGGATGACGAACCACAGTCTTAAGTTTCTCCGGCGCACACTTGCGTGGATCGGAGAGATAGATTTCGTGATGTAAACGGGTGTCTGAGAAGTCGGGGACATAGCCCTGCTCGGTCGTGTATTCATGCATGGCGTTTACGGTCGCCGGTTCGTTGTCGTAGGGCCCGGTGTGCATGCATTGAACGCAGAGACCCTCGTCAACTTTAAGCAGCTCGACGGCGGAAAAGTCCAGTTTCTTTTTGGTTGTGGCTTCCGCGACCGCCCAGTCAAAGTCATCTCGGGTGACGAAATCGGGCAGGCGGATGCACGAGATAAAGTTGAAATCGTCCTTGCGTACATAATCGATGTCGCCGCTCGGGGAGTCTTGCCACCAGAAACCCTCGAGCGGCGGTACCACAAAGTCGAAATAGCCCTCGATACTCCTTGAGCCTTTCTTCGACATCTTGATGGTATAGGCGATGCCGTAAAGCAGCGGCAGGGCGTTTTGATACTCGCCACCTTCGGTATTTGGGTCGCCCTTTCCGCGAACGGCAACGTAGCTCATAGGCGGGACAGTTACGATACTCGGCTTGCTTGCAGGTTTGTAGAGCTCCTTGCATTCCTTCTTAAAGTCGAACGCCATGTTGGCCGCCTTTCTGCGTATTGGCCTGCTTAGATAGCCGAATCATATCATAGAAACGAACAGCTGTTCGAATGATTTGGCTGACAGATTGAGATGCGTGCGTTGTGTTTGGCGGTCGGCCTGACCCAATCGATGATTTCTCTGCCTCCCCGGCGTCTCATCTATAGCTTCCATTTCCCCATATAAAACCCGCCAAAATAAACCTGTCCCTTTTTGGTAGGTGGGAAATGGGTAATACTAGAGAGTTATCCGACCAGATGGGAACCAATCGATGGCCTATATCGAATTTAAAGACGTCATCAAAGCATACGGCGAGGGCGATGCCCGCATCCACGCGCTCGACGGCGCGAGCTTTACGGTCGAGCGCGGCGAGCTCGCCATTATCCTGGGTGCCTCGGGTGCCGGCAAGACCACGGCGCTCAACATTCTGGGCGGCATGGATACGGCGACCTCCGGCACCGTGACGGTGGACGGGCGCGATGTGAGCTCCGCTAACGAGGCGCAGCTCGTGGAATACCGCCGCGCCGATGTCGGTTTTGTCTTCCAGTTCTACAATCTGGTTCCCAACCTGACGGCCCTCGAAAACGTTGAGCTCGCAGCTCAGATTTGCCCCGATTCGCTCGATGCCGAACAGACGCTTCGTCAGGTTGGCCTGGGCGAGCGCCTGGGCAACTTTCCGGCACAGCTTTCGGGCGGCGAGCAGCAGCGCGTGTCCATCGCCCGCGCACTGGCAAAGAACCCCAAGCTGCTTCTGTGCGACGAGCCCACGGGCGCGCTCGACTATAAAACCGGCAAGCAGATCTTGCAGCTGCTGCAGGATACCTGCCGCAAGCAGGGCATTACGGTCATCATCATCACGCACAACTCCGCGCTCGCGCCCATGGCCGATCGCCTGATTCGCTTTAAGAGCGGTCGCGTGGAGAGCGAGACGGTCCAGCAAAATCCCGTGCCTATCGAGACGATCGAGTGGTAGCGCCCATGGATCAGGACCGCCAAAACAGCCAACGCCGCGACGCGCGGAACACGGAGCGCGAGCAGGATTTTACGACCTACCGCACTGCCCAAAGCTCAAACGATATGGTGCCGACGGTTTTTCGCCGTGGCATCTACCGCACGATTCGGGGCAGTCTTAAGCGCTTTTTGTCCATCGTGGTTATCACCGCTCTCGGCGTGAGTGTGATGTGCGGCCTTAAGGCGGGCTGCGAGGATCTGTGCGATTCGGTCGACGCGTATTTTGACCAGCAGAATGTCTATGACATTAACGTGCAGTCGACCTATGGCCTTACACGCGACGATCTTGCGGCTATCCAAGAGGTCGACGGCGTCGAGACGGCTGAGGGTATCTACACCGAGACCGCCTACACCGCCGTGGGCACAACGCGCGAGCGAGTGGTCGTGCAAAGTCTCTCCAAGGAGAACATCGATCAGCCGGTGCTCGTGAACGGCGATTTGCCCGAGAGCGCCGATGAGGTCGCGGTGACTTCGAAGTTCCTGAAGGCTTCGGGCAAAAAGCTCGGCGATACAGTGAGTTTTGCCGCCAATGACGCAAGTTCATCGAACCAAAGCGCCAAGGATCAGTTTGCCGCGGGCGATTACACCATTACGGCCGAGGTCCTCGATCCCACTGATGTGAGCTCCGACTCGACAGTCAACGCCTTTCGCGCTGCTTCGGCGGCGGACTATAAGTTCTATGTGAGCGAGGACGCCGCGACATCTTCTTCCTACTCCGCGGTCCACGTGATCGTCGAGGGAGCCAAGAGCCTCAACTCCTATTCCGATGCCTACGCGGCAAAGATCAACAAGGTCAAGGACAATATCGAGAAGATCCGCGAGGAGCGTGAGAAGGCGCGCGCTAAGGAGCTGACAGTCGACACGCCGGCAAGCTTAGATGCGGCTGAGCGCCAGGCGAATATGCTCTTTGGGATTGAACAGGGCAACATCAACCGCATGGCAGAGGGCAGTGAGGAGCGCGTGCAAGCGCAGGCCGACCTGGACCAGCGTCGCGCCGCCGCCGACCAGCAGTTTGCCGATGCCCGCGCCGAGCTCTCTGACCTGGGCGAATGCACCTGGTACATCCAGGACCGCGGCAATATCGCAAGTTACTCGAGCGTGGAGAGCGATAGCTCGTCAATTGAAGCCATCGCCACGGTGTTCCCTTTCATCTTCTTTATCGTCGCCGTGCTCATCAGCCTCACTACCGCCACGCGTATGGTCGAGGAGGAGCGCACGCTCATTGGCCTGTACAAGGCGCTCGGCTACTCGCGCGAGCGCATCCTGTCCAAATACGTGGACTATGCGCTGTGGGCGTGCCTGATCGGCGGCGTGCTCGGCAATATCATCGGATTTGTGGGCCTGCCGCTGTTCCTGTTTACGGTGTTCGACGACATGTACTCGCTGCCCCAGATGCTGCTTTCGTACGATATCGTGTCGTCGCTCGTGTCGGTGGCGCTGTTTGCCGTGGGCGTGGTGGGCGCCACGATTATTGCCTGCCGCCACGAGATGGCCGAGACCCCAGCCTCGCTCATGCGCCCCAAGGCCCCGCGCGCCGGCTCGCGTATCTTGCTCGAGCGCATCGGCTTTATCTGGCGCCGCATGGGCTTTTTGAACAAGGTGGCAGCACGTAACCTGTTCCGCTACAAAAAGCGCGCCTTTATGACCATCTTTGGCATCGCGGGCTGTACGGCGCTTGTGATTTGCGGCATGGGCATTCGTGATACGTCGGTCGCGCTTTCGCCCAAGCAGTACGGGCATATCACGCGCTATGACCTGCTGGCGGTTGCCAATCCCGACGATTTTTCGCAGACGTGCGCGGCGCTCGACGAGCGAAGCGCAGCCAAGGATTCCGACGTGACCGTGACTTCGACGCTGCCGATTATGACCGACAACGTCACCTTTACATTTGGCGGCAAGAGCGAGACCGTGCAGCTGATCGTGGTGCCCGATGACCGCACGAACGACCTGGACGACTACGTGCGTCTCGAGGATGAGTCCAAAGAGCCTCTATCTTTGCGCGACGGAGATGTGTATCTGAGCAAGAGTTCACAGCTGGTACTGGGGATTCAACCGGGCGATACGGCACACGTCCAGGATTCGTCGCTCAACGTAGCCAAGGTCAAAGTCAGCGACATTTCGCTCAACTATCTGGGCAACACGCTTTACATGACGCAGGGCACCTATGAGCGCGCGTTCGGTCGAAGTGCGCGCCTTAACGGCGTCTTTGTGCTGCTTAAGGGCTCGTCGGCCGATCAGATTGCGTTTAGCAAGAAGCTTAAGAGCGACGGTTGGCTCACCATCTCGAGCACGGCTGAACATTGGCAGAACTTCGAGGCGAACTTCACTATCATCAATTCCGTCGTGGTGCTCGTGACCTTTATGGCGGCGTGCCTATCGTTTGTGGTGGTGTTTACGCTGTCCAACACGAATATCTCCGAGCGCGAGCGCGAGCTGGCGACCATCAAGGTGCTGGGCTTCCGCCGTGGCGAGGTGCACCACTACGTCAACAAGGAGACGTTGATCCTCACGGCGATCGGCGCTGCGCTGGGCGTGCCGCTGGGCGGCTTGCTGGCCGAGAGCTTTACCTACATTTTGCAGATGCCGTCGCTGTACTTTGACGTCGAGGTCGAGCCACTGAGCTACGTGCTCGCCGTGCTGCTGGCCTTTGGCTTTACGTTTATCGTCAACCTCGCCACCAATCGTACCCTCAACAAGATCGACATGGTCGGCGCCCTCAAGAGCGCCGAGTAACCTGTCCTGGGATTCAAGTTCTAGCGAGCTGCCGACGCGCCCGCAGCAGTATTTTTGCATAAACCGCTCCGCCAAATGCATACTTTGACGGGGCGGTTGCTTTTTGCCCACAGGTACCCCAGGGGGCGCCGTGCAAATTCCGGAGTATTCAGCGTCCCGGGGTCCGCGGGCGCGGGGGCGGGTGCACAAAACCGCGCTGAAAGCCCCGATTCTGAGTCCCAACGCCTCTAGAGCCGCTCGTTTTTTTACAGGATGCGGCTCATGGTGCCTGCCTTTCGCCCAAAATCCAGTATGCAGGCACCCTCGGCTGCTGAATACTCCCAAAAATGCACGCCGCATCCTACCCCAGGCACCCGCAGCAAGAAGACGAATAGCCATGGCCTCCTTAGTTACCGCAGGAGGCCCCAGGGCTTACCTCCCAAATCTTTCCGCAGGACGGAAGGATCCCGCCGCGCGAAGCGCACGGCGGGATCCTGACATGTCCGAGGACGATTTGGGAGGTAAGCCCTGGGGCCTCCGATGAGAGCAGTTCCAGCCGAGGCTATTCGTCGCCGAAGCTGATGCCCAACGCCTTGGCCTCACGCACCAGATCGCTCTGGGGGTCGACATACTTGAGCTTGCCGGCGACATCCTCGAGCGGCATGTGGCACATCTTGCCGTCGCGCAGGGCAATCATGTAGCCAAACTCGCCGCGCAGGCAGCCAAGCGCGGCCTCGACGCCGCACTGGGTCGCAAAGATGCGGTCCTGGGCGTCGGGCTGGCCGCCGCGCTGCGTGTGACCGGGGATGGCGACGCGGGTCTCGCGACCGGTCTTGGCCTCAATCTCCTTGGCGATGTCGTAGACAATCGACGGGCTCGTGCGCTCGGCGAGCTTCTTCTTGTACTCCTTCTTGGACAGCGCCGCGTCCTCCTTGGAGATAGCGCCCTCGGCGACGGCCACGATGGTAAAGCGGCTGCCGGTTTCCATGCGATGCTCAATGGTCTTGATGACCTGGTCCATGTCGTAGGGAATCTCGGGAATCAAGATGACATCCGCGCCGCCCGCGACGCCGGCGTACAGCGGGATCCAGCCAACCTTGTGGCCCATGATCTCGATAACAAACACGCGGCCGTGACTCGAGGCGGTAGTGTGGATGTCGTCGATGCACTTGGTGGCGACGTCGATGGCGCTCGTAAAGCCAAACGTCAGCTCGGTGCCCCAGGTGTCGTTATCGATGGTCTTGGGCAGCGCGATAACGTTGAGGCCCTCTTCGCGCAGGCGGTTGGCGGTCTTGGTGGAGCCGTTACCGCCCAGCATAAACAGGCAGTCGAGCTGCAGCTTATGATAGGTGTGGACCATCGCCGGCACCTTCTCGACACCATCGGCCTCGGGGGTATCCAGACGCTTGAACGGTGTGCGGCTCGTGCCCAGGATGGTGCCGCCGCGGGTGAGGATGCCGCTAAAATCGGCGGGCGTCATGACGCGGAACCTGCTGTAGATAAGGCCCTGATAGCCGTCCTCAAAGCCATAAATCTCGATAGGCTCTTCGCTATTGGTCATAAGCGTTTTGACGATGCCGCGCATGGTGGCGTTGAGCGCCTGGCAGTCGCCGCCACTGGTAAGAAGACCGATCCTGAGCATGATGAATCCTTCCGGGCAAGTTATAACATGCGCATAAGTTTACCCCCGCACACTGTTGATACGGGGGTAAACGTGTTAGCTCAAGCGTATGGAAATGTAAGCAACGTCAGGGAACGTAAGGTCGACGGGCCTGGCTCCTTACAGTGCGAAGGCGTCGACGTCGCCCCAGTGGCGGCGCAGCGTAATGGCGGCGGCGGGTTCGGTATTGTCAAAGACGACCGACCATTGCGTATTGCTGGTGATGTCTTCCGGATTGGGCTCTTGCGCTGCGGCACGCAGGGCTTCCCAGACAATCGTTTCGTCCTGGGCACCGACATGGGTATCAAGGACATCGGCGATTGCAACGGCGCGCTCTTTACCATGGCCCAGCTCGCCATTCTTTTGGTTGGGTAGCACTTCGTCGCCATAGCAGGCGTAGAAGTTCGTAACCTGGCGTACAGGAGTCGCTTTGAAAGCGCGGTCCGGATCGCGCGGGTCCCACTCTACTACGCGCGCGTCACCGGCGGCGTCGTTGATAAAGAAGTGGTAATCGCGTCCTGCCATGGCGTGCATGTCGTGGGCGGAAAGCAGGTCGACAGCTTCTTGCGTGGTGGCGGCACGGTCGAGCACCAGACGGATGGCGAGCGAGGTATTGATGACGGGGCGTTGCGTGTCCTGGTCACAGGGCTTGGAATCCAGAGTGAGTACGGCAATGGACACGCCGCATTCGTTAACACCGTCGAGCTGGGCAAACGGGCCCATGAGTGCGGCGGCGCGTCCGCCGACGGAGTCAAACGGAGTGTTATCGCCCAGGTTGTTAAGGGCAGCAAACCCGATGGAGGCATAGCCGTTGCGTGGGTGATTGCGCACCAGCAGCGCCGAGGTGTCGTCCTTAAAGTCGTAATTGCGACCGGTGCGCACGCGGCCTTCGGCATCTACGGCGACAAAAGCGCTGCAGGCAAACTGGGGCGCCTGGACATGTACCGGCACACCGGGCAGCACCTGCGCCACCACGGCATCGATGTAGGCCTGGTCGTCGCGCACGCCAGCGGCGATGATGCGATCAAGATCGTAGTCGTAGGCGATGTCGATTGCGTACAGGTCATAGCCATCCGCGTAGCCGGTCAAGCGCTTGAGCGACGCGGCGGACTTGATTTGCTTGTGATAAACGATACCGGTGGCAGCGGCAAGGCCGACGGCGACTCCCGCGACACCGCAGGCGATGGCAATGTTACGTGGCTTCATGGCGGCTCCTCTCGTCCTGTTAGCGTAATTGTCGCAAAAGGTGCACGGGCATGATGGCTCAACTTGGTGAGCGGTGCGGGATTAAACACGGAATGAAGAGTGCAGCGCTGGCGCGGCGGGGTATGCTGGAAGGGACCATCAACCCAGCGAAAGGGGAGAGCATGACGGATCAGGAAACGCCCGAGCGCGCGCATGTGACGGCCGATGATATCGAGGCCGCCAACGACCTTATCGACTTTATCGAGGCATGCCCCAGCATGTTCCATACGGCGGCGACCATTATGGCCGAGCTCGACGAGGCGGGCTTTACCTACCTGTCCGAGAACGCGGCGTGGGACATCGAGCCGGGCGGGCGTTATTACACGCAGCGCAACACCTCGAGCGTTATCGCCTTTAAGGTGGGCGAGGACCTGGCTGCTACGTGGGGCGAGGACGGCGTTGCCGGCGACTACCATTTTCAGCTGACGGCGTCGCACAGCGACTCGCCGACGTTTAAGGTTAAGGCCGTGCCCGAGCTCGACGGCGCGGGCGAGACGCTGCGCCTGAACACCGAGGCCTACGGCGGCATGATCGACTACACCTGGTTCGACCGTCCGCTGGCACTCGCGGGCCGCGTGCTGGTACGCGAGGGCGACCGTATCGAGAGTCGTTTGCTCGCTACCGAGCGCGAAGTCGCCATCATCCCGAGCCTTGCCATCCACATGAACCGTGGCGTTAACGAGAGCTTTGCTCCCAACCGAGCCGTCGACCTGTGCCCGCTCATCAGCGCCGGCGAACTCAAGCAGGGAGATTTTGATGCCCTGATTGCCGAAGAGCTGGACGTTGAGCCCGAGCAAATTCTGGGCCGCGATTTGTTCCTGGTCAACCGCCAGGATGCGCGCATTTGGGGCTGGGCCGACGAGTTTATCTCGACGCCCAAGCTTGATGACCTGGCTTGCGCCTATACCTCGCTACAGGCATTTTTGGGCACCGAGAACGCGCACGACGTCTCGGTCTTTTGCTGCTTTGATAACGAGGAGGTTGGCTCCGAGACCAAGCAGGGCGCCATGTCGACCTTCTTGGCCGACGCGTTGCGACGCATCAACGGGTCGCTGGGCTTCGATGACGAGTCGTACCATCGCGCGCTTGCCGCCTCGATGCTTGTGAGCTGCGACAACGCGCATGCTGTGCACCCCAACCATGCCGAGAAGTGCGATGCCCGCAACCAGGTCGTACTCAACGGCGGTATTGTCATCAAGGAAGCCGCCAACCAGCACTACTGCACCGATGCCTTTAGCCGCGCGGTGTTCCAAGCCATCTGCGATGACGCCGACGTGCCCACGCAGGCCTTCGCCAACAAGAGCGATATGGCGGGCGGTTCGACCCTGGGCAACCTGTCGAACATGCAGGCGAGCATGCATGCCGTTGACGTGGGCCTGCCGCAGCTTGCCATGCACTCGAGCTACGAGACCGGCGGCGTGCGCGACGTGATGTGTGCCATCCGCGCCCTCACGGCCTTCTACGAGCGAAACCTAACCATCAACGGCGCCGAAAGCGTGGAGCTCTAAAATCGACCAAGATGAGATGACAATTTTGGCAGGTTTTATCTGGGCAAATGCTTCAACGCCAACGACAAGACGGAACTGCTAGGACTTCATAGGCAGAGCCTGCGCTAGTCAGATCCCGCAGGTCGAATAAAAGTCAGCGAGAGCCCGCCGTTTGAGCCAAGGTGCCGTGAAATGAAAAGGCGCTGACCTTCTGGTCGCGCCTTTAAAATTGAACGGCAGATTGGCCAAACGGCGGGCTCGCAGCGTCGGCTCATTACGCCGTTTGTAAAACGGCGTAATTCTTAATGTTCGATCCAGCAGCGCAGGGTTTCGCCGGCTTGCAGATGGCGAAGATTTTCCGCGGCGATGTCGACCACGTTGTTGAGCGTGGCGGCTAGGTGGAACCAGCCGGAGACGTGTGGCGTGATGAGCATGTTGGGCGCATCCCACAGTGGGCTTGTTTCAGGCAACGGTTCGGGGTCGGTGACGTCGACCGCGGCGCCGGCGAGATGTCCCGACTCCAGGGCGGCAACCAAGTCGTCGGCGACCACAAGGTCGCCGCGGCCGCCGTTGGCAAAGAAGGCGCCCGGTTTCATCGCGGCGAAGAACTCGGCGTTCGCCAGGCCGCGGGTCTCGGGTGTGCTGGGCATAAAGGATGCGACGATGTCAGCCTCGGCCAGGCGCTCGGATAGGGCGTCCATTCCGTCCATGTCCTCAAACACAATGGGGTAGACGAGCGGATGGCGCTTGATGCCGCGGACGTGCGCGCCCATGCCGCGGCAGAGCGTGGCGAAGTGGCCGCCGATATCGCCCGCGCCCAGCACCAGCACATTGGCGCTTTTGAGCGAGGTGACCGGCCCCAAATCCTCCCAGCGATGCTCGCGCTGCAAGTCGTGATAGCCGGGCAGGCGCTTCATCATGGAAAGGACCATGGCAAACATGTGCTCGCTCACAGCCTGGCCGTAGGCGCCCACCGAGCAGGAAAGCTTAGCGTCGGCTGGCACGGTGCCGGCGGCCAAGTAATCGTCATAGCCCGCGGTCTGCAGTTGCAACAGCTGGAGATGCTCGCATGCTGTGAGCATGTCAGGGTCGATGTTGCCCAAGATCACGTCGGCATCGGCGACCTGCTCGCGCGTGATGGCGTCGGCGCTCGTGTAGATAAAGTCCTCGCCCGGAGCGCTCGACTCGAGGATCGCGCGATGGCGGTCGTTGACGGGCAGCAAAACCAGGATGTTCACAAGCAGTCCTTTCCGCTCGACCTACCAAAAAGGGACAGGTTTATTTTGGCAGGTTGTATCAGGCAAAACGCTATAAAAACGCCGGGCTACCAGCTCAGCAGCTCGTAGCCGTCCTCTGTCACCACGAGCTGTACCTCGCACTGGGCCGAATCGCTGCCATCCTTGGTGCGCACGCACCAGCCGTCACCCTTACTGATCTTGATGTCGGGCGCTCCGGCATTGACCATGGGCTCGATGGTAAAGACCATGCCCGGGGCCATGATGGTGTCCACATCGGGTGCTTCGGTGGTAAAGCCCACAAACGGGTCCTCGTGGAACTCCTTGCCAATGCCGTGTCCGCCGTACTCGCGCACCACGCTAAAGCCGGCGTCCTCGACGGTCTTTTGCACGGCCTCGGCCATAACGGACAGCGGTAGCCATGGCTTGACGGCCGCCAGACCCGCCTCCACGCTGGCGCGGGTGACGTCGACCAGGCGTTGGCGCTCGGCAGAGACCTCGCCGATGCAGAACATGCGGCTCGAGTCGCTAAAGTAGCCGTCCAAGATCGTGGAGCAATCCACGTTGATGATGTCGCCTTCGTGCAGCACATCCGTATCGCAGGGGATACCGTGGCAGACGACGTCGTTGATCGAGGTGCACACGCTCTTGGGGTAGCCCTCGTAGTTGAGGTCGGCCGGCGTGCCGCCGTGCTCGACGGTGTAGTCGTAGATCATCTGGTCGATCTGGTTGGTGGTCATGCCCGCGGCGATGTGCTCGCCTACGCAATCGAGCACGCCCACGTTGATGGCGGCCGAGCGCTTGATGCCCTCGATATCGGCGGGCGTCTTGTAGAGCGTGCGGGGCAGAACCTCCCAGCCCTCTTCCCACAAGCGCTCGAGGCGCTCATCAAAGGCGCTGTGGCATTTCTTGTATTTCTTGCCGCTGCCGCACCAGCAAGCGTCGTTGCGGCCGGGCACGGGTCCTTTGTCATACATGGCTAACTTCCTTTCATCCGCAGCTAGTATAGCCCACCCACGCGTCCATAAAAGTTGCGGTGATATAGTTCCGATTTAAGCGGTTTAACAGCATAAATAGGAACTATATCACCGCAACTGATGGAGCGGGATGGCGGACACTGGCTGCTGCGTGGTTTTGCTAGTAGCTCACCTGGCAGGGAACGCCGAGGGCTTGGACGCGCGCGGCAATGGCGTCGAGCGCCTCGGGCGCCGCTTTGGCAAGGCCGGCGATTGGTGTCTCGCGCGCCACCGTGTAGATGGTCGCTTCTTGTGGGCGAATGCGCTCAAGCGCCGCGAGCCAGGGGGCAACGTACTCCTCGCCGGTGTTGTCGATGGGCTTGCCCAGATACTCACCGGTCAAAAAGATCGTCTGGATAATAACGTGACCGTCAAAGCTTGCGAACGTCTCAATCTGGTGCTCGACGTCGTAGGGGCCAACAGGCTGGTCGAGCAGCTGGATAAATGCCGGATCGACCGTATCGAGCTTAAGAATGTTGTCGTCGACCATCATGAGCGCATCGTGCACCTCGGGGCAGTCGGCGCGCGTACCGTTGGAGAGCACGGCGATTTTGGAGTTTGGGGCCAGCTGATCGCGCAGCGCGACGGCGCCGGCGATGGCCTGCGGAAACTCCGGTGCGGCGGTGGGCTCGCCGTTGCCTGCGAAGGTGATCACATCGGGGAGCTCGCCCTCGGCTGCCATCTCGCGGAGCTTTGCCTCGAGCGCGTCGAGTACCACGGCGGCTGTGTTGTACGGCTCATGGCAGGGGCGCTCGGCGTTGAGGCCGTTTTCGCAGTAAATGCAGTCGAACGTGCAGATTTTGCCGCTGGCCGGCATCATGTTGACGCCGAGCGAGAGACCAAGGCGACGGCTGCGAACGGGCCCAAAGATGGGGCTGGCATTCAAAAACGTAGACATAGGCATATGCTCCTCAAGACAATTGTGCCTAAGCATAGCATCGGCTCCAAAGCAAGGTGCGGGCTCTTGCTTTACAAGTTTCGTTTTTTCACGTCGCTCATTATGCCGTGTCATGAAAAGCCTCGGGTCGGGTAAAGTTAATCTGTTAACAAGGTGTAAGGCAATGCGGGTCCATCCAACCGCACTGACGTGCAACTGGATGAGCATTGATGATGGGGGCACAACATGGATTTTACGGTCGAGAATGCGGGCACCACGATTGCCTGTCGCGAATATGCCGGCCCGGATGTGTCGCCTGATGCTCCTGCCTTGGTGTGCGTGCACGGCGCTTGTGTCGACGGCACATTTTTCGACGGTATCGCTTGTGAGCTCAGCCGCAACTACCGCGTAATTGCCTACGACCGCCGCGGCTGCGGTGGCAGCAGCGATGCGGCAGACGGCAGCTATGATCTTGCCGCTCAGGCCGCCGACCTGCAAGCCGTGATCGAACACGTTGGCGCTCCGGCAAATGTGCTTGCGCATAGCGCCGGTACGTTGGTGGCGCTGGAGCTTCTTCGCACCGAACCCCATCTCGTCGCCCGTGCGATTCTGCATGAGCCGGCTGTGTCGGCCGAAGGCGTCGGTATGGGTGCAGCTCCGGTTTTGCTCGATATGATTGCGGCTGGAAAGGTTTCAAGGGCGCTCCGGCTTTTCTTGGGAGCCCTCGGCGACTTGGACCCCGAGGCTCCCGGGACGACCGAAGCGGAAGCCAAACATGCCCTGCGCAATGGTCGTTGCTTTATGGCGAACGAATATGGAACGAATATGACATATGCTCCCGACTGGGAGCGCGCCCGCGCGTCAAAGGCGGTGTCGGCCGTGTTTTTGGGCGAGCTCTCGGTCGGTACGCCCCGCGAGGCTGGTACGCGAGCGGCTGCCGAATATCTCGATTGCCCCCTCGTGACGATCCCGGGCGCGCATAACGGTCTGCGCGATCGCCCCGTTACGGCGGCAAACGCCGTTCGCGATGTCTTGGAGCGTTAGCACGCTCGATGACCTGCGGGGAGAGGGGCTGTTAGCGTTTCGTCATTGTTAACGAATGCGCCAATAACCACGCGCCCGCGGCTCCATCACCGCCGTTTGCCAGGTCATAAAAATGTAACAGCATTCACGTGCTTGCCTGCATCGGCAAGGTGTTACCCTTGTAGCATTTGGAACCCACCGCTACCATGCGAAACTATCGAAAGGGCCCCATATGCTCAAAAATCACGAGGTCAATCTAACCGACGAGGAGGCTGCCGCTGAGGTCGCCCGCGTCGCGAAGACCTACCCCGTGGTGCGTTTGCTGTCGGCCGATCAGATTAAGAGCGAGCCTAACTGCCTGCTCGCCGGCAATCGGTGCCCTTGTCTGTGTCAGTCGAGTCTTGAGGCCTTGGCAGATTCCGATGAGGTGTCGGAGCAACTGCTCAACGATGGTGTTGAGTACCGCGCCCGCCTACGCCCTCTGAAGGTCGAGGGCGAGCCTCACGTCCTGCTGATGGTGCGTCCGATCGATGAACAAGAGACTGCAGAAGAGGACCTTGTCTACACCGACGTGCTGACGAGTGTGCGCAATCGCCGATATTACGAGGAAAAGCTCCGTAGCGCCCGCATGAATGCCGGCGTTGCGGTGATCGACCTTGATGATTTTAGGGTCTTCAACGATACGTGTGGCCGTCATGCCGGCGACCTTGCGCTCGGTGCTGTGGCGACGGCCATACGCAGCGGAATTCGTTCGACTGACGAGCTCGTACGCTATGGCTGCGACAAGTTTGTGGTTGTCATGCCCAATATTCCCTCCGATGACTTCACCCGTCGCCTGCATCAGGTGTCCGATGCCGTTCATGCCACGATTGTTCCGGGCCATGAGTACGTGAGCTTGACGGCATGTGTTGGTGGCGTTCGCATGCATGGCGAGACGGTCGATGAGGGCGTTGGCCGCGCTGTCCAGTTATTGAGCCGCGCTAAGGCAAAAGCCGGTACGGTCGTGACCGATGCCGATTCCATCGAAGCCTTCCAAAGCGAAAAGCCTTTGGTGCTTATTGTCGATGACTCCGAGATGAACCGAGCCATTCTCAACGAGATGCTTAAGGACGAGTACTGCATCCTCGAGGCCGCCAACGGTCGTACGGCGCTCGACATGGTCGACCGCTATGGCGATGAGCTGTCGCTCGTGCTGCTGGATATTGTCATGCCGGGCATAAGCGGCTTTGAGGTGCTGGCCGATCTGTCGCGCCGATCGGGTATCGACAATCTGCCTTTTATCATGATTTCGAGCGAAGATTCCGATGATATGGTTCTGCGCGCGTACGAGCTGGGCGCCTCGGACTATATCAACCGCCCGTTTGACTCCCGTGTCGTGCGCCGCCGTGTAAGCAACACCATCCGCCTATACGCCAAGCAGCGCCGCCTGACGAGCCTGCTGTCCCAGCAGTACAACGAGCGCGTCAAGAACAGTCGCATGCTCATCGACATCATGGCCGGCGTCATGGAGCTTCGCAATGGCGAGAGCGGCAGGCACGTTACGAACATCGAGAAGCTGACCGAGCTGCTGCTTGGCTGTCTGGTCCAGCGTAGCGGCACGATCTCCCTCGACAATGAGGAACGCTCCACGATTGCCTTGGCTTCGGCGCTGCACGATATCGGCAAGATGTCGATTGACGATGCGATTCTCAACAAACCCGGGCGCCTTACGCCCGAGGAGTTCGAGATTATGAAGACGCATACCACGATGGGCGCCGACATGTTGCTTGAGCTGGGCCGCCATCACGTCGGCAATGCGCTTATGGAATATGCGTACCAGATTGCGCGTTGGCATCACGAGCGCTGGGACGGCAAGGGCTATCCCGATGGCCTTAAGGGCGACGAGATTCCCATTGCCGCGCAGGTGGTCTCGGTGGCCGACGTGTATGATGCGCTGACGAGCGTGCGCGTGTACAAGGACGCTATCCCGCACAAGGAGGCGATCCAGATGATCCTGGACGGTAAGTGCGGCACCTTTAACCCACTGTTGCTCGACTGCCTGCTTGAGGTGCAAGACCGTATTGCCGAGACGTTGGCACGCCCCGCCGATGTCGTCGCGTTTCCCACGATTTAGTTTGAACAAAGGAGTTTTTAATCCATGATTTCCATGCGTGAGGCGTATGAGAAGATCGGCGCTAATTATGATGACGCGTGCGCTCGGCTGATGGGCGAGGAAATGCTTGCCCGCTTTGCCCTCAAGTTTTTGGATGACGAGAGCATGGACAAGCTGGAGGCCGCCATGGCGGCAGGAGACGCCGAAGGTGCGTTTATGGCAGCGCACACGCTCAAGGGCGTGAGCCAGAACTTGGGATTCGATAATCTGTACGAGCCGGCGATCGTGGTGACCGAAGCGCTGCGCGGTGCCGATGCCGTTGACGGCGCTCGCGAGGGAATGCATGCGTTGCAGCAGCAATATGCGACAACGATGTCGGCCCTGCGCGAAGCGGCTGAATAAGAGCTTGCGTGCTTTGATGACTATGAGAGTGGATAATCTCCCCTTTTAGGCCCGGTGGCGGCCTCAAGGTGGGAGATTATCCATTCTCGTTCGATACGTGTCCAAAAATCCACGCTCACCCCTTCTGATTAGTGAATTGCCTATGCACACTGTCGGGGCTTTCCGCATGCAATCCATATCGTTGTTCGATAAACTGTTCGAATAACGATAGAGTCGATGAGGGTGAGTGTATGTCCAACAGCGTTCAGCGTATGGCCAAGGCGGGCGAAAAAATCAGGAAGCTTGGTTTTTGCATGGCAGCCGTTTTTGCAGGGATGCTCGTCGCTTTTGCCGCGCTGGTTGTTTACGTGATCTGGTATGCGGTTGCAAACGTTGCTTCTGTCGATGCTTTCGGTGTCGTGACACTTCTCGATGGCGGGTGCATCGTTATCCCAAGCGGACTGTGCCTGGCACTCGTCGTGGGTATTTCGCTTGTCGTTCTGTGCGGGATCAGCCGTAACATCTCGCGAGGCGTCTCGCCCTTTACCAAGACGCATGTGCGGCTTATCCGTGTTCTCGCGCTGGCCTTTGCTGTTAACGCCGCGGTTTCGCTTGTTGGTGCCTATGGATCGGTCAATCTCGCCATTGGTGGGCTGGAGCTTTACATCGTGCCTCATTCCTTCGTTATTGAGATTTGCCAAGGCGCTACCTTTGATACAGGGTCGTTTATCGGCGCAGTTGTCTGTTTGTTTATCTCGGCGATCTGGAGTTATGCCTCGCTGCTCCAAGAGCAGTCTGACGAGCTTGTGTAGGAGGAAACATGAGCTATCTCATCATCGAGCTTGAGACGCAGCTGCTTAAGACCGGAAAGACCAGCGCTGATCTGATTCGGGCGACGGGGCATACTCCGGCTAATATTTCAAAGCTTAGAAACGGAAAGATAAAAGCTATTCGCCTAAAGACGCTTCTTGATATCTGTGATGAGCTTGATTGTCAACCGGGAGATATTATTCAGCGCGTGAGCGAGAAAGAGCTTGAGGAGCTTATTGTCGAGCGCGCAAAAAATGTCGTGAGACAGATGCGGGATGGCGGAGGCAACGAGGCGTCGCTTCCGACATCAGTCTTTGCTGTCGATTTGAGCGACGAGTAGCATAAGACGAACAGCTAAAACGAAGTATCAGCGTGAAGGGACCCGTGTCTAACACGGGTCCCTTCTTTTAGACTATCTTGACAAATATGAGTTATCGAAAAACAATAACAACCATGGAAAACGATAAAGGAAAGAAGGAACGATATGAGCGGTTTTTCTATCAAGCAGAACGGGGGTCCAATGGACGCATCAGCGATAAAGCTATCAAAAGTTTCAAAACGCTACGGGAAACGGCGCGTTTTGCATGACGTTTCCTTCGAGGTGCATCAGTCTGAGCTCTGTGCCCTTGTTGGTGCAAACGGGGCGGGTAAAAGCACGCTTATTAAAATAGTGCTGGGCCTCTGCGAGCCATCTTCGGGGAGCGTGGAGCTCTTTGGAGGCAAATCAAAAAGAGAGCTTGGCCTGATGCGGACGCGTGTCGGCTATGTGCCAGATTCCAGCGGAGCATACCAATCCCTCAGTGCGGTTGAGAATCTCCAAATCCGATGTTTGGAATGGGGGCTTGATGCGAATCGTGAGATTCCTCGCGTTTTGAGCCTAGTCGGGCTGGACGTCGTAGAGAAAAAGAGCGTGAGCAGTTTTTCTCTGGGAATGAAACGGCGGCTGGATATAGCTACAGCTTTGTTGGGTGACACTGATCTGCTTATTTTTGATGAGCCAGCAAACGGGTTGGACCCGCTGGGCATCGAGAGTATATGGGCCCTTATCGGTCGATTGAATCGAGAACAGGGTAAGACCATGCTCATCTCTAGCCATGATTTGGATGAGTTGGCATCAGTTGCAACAAGTTGCGTGTTTATCCATGACGGCGAACTGCTGAAAAAGGAACCGATGGACATCATAAGGGATGAGGCATCGTCCCTAAAAGAGTATTACAGGCGCTTGATGAAGGCGGTCTCGCTATGAAGCGGGCGATCCATCCCATAAAGGCAGATATGATGCGTTTGCACAGGATGTTTCCGGCGAAGTTTGGTCTTACGCTTATGCTGGCGTTCGGCCTTCTTTTCGGTGTCTTTCTAAAAAACGGAACAACGTTGCTCGCCTTTGGCAATAGCGTTTTTGGGGAGGATATTGGTTTCTGCTGGAATGTAATCGATCCTTCTGCACCCGATGAGTCCCTTGTGCGCAGTGCTTTTGCCGGCACCTCCCTGTTCGTTCCGCTCATCGTTTGCCTGGCGAATTTACAGGAGCGCGGCTATGAAGAGGGACACCGAATTTCTTCAGCAAGAGGTCTTACCCGCTTTAATGGGGTCCTAGCACATGTGCTTTCGTTTGCTTTAATAATTGGCGTAGCATATAGTGCGCTTTGCCTTCTTCTTTTTGCAATAGCCATAATACGTGGAGGGCATAACCTCTCGCACGATATGCTAACTGCGTTTTTGCCTGCAATGATAGTCAACGCTGTATTGGTGATATCGGTTGCGTTGGAGACGACGACCATCTATCGGATTACAGGCAGCGCCGTATTTAGCGGGGCTGTGGTAATAATCGGATTTGTCATGAGCTTGACGCTCTACGGAACTTACCTTCAGACGCCCATACCGTCCTTGCGGTGGATCTTCTTTCTTCCGGGGCCGTACCTTGGAGTCGGATGTGCCCTTGGGTATAGCGATATGGGGCAGCTGACGCTTCTGGGATATGGCACGGCAGCCAGCTGTCTATCGGTATTGATTTACGCTCTCGTGAGCTTTCGTGCTGGGGGTGTGTCAATGGCTCGTCAGACTAGAAGATTCCTTCATTCAGAATTGAGGCATGTGAGCAAATGGACGTACGCCTTAATCCTGGTAATTTATGCGTGCATGGTGGTATTGCAGCTAAATTCTTTCCCGATGTGGTTCTGTAGCCTCCGTGAGAACAGTTTCTTGGGCTTTTTCCCAGACCCGACACTTCGGCTATCGGCAGAGGATGTCCTTCTATTTGGTAATGCAGAGGTTTTCCGCGGTCTGCTGTTCAACGTAGCCCCGTTGGCTCATACATTGTTTTTTCCGTTCATCGCGGCTTGCATTGTGCCGCGCTTTGTCAGTTCGGGCTTTATTGGGGAACCGTGGGGGTTGTCGGAGGCTCGGGGAGGGAAGCGTGTGTGCGCTATCGTTGCACGAGTGGTGCTGTCTTCTTTTGCCCTTTTGGGCGCGTTTATCCTATCGAGTGTCGTTTTGTACTGTCTTAACTGCGTAATCGTTTTGGATGCTCAGCAGTATTTCAACCTAAATTTTTTTTGCTATCGACTTCTTCTGGCGAGTGTCGTCTGCCTTGCATACGTGGTCTCTTGCGTGATCGCTATTTCCTATTTTGGGTCCGGCTTCGGCCCGATTGGTATGCTGCTGCTTGTCAACGTTGTAGCGATCTATATACAGCTCGGGGCCAATTCCATGCTTCCGCTTCCGTCCTCGATGCTCATGTGGATTTGTGGCGTGACCCCGTTGGGGAATAGTCAATGCATTTCGATTCTAATTGACTGCCTAATTAACGTAGCAAGCGTTTTTACCATTTGCTTTACCGTAGACCGATTGCGGTCGAGATTTCTTTGATTGTTTGTGAGGGATAACCATACCGAGCATACCAAATACAGTGGGGCGGGCACCGTGGCTGGTGTCCGCCCCACTGGCATGGAAGGTTTAAGCCTGTGTGATTCGCGAACTAGCGGGTCTGCTTTACCTTGGCAGCAGCCTCGACAAACGACTTCCACAGGTTAAAGTCGGTCTCGAGCGTCTTCCACGTGTACTCAGGGTGCCATTGTACGCCCAGGCAGAACGGCTGGCCTTCGACTTCGATGCACTCGGGAACGCCGTCGGTTGCTTTGGCGACCAAGCGCGTGCTTTTACCCAGACGGTCGACGCAGCAGTGGTGTGCGGAGTTGGTCTGGATTAGCCTGTGCCCGCCAACCGCGCGCTCCAGCAGCGAGCCCGGCATGACCTCGACAGGGTGCACGGGGTCGTTGAGCACGTGGGTGTGGCGCCACTGCGTGCGACCCTCGCGCGCGCCCAGGCTCGGCACGTCCATGCACAGGGTGCCGCCGGTGGCGACGTTGAGCAGCTGCGTGCCGCGGCAGGTGGTAAAGAGCGGCTTTTTAGCGCGGAGTACCTCGTCGACCAGCTTAAACTCAAAGCTATCGCGGATTTCGCAGCAGAGGGTGGGGTCGTAGGGTCGATCATCGCCCCAACGTTTGGGATTGACATCGGGGCCGCCGGGAATGGCGACGCCGTCGGCGATATCGACGTAATGACGGATGACCTCAATGTCCTCGGTGATGGACATCTGCAGCGGCAGGCCGCCGGCGGCAAGGATGGCATCGACAAAGACACTTGCGATTTCCTCGTTGGGGGAGAGCGTCTCGCTCAAAAACGGCTTTGCCTCTTCCCAGCGCGGCGCGACGAGGATGAGCGGACGGTCGGCGGGGGCGACGTCGACATACGGGGTGTAGGACGATGAGGTGCGGGTTCCGATCATGGTTACGGCTTTCGAATCCGGGTGGACATGGCACAGGGGTGGCGCGGGGCAAACGTTACTGATGAATTTGCCCGCGTGGCAATTGGGTTAGTGGCCCTTGATGGAGTTGAGGAAGTCCTGGGCGCGCTTGGTCTGGGGGTGGTCGAAGAACTCGTCGGGCGTGCCGGTTTCTACGATCTGGCCGTCGGCCATAAACACGACGCGGTCGGCCACGCGGCGGGCAAAGTTCATCTCGTGCGTGATGACGATCATCGTCATGCCCTGCTGGGCCAGACGGACCATGACCTCGAGCACCTCGTTGATCATCTCGGGGTCAAGGGCGCTTGTGGGCTCGTCAAAGAGCATGGCCTTGGGTTGCATGGCAAGCGAGCGGGCGATGGCCACGCGCTGCTGCTGGCCGCCCGAGAGCTGTGCGGGCACCTTATCGGCCTGCTCGGCAACGCCTACGCGGCTCAGCAGGTCCATGGCGCGCTCACGAGCCTCCTCCTTGGACACGCCCAACACGTCGACCGGCCCCAGCATGACGTTCTGCAGTACAGTCATATGCGCAAACAGGTTGAACTGTTGGAACACCATGCCCAGCTCAGCGCGCATGCGGGCAAGATCCTTGCCTTCTTGCGGCAGGGGCTCGCCCTCGATGAGGATCTCGCCCGAGTCGATGGTTTCCAGGCGGTTGATGGTACGGCACATGGTCGACTTGCCCGAGCCCGAGGGACCGATCACAACGACGACCTCGCCGCGGTCGACCGAGAGATTGATGTCGTTGAGGACGTGTAGATCGCCATAGTGCTTATCGACGTGTCTGAGCTCGATCAGCGGCTGATTGCCGGTGGAAGAGGTGCTCTGTGCCATGGTGCTCGGCTCCTTATGACTAGAAATGGTAAAGCGTTAGCGGATGATGGTCGCGCCGGTCTTGTGCGAAACGTAGACGGCGGCCTTGTTGATCGCGACGTTGATGAGGATGTAGATGACTGCGATCACCAGGTAGACCGATACGAGGGCGTCGTAGTTGGTGATGAGCACGCGGGCATTTTGCATGAGGTCGGGGTAGCTCACCACATAGGCGACGGTGGTGTCTTTGACTACGACCACGAGCTGCGAAATCAACGACGGAATAATAAACCGAATCGCCTGCGGCAACACGATTTTAAAGGTGATTTTAGCCTTGGAGAGACCGAGTGCCTGGGCGGCTTCGACCTGGCCGCGCGGTACGGCGTTGACGCCGGCGCGAAAGATCTCGGCGAGTACGCCAGCTGCAGCGAGCGCGACGGGAAGCGTGAGCATCCAAAACGACGGCAGCGCAATTTTGTACTGGGGCAGCACCAAAAAGAAGAAGTAGATGAACAGCAGGCTCGGCACGCCGCGGAAGAAATCGGTGAGCACGCGGCAGACCAGCTGCAGCGGCTTAATGTCGCTGGTGCGGCCGAGCATAAGGGCTAAGCCCAGCACCAGCGCGATGGCGCCAGCGGTGAGTGCGACTTTAACGGTGCCCTCAAAGCCGGCAAGCAGGAACTTCCAGGTGGTGAGGTGCGTAAAGAAATACCAATAGTGGACCGAAAGCTGGCCGGTCACATAAAAGCGCTGCAACACGAGGACGACGAGCGCGGCGACGGCAACAAGCGAGATGGCGGTGCCGATGCGAATCTTGGCGCGCATCTTGGGGCCGGGAGCCTCGTAGAGCGCATCGCGCATGGTGAGCGCAGGGGAGGAATGCTTGCTCATCGGAGGATCCTCACCTTCTTATCGATATAGTTGCCAATGTGGCTTACCACAAAGGCCGTGCCCAGGTAGCCGAGCGCCGAGATAAAGAACGCGGCGACGCCGCCGAGCGAGCGCGTGTTGATGTAGCTCACCACGCCGGTGAGCTCCTGCGGTTTAAGCGGCACCTGACTGCCGAGCGCAGTGGTGAGCATGACGGCGATAAAGAGGTTGGTCATGGGCAGTACGCTCGAGCGCAGCGCCTGCGGAATCACGATCTTGGCGAGGATGCGGCTGAAGCTCATGCCGAGCGAACGTGCGGCTTCCACCTGGCCGACGCCGACGGTGTTGATGCCGCTCATAAAGTTCTCGGAGCCAAAGGCCGAGCCCAAAAGGACCGTGGCGACGATAACGCAGGTGCGGTAGGGCAGGACGACCTTGAGCGGCGGCAGCGCATAGACGACGATGATGAGCAGCGCGATGCCGGGGATGTTACGGAAGACCTGGACATACAGGTCGCCAAAGACGCGCAGCGGCTTGAGCAGCGACACGCGCATCACGGTGACGGCGACGGCCAGCACCATGGCGATGGCAAACGACTCAAGCGTCATGCCCCAGGTTGCGAGCAGCGCGTCGATATAGTTCTGGCCATAGAGCGACCAGAGCTCGGAGAGACTCATGCGGACCTCCCGCCGATAAGGAAAGGGGCTCCCGTGTGTACGGAAGCCCCGACAACTCAGTGAGGAAACAGTTTACCGCAATAAAGCGCATCATGCGTTTCCACATGGTTTCGTTGCGGTCGTTACCAGGTTCGCTGCCTAGGCACCGATCTCGGGCAGCTCGGGAACATTGGTGTCGCCCGTGCGGTCGCCAATGCAGATCTGCCACAGCTCGGTCCAGGTGCCGTCGTCCTCGATCTTCTTAAGGAAGTCGTTGACAAAGGCGACGCCGTCGGAATCGAGCGGCAGACCGATGCCATAGGGCTCCTTGCTGCCGAAGGGCTTGCCGGCGATCTTGTACTTACCGGGCTCGCGGACCAGGGCGCTCTGCTGCATGTTGTTATCGATGACGTAGGCGTCAACGCGGCCCTGCTGGAGTGCCTGGCGGGCCTCCTCGTCGGTCTTGAACTCCTGCTGGCTGGCCTTGGGGGCGAACTCCTCCAGGATGGCGGGGCCGTTGGAGCCGGACTGGACGGCGACGTTCTTGTCGGCCAGGTCGTCGACGCTCTTGATGTCGTCGTTATCGGCAAGCACCAGGATGGCCTGCTGCGTGTAGTAATAGGGACCGGCAAAGGAGACAAGCTTCTTGCGCTCGTCGGTGATGGTGTAGGTGGCAAAGACAGCGTCGACCTGGCCGTTCTGCAGGACCGACTCGCGCGTGTCCGAGGTCACCTGGGTGATCTCGACCTTGTTCTCGCCCAGAATGTAGTTGGACAGGAGTTGTGCGATACCGGCATCGAAGCCGCGGGTCTGACCGTCTTTCTCGTTGAGGAGGGAGAAGAGCGTGGAGGTCTGAACGCCACCGATCTTAAAGACGCCGGCGTCCTTGACGGCCGTCGCCCAGGTGCTGGCGGCGATGGTGTCGTCATCGGCCTTGGGGCCGTCGTTGACGAGCTTGTCGAATGCCTTGGCATCGAGCGTGGCGGAAACCACGGTATCCTCGGAGCTCTTGGAGGAACCGGCGGCGGAACCCTTGTCGGCCTCGGCGCTGGTGTCAGAGCAGCCGGCAAGACCAAGGCCGGCGACGGTTGCGAAGGTGGCGGCAACGAAGCCGCGGCGGTCGAGAACGACCTGCTGGGAGAGGTTCTTGCTCATGGTAGAACACCTTTCTCAATAAAATCCCTAGCGGTTGAGTAGAGTTATACCCTATCGCGCTCAAATGGGTCAACACGAAATAACTCAGAAACATACTTACCTTATGGGTAATTCTACCTACCAAAAAGGGACAGGTTTATTTTGGCAGGTTTTATCTGGGCAAACGTCGATTATTACAGCTGAGATAGCGTTTTGCGGACGGCGTGGTCGCTCGCGGCGGTCGCTATAATGGCGGCAACGTGACGCATATATAAGTAAGGAGATCGCGTATGAACGGTTATTCGTTTTTCGCGCCGACCATGACTTAAAACCACCACAAAGGGGACGGGCGCCTTTGTGGTGGTTCTTGCAGATGTGGTGGCCTGTCTCGCTGCTTTGTCTCAATCTGTAACAGTTAGACGAGGAAATGGGTTCTACCTGTTACAGATCGAGATTTTCTCTTCAGGGGAATTCGAATGTCTCAATCTGTAACATCTGGACGGCCAAAAGGTCCCTATCTGTTACAGATTGAGACAAAGGTCTGGGACTAAGATGTCTTATCTCGATCTGTAACAGTTAGACGGAAATTCGGGCCATAGATGTTACAGGTTAAGATAATCGCGTCGCGAAAATAAAAACCTCCGCAGGGGTGCTTTCCTTGCGGAGGTTTTCTTACTCGTTCAGCAAGCGTACGGCTTCGGCAGCCATATTCTCGACCGTCATGCCGTTCTGAGCGAGCAGCTCGTTGGGGTCGTAGCGGTCGGGGAAGCCCTTGGCGATGCCGAAGGTGCGCGTGCGCAACGGCGTGCATGCCAGATAACATGCCACGCGCTCGCCCCAGCCACCGTCCAAGATGCCGTCCTCGAGGGTGACGACAACGCGGTGCTCGGCGGCAAGGCTGTCGAGGAACTCGCGGTCGAGCTCGGTTGCAAAGCGCGGGTTGACGAGCGTGGCCTCGATGCCGTACTCGGCAGCCAAGCGATTTGCCACGCGCTCGCCCAGCTCAAAGAAATCGCCAAGCGCGAGCACGGCAACGTCGCGGCCCTGGCGCACGACGTTGTAGCGCGCGACGCCGTAATCGTCGCCCTCGGCGGGCGCCAAGTCGGGGCGGCTTACCAGGCCGATGCCCGGTACGCGGATCGCCACGGGATGCTCGCGGTGATCGAGCGACCAGTTCAGCATGGACAGATATTCCTCCATGCAGGCCGGCGCCAAGTAGTGCATGTTGGGAAGACCGCCCAGCATGGAAATATCAAAGAACGAAAGGTGCGTCTCGGACGTGGTGCCAAAGATCGACGCGCCAAACACTAGGATGGTTGCGGGGGCGTCGTTGAGGCACAGGTCGTGCCACAGTTCGTCGTAGGCGCGCTGCAGGAACGTACCGTACACGCCAAAGACCGGCTTAGCGCCCGAGCGCGCAAGCGCGGTGGCAAAGGTCACGGCGTGCTCTTCGGCAATGCCCACATCGACGAACTGTTTGCCAGCGGCAGCGCGAAGCTCGGGTGTAAAGCCCATGATGTAGGGCGTGGCGGCCGTGATGCCAACGACCTGCGGATCGCGCTCGATGGCGGCACTGAGTGCCTCGCCCGTAATGTCGGCATAGGTGCGCGGTGCGGGCTCGCTCGGATGGCCCGGGCAGAGCTTGCGGCCAGTCGCCATATCAAACGGACCCACATGGTGCCAGCGCTCGGGGTCGCTCTGGGCTGGCTCAAAGCCCTTGCCCTTGGCGGTGGAGACGTGCAGCACGATGGGATGATCGATATTGTGTAGTTCCTGCAGCGCGTCGACGAGGGCCAACACATCGTTACCGGCGTCCAGATAGCGGTAGTCGAGCCCTATCGCGCGGAAAACGTTGCGCTCACAGGTGCCGTTGCTGGCGCGCAGCTCGGCCAAATTGCGATAGAGGCCACCGTGGTTTTCGGCGATGGACTGGTCGTTATCGTTGACGATGATGATCAGGTTGCTATCGAGCTCGGCGGCATTGTTAAAGCCCTCAAACGCCAGGCCGCCCGAAAGCGAGCCGTCGCCAATAACGGTAATGACGCTGTACGCATCGCCCGCCAGGTCACGAGCGTGCGCCAGGCCGCAGCCCAGGCTCACCGACGTGGAGGTATGGCCCATGGCGAACAGGTCGTGCTCGGACTCGTCGGGATTGGCAAACCCAGAAGCCTCACCATAACGCTCCGGATCGATATAGGTGTACGCGCGCCCCGTCAGCGCCTTGTGGGCGTAGGTCTGGTGCGAAACGTCAAAGACAATCTTGTCGATGGGGGAGTTAAACACGCGATGAAGCGCAACCGTAAGTTCAACGACGCCCAGGTTGGGGGCAACGTGCCCGCCGACGGCGGCGGAGCTTTCGAGGATGGCGTGGCGAATCTCGTCGCAGAGCTGCGGGAGCTCGTCGCGATTAAGAGCCTTGACGTCCTCGGGCGTTGTCGTTTGCGTAAGCAGCATCGTTGTGGGTTACTCCATGCGAATCGTGCGCCGGCACTCCCTCGGCCGGCACAATTGCACAAGACAGTCTCGCACATTTTGGCGTTTGATATGTGACGGCGGCGCGGTAATTCGCCAACTGGTGGGGCAAAACGTTTTGTCCGATGCCATACTGATATGTTCCATGATGTTTTTATCGATTGTGCACAGGCCGTGGCTTGTCGCCGTGAGTCGCTGGAAGGAGGCAGCATGTCCGATACCGTTCGTGGCGAGAAAATCGCGCACGAGGTCGACTATGCCGCCCGCCAGCTGGCCCAGGCGGGCCGCTTGGACCTGACGCACGAGTTTATCCAGCATGGCGACGTGACGGTCTATGCACATGTGACTTCGGTAGCGCGGGCGAGCCTGTCCTTTGCCGAGCGCTTGGGCCGTGCCGGCATTTCGGTCGACCGTGCTTCGTTGTTGCGCGGGGCCCTGCTGCACGATTACTTTCTCTATGACTGGCACGATCCCGACCCAAGCCATCGGCTGCATGGCTTTCGCCACCCGTTTTTTGCCCTGGCACGTGCGGAGGAAGATTTTGAGCTGACGCCGCGCGAACGGAATATTATCGTGCGGCATATGTTTCCGCTGGTGCCAGTGCCGCCGACGTGTCGTGAGGCTTGGATTGTATGCCTGGCAGATAAATGGTGCGCTCTGCGCGAGACGGTCGCCGGTCGTCTGCGGCGCAAGGACGAGGCGGACGATGACGTGAGTGGCGAATCGAGCGAAAAGAGGAGAGGGTAGACGGTGGGGACCGCGATTGATATGGCGTTTGGCGGCGCGACGCTTGCCGCCTGCCCACTCTCGGCACTGGTGCTCTCGTTTGCCTTTTACGGGTTTTGCGGTTGGGCATGGGAGTCGACAGTATGCGCCATGCTCAATCACGGACGATTTGCCAACAGTGGCTTTTTGCTTGGGCCGTGCTGCCCCATCTATGGCGCGGGCGGCATTGCCTGCTGGCTGCTGTTGCGTGGGATTCCGGATGCCTCGAGCCAGTTTGTCGCTGCAGCGCTCGTATGCAGCGTGATTGAGTACAGCGTAGGCGTGCTGTTGGAAAAAACAACGGGCGCTCGCTTTTGGGATTACTCGCACCTGCCGTTTAACTTGCACGGACGCATCTGTCTGTACTGGGCTTGCGCGTTTGGCTTGGGTGCGTTGTGTATTTGCCGTTTAGTGGAGCCGGCATTGCTGGGGCTGCTTGGCCATCTGCCGGTGCTGATTGTGCGGCTGTCCGCCTTTATCGTCGCGGTCGCGATGATGGTCGACGCGGTGTGCTCGTTGGCGAGCTGGCGGCGTCTGTCTGATCAGCTGGAGCGCGTCCGGGCCGACCTTGCCGACCGCATCAATGAGTCGCTTGCCGATGCCTCGGACTCAATGCTCGAACGTATTCCCGATTCTACGATTGACTCGGTGGCACAGACGCACATCCGTAGCCGTGCCGTTAACGCGTGGCTGGCCGAGCTAGGTGACGCCGCGCTCGATGCCCTGCGCGAGAAGGCTTCGATGCCGACGTTTATCGCGGATGGTGCTCGCGGCCTGGCGCTTGCCGCCCGCCGCGTGGCCGATGCCGCGCCGAACATGCCGCGTCCGTCGCTCAGTCGTCACCTTGCCGGCAAGCGCATGAGCCGTCCGGTGCCAAGCGTGTCGCTCAGCCGACGCGACCTGCGCTTCTTCAATGCCTTCCCGCGCTTGCGCATCAACCGCTACGAGGGCGTCATCCGAGCTACCGACCTCCGTGACCGTGCCCGCGAGCTGTTCCGCCGCTAGCCGGGACGGGCACGCTCACGGCTCCCTTGCTCGCGCATTTCCCGTTCGTTTCGCGTCCGTTGCCGCGCCGTTTCCAAGATTGCGGCACTGTTGGAGACGGCAAGATTTGGGTCGAGCCGGTCGAGGAGGTCATCCGCATCCGTACCGGCGAACACGGCCCCGCCGCGGTGTAGGACAATCTTTCGCCTGACGGGCGTGCCTCTCTTGGGATGCGCCCGTTCTCGTCTACAATATCGTGCAGACGAAGGAGAGGCATGCCCATGATCAAGATGTTTGCGAGTGACTTAGACGGAACGCTGCTGAATGCCCTACACGAGGCCGACGGAACCATCCGCCGCGCCATTCGCGAGCTGACCGAAGCCGGGCTGCATGTGGTTCCCGCGACCGGACGCTCGACGCTGCCGATCGGCGAGCATGGCTTCACAGGTCTGGCACTCGACGCCTGCTGCTCCAACGGATCCATCGTGCGCGACAGCCATGGTGAGGTGCTCAAGACCTGGACCATCGACCCGCAGGTTACCGAGGAGCTGCTCAAAGCGTTCCCGGACATTTGCTTCGACTGCTCCACGCCCGACGGCATGTTCTCGAGCGGTTCGTTCGAGATGCACCAGGCGGGCTTTAAAAAGGACAGTCCTATCAAGCGCATCGTGATGCGCGGCATGCGTGCACGTGGCGGGTATCACGAGGAACAGTATTTCGACCAGTCGATCGGTGACATCCTGCGTCATGACGTGTGCAAAATCAACTGCCGCGTGACCTCGCCCGAGCTGGAGCGCGACCTTAAGGCATATTTGGCTAAGCGATCGGACCGCGTGGTCAACGCGCCGTTCGATCCGGTGATGTTCGAGATCACGGACGTGGCGTGCAACAAGGGCGAGAGCGTGGCGTGGCTGGCGGGCTACTACGGTATTGCCGAGGACGAGGTCGCGGTCTACGGCGACGGCGGCAACGATATCGCCATGCTCAAGCGTTTCCGTCACAGCTACGCGACCAAAAACGGCAGTGACGCGGCCAAGGCCGCCGCGAGCGTGACCATCGGCAGTTGCATGGTCCACGCCGTTCCCAAGCATATGCTCGCCACCATGCGCAAGCAAAACCCCCGCACCGTCATCGAATAATGTGGCAAAGGGATAGTCCCTTTGTCACATGGGAGATGCCGGCTTTTGGCGTATAGGACTGTTACGCTTTCGCCACCAACAAATTTCGAGTTATTCGGCCTGTCGGAGGTCGTTAAATGGCTAAAGATGCCCTCGCAGGAACATTCATACCTCTAACGGTGTTTGATTCGGTGACGTAAGTGCGCAAATGGGCATGTATGCGCTCAAATAAGGACAAAAACTCTCAGATAATCCCGGTGGTGCATTTATGCAGAACCAGCAGCGTGGCCGAATAACTCGAAAAATGTAGGTAGCAGTTCGGCGACAAGCTCGGGTATGGCAAAGGAACTGTTCCTTCGCCATACCCGAGTTCCGATCTTCTGAAATGCGAACAAACATTCGCATATCTAACTGCGCTTTGATAGAATTGATACTGTTGGCGGCAGTTCCATGTGCCGGGCAACGCCCTCCATCTGATGGGAGGTGATGCCCATGACCGATCTGATTGATTTCGTGAGACTTCTGACCGCTTTGGTCTCGTTCTCCACGGCGCTCGTCGGGCTTTCCGAGGCACTCAAGCAACGTTCGAAGCAACGTAAAAGGGGTCGCCGCCGCTAAGGCGTTGACCCCTTAATCCAAGCAACGGCGCTGCCCAGCTTTCCAGAACTTGGGCTGCCGTCGACACTATTCTACCCACGAATGACATTTTGAACAATCGGCAATGCCGCTCCAAAAGCCAGGCACAACTGGCACAACCTAGGCGGTCGCTGAATGTGACAAAGGGACTGCCATTTGTCACATTCCAAATATTGCCTTTACGTGTTGATGCACACGGTGTGCAATAATACTCGCACTGTGCAATAGCGCACAGGCTGAGTAACAAGGAGGACGTTTGTCCCAGCTCGAGAAATGCGATCGCCGGTCCCTTCGCTCGCAGCGCGCCCTTCGCCAGGCGCTTGCCAGCGAACTTGCGGAGAGCGGCGACCTTTCGCGCATTAACGTCGCGTCGCTCACCGAGCGTGCCGGTCTTACGCGCCGCACGTTCTATTCGCACTACCGTGATATCCCCGACTTTATCAATCAAATCGAGGACGGCTTACTGGCCGAGATCCGTGAGCGCATTGAGCTCATCACCGCAGCTCAGCTGCCCGATCTCTATCACAACATCGATGAGCTCGAGCCGGCGCCTGGTTCGGTTGAGTTGCTGCGCTACCTTGCGGCCAACCGCGACTTAATCGGTGCGCTGCTGGGTCCGGGCGGCGACCAGGCCTTCATTAAGCGGATCATCGACACCGCGCGTGAGGCTGTGGTGCCGCGTGCGCAGACGGGCATTTTGGGCCTGGCGCTGGGCACGTTCTTTGACTACTACGTCACCTACGTCGTGAGTGCCGAGGTCGGCCTGATTCAGCGCTGGTTTGAGCGTGGGCTCACCGAATCGCCCGAGGCCATGGCGCGTATTATGACGGTTATCGCTTTTGTGCGTCCCGGCGACTTATATGGCCAACCCATCGATATCAACGTGCCGGAATACGGCTTGAAGCTATTGAACCTGCAGCTCGAGGATGCGGCCGACACCGTCGCAACCGTCGAGTCCAACAACTAAGAGGAGAGACAGATGAGCAAACTCGTCGAGGGCATCAAGGACCGCATGGTCGCTGCCGCACGCGAGGCCGCGCCCGCCGTGGTGGACGCCGCGCAGAAGGCCGCGACCGCGGCTGCCGAGAAAGTTGCCGAGGCGGTTGCCGAGGCCAAGAATGCGGCAGGGGAGACGTCCGTCGCTAGCGAGCCCGTCACTGCCGCTGAGCCCGTAGCCGCCGCCCACGCCCCCGAAGGCGCAATTTTCAACCCCGAGAACGCTCGCGGCAACCTGCACCTGGGCATTGACGTGGGCTCCACCACCGTCAAGCTCGCCGTGCTCAACGACGATAACCAGATCGTCTACGCCAAGTACCAGCGTCACCACACCGACGTCCGCGCTTGCGCCCGCGACTTGTTCGAGGGCGCTGCGACCGTGCTGCCGACGGCCCAGATGACCTGCGCCATTACCGGCTCGGGCGGCCTGCTGCTGTCCCAGTGGCTCGACCTGGAGTTTGTCCAGGAGGTCATCGCCAGCAAGCGTGCCGTCGAGACCCTCATCCCGGCCACCGATGTTGCCATCGAGCTGGGCGGCGAGGACGCCAAAATCATCTACTTCGACAACGGCATCGAGCAGCGCATGAACGGCACCTGCGCCGGCGGCACGGGCGCGTTCATCGACCAGATGGCCACTCTGCTGCACACCGACGCTAGCGGCCTTAACGAACTCGCGGCCAACGCCACCACCATCTATCCCATCGCCAGCCGCTGCGGCGTTTTTGCCAAGACCGACGTCCAGCCGCTGCTCAACGAGGGCGCCCGCCCCGAGGACGTGGCCGCCTCCATCTTCCAGGCTGTCGTGACCCAGACCATCTCGGGCCTGGCGTGCGGCCGTCCCATCCGCGGCAACGTCGCCTTCCTGGGCGGCCCGCTGCAGTATCTCTCCGAGCTGCGCCACCGCTTCTACCTCACGCTCAGCCTGGACGAGGAGCACCGTATCGTGCCCCAAAACGCTCACCTGTTTGTGGCGAGCGGCGCCGCCATGGCGCACGAGTCCAACAAGCTCAGCACGTTCCCGCAGCTCATCGATGCCATCGACAGCCTGGGCGACACGCAGGGTGCCGAGGTCGAGCGCCTGGATCCGCTCTTTGCCACCGATGAGGACTTTGCTGAGTTCAAGAACCGCCACGACACCGAGGTCGTCCCCAAGGGCAAGCTCGACGGCTACACCGGCCGCGTGTTCATCGGCATCGACGCCGGTTCCACGACCATGAAGGCCGCGCTCGTGGGCGAGGACGGCCAGCTGTTGCACACCTGGTACGGCAACAACAACGGCGACATCCTGGGCACGGCCAAGGTCATCATGGCCGATTTCTACAACCATATCCCCGCCGGCTGCACCATCGGCCACGTGACCACCACGGGCTACGGCGAGGCGCTGCTCATTGAGGCCCTCAAGGCCGATTCCGGCGAGATCGAGACCGTCGCGCACCTGCGCGGCGCCAAGGCGTTCCTGCCCGGCGTCGAGTTCATTCTGGACATTGGCGGCCAGGACATGAAGTGCCTGCGCGTCAAGGACGGCGTCATCGAGCACATCATGCTCAACGAGGCCTGCTCGTCGGGTTGCGGTAGCTTTATCGAGAGCTTCGCCGTCTCTATGAACATGGACGTGCGCGCGTTCGCCAACGCCGCCATCCATGCCAAAGCCCCGGTCGACCTGGGAAGTCGCTGCACGGTCTTTATGAACTCGCGCGTCAAGCAGGCGCAAAAGGAAGGCGCCACGGTGGGCGATATCGCGGCAGGTCTGTCTTATTCCGTCATCAAGAACGCCCTGTTCAAGGTTATTAAGCTGCGCGATCCCAAGGAGATCGGCAGCCAGGTGATCGTCCAAGGCGGCACCTTTATGTCCGATGCCACGCTGCGCGCGTTTGAGCAGCTCACCGGCGTGCACGCCGTGCGTCCCGACATCGCCGGCTGCATGGGCGCCTATGGTGCGGCCCTGCTCGCCCGCGATCGCGCTGGTGCCGACGGCACTTCGACCATTCTTTCTGCCGAGGACATCGCACACCTCACCGTGACGCAAAAGCATGTCCGCTGCGGTCGTTGCTCCAACAACTGCCAGCTCACCGTCAACGATTTTGGCGGCGGTAGGCGCTTCATTACCGGTAACCGCTGCGAGAAGGGTGCCGGCCACAAAAAGCAGAAGACCGAGGCCCCCAACCTCTTCAAAAAGAAAAACGAGCTGCTCTTTAACCGCGAGGCGCTGAGTCCCGACGAGGCCCCGCGCGGCACCGTCGGCATCCCGCGCGCACTCAACATGTACGAGAACTACCCCTTCTGGCACGCGTTCTTTACGCGCCTGGGCTTTAGCGTGCAGCTGTCCGACCAGTCGAGCAAAAAGACCTACCAGGCGGGCATCGAGTCCATGCCGTCCGAGAGCGTGTGCTATCCGGCCAAGATGAGCCACGGCCACGTGATAAACCTTATCGACCGCGACGTCGACTTTATCTGGATGCCGTGCGTGCGCTGGGAGCGCAAGGAGGACCCGACCGCCGGCAACTGCTATAACTGCCCCATCGTCATGAGTTACCCCACGGCGTTGGCACTCAACATCGACGAGATCCGCGAGCAGAACATCGAGTTCCTGTATCCGTTTGTGCCCTATCACGATAAGACCGAGCTCAAGCGCCGTCTATACCAGGTGCTCGCCGTCGACCGCGTGGCCGATGCGCAAGCCGGTCGCGGTCGCGTGCGTGGACCCAAGATCACGCGCTCCGAGGTCGATGCTGCCGTCAACGCTGCTTTTGAGGCCGATGCGCGCTTCCACGAGGATATCCAGACCATGGGCGAGGAGGCCCTTAAGTGGGTCGAGGACCACGGCGGCCACGGCATCGTACTCGCCGGCCGTCCCTACCATAACGACCCCGAGATCAACCACGCCCTGCCCGAACTTATCTCGAGCTTTGGCTTTGCGGTCTTTACTGAGGATTCGCTCGCGCATCTGGTAAAGCCCGAGCGTCCGATTCGCGTCGTTGACCAGTGGATGTACCACAGCCGCCTGTACGCCGTCGCCCGCTTTGTGACGATGCGCAACGACCTGGACCTGATTCAGCTCAACTCTTTCGGCTGCGGCCTGGACGCTCTGACCACCGACCAGGTGCAGGAGATCCTGGAGGCCAGCGGCAAGATCTACACCGTGCTCAAGATCGACGAGGTATCCAACTTGGGTGCCGCGCGCATCCGCATCCGCTCGCTCATGGCAGCGCTTAAGGACCAGGAGGCCGAGCGCTTGGCCGAGGCCACGGCCGCGGGCGAGGCCTACGAGCAGGGCGATGCCGCGCCGGTGGCACCCTCCACGGATGCTCCTGCGTTTGCAAGCCGCAAGTACACGTTCGAGGCCCAGCGTGAGAGCGCTTCGACCGCGTGGCCCAAGGTGCCCTTTACCGAGCAGATGCGCGACGAGGGCTACACCATCCTGTGCCCGCAGATGGCGCCGATCCACTTTGATCTAGTCAAAGAGGTGTTCCGTGGTGCTGGCTACAACTTGGAACTGCTGCCCTCGACTGACCACGATGCCGTCGAGGCCGGTCTGCGCTACGTGAACAATGACATTTGCTATCCGTCGATCCTGGTAACGGGCCAGATTATGGAGGCCATCGAGAGCGGTCGATATGACCTGTCCAAGACAGCCGTGGTTATCAGCCAGACCGGCGGCGGCTGCCGTGCCACCAACTACATCGCACTCATCCGCAAGGCCCTGCGCGAGAGCGGCCACCCCGAGATCCCGGTGATCTCGCTTTCGGCCGTGGCGCTGGGCGAGGACAACCCCGGCTTTAAGATTACGCCGGCGCTGCTTAAGCAGGCAGTCTACGCGGTGCTCTTTGGCGACGTGATGATGCAGATGCTCTATCGCTGCCGCCCGTACGAGGCTACGCCCGGTGCCGCCAACGCGCTCTACGAGGAGTACATGGCACGAGCCCGCAAGCTGGCGCCCAAGTTCAATCGCCACAACTACACCAAGCTGTGCCGCGAGGCCATCCGCGCGTTCGACACCATGCCGCTCGTGGGCGAGGGCACCAAGCCGCGCGTGGGCGTGGTCGGCGAGATCCTGGTCAAGTTCCACCCCACAGCCAACAACCACGTGGTCGATGTCATCGAGCGCGAGGGCTGCGAGGCCGTGGTGCCGGGTCTGCTCGACTTTTTCCTGTACTCCATGAGCAACGCCGAGCTGCAGAAGGACGAGTTGGGAAGCTCCGCTACCACGCGCGCTGGTATGCAGGCGCTCATCAAGCTCGTGGACTGGATGCGCACGCCGGTGGAGGAGATGCTCGAGAAGTCCCGCCGCTTCGAGGCGCCCGAGCGCATCGGCACCATGGCTGATAAGGCCCGCACGGTGCTGTCGGTGTGCAACAACATGGGCGAGGGCTGGCTGCTCACGGCCGAGATGCTCGACCTGATCGACCATGGCGCACCAAACATCATCTGCACGCAGCCCTTCGCGTGCCTGCCCAACCACGTGGTGGGCAAGGCCGTGATCAAGGAGCTGCGCCGCCAGCATCCCGAGAGCAACATCGTCGCAGTGGACTACGACCCCGGCGCGTCTGAGGTCAACCAGCTCAACCGCATTAAGCTCATGATCAGCGTGGCCAAGGAAAACATGCGCGCCGGTAAGGGCTTTAAGCTCGAGAAGGTGGCGCCGCTCGCGATGGACGAGGTCACCGGCCAGATGCGTGCCCACGACGGCTGTGTGAGCTGCGGGCCGGCCAGCGAGGAGGCCGTTGCATCGGTCGCCAAGCGTCTGGGGCGCGGTATTAAGAAGTAGCTGGCCTGCTATGAGATAGCTAGATATGAGACAAACGGGTGGTGACCGTACCGGCTACCACCCGTTTTTGCTGGACACATGTTGCGCAAATGACCTTGCTACAGCCTTCCGTGGGCTCACCCGATTTTTGGGCCGGTTCGGGCTTTGAGGACAAGTTACTGCAGGCCCAAGGCGATTTTTCGCTCAACGCAGGCCAGCACAGTGTGACCTATCTGCCAAACGACGAGACGATCGCTATGGACTGCCCATCGCCACCTACGAGATGGAAGCCGAAAAGTATATCTACCGCGTGTACAAGTACGAGCTGTAGCGCTGCGCTTAGGTTTGACCAATGGAGTATGAAAACACGCCGTTCGCCGATGCCCCCTCCGTGAGTGGTAGCCATATGGTTTGATATCAGAAACATATAGTTGTCGCCAGCCTGCTGGCGACGTTCCCCCTAATATCGGAGGTTCCAGGTATGTTTCACGCTCCGTTAAACAACTATCGGTTGGGCTAACATGGGTCGCCGTGCTATTTCGATAACCCTTGCAGTGGTCTGCCTGACTGTGCTCCTGGGCGCTACAGGGCTGTTTGCTATAAGCCGAGAAACGTCCTATATGCAGGAGTGCGCTTCCGAAGGGTTTGCCATTGACGGTTACTATCGGGACGACAAGACGAGTCTGGAAACCCTGGCCTTTCTTGAAGAGGATAACCATCGGTGGCAACTGGTCGACAAAGACGGCAGCTGCGTTGACGGGCAGTTTAAGCGTACGGACGATCCCAATATCCTGGTATTAAAGAAGGAAAACGGCGAAGAGTTCGGCACGGTTCACGTTGCATATATATCGCGCCGACGCAATCAAGGGCAGATTTACCTAATTAGAAATACTAAGGTGACCCGATTTTATCTTGTGAGCACCGATCCGGCGTTTACGGTGGAGTCTGACGAGGTCGATTCGGACAGTTGATTCACGGCAATAAAAAAGCGAGCGGGGCGCGGGTGTGAACTGCACCCCGCTTTTTGCATGTGCCTGCGTCGCGTCTGAGCCTCGCCGCGACTTGCGCCTGTGCGCGGGAGCCATCCCATGCTCCGCATTACTCCACATCGAACTCCACGCGATCGAGTTCGGGTACGTTGAGGTCTATGAGCTTGCGGGCGACGTGGCGGTCGTGCGCCCCAAGCGCCTCGCCTGTCGTCACATGGGCGACAATCTCGCGCTCGACGATGCCTTCCTCGTCACCTTCGGTAGCCGAGGTCTCGACGGCGACGGTGTAATCCTTAAAGCCTGGCAGCACCGCGGCAAGTTCGCGCGTAGTTTCGGTGACACCGTAGCCGTCCTGCACGCCGGTCTGCGCCGAGCCAATGGACCCCGCCGTCATAACGATGCAGGGGATGGCAAAGATGGCCGTTCCCACGATGATGCGGCGGCGCACTTTGCGTGACAGCTCGTCGACCTCGGTGTCTTCCTCAGCGGTCACAATACCGTCGCCGTTCAGGTCGCGCTTGAGCGGCACGCGCAGAAGAAGCAGTACGGCTTCGGCAGCCAGTGCGATAAAGACCACGTTGATGCCAAACTCGTAGAGTGCCGAGAGAAACAGCGACCCGCTTGCGATGGCGATGCCATAGCCCGCCGCGCACAGGGGCGGCATGAGCGCGGTCGCCACGGCCACGCCGGCGATGAGCGTGGCGGGTTCCTGGTCGCGCGAGTTGCCCAGGCCACCCGCAAAGCCGCCCGCGAGCGCGACGGCAAGGTCCCAAACAGTCGGTGTCGAATTGTCGATGATGGCGGCCGTGGTGGTGCCAAGGGGCGAGAGCTTAAAGTACAGCGTGGACGTGACCAGGCAAAAGGCCATCTGCAGCGCAAGGCTGGCGACGGCTTCGACGGTAATCTCGCGGTCGAGCGTGGCGATGCCATATGCCATGGCAAGGACCGATCCCATAAGCGGGCAGATGAGCATGGCGCCCACGATGGCGATGTCCGAGTCGATATCGAGGCCGATGCTTGCGATGAGCATGGCGATGATGAGGATACACAGGTGAGAGCCAGTCAGACGCGCCCCGTTTACAAAACGCTTGCGGATCACGTGATAGGGCGCGCGTCCCTCGCGAATGTTGAACGCGCGCTTTAAAAAGCGACCAGCCTGCTCGGCAGCCTCGCTATGAGCAGGGCGGATGCCGTGGCGCCGGTGATGGCGTTCGCGTAGTCGCTTGATCTGTTGTTTGTCGAGTTCCATGTCCACCTCGTTCCAGCGCGGTCCGCGCAACGCGCCCGTTGTCTTAACTCTACACCGTGGCGGGCGGGGTGTCTGTTGGATGCGGAATCCGATAGGGCGGATGACGCGGGAGCAAATGCAAATCACAGGCTCAATTCCATCCCGCGAAAATATGATGCACCAGCTCCTTCAAATGTGACGAAATTGTGAAGCACAGGAGCACGAATTTCAAAAAAACGCTGGTCGCCAATGTTGCGCAACAGAATTCAAAAATCGACAGATACCGTTTGATACGTATGGATACATCCGTGTCAAAGGGAGAAAGCCATGGCAAACTACAGTCCACAACACTTTGAGCCTCGGGCCAAGGCCGTCAACGTCAAGGGCGTTGCCAACCGCGCCGTCGCAACCGTTTTGACGGCGGGCCTCATCGCTCAGCCGCTCATGTCGCCGCTGGCGGCAATCGCCGCACCGTCAACCGATAACGGCGATTCTGTTCAGGGGGGTGTTCCTATAGTTTTGTCAACTGGGCAATGCCGTTTTCGAGATTGAATCGCGACATGCTAACGCCAGGCC
>NZ_JBDPAC010000010.1:0-82077 GCF_039836695.1 Collinsella aerofaciens | reverse complement strand
GCTTGCCCGTATCGTAGGCAATGCGCCGAATGCTCGCCATCGAAATTTATCGGTGGCCCACTTCAGACTGTAATGGGGCGGTTGGCTGCGCGCATGATATGGATATCAGCGGCGATTTCTCCATCTCGGTAAATAAAGATGGCTTCAAGTTCAGTATCGGTTCGAACTTCGAGGTAGCAACCCTGTTCAACGATTTTCTTGCACTGACACCCATGTCATGAGCAAGGATAACTAGCCGGTATAGAGTCGCTTGAGCGGGTATGTGTCTGTTCAAGTGACCCGTCGATTTGTTTAAGAAATAGTTAAACTACGAAACAAACGGCACGTGGGTAACTCACGACTCAGCGAGAGTAAAAGGAATAGGAGAAGAAGGTTCATGTTTTGCCCCAAATGTGGCAGCAAGATTGGTGATGATGCGCGGTTCTGTACCGAATGCGGTCTGCCCTTGGGCGGGCTCTCGGGCAAGACTGCGGCCGAGGAGGGGCCCAAGGCCGAGCCGTCGGAGCGAGAATCATCGTCCGCTGAAGTCATAATGGAACCCACAGATACCGAAACGGACTCTGCGATAGGATCCGCGAATGCCGAGTCCACAGCAGAACCGAGCCCCGAGCCGGTCTCGAAGACCGCGAATAGCGGTCACTCCCAGATGTACAACTTCTTTATGCAACGCTGTCAGGTCGGCAACCGCCTAGTGCCGCAGTTTGCTATCATGATCGCCGCATTTATCGCCGCTGCAGGCATCGCTTACGCTGCTTTCATGCTCTACAAGAACGTCATCGAGCCCAATCTCCAGCAGCAATCCGTGCAACAGGAGCAAGCGACCGAAAGGCCCAAGAAGGACGAGAGAGCGGTCGAAGAAGTTGTCTATACGTTGGAGGCAAAGTCATTGACGGCGTCTGCTCCGGTCGACCCTATGCTCGAACAGGGCGAGCGGAGGGACATGGAATGGTCCTATCCGCAACTTAAGAGCTCCACCAAAGACGACGTTGCAGACAAAATTAACAAGGCGATTCTCGAGCCCCTTCAAATTGATGCGGAGCGAACGAATCGAGCATCAGATAATGAGCAATCAGATGCTGAGTTGTACCCCGACGGCGAATTTCCCTGCATATCGAGAAACGTGACGGTTACGTACATGGATGAGAACTATTTCTGTATCCGTGACGAGCGCTATTCGACGGGATGGGGCCCGCATGGCGGCACGGTTGTGACTGGTGTTATTTTTGATTTGCATACGGGTGATACTGTTAGTCCTCAGGATATGTTTGGCATTGATACCGAGGATCTTGCCAGTTCTATGAGTTCGGCAGTTTGGCCGTATCTTACGGAAATAGGCAGAGACAGAGAGTATCCGTCTGACTACAACTCTATGCTCATGCGGAGCAATTCTTCAGACTATTCAATCAAGGGTTCAACATGCTTGTATGTGACATCCAAGGGGCTGGTGTATCGCACCGAAGACTATGAGCTCGGTACTTTTGCGGACGGCAATTGCGAGATTTTGGTTGCGTCCTGGGATGATGAGTCTCAAGTTGGGTCCGAAGTAACCCCTGATGAGGTCAAGGACGGTACAACGGTGAAAGTCGATAAGGAGGACTAACATGTTCTGTCCCAACTGTGGATTTGAGCTTGATGGAGATTTGCGATACTGCACCGAGTGTGGCTATGCACTCGAAGATGCAAAGGCGGTGCTGAACTCTGCCAGCAACGAAGTGGCAGAAGAGCCTTCCGTTATCAATGAGGCTGCGGAAGAGATTTTCGCTAGTGACGAAACGGAGAAGGAGCCTTCCGCCGGTGCCGAGGCGGGGGAGGAAAAGTCGCCCGTGGAGAGCGAGCCCGTAGCGGACGAAGAAGACGACCGGCCCAAGGACGACGTGTCGTCCGATGCAACGCCTTCGATTCCAGCCGTGCGCGCCGACCGGCCAAAGCCGAGCAATCCGGTCGCCAAGCCCGTCGCGGCGCCAGCCCCTGCGCCTGCGGCGAATGTATCCGCACAGAAAAAGGACCCCAAGGCGCTCTATATCGTCGGTATCATCGTTGGCCTGGCAGCCATTGCCATCTTTAGCTACCTGCTGTTCTTTAGCAAGTCCAGCGACGACGTTGCCCATTACGGCCAGGACAAGGCCATCGTGGTAGCCCAAGAATCCAAGATTACCCCGACCGACGCAAAGGGCGAGAAGATCAAGAAGTACTCGGTGACCCTGAACGGCGACAACGGCTACAGCACCAATGCTGAGGTTAAGGGTGACGAGGGCTTCACGGTAAGCCAGCTTCCCGATATCAAACCGGGAAAATATACTCTTACCGTTAAGGACTCCAAGACCAAGGTTGAGTGGAGCGTTCCTGTCGAGGTGGTCGACAATTCCAAGTCCGATGAGGCCGTGAAGGATGTTTCGCTCGAGGTGCCTAAGGCTGACAGCGCAGACGCAAAGGCGGACGAGGGCGACAAAAAGGACGGAAACGCCGCTGCGGACAATGCTGCGGCATCCGCTGCCTATAAGCAAAAATGCCAGGAATATCTTGCGCGTTATGGTGAACCTCAAATGGTTGAGATTGAGGACTATATGTCAGCCCTTAGAGGTTTTTGCTTGGCTGATTTGGTTGATTTCGACAACGACGGCGTTTCTGAGCTCGTGACGGTTGTTAACGATATGAGCGCGGACGATATGAAAAGCGCCTGGGACGGAAATATTGAAGAGCTTCAGAAGTCCTACACCGTAGAGGTTTGGTCGGCGGAAGACGGCGGTATCAAAAGGATATATAGCCAAAAATGGCTCGACAACTCTAACGGAGGATCGATGTACCTGCCTCTTGTTAAGGATGATGAGCAAAACGTCTTACTTGGCAAGCGTACGTACGAAATGTGCGATGCGCTCAAAGCAAAGCTCTCAGGTAAACAGATAACCTATGGCGATAACTGGTCTTTATTCGGCAAAAAGGATGATTCGCTTTCGTTGGTGTTAAATCGCGAAGCTTGGTCCGTCTCTGTTTCTGGCGGTAATCTTGGAGAGTATTACGCATCTAACGGCAAGGAGATATCCGAGAAGGATTTCAACGCGTTAAATTCCTACACAGATTTCAATCATCAATACTGCACGTATTATTTTGTTGACTTCTCAAGCTCAAGTCAGGGATCATTTTCAGATGTGCCCGTTGTTGGTTGCAGCCAAATGTCCGACCGCACCAATAGCACACTAAAAAAGTTGGGGATTGAATAAAAGTTGAAAAAGGGGCCTGGAAATTGCGTCCAGGCCCCTTTTCTTAGAGCAGCTGCTCAAGGTCAATAAGCCTTGTGTCGTTCACTTGGGCGGCTTTCTCTCGACATGCCTCCGTAAATCCACCCTTGCTAAACAGGTAATATCGTTGGATCGGCCTGCCCAACAATGTTCCGCGACGCATGAGCGTCTCAAGCACATCGACGTCAGCGGGCTCGTTTCTCCATTTGCACTCGCCAACGATGAGCTCCCCATCGGCGTCCTCAAGCACAACGTCAATCTCTTCTTGCCGGCGCGTGTTCGGGTTCGTGCCCCACCAAGAGCCGATTGCCTTGGGCAGCACATCCAGCTCGCTCTCAACAACCTGACGCATCAACCACTGGCGGCATACCTCTTCAAATGCAGGACCTACAAAGGTGGACAAATCATGCTTGGCGATACGCGCGGCCACAGCGGCTCCGAGCCCCTCCTCAATTGTTCCTGCGTACTGTGGAACAAAACGATACCAAAACCTAAACAGGTTATCGCAGATCCGATAGACTACCTGGCGTTTTGTTGCCTTTACAACAGGCGTGACGCGCTCAACGATTCGCAGCTCGATCAATGCGTCGAGCAGTCGCGCGACCTGTGGCGTTGCGAGGTGGGTAACATCGGCAATCTCTTTGGAGCGTACATAGCCGTTGGCAATGGCGGTTATGACGGCATTGTAGATAGCCGGGCTGCGGACCTCTTGCAGCAGATAGTTCTGGGGTTCGGCATACAAAAACGCATCTTGACGCAACAGCGCATGCTCAAGGTTCCATTGAGTGGAACGCGTGCCATCGAGCTGTGATAGATAGAGCGGCATCCCGCCAACAACGGAATACAGCTCGATTACCCTTTCGATGGGTGCATCGGGAAGCATGAGCGCCGCGTCGAAGATGGTGAAGGGGTCAATGCGCAGCTGCATGGTGCGGCGTCCATAAAGAGGGCTTTGGTGTCCTAGTACCTGGTGTTCCATAAAGCTCATGGACGACCCGCAGAGTACGAGGAACAGCTTGCTCGTGTCTTTATGTCGATCGATAAGCGTTTGCAGGCACGAAGAGATGCCCGGATCGCTCTCGGCGAGGTAGGGATACTCATCAATAATCAGAACGATTCGCTCTGTCTTGGCGTGTTCGAAGACGGATTCGAGTGCAACCTGGATAGAGGGGAACGCTGCTCCTGCGGCGCTATCGCCAAGTATCTCGCGGCTGAGCAGCGCGAGATTTTCGCTTGCAACGGTTTGCTGCCCAGTAAAGAAGATCACATGGGGTTTGCCCTGTGTAAAGGCGTGAAGCAGGCTGGTTTTACCTACGCGACGCCTTCCATAGACTACAGCAAACTGAAAGGAACTCTTTTGATAGGCGGTTTCCAGGGATTCAAGCTCTTCCCGACGTCCAACAAACATGATGTGCCTCGCTCATATACGTATTACTAACATATATATTACTAACACGTATATGAGCAACTTTCCACCCGTCAATCGGATGGCGAGGAAATGACAGCGTTTCTACTTAACGAGGCGCTTGAGCTTGGCATAGTCCTGAATTTGCTTTTTGCGCTTGGCGTTGAGGAGGTTGTTGAGGTCGAGCTTCTCAGCGGTGCAGCGTTTGAGTAGCGCGGAGCTATCAAAGCCGTTTGACTCAATGTCTTCATCCAGATCGTGCTTGAGCTTGGTCCATTTATTGAGCTGCGAGCGCACGTAGGCCGCGGGACGTTCTATCTCGTTGGCGATGTCGCGTACGCTGGTGCCCGTTCCAAACAGCTCGCGTATCTTTGCCGTCTCCTTGCGCGTGCGCTCATTTTTGGCATCGGTCTTGCATCGATCGCTGCAGTAGTGCCGTTTGACGCCACGATGCCCGGCAAGTGAATAGGCGCGTCCGCACTGCTCGCAATAACCAATTTTGACGGTGCTCAGCTTGCGTGAAAAATCAAACCAGAGCCACGAGAGATAGCTGTCAAAGGAGAGGAACCCTGTGGACTCGTTACCCTGGAACACATCCACGTGCGCGCCCGAGAGATGCGAGATCACGAGCGCCTGCACCAAAGCGGTGAGTGCATCGCGGTCATCATTTTCAAGTTCTTCGCGGCGCTCCTGGATATCTGCTTGAGGGTCGATTACATAGAAGCTCTCCTCGCTATTGCTGACCTTGAGTCGCGCTGAAATCTCCGAGCTGGAGTCTTCGTCCATGTAGAACATCGCCTGCAAAACACTGAAGTCATTGGCGGTGAGCTCGTGTTCAAAAGAGAGCACGTTGAGTGCAACGAGGGATTCTTCCTCGTCGATCATAAACATAAAGGCGTAGAAATATCCCGCATCGGATTCGATTTTGCGCACGATGGGCAGGCTTTTGAATGAGTCGGTATAATCACCGCCCGCCCTCAGGATAGTGGTGTAGATCTTGAAGGATGACCCGTTTGCCGCGCAGGTCACCACTGATTTCTCGATTCTTTCCAATGCGGAGACCTTTGCGATGGTGCAGCTCCCGTTGAGGTATTCCTGGATGCGCATGGCAATAAGTGCTGCCATCGCGGCATTGGCCCAATCGCGTACGGATTCTATTGCGTGCTTGCCAAAAAGCGGCCCGGTCTGTTCGGCGTAATCAAGTACGTTAAAGAGGCTTGCGCGGAAGGGCTGCTCTTTAACGGCGGTGGGTTCGATGCATGATGCCAGCCTGATCAGATCGGCATGGCGCTCGCTGTGTGCGGGCCCTTCGTTGCTTTTGTTGCCGGCCAGCTCGGTGGGCATGTAGAGTTCAAAGACAAGCTGGGCCTCGCCAACGGGCCTATTGGGTTCGTTCTCTATGAGGTTGACTGTCTTAAACGGAATCGAACCTTCAACGGTGCGTGTTTGGGAGAACTCAAACATTGTTACCCCTGTCTCTAGCTGCAGGTTTAATAGCGTAGCACGTTTAGGAAAATTACCCGGTCAAAATCTCTATATCGGATAAACGACAAATCGTATCTTGTGATCGTCAAGAAAAGGGGTAACGAGAAAGGACCCGATTATGCATTGCAAACAGTGTGGAGCAGAGATTAACGACGGCGCCAAGTTCTGCGGCGTGTGCGGAACGCCTACGGTCGCGGCTGCGGCCAGCGCGGTGGGGGATGCGATTTACGTCGAGGCCCAGCCGATTGAGAGCCAGTCTGTCGAGGCTCAGTTTCAAGCGGCGGAGGATGCAGAGGCCGCTGCTTGCCTGCAGGATTCGCTTCACGAGTCCATCGGGTCGCTTGGGCGAGCAGCGGTGATTTCATTGCTCTATGTGCTCTTTTTCAATTACGTGCTGGGAGGTGGCTCGCTGGGACTTAACAATATGATTCCGCTGGCGCTGCTTCTGATTGGTCCCTGGAAGGTGATTATCTCGCTGTACCGCAGCGGTGTAAGGCTTCCCCTTGTCTATGGTAGCGGCATTATCGGTATCACGATTATGCTAATCGAGCTTGTGGTTCTCGTGGGCCTTCCTGTCGTGGTTCTGATGCTTTTTTACTGGTTGGGCAGCGTGATTCACGGGGCGGTTCCGGTTGTTCCCGAATTAGCACCGATGACGATGGTGGCACTTTGGCCTATCGTCTCGGTTGCCAACATCATCTTCAAGGCAATCAAGCTGCACATGGCTCGCGCCTAGCAGGTAGCCCGTCGCATGCCTTCCGCGTGGGGTCAGGCGAATTTGAAAGGTGAAAGAAAAGGTTTACAGTCGAGCAAATTGCTCCTGGGCCTTTTCTGTTTGCAGGCTGTGGGCTATCGTTTCGATATGCTGAAGTTCTAGGGGGATTTATGTACTGTGCAAGCTGCGGGGCAAAGATCAAAGACGGGGCGCGATTCTGTTCTGCATGCGGAAAACCGTTGGATGTGGATGATACGCCGGCGAATGCTCAGCAGCCGCTTCCTTCAGGTACACCAAAGGCGTCTGCTGATAGAAAAGCGACAAGCGATCCTGCTGTATCTCGCGCAGAGGGCCCTTCTCCGGCGCCCTCTGATCATATGTCCTTTGCGGCCTTTATGATGCAGCGTCGGCAGATCGGCCGTTTTGCTGTGCCTACGTTTGTCACCATTCTTGCAGCAATCATCTTTACCGCTGGTGTCGCTTACGCCCTGGTCAAAGCTTACGAAGCCTTTGTGCTGCCTCAAGCGCAGCAGCAGGAGCAGCCGGCTGCAGTCGAGGAGAAGTCGTCTAAAAAGAAGGTCGCGGCAACAAACAAGAAAGCACGCAGGGCTTACGAGGGCGTGGTTGCGCGTTACGAGGACTTTGCGAGCTATTGCGAGCGGAAGGGGGCTGGTGCTGCCAGCTACGACGACTGGGCCCAGGGACGCGGTGATGATTCTGGACTGGGGCAGATATTCGTTTATAACAACCAGACTGCCCCCGGCTTTTTAAGCTACTACTATGCTTTCGATGATTTGAATGGCGACGGAATTGACGAGCTGCTTGTTGGGTTTGTCGATGCGCAGAACGATATTTCGGCGATTGTGGGTGCCTACTGCTTTGTTGATGGAGAGGCCGTTTCGGTTATGCCTTCGTCAGAGATGGTAGAAGGCTCCAGCAATATGACGAATCAGTATGACGGTTTTATTGCTCAGGGGGAGAGCCAAGTCATTACTGTCTGTAAGGACGGCATCGTTAAATTTACTTGTAGTCAGGATTGTAACCAGGTAGATTTCTATATTTCGCTTACTGCAAAGGGTCCTGAGGTCGTAGACGCGGTGCAAATTCAAAAAAAGGAATTCGATAGGCAGAATGGCGCCTACTTGGTGAGGACCGTTGAGGATGGTGGCAAACCGCAGGAGGCGATGGTCCAGGGGCGTGAGGAAGCGTGCAGAATTCTTGACGAGGTTGCCGGGAAGTATCCGGAGGCCGACATTGAAATGCCGTCCGCAAGCAGCGATATGTGGAAGGCATTCAAAGGGGTGGAGCCTTCGGAGGGCTCTTTGAAGGACGGCTCTGGCACTGCGGACGATCGATCTGGCGCATCTCAAGCACCATCTGAAGCGGCATCCGATAGCAGTGACGATGGGGAGGCCGCTGCGCGCGGCGATGGCGTGATCGCCGACATGGATGCGTTCATTGCAAACGCCAAGCGCGAGTTGATTGTGCCAGATGACGCCTCTATTACGTTCAAGGTCGCTGATAAGCCAAACTATTGGGAGGGGGCGGCAACGTACGTTTGGTACGTCGAGTTTTATAAAGACGGAAAGGTCGTAGCGTCTGCGGAATGCGGCTCCGAAGGGTACCCATGTCGGTCGATTATGGCCTATCACGAGAGCTAGTAACTTTAACCGAGCCGTTTTGGCATTACAGCGCGCGCAGCTCTTATGCCTTTCCCCTTGTTCCATCCGACGAGTTTAGTTGCGGCTAAAACGGACGTTACGAAGAGTTGACCGAGAGGCCGAACGCGCTCGCCCGCTCAGCGGGTATGCCCCAAAAGGGCATCTGGGTTCGAACCCTCCCGGTTCTTCGTCAGTTGACCAAAGGTGCGACATTATTGCCGCTCATCGGGGGTGGCTAAATGAGATGACTTGAGGGCTATAATTAGCCAAGCTAAGTTGGGGACAGATTGAGGCGCACAGGCTTTCGATGCGCCTGCCGACTCGGCAGTTCACAATTTATTAGACACGCGGAACGCGTGGTTTGGGATTAACGAAAGGAATCAGCATGTCACTGTTCCATAGCGATAACGAAAAGGAAGAAAAGCACAGCGGAATTCTCGGTGCCTTTTCTGTCGACAATATCAAATGGGAGCCTGGCAACGACGAAGATGCCTCGCTTGTCTCATTCCGCTATCCCTACGAGGATTTTCCCAACGGGTCCTATCTTCAGGTTGCGCAATCGCAGATTGCCGTTTTTACCAACAATATGGGGGCGGGCAGTTCTACTGACGCTACGGGTGCCGGCGATTCTCAGGTAAGCGTGTTTGTCGGTCCGTGCAAGATCAAGCTCGACACGGGAGACAGCCGATTCGCCCCGTTCCGCAATGCCGCCCATTCGCTTACCGGCGGTAGCTCGGCGTTTCATTCCGTTGTGTACTTTATCAATACTAACTACATGAACGAGCTGCGCTGGGGCACGACCGAGCCCATCATCGTCCAAGACCCTGAGGAAGACGTCAACGTTCATGTTCGCGCCTTCGGTTTGTTTGGCGCGCATATCGAGCAGAATGACTCGAGCCTGGTTCCCATTCAGGTGAGGAAGTTCCTCGTTAAGGTCGTGGGCACGCGAGATCGCTATACGCGAGAAGAACTTACTTCCTTTATGCGGGCAAAAATCCTTGAGTATGTTCCTGACCTGCTTGCCAAGGCGATTGTTGACCAGGAGGTTTCCGTTCTTAAAATTGCGACGCATCTGAGCGACTTCTCGTCTCAGATGCAGGGCAAGCTCGTTAACTATTTCGATGAGTTTGGTCTCACGCTCGATAACTTCTCGTTCAACAGCATCAAGCCCTTCGAAGAGGATCTTGCTGCCATCAACGAGATGAAGATCCAGCGTAAGCGGAGCATTCTCGAGGCGCAGGGTAACGCTGCCCAGATGGACATCGAGTCCGAGGCACTTGCCAGGAAGCGTGCGCGCGAAGGCTACAACTATCAGCAGGAGCGCGGCATGGACGTAATGGAGAGTGCTGCGGGCAATGAGGGGAGTGCCGCATCGGGCCTCATGGGAGCCGGCATGGGACTCGGCATGGGCGTTGGCATGGGCGGTGCATTTGGAGCTGGCTTCTCCAACTTGGCCAACCAGGCCATGGGCGCTGTTGCTCCCATGGTTGGAACGGCTTCCGCGTCCGCAGGTATGCAAAACGGTCCCGTGTGTCCCAGTTGCGGAAACGTTAATCCGATGGGTGCTAAGTTCTGCCTGGAATGCGGACAAAAGCTCGAGCAGGGTGTTGCGTGTTTGGCGTGTGGGCATCTTAACCCGGTCGGTGCCAAGTTCTGCCTGGAATGCGGGAACCGGTTGATCTCGCCAAGGTGCCCGAGCTGCGGAGCCGAGTTGCCCGAAGGGACCAAATTCTGCCCCGATTGTGGAACTAAGATCCAATAAGGAGAAACAAAGATGAACGGTTCTGTTAAACGTGTCATTTTGGGCGAGGCAATCGTCTTGGTGGCGTGGCTTGTAATCATGTTTGTCTGCAAAAACGCGCTGATGAACCCTATCGTCTTTGCTATGTCGCTTGGCTTTGGGGTTTTGGCTTTTGCGGCGGCTTCGATTTCGGCTGCCATGTCCGATAAGCAGTCCACGGTCAAAAGCACGACCGAAATCCATTATTTGCCGGCCGCATCCAGCTGTGCCTACTTTGTCGTTGCCCTTCTGGCCAACACGTACTTTGTGTTTGCGGCATATGGGTGGGGCGGCAGCACGATTCCAGTCGTCGTAAACGTTGTCCTTCTTGCTGTGCTTGTCCTTGTGCAGATGGGTCTGGGCTTCAATGGCCGCCAGGTTGACCAAAAGGTTGCTGCCGTGGCCGCAAAGACGGTTCAAACGGCGCAGTTCGGATCGTATGTGGGACAGCTCCTCGCCGTGGCGCAGGACGCTCAGGTCAAAGCCGAACTCAAAGCGCTTAAGGATGACATCTCCTTTAGTTCCAACATGTCGCAACCCCATGTTCAAGAGATCGAGCGACAGTTCTCCGCCGCGCTTGAGGCGGTCTCGAATTCCATGAGTGCCGATGAGCCGGCAGATGTTACGGTTGGCCTTGTCCATGATGCGCGCAATATCTGGAAAAAGCGCAATGCGGCGCTGACCGCTGTCAAATAAGGGCTCGCGCTGCTTTTTGCCAGGGCACTTTGATGGTTGAAGTGGGGGAAGCTATTGGAAATCAACGGTATAACTTGTGAGGGCTGCGGCAGCACCGATGTCGAGTTTGACCCCGCAACTCGAAAGGTTCATTGCAACCAGTGCGGTCGCGAGATGTACTATTCGCGGGCGCGTCTGGGGGCCACGGGCAAAATCGCGTTTGCCAAGGACAATGCCATCAAGTTTTTTAAGGGTGGTAACTTTCCGGAGGCCCGCAAATTTGCCGCGGACGTGCTCAATATGATGCAAGACAACGCGGCAGCACAGTTTATGGTTGCGTACTGCGATGAGTTTTGCGAAGGTCTTTCGGGTTCGATGACGGTTTTCTTTAAAAGGGCCGAAGATATCCCTCTCGAATATGACGAAGTGCGTGACTTGATCGACTTGTTTGAGTCGACGCTCTACAACATGCGTGACTTTGAGGTTCAGATGGTATCGCTCGTGGTCGCCAATATGCAGAGCATGGAGGATCGGTCTCGGCTTGAGAGCTTTATCGATGCTGTGTGCCCGTTCTGCATAGCGCGGTATGCTTCGGAAGACTTTATGACCGCAGAGCGGGAGAGCTTCTATCAAGATATCGCCGCCAACTGCAACATACCCAAGACGTGTCTCGCACTACTCAAGGGCATTAGAGAGAACCCCGGGTCCCCCTATAAAACTGGTTCGTTTGCGTTACGAAGAAGGACCTCGTACTTTCTCGAACACTATGTGGAGCCCGTCGGGCGCATCGTCAATTCGATGAAGGCAAGCCAATACAAACAGAAGTTTCTCGTGGCCTATCAGCAGGTGTCCGAGCAATACCGAAGCATGGCCTCTCAATAAAGCGGATGGCGGGTGCTTACTCGCTTAAAGCTATTGGATGATCTAAACAGTTCAAACTGAAAGGTGGTACAGATGAGTGATTCGGGATTAGATACTGCCCTTATCGAGCGCAGGATCGCCGCTATTGGAACAAAAGTTGACCAGATGACCACGAAGGTCGATAAGGTCGAATCCCAAATGGAGGAAGTGCGGAAGGACCTTAAAAAGCTCCGAAAGGACTTTCTCGAGATGATGCTCGAACAGCGTCGTACCGCCGCACTTGAGCAGGCGACTACGGAGCTCGTGAGCGTCCGGCAGGAGATGGACAAGAAGTTCGGCAACTACTCGGTGGTTCGAAACACCATGGTCGGTATTCTCCAGGCAACCGATGCAGCGCTCGTGCGCAAGGCGACGATTTCGACGGTCTCCGAGGAGTTAATGATTTCTACCCCGGACTACTGGCTGGCGCCTGTCCTGGTTGCCCTTGCGGCATGGATCAACAACAACCGAGATCTTGCAGAGCGCGCAATACGCGAGGCTGTCAAACGTGACAACGAGCACACGTCGCTTGCGATGGCTCTGATCTGCAGACGTAATAACCGCACGGCCACGTGCTACGAATGGCTCGCACGCTACTTCTCGACGCAAAACGCCGCCCGTATTGATGCCGATGCGATGGTCTACATTGATGCCTATATCAACGGCATCTTCGGAACCGACGAAAAGCACCTGTGCGACGACTATATGGCGGGCTGGATCGAGCAGATCAGAAATCAGAGCCCTGAGTTCGAGAATGAGCAGTCAGAGTCATGGGCGGAGTACTTTACCGGCTACGAGGAGGATATGAGCTCGAGATATCCGGCGCTCAAGGTGGTGGTCAAGGAGTTTGACTACATAAATAAGTATCTCGGAAAAGTCGAGGCAATCGAGAGCATCTCCAATGACTTCGCCGACCTCAAGGCTTCTGATGTTGACGAGAGGACGCTTGCCGAGCAGGTTGACAGGCATTTGATGGAGCTCGTTAACTCCGATGACTCCAAGGAGCGAAATTTGCGCCGCCAGGAGGAGTATCTTCTTGCGGTCAAGGCATTTGGCGGAGACGTAGAGCGCGCCCGAGAGCTCGTCAATCGTCGCCGCGATGAGAAGCGTCAGCAGACGATGAACATCATCGACCAGATGACACGCTCGATGCGCGACCAGAGCGCGTCCGTGGATGTGCATAAGAAGAAGACCGCGATTCAGTTTTTGGGTTCCTATATCAACGGTGGTTTCAACCGGTATCGCAAGAGCGATGTCCCCGAATTTCCGCAGGCGATTACCCTTGACTTCGACGGATGGACAAGCAGAGCGGTCACCGGCGATGAGGGCAATGCGCTGCGCGGCGATTATGTTCGCTATGTCGGTGAAGAGAAGAAAAAGGAGCTCGCTGAGCTTGATGTCAAGGTTGCGAAGGGCAACAAGAGTCACAAGATAGCGGCCGTTGTCCTCGCTGTTTTGGGAGTAGCTTTCTTTGCGTTTGTAAACCAGGTTATTGGCATTCTGCTTCTTGCGGGGGCTGGCTATTGTCTAGTAAAGACGGGCCTCTCGAGCAAGCAGCGCGCTGCGGAGGCAGAAGAGATTGAGGCCAAATACTCCAAACGCATCCAGGAAGGCTGTTCCGAGATCGATCTGGCGCTTAATCAGTGGAAGAGCGCGAAGGAAGCGGCGGCCGAGCGCAGCGACCTGCTTAAGCTCGATAAGGTTGCCTAGCCGATAGGATTGACTCGATAACCATGAATGGAGTGAAATAGATGACTGATGAAGTGACTGATTTCGACCATAACGATGCTGCGATGCAGGACTTCGATGCATTGAGCGAGCTCGATAGTCTGTTTGAAGAGGACGAGCGACTGAAGCAAGCTGAGAACAATGTTTTGACTCAAAATCTCTCAGGCTTTGCAAACTGCTTTCCCGATTGGGATTTGCATCCGCCGGTAGCGTAGAAAAGCGCTTGAAACACAAGCTGCGATCATTTGGAAACATCGATGTTTCTGCGGGCTAGAAGCCATGGGGCTTTTGGCCCGCAGTCTTTCATATGCCGGTCGGCGGCATAGGGCATCAACCGTATTCTAGGTTCTTGGACGCCAGGCCGACTCGCTTCGGATCGGGCGCTACACCAACTTTCTCGAGACTACCAATCTGACAGGGCCTTGTCCGTACGTGGACGGGGCCCTTTTGTGTGGCCTAACAGGTTTGCTATACTGCTAGCACGTAGAAAGGAGCCGCTATGGGTACAGCAATGGTGCAGCTCAACACACGAATCGATCCTATGCTCAAAGCTGGTGGCGATGCGGTCCTAACTCGCAATGGATTGGGGCCGAGCGATGCCATTCGTGCGCTTTGGGCCTATCTCGTCGAACATCAAACGCTGCCGGGATTTATGGTGGCGGATAAGCGCGAGGCGCCCCGTGCGGAGATCCTGGCCGAGCGGGGGTGTGGCCTAGCTTTTTCCTCGTTGGGACTAAGCCCTTCGGATTTTGCGCCAGGTGGATCATCTGCGGAAGACTGGGATGCCGTACGAGATGATATGTATGATGCGATGATTGCCGACATCGAGGCGAATTGCCGATGATTGAGGCAAAGCGTCTCTTGGTAGATACGAACGTGTGGCTTGATTATTACCTGCAAGAGGGGGCATTCCACGAAGCGAAGCGCCTGGTGGAGCTTGCCGAGGCGGGAAAGATTGACCTTCTGTACGCGCCGACGACGTCAAAGGATGTGTTCTACATTTTGCCTCGGCGCCTAGCCCGGCGGAATGCGAATGGGATTAACGTGTCGTTTGCCTCGGCGTCGTGGGCCTGCATTGAACACATGATGCAGGTGGCGACGGCCTCTCCGCTTTCGTTGGCAGAGTGCGAAATGGCGCGCATGCTTGGCAAGCGCATGCCGGATCTTGAAGACAACCTCATCATCGCTTCGGGCGAGACGGCAGATGTCGACTATGTGGTCACGAGCGACCGGCGCATGCTGGAGGCGATGCCCGAAGTTTGCCTGACGCCTGCCCGCGCTCTCGAGATGATTGGGATCCTCGACTAACCTTGCCTGTCTCGTTTCGCTATCATATGGGGCAATGTGAACCTCATGCAACTTTGGAGGACGGTATGGCGGATAACGCCGAGATGCTATTCTCGCCCGAGCTGGTGTTTTTTGATTGGGAGTGTGCGACACCGGATGAGGTGTTTGCACGGCTTGAGGGAGAGCTTGCTTCGCGTGGTTACATTGCCGACGGCTGGCTCGACGCCGTCCGCACGCGCGAGGACGCCTATCCCACGGGTCTCGCTATGCCGGCGGCAAACATCGCCATTCCGCATACCGATCCGGGATTTGTGGCCAAGCCCTATATCGCGGTGGTAAAGCCCGCTGCACCTGTGACGTTCAACGCGATGGCGGGTATGGGCGCCCCGGTGCCGGCGCAGATTATCATCAATCTGGGCATTGCCGAGCCGGGCGGCCAGGTCGAGGCCCTGCAAGCGCTTATGAATATCTTTATGGATGCCGACGCTGCAGCCGATGTACTCGGCCTGACCACGCCGCAGGGCATGGTCGACGCCATCCGCCGCCACTTCTAAAGCGGCACTCGGGGACGTTCCTTTGCTGCCGGCAGGTAGGGACAGTCCCCATCTGCCGGCAGAAAAGGAACGTCCCTAGCTGCCAACTGCCAGACCTGTCCCCTTTGCACCAAAATGGTGCAGATTAACCCGTCTCCCATGCACCAGGTGTGTCGCGGGGGCTGCGTTGTGACACAATGGCGTTTGTTCGATTCGTGATGTGAAAGGCCAAACATGGCAAACAAGAAAAAGAACCCCGAGGTCGCGCCGACGTCCGAGCAACGGTCCCGCGCCGCCTCCAGCTCTCGCAAGAAGCAGCGCAAGACCTATGTGTCCAAGACCGTCAAGATTGTCCTGGTGGGCATCGGCGTGCTGGCAATGCTGCTCTCCGTCTCGGCCATGGCGTGCTCCGGCCTGATGTCGCAGACCGAAAGCGCCAGCTCGGGCTATAAGCCCACTGGTGGCGTGGCTGCCACCATCAACGGCACCAACCTCACCGAGGACACCGTGACCAAGCAGATCATGAGCATGCGCACGTCCTATGGTTATACCAAGGACAAGGATTGGGCGCAGTACCTGGTCAACAACGACCTTACGCCCAAGAAGTACCGCAAGCAGCTCATCGATTCCTACACGCAGCAGATTCTGCTTCAGCAGGCGCAGAAGGAAAACGGCGTGACGGTGTCGGATGAGGAAGTCGAGAAGGCTTGGAAGGACGCGTGCAAGAGCGCGGGCGGCGCCAAGATCTTTAAGAAGACCCTTAAGACTTACGGCTACACCGAGGACACCTATAAGAGCTCGCTCAAGGAGAGCCTGGCGCAGCAAAAGCTCAAGGAAGCCGTGGCGCCCACCAGCAAGCCCAAGGACAGCGAGATCGTCGATTACATCAACGAGAACCTGTCTAACTACAACGATGCCCGCCGCTCGTCGAACATCCTGGTCAAGGTTGATTCCGACGCTTCCGACGAGGACAAGGCTGCCGCCAAGGCCAAGGCACAGGAGTGCCTGGACAAGATCAACTCCGGCGAGCTGAGCTTTGAGGATGCCGTGGAGCAGTACTCCGACGACACCGGCTCCAAGGAGAAGAAGGGCGATGTGGGTTGGGATAAGCTCACTACCTTCGTCGACAGCTACCAGACGGCGCTCGAGGGGCTCAACAAGGGCGATGTGAGCGACGTCGTCGAGTCGACCTATGGTTACCACATCATCAAGTGCACCGACTACTTCCATGTCGATAATCAGGTCGATGACATCAACCAGGTGCCCAAGGCCATCAAGAAGTACGTCTCCAATGTGGTGAAGACGCAAGCGGCCAGCACTGCGTACAGCGAGTGGCTGGAGCAGTACAAGAAGGACGCCGACATCACCGTTAACCCCATGCCCAAGGACGTACCCTATAACGTGAGTCTGAAGGGCGTCACCAAGAGCTCGACCGACGATTCGTCGACGACTAAGTAATCATGGGGCGGTGCCCGCGTGAGTACCGCCCACGCTATTGAGGAGGATATGCAGATGACCAACGAAGAGCTGCAGAAGGAAATGATTGCGGCCATGAAGGCCAAGGACAAGGTTCGCCTGTCTATCATTCGCCAGGTTAAGGCCGAGGTGAAGAATATCGAGGTCAACGAGCGTCGCGATGTGACCGAGGAAGACGTCAACAACATGATCAAGCGTCTGATTAAGCAGACGAGCGAGACGCTGGAGATGTCCATCAAGGCCGGCACCGACCAAGAGCGTACCGACAACCTGACCGAGCAGGTCAAGATTCTGGAGAGCCTGCTGCCCGCGCAGGTTTCGGGCGAGGAACTCGAGGCCCTGATTGAGCAGGTCATCGCCGAGCTGGGTGCCACGTCCAAGAAGCAGATGGGTCAGGTCATGGGAGCACTCGGCAAGGCCACCGGCGGCAACTTCGACAAGCCGGCAGCGGCAAAGATCGTCGGCGCCAAACTCGCATAGGGGCCTAGCGGTACATAGTTGATGTTGAGGGGGCGTGGCCGTCATGGTCGCGCCCCTTTTTGCTGGGCTGGGTACTCATTGGGGACAGACTTAAATGAGTACCCAATGAGCGGGCACTCATTTAAGTCTGTCCCCAATGAGTGGGTTAAAGGTTGCGGGTTCTTTACGGGAATGTAGTGTGGGCTGCGGAAACGTGGTTCTTTCCGTACAATAGTTCAACTCGTGTAAACGCAGGGAAGGGACATTCATGGCAGACATGATCGAGATCAAGCATCTCAACAAGTACTTTGGCGACCTGCATGTGCTCAAAGATATCAATCTCACCGTCAAGCGCGGCGAGAAGCTCGTAATGATCGGGCCTTCCGGTTCGGGTAAGTCGACGCTCATCCGTTGCGTCGATTATCTGGAGGAGCCCACTTCGGGCGAGGTCGTCATCGACGGTACGCCGCTCACCAAAAAGAATCACCTGGAGATGGCTCGCAAGTATAGTTCCATGGTGTTTCAGCAGTTCAACCTGTATCCCAACATGACGGTGCTGGGCAACCTGACGCTCGCGCCCATCAAGCTGCAAAAGAAGAGCAAGGAGGAGGCGACCGAGATCGCCATTGCCGCGCTCAAGCGCGTCGGCATGGCGCATAAGGCCGGCGAGTATCCGCAGAATCTCTCGGGCGGTCAGCAGCAGCGCATCGCCATCGCCCGTGCCCTGTGCACCAAGCAGCCCATCATCCTGTTTGACGAGCCGACCTCGGCGCTCGACCCCGAGATGGTCCAGGAAGTCTTGGACGTTATGATTGAGCTCGCGCAGGAGGACATCACCATGATCTGCGTGACGCACGAGATGGGCTTTGCGCGCCAGGTGGCCGACCGCGTCATCTTTATGGAGGACGGCCGCATCCTGGAGGAGGGCACGCCCGAGCACTTCTTCGATAACCCCGAGAACCCGCGCTGCCGCGAGTTCCTGTCCAAGATTCTGCACTAGGTGCGGTGATGGACATGACGGATATGACGAGGGCGGCCGTGTCGCGCCGTCACTTTTTGCAGCTGGCGGGCGCCGGCATGCTTGCGCTGACGGGGACCGCGCTTGCCGGTTGCGGCAACTCCACCAGCAGCGAGGGCTCCGACAAGGGGTCCAAGCTTGCGGCCATCAAGTCGCGTGGCCATCTGAATGCCGGCGTTAAGAAGGACGTTCCCGGCTATGGCTATTACGACACCGCCAAGGGCCGCTTTGAGGGCATGGAAGTTGATTTGTGCTACCAGATCGCTGCTGCCGTCTTTGGCGTGAGTTACAAGGAGGCCCGCGCCCAGGAGCTTGTCGAGTTTACCGATGTAACGCCCAAGACGCGCGGCCCGCTGATCGATAACGGCCAGCTTGACGTGGTCGCGGCGACCTACACCATCACCGACGAGCGCAAGAAGAGCTGGGATTTCTCGACGCCGTACCGCACCGACTACGTGGGACTCATGGTCAAGAAGCGTTCGGGCTTTACCTCGATTGAGGACCTGGACGGCAAGGTCATCGGCGTGAGCCAGGGTGCTACCACGCAGGGCCTGATCGAGCAGATGATCAAGGACAACGGCTTTAGCTGCAAGCCCGAGTTTAGGGCCTTTAGCGGCTACCCCATCATCAAGAGTTCGCTCGACGCCGGCAATATCGATGTCTTTGCCATGGACCGCTCCACGCTGGCCGGTTACATGAACGAGACCGTTGAGCTGCTGCAGCCCGAGGTCAAGTTTGGCGAGCAGGGCTACGGCGTGGCGACCAAGAAGGGCTGCGACCTTTCGGCCGTGGTCAATCAGGTGATTTGCGATCGCCTGGCCGACGGCTGGCTCGACCAAGAGGTCAAGACCTGGGGTCTTGTATAGGCGCATCGTCCAAGGAAGGAATCGAATGCTCGAAGGATTATTTGACGCCGACCGTTGGTCGACGACATTTCAAAACATGGGGCCCTTCTGGGAGGGCTTTGGCGTGACGCTACAGGTGGTCGTTGCCGGTCTGCTGCTGTCGCTGGTGCTGGGCACGCTGCTGGGCGTGTTCTCAACCACTCGTTCACGCGTGCTGCGCGCCATAAGCCGCGTGTACGTGGAGTTTTACCAGAACACCCCGTTGCCCGTGCAGGTGCTCTTTATGTACATGGCCGGTCCGCAGTTTTTGCAGGCCATAACCGGTGCCGACCAGCCGGTGCGCATCGCGCCGTTCGTGCTGGGCTTCTTGGGTGTGGGCCTGTATCACGCGGCCTACATTTCGGAGGTCATCCGCACTGGTATCGAGGCGGTTCCGCGCGGTCAGATGGAAGCGGCCCAGAGCCAGGGCTTCACCCGTGCGCAGGCGTATTGGTACATCGTGCTGCCCCAGACATTCAAGATCATTCTGCCGCCGCTGTGTAACCAGGCGCTCAACCTGGTCAAGAACACGTCGGTGCTGGCACTTGTGGCCGGCGGCGACCTTATGTACCGTTCCGACAACTTTGTGAGTCTGTACGGTTACCTGCAGGGATACATCGTCTGCTGCCTTATGTACTTTATCATCTGCTTTCCGCTCGCCATGCTGGTGCAGTGGCTCGAGCGCCGCTCCAAGGAGCGTCCGCGCGGCGTGAGCCTGGCCGAGCTGGGGCTCGACAACGTAGAGGAGGCCTAGCGCATGGAAATCTTCAACGCGACCAACCTGCTCTACATTTGGGGCGGCTTTGTTAAGACGATCGAGATCTCGGCGCTGTCGATCTTTTTCTCGCTCATCTTTGGCACGGTGCTGGCGCTCGTTAAAAGCTACGCGCCCCGCCCGTTCCGTATTTTGGTGAGCGCCTATATCGAGTTGTTCCGCTGCACGCCAAACCTGTTGTGGATCCTGTTTATCTACTTTACGGTGCAGGGTTTGGACATTGTGATTTCGACCATCGCCTTTACGCTGTTTACCAGCGCTGTTATGGCCGAGATTGTGCGCGGCGGCCTCAACTCGATTCCGCGCGGCCAGTTTGAGGCAGCGCAGAGCCAGGGCTTCGGCTTCTTTGCCACCATGCGCTACATCATTCTGCCGCAAACGTTTAAGACGATCATTCCGGCGCTGTTTAGCCAGTGCACGACTGTCATTAAGGACAGCTCGTATCTTTCGGGCATTAACGTGGCCGAGCTCATGTACACGGCAAACGTCGTGATGGCCCATGCGATCGACCTGTCGCAGGTGCTTATGCTCTACGGCCTGGTGTTTGCGATGTACTTTGTGCTCAACTTTGGTATCTCGCTGCTGGTGAGAGCGTATCAGAGGCGAATGGTGGCAGCGTAGAATGTGGCAAAGGGACAGCCCCTTTGTCACATAGAGAAAGGAATCGCGATGAGCGATCTGGAGAACAAGAAGAGTCCTGTGGTCATTACCATCGCGCGCGACTTTGGCGCCGAGGGCCACGAGATTGGTCGCATGCTTGCCAACGAGCTGGGGATTCCGCTGTACGATAACGAGCTGCTGGTGCGCGCGTCGCTGCGCGCGGGCGAGTCGCTCGATAAGATGGCAGCCTACGACGAGCGCCTGGCTGTGGAGAACATGGCGTTTCTGCCCGACCGCTACGATGCCCGTTCGTACTCGGACAAGTTATTCCAAAAGATGAGCCAGGTGATTTTGGATCTGGGCGAGACCGAGAGCTGCATTATCGAAGGCCGCCTGTCCGATTACCTGTTGCGTAACAACCCCAACCACATTGCCGTGTTGGTGACCGCTCCCTTTGAGGATCGCGTCGAGATCGTGCGCAAGAAGCGCGGCCTCAACAAAAAGAAGGGTGCCAAGCTGGTCAAACAGCAGCAGAAGGCGCGCGAGGCGTTCTATAAGCGCTACAGCGCCGGAAAGTGGAAGATGACGAGCGGCAAGGACATCGTCGTCAACCGCGCCAAGCTGGGCCGCGAAGGCTGCAAGGATGTCATCGCTGCAGCCTACCGCTACAAAGTGGCGCAGCTCGAAGGCTAACCGACCAAAACCACCACAAAGGGGACAGGCACCTTTGTGGTGGTAGGGCGATCGGCATAGAAAAAGTCCCCGCCGGGCGTGTGCTCGACGGGGACTTTGCCGTTTGATGGCTAGCGTTGAGGGTGATTACTCGCCCAGCAGGCTCTTGGTGATGGAAGCGGCGGCCTTCTTGCCGGCGCCCATCGCCAGAATGACCGTAGCGGCACCGGTGACGATGTCGCCGCCAGCCCAGATGCGGGGATCGGTGGTCTGGCCGGTCTCCTCGTCGGCGACGATGTAGCCCCACTTGTTGAGCTCCATCTTGCCGCCGATTTTCTTTGCGAAGGGGTTGGCGTTGGTGCCGATAGCCGAGATCGCGACGTCGCAGGGGATCTCCTGGATGGCGCCCTCGATGGGCACCGGACGACGGCGGCCGGACTCGTCGGGCTCGCCGAGCTCCATCTTCTGGACCTTGACGGCGCACACGGAGCCGTCCTCGCCAGCGACAAACTCGAGCGGGGAGACGAGCGGCAGAACCTCGACGCCCTCGGCCTTAGCATGGTGCAGCTCGGCGCGACGGCAAGGCATCTCGTCCTCGGTACGACGGTAGGCGATGATGGCGTGCTCGGCGCCCAGGCGCTTGGCAGTACGGACGGCGTCCATAGCCACGTTGCCGCCACCAAAGACGACGACGTTCTTGCCGTGCTTGGTGGGGGTGTCGTACTCGGGGAACTTGTTGGCCTTCATCAGGTTCACGCGGGTGAGGTACTCGTTAGCGAAGAAGACGTTGGGCAGGTTCTCGCCGGGGACATTGAGGAACTTGGGCAGGCCAGCGCCGGTCGCCACGTAGATGGCGTCGAAGCCCTGCTCGAACAGCTCCTCGGCCGTGGCCATGTTGCCCACGACGGAGTTGTACTCAAACTTGACGCCCATGTCCTCCAGGCCGTCAATCTCGCGCTTGACGACTGCCTTGGGCAGACGGAACTCGGGGATGCCGTAGACCAGCACGCCGCCGCCGGTGAAGAATGCCTCGAAGACGGTGACGTCAAAGCCGTTGCGGGCGAGCTCGCCGGCGCAGGTGATGCCGGACGGGCCGGAGCCGACGACGGCGACCTTCTTGCCGTTCTTGGGGGCCATCTTGGGCGTGGAGGCGAGCTCGGGGCGGTCACCCAGGAAGCGCTCGAGCTGGCCGATGGCCACGGGCTCGGACTTCTTACCACGGATGCACTTGCCCTCGCACTGATTCTCCTGCGGGCAGACGCGGCCGCAGATGGCGGGAAGCATGGAGTCCTCGCGGATGGTATCGAGAGCGCCGCCGAAGTCCTTCTCGCGGATCTGCTCGATAAAGCGGGGGATGTTGATGTTGACGGGGCAGCCCTCAACACAGAACGGCTTCTTGCAGTTGAGGCAGCGCTCGGCCTCGGCCAGCGCCATCTCCTCGGTGAAGCCCTTGTCGACGGGGCGGAAGTCGCAGGCGCGCTCGGCAGCCGGCTCCTCGTTATCGGGGGTGCGGGGCGACTTCATATCGGCAACGAAACGACCGTTAACTAGTGGCATGCGCAGCTCTTTTCCTCATAGGCCTTGAGGGACTCGCCCTCTTCGGAACGGTAAGCGGCCTGGCGGGCACGAAGGTCATCCCAGTCGACCAGGGTGGCATCGAAGTCGGGGCCGTCGACGCAAGCGAACTTGGTCACGCCGCCCACCTCGACGCGGCAGCAGCCGCACATGCCGGTGCCGTCAACCATGATGGGGTTGAGCGACGCGGTGATGGGGGTGTCGTACTTCTGGGCGGTGAGGGTCGAGAACTTCATCATCGGAACGGGGCCGACGCAGAAGACCTGGCTCACGGCCTTGTCCTGCAGCAAGCGCTCCAGCGGAGCGGTGACAACGCCCTGCTCGCCGTAGGAGCCGTCGTCGGTGGTGATGTGGATGTGGTCCTCGTCGAGGAGCTCGCGGAACTGGTCCTCCATGAGCAGGAGGTCCTTGGTGCGGGCGCCCATGATGGCGTGCACCTTGTGGCCGGTCTCGACCAGGTGCTTGGCGACCGGGAAGGCAATTGCCAGGCCGACGCCGCCGCCAATGACGGCGCAGGGGCCCTCGGCCATCTCGGTGGGAACGCCCAGCGGGCCCACGACGTCGCGCAGCGACTCGCCGGCCTCGTAGGTGGAAAGCATTTCGGTGGTCTTGCCGATCACCATGAAGATGAACTCGACCCAGCCCTCGTCACCGTTCCAGCCGGCCAGGGTAAACGGGACGCGCTCGCCCGTCTCGTTGGCGCGAACCATGAGGAACTGTCCAGCGTGCGCATGCTTGGCGATTGCAGGCGCCTCGATGCGGAACTTGAACACCTTCTCCGAGAACTGCGTCTTCTCCAGGATTTTATACATAGAACCCCTCTCTTGTTAGGGCCGCCGAACCGTGCCTCCACGGAAATGGACGGTAGCCCGAATAAAACCGTACGCGCACAGGCGTTGTGCAGACATACGGTGCAAATTATACCCTCATGGACATGTCACTTACGTGTGTCTTCGGCTGTTGGGAGCAGGGTTTATCCACTTTGGCCTACCAAAGGGGGAGAGGTTTATTTTGGTCGGTTTTATCAGGTAAAACGGCAAATGGGGCCGGCCTCGCGCTTCGGTGAGGCCGGCCCCATTTGGAGCGTTGCATATGTATGGCGGCACAGGGTTTATTGCGACGCGGCATCCGCGGCGTTTCCGCATATAAAACCTGCCAAAATAAACCTGTCCCTAAATGGTAGGTTTTAGTGCTTGCCGTTGGCGGAGGCGGCACCGTTGACGTGGTCGCGGGCATAGACCACGCCGTGCACGATCGCCAGGCCGGCGGCGTCGGCCGCGCGGGCGCAGGTGTCCTGGAAATCCTCGGCCTCGCGGGCGCGCAGCTGCTTAAGAACGTAGTCGGCGACGGCCATCTTGCCGGGAGGGTTGCCGATGCCGGTGCGGATGCGGCTGAAGTCGCGGCTGCCCATCTTGTCGATGATGGAGCGCAGGCCGTTGTGACCGGCGTGGCCGCCGCCCACCTTAACACGTACGTCGCCGGCGGGAATGTCGAGCTCGTCGTGGATCACGAGCAGCTCCTCGATCTTGATTTTGTACTCGCGGCAGAGCTTGGAGATGGGGCCACCCGAGGTATTCATATACGACTGCGGCTTGACCAGTACAATCTGGCGCTTACCGCCCTCTTCCTCGGGATCGTTGATGTTGATGAGCGCGACCTCGGCGCCGGCCTGGTTTTTCCAGTACGTGACGCCGGCCTGACGGGCCAGCTCGTCGATCGCCTTAAAGCCGGCGTTGTGGCGGGTCTCGGCATATTCCTCGCCAGGGTTGCCAAGCCCGGCAACCATGCGAATCTTAAGCGGCTGTGCAGCTGCCATGTTTATCCTTTCGTTGATTTGTCGCCTGCTATGGTGAGCGACCCTGTTGCCGCTGTCAAATGGAGGGTAATTGAGGGCGTTTAGGGGCGTTTGGACGGCCGTCGAAATCAGAGGTGGACAGTTAGTTCAGATACGTATAAGTTCTGAGGACTCGAAGTGCTCAATTCAATGCCGATACGTTGTTTTGGAGCTTTAGTTAGTCCATATGGCGCTGTTTTGAAGTCTACCCTGCCTTCAAATAGGGTGAATGGTATAGAGATAGCTGCAAAACAGCCTAATTCAATGTGTCCATTTATACGTATTTAAACTAACTGTCCAGTCCTGTTCGGCGGCGCGCGGGTGATTCGCCGTTTAGACCGGCGCAAGGCCGATTCCGGCCCGCAGAGCGTTGAGCCAAGCGGCCTGACGCTTGCGATAGCCCTTGATACGGTATCGGAATCGGACTCCCGCGAGTCGATGCATCGTTTGGGCGAAGGCTTCGAGTGCAACAAGGTCTTTCATTTGGTCGCGATTGATAACCAGGACGTGGATGCCCATTGCCTTGAGGCCATTATTTCGATTGCCATCGTGGATGCGAGCGTTTTGAAGCTCATGCCCAATTCCGTTGTATTCGTTGTCGACTCCGGCTGCCGGGCAATATAGGTCGCAGATGGCATAGGGGATGCCCGAGGACATGTTGACCGCAAGAGTGTCGAAGTCGATTCGATAGTTGAGTAGCAGGCCTCCCATGGGCAGACTGCAACATCCGAATCCTCCAAAGCGCATGGGCGCTCCGAGAACGGCAAACATTAGGGATTCGGCTGGGGATGCAGATCCGGGTCGGGCAAGTTTGACTGCCGTGCGAAACGATGTGTATGAGCTACTTTTGGCGAAGCGTGCAACCGCCTCAAGCTCTTCGATAGTTGTGGCGGGCTCGCATTTGTAGTGTGCCTGTTCATAGCGGGTTTCGTTCTGTTGCTCGACCACCGACTGGTTGCCCAAGCAATCAAGATCGCCCGTCGCTGCGCAGCCATCGCCCTTGGGCCAGATGTCGTCATGGGCAATGGGGTATGTTGCCCCGGGAGGAAGGGAGTAGGTTCCGAGCAGCTCCATGAGAAGCATCAAGGTCTTGGCAACTGATTCATTTTTGGAACAAAGCATGGCCGTCATGGCGGGAGACGTTGCGTAGATGTCGGCTTCGATGTGCATGATTGCACCTTGGGGAAGAGGGGCGGTGATGGTGTGCTGGAGGAGCCGTCCGTCGGGTCGTCTGTTGTTGCCGCCCGCAACAAAGAGATCTAGACACTCGGAGTCGTCTTCGCTCCAGGCGTCAAGTATTGCAAGGGCCGCAAAGTCTATGGCGTCCTTGTTGGGGACGCAACCTTCGAGGGCTTGTGTCTGATGCTCGTCATCGATGGCGTCCCAGGGAAGCGCGGAGTACGCCCGTCGAGCGCGGCGAATTGCGCGGAGGGCGGAGAGATGTGAAATCACGGTCGTCATAGCTATAAGGTACTAATCCGTTGGCGAAATGATGCTGCAGTATCGTTCTTTTCGCTCAAAGGGGTGTCGCGCGCCGCGGGCGGTAGCGTGATCATGCGGAATGCCTTGAAAAAGTGGAGAATGGAGCGATGGGCTGGCCTTGGAGGCATCTACTGGGGTGGGTGTTGGACAGTTAGTTCAGATTTGTATAAGGCGGCCGGGGTGTATTGCCGTTGTTGAAGGAATCGGTGGGCAAAATGGGGCCAACGGCATGGTGAAGAGATCCATAGGCGGAGGGATCGAGCGGAATTATGCCGGCAAGAGCGCTTTCGACGTATTAAATGGCCCAAACGAATGCCTAAATTAATACAAATCTGAACTAACTGTCCATGGCAGGTTGTCGAGGGGTAGAAAAAGGGTCGGAAGCGAGCCTCCGACCCTTTAAAAACACCAAAGATGATGCGCTGCACACTGGATTACAGCGCGAAGTCGCCGCCGACGAGCGTGGAGACGGGCTCCTCGTGGTAAACGGCGGAGATGGCCTGAGCGAACTCCTCGGCGACCGAGATGGTCTTGATCTTGCCGCCCACCTCGACGGGGATGGCATCGGTGACGACGCACTCGACGATGGGGGCATCGTTCAGGCGCTCGATAGCCGGGCCCGAGAAGATGCCGTGGGTGGCGCACACGTAGATGTCGCCGGCGCCCATGGCCTTGAGCTCCTTGACGTTGGCGCACAGGGTGCCAGCGGTGTCAATCATGTCGTCGTTGATGATGCAGGTCTTGCCCTTGATGTCACCGATGATGCCCATGACCTCGGCGGCGTTGTGGCGCGGACGACCCTTGTGGGCGATGGCCAGGTCGCAGCCGAGCATGTCGGACAGCTTCTTGGCGGCTTTGGCGCGGCCCACATCGGGGGAGACGACAACCAGGTTGTCGGTGTCGAAGTTCATTGCGTTGTAGTACTGGCCAAACAGCGGCAGTGCGGACAGGTGGTTAACCGGGATATCGAAGAAGCCCTGGATCTGGCCCTGGTGCAGGTCGAGGGTGATGATGCGGTTGACGCCGGCGCGCTCGAGCAGGTTGGCGACGAGGCGGGCGGTGATGGGCTCGCGCGGGCCGGCCTTGCGGTCCTGGCGGGCATAGCCGTAGTGGGTGATGACGGCGGTGATGGAGCGGGCGGATGCGCGCTTGGCAGCGTCGGTGGCGATGAGCAGCTCCATGAGCATGTCGTTGACGTTGCCGCCGGCCACGGACTGAATCAGGAAGACGTCGGCGCCGCGGACGGTCTCGTCGTAGCGGGCGTAAATCTCACCGTTGGCGAACTGCTTTAGCGTAAGGCCCGAAAGCTCGACCCCAAGGTACTCAGCAATCTTCTGAGCGAGGGGACGGTTGGAGGAACCGGAATACACGCGGATGGACTTGCGCATATTCTCCGACTTCTCGGGATCATTAATCGGCATTACCCTTCTCCTTTATATCGAATGCCATATAGATGCCTTTTTGCATTGTAACCGCGCGACGGGGTTTATCGAGTCCTGATAACGTCTTTACCGTCAACGGACACGAACCGACCACTCATCCGGTTGCGCAGGTCACGATAGAAAAAGGAGCCGCCCCCCACGGGAACAGCTCCTTAGATGCTTGGTAAAACGTTATACCTCGTCGTCCTCGTGCAGACGGCGGCGGTAATCGGCGGCCCAGCCCTCAATGTTTACCTGACGGGCACGACCCAGGCCAAGTGCGTCGGCCGGGACCGGCTCGGTGATGACGGAGCCGGCGGCCACGAGCGCGCCGTCGCCGATCTGGGCGGGCGCGACCATCATGGTGTCGGAACCGATGAAGGCGTCCTTGCCGATGACGGTCTTGTGCTTGTGCACGCCGTCGTAGTTGCAGGTGATGGAGCCTGCGCCCACGTTGACGCCGGAGCCCATGGTGGTGTCGCCGATGTAGGACAGGTGCGGCACCTTGGAGCCCTCGCCGATCGTGGACTTCTTGATCTCCACGTGCGTGCCGGCCTTGGATCCGTCGAGCATGTGGGTACCCGGGCGCAGGTAGGCGCGCGGGCCGCAGTCGACGCCGTTCTCGATGACGGCCTCGATGGCGATAGTCTCATCGATGGTGCAGCCGCTGCCGACGGTGGTGTCGGTGAGGCGGCTGTTGGGGCCGAGCTGGCACTCCTCGCCCACGGTGACGTGGCCGATCAGGTGCGTCTGCGGCCACACGACGGTGTCGCGGCCGATGGTGGCATCGGGGCCGATCCAGGCCTGCGTGGGATCGATGAACGTGACGCCCTCGGCCATCCAGTGCTCGTTGATGCGGTCGCGCGCGATAGCGGTGAGCTGCGCGAGCTGAATGCGGCTGTTGACGCCCAGGCCGTCGCGGTAGTCATCGCAGTGGAAGATGGAGACCGCCTGGCCGTGACCCTTGAGGATTTCGAGCATGTCGGGCAGGTAGTACTCGGACTGCGCGTTGTCGTTGCCGATCTCGTTAATGTGGGCGGCGAGCTGCGCGCCGTCAAAGGCGTAGCAGCCGGCGTTGCACTCCAGCAGCGTGGCGGCCTGCTCGGGCGTGCAGTCCTTCTGCTCGATGATGCGCTCGATCTGGCCGTCGGCGCCCAGCTTGATGCGGCCGTAGCCGAAGGGGTCGGGCGGGGTCATGGTCATGACGGTGCAGGCGAGCTCGCCGGTAGCGACGGTCTGTGCGAACTTGGCGACGGTGTCGGCGGTGATGAGCGGCAGGTCGCCGTTGAGCACGACGACGGGGCCTTGCGTGATGCCGCAGGCCTCGAGCGCGACCTTCACGGCGTGACCGGTGCCCAGGCGCTCGGTCTGCTCGACGCACTCGACCTTGGTGGCGCTGCTGGCGTAGGCGCCGTCGATGAGGGCGCGCATCTCGTCGGCGTGGCTGCCGATGACGACCACGACGCGGCTGCAGCCGGCCTTGATGGTGGCGTCGACGATCCACTGGACCATAGGCTTGCCCAGGATCTTGTGCGAAACCTTGCAGTGGTTCGACTTCATGCGGGTGCCCTCGCCGGCAGCGAGGATAATTGCGGTTGCGTCCATGTGATCTCCTGTTACGTTATAGAGACGTGTGTTTGGAAACGATACACGGCGCAATATGATACCGCAGGCATATGTTGAGCGCGTAACGATTGGTTTGCGGCGGTTGAGGCTTGCGCCGCCGGCGTGGCGTTTGCGCTGCTTGCGTGCGGCGTTGGCGGTGCTGCGGAGCTGTCGTTTGAGCGAGGGGACGGGGATGCCCGTGGACAACATACGAGAGGAGTTTGGCGGCGAGCCCGTCGCGGCATTCTCGATGTCGCATCCGGCTGTGCCGGCGCTCTATATAGTGTTGACGCTGGGGCTCACCATGTTCTCGATGCAGCCGGTACTGATTGCGCTGTCGCTTGCGGGCGGGCTGGCGTATGGATTTGCGACGCGTGGGGCTGCCCGCACGTTGGGCGCACTCCGCTGGCAGCTGCCGGTGATTTTGATTATCGCGCTGGTCAATCCGCTGTTTAACGCCTCGGGCTCGACGGAGCTGTTCCGTATTGGCACGCGCGCGGTGTATCTGGAAAGCATGGTTTACGGCCTGTGCATGGGCGGGCTGTTTGTGGCGAGCGTGCTGTGGTTTGAGGCCGCGGCGTCGATGCTCGAATACGACAAGGTACTCGCACTGTTAGGCAACGCCGCGCCGGTGATTGCGCTCATGATCTCGATGTGCATGAGGCTTATCCCGCAGTTTTTGCGCCGCGGCCGCACGGTGCTGGCGGTGCAGGACGCGCTTGATGTACCGGGGCGTGCGCCGGCCGACCCCGTGCGCTCGCGCCTGCGGGCGTCGAGCGTGTTGATGGGCTGGGGCATGGAAGATTCGCTGGAGCGCGCGGACGCGATGCGCTCGCGCGGGTGGGGTGCCGCGACGCGTCGTACGACGTATGCGCGGTATCGACTGGGGCGCGGCGACGCTGCCGCGCTGGTTGGACTTGCAGTGTTTGGCGCCGCCGCGGTGGCGGTGGCGTGGACCGCGACGACGCAGTATTCGTTTTATCCGCAGCTCTCGGTGCCGGCGCCGTGGCCAGGCTATGTCGTGTACGCCGCCTGGATGGTGTTGCCTTGCGCGTTGCACGCGATTGATGAGAAGAGGTTTGGCTGATGGCTCGGTTTGATAGGAGCTCGGCGGCGGGTGTGGCATATGGCTCGGCCGCGCCGGCGATTGAGGTGCGAGGCCTTAGTTTTGCCTATCCCGGGGTCAAGGCACCGGTGCTCGAGGGGCTTGATTGGCGTGTTTCCCAAGGTGCGTTTGCACTGCTTGTTGGCGGTACCGGTTCGGGCAAGTCGACGCTGCTGTCGCTGCTCAAGCCCGAGATCGCTCCAGCGGGCGAGCGCACTGGCGATGCGCGCGTGCTGGGCGAGAACGTTGCCGACATGGACGTGCGGGCATCGGCAGAGCGCGTGGGTTATGTGTTTCAGGATCCCGAGAACCAGATTGTGTGCGAGACCGTGTGGCACGAGATGGCGTTTGGCCTAGAGAATCTGGGTGTGTCGCGCGACGAGATGCGCCGCCGTGTTGCCGAGACCAGCTATTTCTTTGGTCTGGAGGACTGGCTTCATCGTGATACCGATACGCTTTCGGGTGGCCGCAAGCAGCTGCTGTCGCTTGCCGCCGTCCTGGCGCTGCGCCCGCGCGTGCTGCTGCTCGACGAGCCCACGTCTCAGCTCGATCCCGTTGCCGAGAAGAATTTCCTGCACGCGCTGTTTCGTGTGAATCGCGAGCTGGGCTGCACGGTTGTTGTGGCGACGCATCAGCCGCGCCCAATGCTCGAATACGCGACGTGTGCGTACCGGATTGAGGATGGCCGCGTGCACGAGGCGGCGGATATGGCTTCTTTGGTATGCCGAGAATCGCTGTTTTCCGATGACACGTTGGGGTGGGGTGCCATCCGATGTGCAAAAAACGGAGTATTCAGCAGGCGTGAGGACAATTTGGGCTCTCTGGAGCCGCCCGGGGACGTATCGAGCGCGAAAAAAAGTTTGGAATTGGACAAATCGTCCGAATTTGTGGCGCAAACGTCGCTCGAGAACGGCTTGGAAGCCTTCTCGCGCACGGATGGAAGCAGAATACTCCAAAAAATGCACGGCGGGTCGGCTACCACCCTGTCGGAAGGCTGGTTTCGCTACGATCGAGCGTCCGGCTGGGTGCTGCGCGGGCTCGATGCGTCGTTTTCGGCCGGTGCGGTGCATGCGATCGTGGGCGGCAACGGATGCGGTAAGTCGACGATACTCTCGGTGCTGGCGAAGACCGCCAAGCTGCAGCGCGGCCGCATGGTGCGCGGAGCGGCCTCGGCGGCGCTGCTGCCTCAGAATCCCAAAGCATTGCTGGTTGCCGAGACGGTTCGCGATGAGCTGATGGAATGGGCCTCGACCTGCGGATATGACGAGAACTTGGCGCGGGAGCGTGCGGCGAGCTTGGGGTTGTCGGGTCTGGATGGACGCCATCCGTACGATCTTTCGGGCGGACAGCGCCAGCTGCTCGCACTGGCAAAGCTGCTGCTGATCGGCCCCGAGCTGCTGCTGCTTGACGAGCCCACGAAGGGCTTGGACCTGGAGAGTCGCCGCACCATCGCCCGCGCCCTGCGTGACCATGCGAAGGCTGGCGGCACCGTCATCATGGCTACGCACGATTTGGACTTTGCCGAGCAGGTAGCCGACGACGTCGCCATGATGTTTGACGGCGAGATTGCCTGCATGGAGTCCCCGGCCGACTTCTTTGCCGACAACGTGTTCTATAGGGCGTGATGGGATGACGGACTGTCGTTTCTCGCGTTTGCTTGCAAAACTGGAGATCCCGCTGTTGTTGGCGGTGCCGGCGGTGATGGCTGCCGCGTTGCTGGCGGGTGTTGAGCAGGCAGCGTTGGCCATGCTGGTTGTGGTGGCGTTGGTGCTTGCGCTGTTCTTTGCGGGCTATGAGGCATCGCGTCCAGGCCTGCGTCAGATTATGCCCACGCTGGTGCTGGCGGCGCTGGCGGCGGCGGGGCGCATCCTGTTTGGACCCATTCCCGACTTTAAACCCGTGAGTGCCATCGCCATTATCGCCGGGGCGACACTCGGTCGTCGTAACGGCTTTATGGTCGGTGCGTTGGCGGCGCTGACCAGCAATTTCTTTTTTGGGCAGGGCATGTGGACGCCGTGGCAGATGTATGCCTGGGGGCTCGTGGGATACGTTGGCGGTGCGCTGGCGTATGCGGGTGCATTCGACCGCGCCGATGGCACCGTGCGTATGCCGGCGCTGCTGACCTACGGCTTTGCTTCGGGTTTGCTGTACGGCGTTGTGATCAACGCCTACGACATCATTGGTTTTGTACAGCCGCTTACTTGGGCAGGTGCCGTGGCACGTCTTGCCACCGCCGTGCCGTTCGATATCACGCACGGACTCGCGACCTGCGTGTTTTTGGCCGCCTTGTACAAGCCCTGGTGCCGTCGCATTAACCGTGTCGTCGTGAAATACGGGCTGTAAGGCATTTCGCGTTTCCTCACGAACTTGCGGTGGAATAGTTCTCGTTTTTGGCTATTTGCTGCCCAAACAGGAACTATTCCACCGCAACTTATAGGGGGAGAGGGGTCACATGATCTGTTTTCCTCTGTCCCCCAGGAATTGCTTGGCGCTAGAGCTCTAGCGTGAGGGTGACGGGGCAGTGGTCGCTGCCGAAGATATCGCCGCGGATACCGGTGTCGCGCACGGTATTGGCGATTGAATCACTTACCAAGAAGTAATCGATGCGCCAGCCGGCGTTGTTCTTGCGGGCATTAAAGCGATAGCTCCACCAGCTGTAGACGCCCTCGACGTCTGGATTAGCCGTGCGCCAGGTATCGGTAAAGCCGGCGTTGAGCAGCTCGGTAAACTTGCCGCGCTCCTCGTCCGAAAAGCCGGCGTTGCCGCGGTTGGACTTGGGGTTCTTAAGGTCGATCTCCTCGTGTGCCACGTTAAAGTCGCCGCAGGTTACGACGGGCTTGCCGGTCTCGCGCTCAAGCGCGCTCAAAAAGCCGCGATAGGCATCATCCCAGGCCATGCGCACATCGATGCGCGCGAGCTCATTTTGCGCGTTGGGCGTGTAGACATCCACAAACCAAAACTTGTCGAACTCCAGCGTGCAGACGCGGCCCTCGGTTGCGGCTTGGGCGACGAGCTCGGCCGCCTCGCCCTCGCCGGCGTAGGGTAGCAGCGCGTCGGCGTGCAGCACGCGCAGCGGTTCCTGGCGGCTAAAGACCGCAGTGCCCGAATAGCCTTTACGCTCGGCGTAGCTCCAGGTTTGGTGATAGCCGGGCAGGTCGACCTGCACCTGGCCTTCTTGCAACTTGGTCTCTTGCAGCGCCAAGATATCGACGTCGAGTTCTTGCGCGATCTGAATAAAGCTCGGGTCCTTTTTGAGCACGGCGCGCAGGCCGTTAACGTTCCACGAGGCAAAGGTGTAAGTCTGAGGCATGGTGTCCTTTCGACGGGGTTGGCAGGCTTAAGATTAACGCAATAAGGGCGGGGTGGGCTCCGTGCATGCTGACTTAAAGGCTGCATGCTGGGACGTCGCTCAACGCTGCCCGATTAACAAGGACGGAGGACTCATATGACTCAGGCAATATCGGACCCCAGGCAGGCCTCCGCCGCCCTGGCGGATCTGTTTGACACCCACAAGCGCGTGGTCTTCTTTGGCGGCGCTGGTGTTTCCACGGCAAGTGGCATCCCCGATTTCCGCAGCGTGGACGGCCTGTATCACCAGCAGTTTGCCTATCCGCCCGAGACCATGCTGTCGCATAGCTTTTACGAGGCGCATCCTGCCGAGTTCTTCGACTTTTACCGCGCCAAGATGATCGCGCTTGGCGCCAAGCCCAACCGCTGCCACACCAAGCTGGCCGAGCTGGAGCGCGCCGGCAAGCTCGACGCCGTGGTGACGCAAAATATCGACGGTCTGCACCAGGCGGCCGGCTCGCAGCGCGTGTTCGAGCTGCACGGATCGGTTCATCGCAACATTTGCCAGTCGTGCGGCGCGGTCTATAGCGCCGAGTGGATTTGCTCGCGCGAGCACGAGGACGCCGCGGGCGTGCCTGCGTGCCCCGCGTGCGGCGGCCGCATCAAGCCCGATGTAGTGCTCTACGAAGAGCCGCTCGACGAGCATGTGTTGACCGGTGCCGTTGCCGCCATCGTCGCGGCCGATGCCCTCATTGTGGGCGGGACCTCGCTCGTGGTGTATCCGGCGGCAGGCCTTACGCGATACTTTACCGGCGATACGCTGGCTATTTGCAATCTTGCTCCTACCGATCAGGATGCAAATGCCGACCTGCTGATTTCTTGCGACATCGCGGCCGCGTTTGCGTTCTAGCCCGCGTGCGCGGATACAATAAAAAGACTGAGTGCAAAGCGACCCCGCCGCCAGCTCCCCAAGCTCGGCGGCGTGGGCATTTTAGGAGGATGTTCATGGCGAACGACAGCAAGACATGGCGGTGCGGAAAGTACGAGCTCAGCTTTGACCGTCCGCGCATCATGGGCGTCCTCAACGTGACGCCCGATTCGTTTAGCGATGGCGGGGAGCACTTCGACCCCGATGCCGCCATCGAGTACGGCCTGGCGATGCTCGACGCCGGCGCCGACATCATCGACGTGGGCGGCGAGTCCACGCGCCCTGGTTTTACCCCGGTCAACCCCGACGAGGAGGCTCGCCGCGTGCTGCCCGTGGTGCGCGCGCTGGCCAAGGAGGGCGCCATCGTCTCGATCGACACGCGTCATGTGGCGGTTGCCAAGGCGGCCGTGCGCTGCGGCGCCTCGATCGTCAACGACGTGACCGGCTTCACCGATCCCAAGATGGTCGAGTTTGTTAAGACGAGCACCTGCGGCATCATCGTGATGCATGCCGGCGAGGTCGCCGCGCCCGCACGCACGCACGCAACGGTGCAGCTCGATACCTCGGCAGCGGCGTTTGTTGCCGAGAAGGCGCGCGAGGCGGCTGCCGAGGCCGCGCGTGAGGCCGAGAAGCCGGCTCGCCGCCGTCGCGGCAAGTTGCTGGGCGAGCCTAAGCCGGAGGCCAAGCTTCCGGGCGGCGTGGTGCAGCCCTCGTTGCCGTTTGGCGAACCGGAGCCCACGTCCGAGCCTTCAAGCGAGCAGGAGACGCCGGCCGCCGAGCAGGCTGCTGCCGCCGAGACCGTCGCGCCCGCGCCCGAGGCCGCGCCCGCAGCCACCGAGGCCGCATCGGAGTCCAATGACCGCCTGGCCGCCATGATGCGCCGCAGCGCCCGCCGCGAGGAAGCCTACGTGCCCACCTCGCAGCTCCGCCGCTTCACCCTGCCCGATTCGGCGCCCATCATGCGCCGCGTCATGGGCTTTCTGTCCGACCAGGCCCGCACGCTCATCCATGCCGGCGTGTCGCGCGACCGCATCTGCATCGATCCTGGTCCGGGCTTTGGTAAGTCGGCTAACGAGGACATCGTCATCCAGCGCGAGACTGCCAAGATGGCGTCACTGGGCTATCCGCTCATGTGCGCCGTGTCGCGCAAGCGCTTTGTGGGCGCCGTCTCGGGCGTGACCGAGGCCGCCGAGCGCGATGCCGCTACGTTTGGCGTGTGCCTGGGCGCTATCCAGGCCGGTGCCAACATCGTGCGCGTGCACGACGCCGCGGGTTTTGCGCAGTTCCTGAACGGCTACTGGGCGGTTGCCAAGCCACAGCCGCGCCGCGCGTTTGTGGCCGTGGGCTCCAACCTGGGGCATCGCTGCGACAACATCCGCGCCGCACGCGAGATGATCGCCGAGATCCCACTCACCTGCGTGTCTAACTCCTCCAAGATTTACGAGAGCGAGCCTGCCTACGAGACGCGCCAGGACGCGTTTGCCAACGCTGTCATCGAGATTAAGACCGAGCTGGCGCCGTTGGTGCTGCTCGACGAGCTCATGAAGATCGAGGCTGAGCTGGGCCGCGACCGTTCCAAAAAGGCCAAGGCCAACGGTCCGCGTACCATCGACCTGGACCTGCTGTGGATGGACGGCGAGACCCACGGCGGCAAAAAGCTGCGCCTGCCGCATCCGCTGATCGGCGAACGCGACTTTGTGCTGGTGCCGCTCGAGGACCTGATGCACGACCCGGCGCGGTTCTTCCGCTACAACGGTGTCGAGGTCAAGGAGCCCGAGGACCGCGTGGGCCATATCGTGGGCGAATTGGGGCGTATGTAGATGATCGAGATGAATGCTGTTGCCGCCGGCACCGAGCTCGACGCGGCGCGCGACGCGGGCCGCGAGGGTGCGTCCGCGGGTTGGTGCGCTTGGAGCGCGGGCGAGGCGTCGTTGACGTTTTCGCTGGTCGTGCGCCCGGATGTGAACATGCATGCCTTCCACGGCCTGCCGTTTGTGGCCGCGATGGGCATGATGGACGCGCTCGTGGGCGCGGCGTCGACACCGGGGCTGGGCCTTGCCGGTAAGGTGGGTATCCAGTGGCCGAGCGATATCGTGTGCGGTGCGCCTGCGTTTGAGACGTCGCTCGCGCGTGTTGTCGTGAACGGCGGTGCCGGTGCTGCGGGCATGTTCGGTGCCGTGACGGTGGATATTGAGCGTTCGGCGCTGAGCGAGCTTGGTGTGGACGTGGCTGACGAAGCGCTGCTCGAGACGCTGGCCGCCGCCGTGCTGGCCCGCGTGGACGCCTGGGCGGTTGTTGCCAACACGCCGCAAGGCGCCGCAGGGCCGCTGGCTCCCGTGCTGGGCGAGTACTTCGACATGGTGCCGCTGCTGGGCCGCCAGGTTGCGGCGGTGTCTCCCAACGGCTTGCCGCTTGCGGTCGGTGTGTTTGCGGGCCTGGACATCTGGGGCCGCGCGACCATCAAGACCGATGCCGGCGAGCAGGAGTTTCCGCCCGAGGCTGTACGAATTCGCGGGCTGTAGCGCGGGGCGCCAGCGCTCAAAGATAACGATGACAACAAGACCCTCCTTGGCCTGTGCCGGGGAGGGTTTCGCTTATCTGGGGAATGGGTTGCCAGCGCCCTATTCCTCAAAATTGAAAATTTTTCAGTTTTGAGGAATAGGCTTGGCGAGCATTTGCGGGGACTGTGGCATCGGGCGTGCTCGACTTAAGCCCCTGTCCTACCCTAGCTCCTGCATGCGGCGGTAGATTTCGCAGATACCCTTGATGGTGAGCTGTCCGTCGACCACGTCGAAGGCATCGGTCGAATCGGCGACGATGCCGGCGAGACCGCCCGTGGCGATAACGGTGGCATCCTCGCGGCCCAGCTCGCGCTTCATGCGCGCGACCAGGCCCTCGGCCATGGCGGCGGCGCCCATCACGGCGCCGACCTTGATGCACTCCTCGGTATCGCGGCCGATGGCGTGCTCGGGCGCCTCGAGCGGAACGCTGGCGAGCTTGGCGGCACGGGCGGCAAGCGCGTCCATGGAGATGCGGATGCCCGGCGCGATCGCTCCGCCAATGTAATAGCCGTCCTCGTCGATGACGTCGATATTGGTTGCGGTGCCAAAGTCCACCACGATTGCCGGCGCGCCGTAGAAAGTTTCGGCCGCAACGGCGTTAGCGACGCGATCGGCGCCTACGGCTTGGGGGCGCGCCGCCCGCAGCTTGGTTACGGCGGCCGTTTTCGGCCCGATGACGATGGCGTCCGCGGCAATGCGGTCGGCCACGGCGTGCCACTCGCGCGAGAGCTGCGGCACCACGCCGGCAAAGGCGATCGCGTTGACCGCGCCGAGCGAGAGGTCGTACATCTTAAAGAAGCCCATCAGGCGCACGTGGATCTCGTCGGCGGTATAGGAGCGGTCGGTGGGCATACGCCACGACTGCACCAGCTCGTCTCCGTCAAACAGGCCCATGGCCGTCTGCGTGTTTCCCATATCGATAGCGAGCAGCATGTCTACTCCCGGTGTTGGCATAAAAGGACGCGCACCATTGTATACGTGCCGTCGACGGCGCTCGGCTGCGATTCGTTTACGGTGATAGGGGCTGAGGGGTTTAAATATGAAGGAATTATGCTCTACGAGATTTTCCTTGCCGTTTACCGAACTCCCGCGTAATATTCCTTCTTGCGCACATGAGGCGCCCAGACATTGCGGGGTGGAGCAGTCTGGTAGCTCGCCGGGCTCATAACCCGGAGGTCGTAGGTTCAAATCCTGCCCCCGCGACCAAGAACTTGCAGCTCGTCGGCCTAGCCGGCGAGCTTTTTTGTTATCCCGGGACTGTGTTTTCGGTCCAATTCTTGGCCTCTCAAACAAAATCTCGATCTGTAACATCTAGACCCGATTTGGGCGACTAGGTGTTACAGACCGAGATATACCGGTGGGTTGGGTCGTGTTTGTCTAAATCTGTAACACGAGGGACGGATTTTGCCGAGTTGTTGTTATAGATTGAGATTTTCTAGCAGGCGGGTCCCGTTTGTCTCGATCTGTAACAGGTAGGGGTCAAAAGTGGGTCTAGATGTTACAGATCTAGATTGTTGAGGTTGGGTCGAGAGGAATGTCTCGATCTGTAACAGTAAGACCCGGTTTTGCTGAGTAACTGTTACAGATCAAGACAAACCGGCGGCCAGGCTCATCCCATCCGACGGGCCGCTCTGCCCCATCCACCTGCCGCCACCTGATATTCGCCGATTTCCGTTGTGCCGCTGTGCCCCCATGCCATATCCTCTAGACAACTACGCGGCATCATCGCCGCCGCGCCTACAAGAGAGGAATGTCTATGACCGCACCTGCATCCAAGCTGCTCCAGCCCATTACGGTTGGCCCCCTTGAGCTCAAGAACCGCATTATGTTCCCGCCACTGACCACCGGCTACGAGGAGCGCGACGGTTCCATCGGCGAGCGCAGCCTGGCTTTTTACGAGCGCTTGGCCCGCGGCGGCGTGAGCTACATCGTCATCGGCGACGTCGCTCCCGTCATGACCGCGAGCCCCACGCCCAAGCTGGCAACCGACGCCCAGATCCCCACGTTTAAGGCGCTGGCCGACGCCGTCCACAAGCACGGCGCCAAGGTTGCGCTGCAGCTGTTCCACCCCGAGTACGACGTGCCCGGTGTCGGCCGCATGGTCATGGGCTCCATGGTTGCCGCCAAGGCCGCGCGGGAGGCCAAGGCCGCCGGCGACGAGGAGACCTTTGCCGCCAAGATGGCCGAGTCCAACGAGATCCGCAACCAGGCCTACGCCAAGCTGCATCACGACATGCAGCACTTTGTGAACGAGGCGAGCGTAGAGCAGCTCACCCAGATTAAGGAGGCCATCGCTGCCTCGGCCGCTCGCGCACAGCAGGCCGGCATCGACGCCATCGAGGTCCACGGCGACCGCTTGGTGGGTTCGCTGTGCTCGGCCATCCTCAACCAGCGCACCGACGAGTACGGTGGCTCGTTCGAGAACCGCGTCCGCTACGCGCTGGAGGTTGTCGCTGCCATTAAGGAAGCCGCGCCGGAGCTGATGGTGGAGTACAAGCTCCCCGTGATCATGGAGAACCCCGACGGCACGCCGCGCGGCAAGGGCGGCCTGCTGCCCGATGAGGCCTGCGAGTTCGCCAAGCTGCTCGAGGGCGCGGGCATCGATATGATCCAGGTCGCGCAGGCCAACCACACCGGCAACATGGGCGACACCATTCCGCCCATGGGCGCCATGCCCTACAACTGGACGCTGCCCGTGGCCGAGCGCGTCAAGGCCTTAGTCTCCGTGCCGGTGGCAACCGTCGGCCGTGTTGTCTCGGTCGAGGCCGGCGAGAAGATCCTGGAAGACGATGCGGCCGACATCATCGCCTATGGCCGCTCGCTCATGTGCGACCCCGACATTGCGCTGAAGGCCGCCACGGGTGAGCCCATCCGCGAGTGCCTCAACTGCAACAAGGGCTGCGTCGACGCGATTCAAAATCGCAAGTACATCTCGTGCGTGCTCAATGCCGAGAACGGCGACGAGGCGACCATCGCCATCAAGCCGGGCGAGGGCGACAAGAAGATTGCCGTGGTGGGCGGCGGCATCGCCGGCCTGGAGGCCGCACGCGTGGCGGCCAAGCGCGGCTACGACGTGACCATCTACGAGGCGAGCGATCATCTGGGCGGCCAGATTGTGCTGGCGGCCGCGCCTCCGCGCAAGGACGAGATTATGCGCTCGGTCGAGTACTACGAGAAGATTCTGCCTGGCCTGGGCGTGAAGGTTGAGCTCAGCCATGCCGCTACCGCTGAGGACCTCAACGCCGCCGACGCCGCGATTGTGGCTGTGGGCGCGCACGACGTGGTCATCCCCGTTCCGGGTGCCGACTCGGACAAGGTCGTCTCGAGCTGGGACGTGCTGGCCGGCAAGGTGGAGCTTACGGGCCGCGTCGCCGTCATTGGCGGCGGCCTGGTGGGCACCGAGACTGCCGAGTACCTGCTGCAGCACGGCTGCGAGGTGGCGATCGTGGAGATGCTCGACAAGATTGCCGCGGGCGAGTCCGAGACCATTCTGCCGCTGATTATGAGCGACTTTGCCGAGCACAACGTGGAGCAGCATGTTAAGACCCGCCTGACCGCCATTACCGACGAGGGCGTGGAGGCCGTGCGCACCACCGAGGACGGCGCCGAGGAGCCGGTGAAGATCGCCTGCGATTACGTGGTGATGGCCGTGGGCTCCAGGGCCAACGCGTTTGACCTGGACGGCGTGACGGTGCCCGTGACCTGCGTGGGCGACTGCTCGGGCGAGCGCACCGCCGACATCGCGAGCGCCATTCGCACGGCGTATCACGCGGCCAACGAGCTGTAGTTGAGCATCGCGGCCAGGCGGGGCGGTAGCACGGATCCGTCTCGCCCGGCTGTGTCCCGTCGGGTGTCAACCGGTGCGGGGCCTGCAAGCGCAGCAGGTCCCGCCCTTTTTGTTTTGCTCCGGTGGATGGCAATGCGCGGTAATCATGAGGAGTGAGGACGTCTACTGCCTTGCAGATCACTCAAAATTATTGGGGGAGGGGTTAATAACTATATCCTCTATACCAAAGGACATAAAGAGATGCCAATTTTGTTGACAAGCGAATGACGATTAGCTGCGAGTCAGCTACCAGCGTAAATAATCGATAAAGAAATGTCGTAATTTGGTGCCAAATGCCCAGATAACGCCGCGTCTATTTTAATTAACTGCTTTGAGCAAACAGTAAAATGCTACTATCTAACTTGCACGTAAGAAAGCAGATTAACGGCTAAGGCTAAGAAGTGGCAGGTATGTCGGAAGCAACTAGGACTCGCACGCATGCGCCCGAGGTTAGGCAGCGCGCCGTCGAGATCCTCCAAGAGGGGGTCGATCATCGCGCTCTCGCCGCGGAGCTTGGCATTCCCCAGGCCACGGCTCGTCAGTGGGCCCGCGCGTATGCCGTGGGCGGTGCCGACGCCGTTCTCAATGCCGGTTCGCATCATCACACCTATTCGTACGACGTAAAGCTCGCTGTGGTTAAGGACCGTCTGGAAAACGGCTTGACGGTTCGCGAGGCCATGATCAAGCACAAGATTCCCAGCGAGTCTTCGGTCAAGGCTTGGTGCCGTCAGTACCGCGAGAGCGGTGAGTCCGCACTGGTCGATAAGCCGCGCGGTCGCAAGCCGCGCGTTAAAAAGGCGGAATAGCAAACGGGATGGTGCGCCCACAGGGGCGCATTTTTCTTGCCGCCTCTCTGCTCCAAAGCGGACGCGCCCTTGCCCCGTACGCCTAAAACTCCCCAGTTGACCGAAAACCTGCCGCCGCTGCTCCTCAATTGAGCTATAACGTTAAACAATTGCAGCGTTTTTGCATGGGGGAGTGATGGTATGACGCTACTGTATTTCCTTACCCTGTTTCCGCTGGTACCGGCGCTGGGCATGCTGCTCGCGCGCGGTGACCGCGCCCGCGATGCGGTGGGGCTCATAGGTTCCGGCATTATTATGGCGGTGACAGTTGTAGTCGCCGTCATGTTTTTTGGCACGGGTCCGCAGAGCTTTGAGGTTGCCCCCGGCACCTCGCATGTGCTCTCGATCATCAGCTCCGCCATCGACGTGATTCTGTGCGCCGTCATCCTGTACAACGCGCGTAAATATAAGAGCACGCTCACCACGGTGCTCGGCGTGGTGCAGCTGGTGGGCTCGCTCGCCTTTGCAGCCATGACGCTGCCCGTGGCCGAGGCCGTCACGGCGACGCCGCTCTACCTGGACTACATGAGCGTGATCATGGTCCTCGCCGTCGGTATCGTCGGCAGTCTAATCTGCGTGTATGCCCTGGGTTACATGAAGGACTTCCAGGCCCATGACGAGCACGAGGCCGCGCTGCGCGGGCAGACCGCGCCCGACCGTCGCCCGCAGTTCCTGGCGCTTATGTTCCTGTTCCTCTCGGCCATGTTCGTCATCGTGACGAGCGATAACCTTGAGTGGCTGTTCTGCGGCTGGGAAATCACCACCGTGTGCTCGTTCCTCATGATTGGCTACACGCGCACGCCCGAGGCCATCAAGAACGCCTTCACCCAGATCATCCTCAACATGCTGGGCGGCATCGCGTTTTTGGCCGGACTCATGTACCTGCACGTTAACGGCATGCCGCTGACCATCTCGGGCATGATCGAGCTTTCCGGCGCCGGAACCGCGCAATCCGCGCTGCTGGTGATGCCGGTCGTTCTGCTGTCGCTCGCCGCCCTTACCAAGGCCGCGCAGATGCCGTTCCATACCTGGCTGCTCGGCGCCATGGTTGCCCCCACGCCCACGAGCGCCCTGCTGCATTCGTCCACCATGGTCAAAGCCGGCGTGTTCCTAATGGTCAAGCTGAGCCCGCTCTATGCCATCTATCCCGTGACCGGCTTTATGGTTACGAGTGTGGGTGCCATCACGTTTTTGCTCGCGGCCCTCATGGCCATCTCGCAGAGCAATGCCAAGCGCGTGCTCGCATTCTCCACCATTTCCAACTTGGGTCTCATCAGTGCCTGCCTGGGTGTCGGCGCGCCCGAGGCCGTATGGGCGGCCATCTTCCTGATCTTGTTCCACACGGTGGCTAAGTCGCTGCTGTTCCTGTGCGTAGGCACCGCCGAGCACCATATCGGCAGCCGCAATATCGAGGACATGGACGGCATGTTCAGCCGCATGCCGCACCTGACGCGTCTGATGATGCTGGGCATTATGGGCATGTTTGTGGCGCCGTTTGGCATGCTCGTGTCCAAGTGGGGCGCCCTGGTGGCGTTTGCGCAGACCGGCAACGTGCTAATGATCATGGTACTTGCCTTTGGCTCGGCCGCGACGTTCTTCTTCTGGGGCAAGTGGCTTGCCAAGCTTTCGGGCGTCGACCCCACGGCTCAAAACGTTGAGGCCAATGTCCATAAGACCGAATGGATGGCCCTCAACACCATCGCCGCGCTGCTGATTCTGTGCTGCGTGGCGTTCCCGGTTATCTCGAGCGGTCTGGTGTCGCCTTACCTCGCCATGGTGTTTGGCCGCGTGCCGTACGTTATTGGCAAGGACGCCATGTATCTGATGGTGGTTATCGTGGCTTTTATCGCCGTGGTGCTGCTGACTTCATTCCGCGTGAGCAACAAGCCGCACGTCAACGTGTACCTTTCGGGTGTGGGAACCGACAAATATCGCCATTTCCGCGGCTCGATGGGACACGAGGTGAAGGCCGAAAAGCGCAATTGGTACTCGGAGGACGCCCTTGGCGAGAAGCGTATTGGCCCCGCGGGCAGCGTCGTGTGCTGCAGCATTATCTTGTTTGCGCTGCTGTGTTGCGCGTGGATTGGGCCCGAGCGGCTTGCCATGAGTGCGCCCTCGGTGCTGCGCGGTAAGTATTTCGAAGGCTCGGGCGTCGTGGGCATATTTATTGGTACCGTGGTGTTTGCCCTGCTGGCGCCGCTTGTGGGCGGCCTGATCGACGGTCTTGACCGTAAGCTTTCGGCTCGCATGCAGGGCCGCGTGGGCCCGCGCCTGCTGCAACCCTTCTACGATGTGGCCAAGCTCCTGCGCAAGGCCCCCGCCAGCGTAAACACCATGGACGACACCTACATGGCGTGCGCGCTCATCTTTACCGTGGTGGGCGGCGGCATCTTTGTGTCGGGCTCCAACACACTGCTGTGCGCCTTTATGGTGACGCTCGCCGCGATCTTTGTGGTGCTGGCGTCCGCCTCGACGCAAAGCCCGTTTGCCCAGGTTGGCGCCGATCGCGAGCTGCTGCAGGTCATGAGTTACGAGCCCGCCGTTCTGCTGATGAGCGTGGGCCTGTACCTTGCCACCGACAGTTTCGATTCCATCGCCGTGACGGGGCAGTCGGTCCCCATCATCGTGTACAGCGCACCCATTTTCCTCGCGTTGCTCGCGGTGCTTACCATCAAGCTGCGCAAGTCGCCGTTTGACCTTTCGTACTCGCATCACGCGCATCAGGAGATCGTCCAGGGCGTCGCCACCGAGATGAGCGGCGGCACGCTGGCCAAGATGACCCTTATGCACTGGTGCGAGACCGTGCTGTTTTTGATGTGGGTGGGCATGTTCTTTGTTTGGGACAACCCCGTGAGCTGGGTTGTAGCCCTGGTCGTGATGGCCGCGACGTATTTTGTCGAGGTCCTGATCGACAACACCTTCGCACGCAGCACCTGGCGCAGCTGCTTTAGGCTCGGATGGGGCGTGGCGCTGGTGTTTGGCCTGCTCAACCTTATGCCCATCCTCGTCGACGTATTTATTTAGGAGGCGGCATCCATGGATCATAAAATGTCGCGCTCGCCGTGGGTTATTCATTACGACGGTTCGAGCTGCAACGGATGCGATATCGAGGTGCTGGCCTCGCTCACGCCGCTGTTCGATGCGGAGCGCTTTGGCGTGGTCAATACCGGCAACCCCAAGCATGCGGATATCTTTTTGGTGACGGGGTCGGTCAACGCGCAGAATCTGCCCGTCGTGCGCCAGATTTACAACCAGATGCTCGAGCCCAAGTGTGTGGTGGCCTGCGGTATCTGCGCGTGTTCGGGCGGCGTGTTCCGCGATGCCTATAACGTAATCGGCGGCGTGGACCGCGCGATTCCCGTGGACGTGTACGCGCCCGGGTGCGCCATTCGCCCCGAGACCGTGATCGATGCCATTGTGGAGGCGTGCGGCATTCTGGACCAGAAGGAGGCCGTGATGCGCGCCGGCGGCGATCCGCTTACCGTGGGCGGCGCCGTTACTTGGGACGGTGGCGTTGAGCTGGGCGAGGACGGGTTTGTGGCTGCGGGGGCCGGGGCCGTCGCCGGTGACGGCGTCGAGGTCAACGTGTCCACCAGGTCCGCCGCGCCCGCCGCTGCAAAGGAGGCCGAGTAATGCAAAAGGCTATCTATGCCACCGTTGGGATTGACGAGCTCCTGTCGCATGTCCAGGCGCTCAAGGGCGTCGGCGCGCGCTTTGTGCAGATGCATGCCGAGCGCTGTGTGGACGACGGATCGTATCGCCTGGTCTATACGTTTATCAACGTCCGCGCTGCTCAGGAGAATATTGCGCAGGACGGCAGCTATGCGATCGAGAACCTGGTGGTTGAGGGAATTGATCAGTATCAGGAGATTCCGTCCGTCAGCTCGTACTATCCGGCGGTATTTCCGTTTGAGAACGAAGCGCACGACCTGTTTGGGCTTGCCATCACCGACATGCAGATCGACTTTAAGGGCTTTTTCTACCAGGTCTCGACTGCCGAACCCATGAGCGTTATCACGCCCGAGGTGAAGGCCGCACGCGAGAAGGCCATGAAGGTCCGTGCCGCCGCCGAGGCCAAGGCGCGCAAAGCCGCGGCCGAAAAGGCCGCCGCGGCTGCGGCTGCTGCAGGGGAGGGTGCTGCGAGCGCCGGCGACGCCGCGGGCGCCGCTGCTCAGCCCGCTGCGGCTGCCGGCTCCGATGCTCAGCACGATGAAACTGCTGCGAAGGCCGCGCTCAAGGCTGCCGAGATGGAGGCAAAGCTCGCCGCCATGGATCCCGAGAAAGCGGCCAAGGTCCGCGCGGCGCTTGCCGCCAAGGCCGCCCGCGACAGGCAGAAAGAGGAGGCGTAAGGTCCATGGCACATCGCTCCGTTATTCCGTTTGGCCCGCAGCACCCAGTGCTGCCCGAGCCGCTTCACCTGGACCTGGTGATCGAGGACGACCGCGTCATCGAGGCAATTCCGCAGATCGGCTTTGTACACCGCGGACTCGAGAAGCTCACCGAAAAGCGCGATATGCATCAGTTTGGCTACATCGCCGAGCGCATTTGCGGTATCTGCGCCGTGGGCCATAGCTGCGGCTATGCCAGCGCCTGCGAGCGCATGCTCGGTATCGAGGTGCCCGGCCGCGTGCAATATATCCGCACCATTCTGCATGAGCTTTCGCGCATCCACTCGCATCTGCTGTGGCTGGGCCTGCTCGCCGACGCCTTTGGCTTCGAGGCGCTGTTCTATCGGTCATGGACCCTGCGCGAGCAGATACTCAAGATTTTTGAGAGCACTTGCGGCGGGCGCGTGATTCTGTCGATTAACGAGATCGGCGGCCTTAAGCACGATATCGAGGACTCCGAGCTGGCGGGCATTGTCCAGACGCTCGATGCCATGCGTCCTGACTACGAGGCCCTGGTGCATACGTTTGTGGACGACAACAGCTGCGGCGAGCGCCTGCATGGCGTGGGCATGATTAGCAAGAAAGACGCGCTGGAGCTTTCGATGGTCGGTCCGTTTGGGCGCGCATCGGGCGTGGATTACGACGTGCGCATGTTTGACGACGGTGCCTATGCGGACCTGGCTGCGTTTGAGCCCATCGTTGCTACCGATGGCGATTGCTATGCCCGCTGCCAGGTGCGCTGTGCCGAGGTTACGCAGGCCATGGACATCATTAAGGAGCTTGTGGGCAAGATCCCGCATGACGGTATCGGCGGGCGCACCAAGCTCACGCCGGCCGACGGCGCGCGCGGCGAGGTTGTGATTGAGCAACCGCGCGGCGAGGCGTATTACTATGTGCGCGGCAACGGCACCAAAAATCTGGACCGTTTCCGCGTGCGCACGCCGACGTCGCAAAATCTGGCGGGTCTGACGCATGCGCTGCAGGGCGTGCTCATTGCCAATGTGCCCATGATTATCCTGACCATCGACCCCTGCATTAGCTGCACGGAAAGGTAGGCGCGGCATGAGTTTGCTGACATTTGCCAAGACGGCCTTGGGTTCTATGGTCAAGCGGCCAGTAACGGTGTGCTATCCGCAGGAGAAGCTCGCGGCGCCTGCGCGCCTGCGCGGACATATCGTCAACGACATGGACGTGTGCATCTGCTGCGGCATGTGCGCGCGCCGTTGCCCGGCGGGCGCGCTTGCGGTCGATCGCAAGGGTGGTACCTGGTCGATTGATCCGTACGCTTGCGTGGTGTGCGGCGAGTGCATCGAGAGCTGCCCCAAACACTGCCTGACTATGGACACCTCCCGCACTCCAGTCGCAGCGGACAAGACTCCCACAGTAGAAACCAAGCCGGAATAGCGCTGGAATAGGGGCCGGTGGGGCAAAAATGCCCCACCGGCCCCGCGCTTAAACGCGCGGTTGTGCCGTCGCGAACAAAACTATGCCGGATTACTACGATAAATCGCCCACCTCCAACCACACCGCATTTGGCAAAATCAAAACCGCAGGTAGACGGCTTGTAGTTTTGCGAAAAAATCACGCGTGGTCGGGAATCTCGTTTTTATCGTAGTAAACCGGCATAGTTTTGAAATGACACCATATTCGTAACAGCACTTGATCTCCCGTGGACAGAGGGAAACGGATCATTTTGGCCTCGCGAGGACATCCGTGTGGCCCGTTCGCCATGAAATGGGCCTATCTACTACGTTTGGGCGGCGTCCCTCAACCACGGCAAAAAATGCGAAAAGAAAACCGCAGGTAGAAAGCCTGCGGTTTTTCGTAAAACACGGTTATGGTCAGGGGTATCGGGTTAAACGTAGTAGATGGCCCGATTTCGTGGCGAGCGTTACCAACTGATCCCCCGGGGACGGAGGAAAACGGATCATTTTGACCTGTTGGCTCCGAGCCGCATCCGTTTTCCTGCGAAAACTCTCGTGTCTCAACTTTGGTGAGACATTTGTCTCACGCCCAAAATCAAATCTGGAACGTGTGTCACCTGCCCTAATTGTGTCTCATTTCGTAACTTTAGGCTGATGCAAGGTCTGAGACCGCGAGAAGGGAGACACGATGGGTAAGTACACGAGGGGTCTCTTGGCGGTGATACTGGCCGTAGTGCTGGTGTTGCCAGCCGCAGCATTCGCCATGCTGCCCGAGGCCAACGCCAGGTCCAGCACAGGAATGGACGGACCGATAATGACCGGAAAGGTCGCCGACCCCGACACCAGCGGTCGCTGGGAAATCTGGGCGGCAGGCCACGGTGGCAATAAGGTAACGACCCAAAACGTTGGTCGAATCTGGACCGACAAGACGGTCAAGGCAACCGAGGAAAACGAAGAGTCGGACTTTTTGACCACGCTTTCGGCGATGTCCTCGACGTCTAATTCAACCGTGACGGTTACCACGCCGCTCGACATCGTGATGGTGCTGGATGCCTCTGGCTCGATGGATTATGAGATGGGCGGTGGAGATCCCACCAGGCGCATCGATGCGCTGGAGAGCGCTGCCAGCAGCTTCATCGACGCCATTGCCAAACAAAACGAGGGCATCGAGGGCGTGGATAGGCAGCATAAGGTTGCTATCGTTAAGTTTGCGGGCAAGACGTCCAACAATATCGGCAACGAGACGTATCGTGACGGAGGATACACCTACAATTACACACAGGTTATGAAAGACCTGACCGATTGCTCCGGCGGCAACGTGAAAGCTCTTAAGCATAGGATTGCCCAGATTACACCCGCTGGTGCAACGCGCGCCGACAATGGTCTGCAGCTGGCAGAGGGTATCACTTCTGGTCGCGCGGACGCCAAGAAGATTGTTGTGTTCTTTACCGACGGCACGCCAACGAAAATTGACAAGTTTGATCCTACGGTTGCTAACGCTGCCGTGACGGCTGCCAAGAACATGAAGGACAGCAAGGCCACCGTTTATACTATCGGCATCTTTGATGGCGCGGATCCCAGCGCTGGTATCCAGGATTCGGGGGAAAGCCAAAAAGAGAACAAGTTCATGCAGGCCGTTTCGAGCAACTATCCCAATGCCACGGCATGGAACGCTCACGGCACACGCGCGGAAAACTCCGACTACTATAAGTCGGCGACCAATGCTGAAGAGCTCAAGAAGGTCTTCGACGACATCTCTCAGGCCATCACATCGGAGCCGCCTTATCCGACCGAAATCCATAAGGGCTACGACGAGACCAAGTCCGGCTACATCACGTTTACCGACGAGCTGGGCGACTTTATGCAGGTCGACGGATTTACCGAAGTCGTCATCAACGGCACGCCGTTTACCGAGGCGAGCAAGACGGTCAACAAAGAAACCAATACCGACACCTACGAGTTCGCCGGCAAGGCAAAAGACCTGCTCATTACCGTGCAGCGTGCCGGCGATGACAATCCCCAGAAGGGCGATATCGTAACGGTCAATATTCCTGCGTCGTTGATTCCGCTGAGTCACTTTAAGACCGTAGACGGCAAGCTTTCGGTCGACAGCGTTAAGCCCATTCAGGTGAAGTATGCCTCGAGCGTGAAGAGGGACGCCCTCGATAACCTGTTTACGCCTGAGAAGGTCACGGGACTCAAGGACTACATCGAGAACAATACGACTGTCGTTGACGGCACCAAGACCGTGAGTTTCTACGCGAACAAGTGGAGCGGTGGTGCGTTGGGTGATACGGTCGCGACCTTTGAGCCGGCCGACACCAACCGCTACTACTACTTCCAGAAGCAGACTCCCATTTACACGGACAAGGGCTGCACGCAGCCTGCAAAGAATTCGCTGGCAGATACCGGTACCTATTACTACAAGGATGAGTTTGAGGAGCAGGGCGAGAACAACGAGGCCAAGCCCACCACTGCCGTCATCGAGTTCATCGGTGGCGACGCTGCCAAGTTTGACGGCGCTATAGTTGCCGACAAGGACGGAAACCTGTCGTTTAGCGTCGGAACCGCACGCCTGGCCTTTATCGATGAGCTCCACACCACCAAGGAGAGCGTGGGCGGCAACAAAACCGATACCGCGACCGACGTACTCAATCCCAAGTGGAACAACATATCCGCCAAGGCGACCGCGACGCATGTCAACTCCTACCTGGGCAACAACGGCAAGATCAGCTTTGCGTATGACATGACGCCGGCAATGGTGAACACCAAGGCCAGCTTTGGTCTAACCAAGGTGCTCGAGGGCCGCGCCTGGACGGATACGGACACGTTTGAGTTTGGGCTGACGTCCGAGGGCAATGCTCCGATGCCTGCGACTACGACTGCGATCGTGCACGGGGCCGACCTGGACGACAAGGGCAAGGCTGCCATCGACTTCGGCACGATTGAATACACCGAGCCTGGCACGTACGTCTACAAGGTTAGCGAAAAGCACGCCGGGACCACGATTGACGGCATTGCCTACAGCGGTAGCGTCGCGGAGATCACCGTGACGGTGACGCCCAACAAGAAGGGTGAGCTCAGCGCCGCTGTGAAGGTGGCCTGGAGTGAAGCCGAAGTGACCGAGTTCAAGAACGTCTACGCTGCGGATCCTGTTGAGTCCAGCGTTACCGACCAGATTACCGTGGCCAAGTCCCTGACCGGGCGCGACTTGACGGAAGGCGAGTTCAGTTTTGAGCTGCGTGAGGTTAAGGGCGAGGACTCTGAGCTTATCGAGACCGTTGCGAACGCCGCCGACGGCAAGGTGACGTTCAGCACCATCAAGTACACCGAGATCGGCCAACACACCTACATGCTGCGCGAGGTCAAGGGCGACGCCGGCGGCATCACCTATGACGATACGATCCACACTGTCGTGACGACCATTGCCGATAACGGCAAGGGCCAGCTGGCCGCTACGCACGAGCTGAAGGGCGCCAAGGACGTCAAGAGCATCGAGTTCAAGAACGCCTACACCACGAATGCTGCCGAGGCATCGCTTACGGGCATCAAGAACCTGCAGGTTCCTGATGGCTTGACCCCGGCTGACATTGCCGGCAAGTTCACCTTTACCGTGACCGGTGAAGAGGGCACGCCCATGCCCGCGAACGCGAGTGTGACCAATGATGCCAAGGGCAAGGTCGACTTTGGCAAGATCACCTTTACGCTCGACGACCTTAACAAGGCTCTGGGCGAGAAGCCCGAGAAGCGCGAGCACACCTTTACCTACACCGTGACCGAGTCCGGCGAGGTCGCTGGCGTGACCAACGACGCCAAGCCGTCGCGCGAGGTTTCCTTCACCGTGACCGATGACGGCAAGGGCAATTTGAGCGTGTCCCGCAAGCCGGACGGCAACGCGGCATTTACGTTCACCAATACCTACAGCGCGACGCCTGTCGAGACGAGCGTCACCGACCAGATTACCGCGAACAAGGTTCTGACCGGGCGTGAGCTTGCTGCCGGCGAGTTCTCCTTTGAGCTGGTCGAGGGCGACAAGGTCGTCGCCAAGGGCACTAACGCTGCCGACGGCACGATTGTCATGGACAAAATCACTTACGACATACCCGGCAAGCACACTTACACGCTGCGCGAGGTCAACGGCGGAACCACCAGCAAGGGCATCACGTACGGCGACGCCAAGTACACCATCGAGACCACCATTACCGACAAGGGCGATGGCACGCTCAAGGCTGAGCATGTCCTGAAGGACGCCACGGCTGCGACCTTCAAGAACACCTACAGCGTGACCCCGCTCGACGCAGAGCTCGACTTTGATCTGAGTAAGGCTATCGACGGTCGCGACTGGACGGACTCCGACGAGTTCAGCTTTACCATCACCGCCGCCGAGGGCACCCCGCTGCCCGATCCTGCAACCGTGACCGTGAACAAGCACGATGCGAAGGATGGCATCGCTGCCGTCAAGTTCGGCAAGATCCGCTACACGGCTGCCGGAACCTACACGTACGAGATCCGCGAGAACGCGGGTAACGCGGCCGGCATGGCGTATGACGGGCATGTCGCGACCGCCGAAGTGACCGTGACTGAGGACGGCGAGGGCAAGCTGACCGCCAATGTCACCAAGAAGGAAAACGGACGCTTCACCAACACGTACCGCACTGAGCTTAACTACACCGCGGCCGGCGGCCTCAAGCTCAGCAAGAGCCTCTCCGGACGTCCTATGACCGAGGGTCAGTTCACGTTTACCGTGACGCCTGCCGACGAGGCCTCGGCCAACGCGCTTGGCCTGCTGCCCGGAGCCAACAACTTCAAGTCCCCTGCGACGGCAGAGGCAACGGTCGGCCTGATCGACATCCTGGCTGGCCATGAGGTCAAGTTTACGCAGGCTGACGCCGGCAAGACCTTCACGTACACCGTAGCCGAGAAGAATGACGGCAAGCCCGGTTACACCTACGACGACGCCGTGCGTACCGTGACGATCGCCGTCGCCGATGACGGTGCCGGTACGCTTACCGCCACGACGACCGTCTCCGGCGGTCCCGAGGGTACGCATACGACGGTCCACAAGAGCGGTGAGAACAAGGTCGAGAGTGCCCTGGTTCCGTTCCACAACAGCTACAGCGCTACGACCAATACGCCTGGTGGTACCGCTGCTCAGGTTGTCGCCACCAAGACCCTGACCGGTCGTCCGATGGCCGACGGCGAGTTCTGGTTCGGCATTGCCTATCAGGGCGAGCTTGTGGGCTACGAAAACCTCAAGCCTAATATCGGCGGGCATGTGAGCTTTGATGCGCTGCACTACGACACCGAGATGCTTGCCAATCTTGAGGCGGCTGGGCTTGCCCATCGTACCGACAAGGACGGTAAGCTCGCTTGGACCATTAACTACACGGCCTACGAAGATTTATTCGGGCTGCCGAATGGCGTTTCCGCTACAACGTGGAGCTTTGGCTTTAAGGTTATCGTTGTCGACAACGGTGACGGTACCCTGACGGCAACGGTCGACTACGGTGGCGTCGAGCCCTTGTTCGAAAACGTCTACGGCGCCGAGGCCGTGGATGCCGCACTCATCGGCACCAAGAAGCTCCAGGCAGCCGAGGGCCTGGCCCCGGCCGACATCGCGGGTAAGTTTACCTTTACCGTGACCGCTGACGAGGCGGGTGCCCCGATGCCCGAGCGCACGACCGCAACCAACGACGCGGCCGGCAACGTGGACTTTGGCAAGATCCACTTTACGCTCGAGGACCTCAACCGCGCCCTGGGCGTGACGGACGATGCGACCGATAAGGCCGAGGCAGACGAAGCTGACGAGGCTGAGGCCGACGAGGCAGAGGCTGAAGAGGCCGACGCCGACGCTGATGCCAACGCCGACGAGCCCAGCGACGAGTCCGAGCCCGCAGATCCCGCTGCCCCGCGCTCGCACACCTTTACCTACACGGTGGCCGAGTCCGGTAGCGCCCCTGGCGTGACCAACGACACCAACGCCACGCGCAAGGTTTCCTACACCGTGACCGATGACGGTGCCGGACATCTGATCGTCAAGCGCGACGGCGGCGACGGTGCGGCCTTTACGTTCACCAACACGTACGGCGTGGCACCTACCGATTCTTCCGTGACCGATCAGGTCAAGACGGTTAAGCGTCTGACCGGCCGCGACCTTGCAGCTGGCGAGTTCACGTTTGAGCTGCTCGAGGACGGCGTGACTGTCGCTAGTGGCACCAACGACGCCAACGGTAACGTTACGCTGAGCCCGATCCGCTACGAGGCGCCCGGTACGCACACGTACACGCTGCGCGAGGCTTGCCCCAACGCGCTCGGCCTGTACAAGGGCGTCACCTATGACGGCACGACCTACACCGTCGTGACCACCGTCTCCGACAACGGCGACGGCACGCTGACCGCGACGCACAAGCTCGAGGGAACCACCGAGTCGGCTGGCTTTACCAACAAGTATCACGCCATGCCCACGCAGGTTTCCATCGGCGCCATCAAGGTGCTCGAGGGACGCGAGCTCAAGAAGGACGAGTTTAGCTTTAAGCTCGTTGGCGAGGACATCGAGTCTACGGTTACCAACGATGCCGACGGCAAGATCAACTTCGACAAGTTCGAGTACGACGAGCCCGGAACGTACGTCTACACCATCAGCGAGGTCAAGGGCGACGAGACCGGTATGACTTATGACAAGTCCGTCTTTACCGCGACCGTCAACGTGGTCGATGACGGCGAGGGCAGCCTCAAGGCAAGCGTCGCCTTTGCCAAGGGCGACAAGAGCGTCGAGGGTATCGTGTTCAACAACACGTACAAGAAGCCCGAGACGCCCGTGCCGACGCCCGATCCCGGCACGCCCAAGACCGTGACGAATATCGTCAAGACGGTCAAGGGTTTCCTGCCCACCACGGGTGACCAGCAGGCCGCCGCTCTGCTTATGACATTTGTCATCGCCATGGCCGGCGTCGGAGCCCTGGTCTGGGGTATCCGTAAGCGCTAGGCACGTCGACAGCGCCCGGGGCCAAAAGGCCCCGGGCGGCCGGCAGGGCTAAATCCCGACCTACTCCTACCCCCAGCCGCCACGGAGGCATCTCCCTCCTCCGTGGTGGCGCTTTTGTGCGTTGGGGAGGAGGGCGCGCCACGAAACCGGCCCATCTACTACGTTTAGCCCCTTACCCCCAACCATGCCGAAAAGCGCAAAAACAAAACCGCAGGTAGAACGCCTGCGGTTTTGTTCAAAACGAAGGTATGGTCAGGGGTATCGAGTCAAACGTAGTAGATGGGCCGATTTCGTGGCGGGCGGTTTCGGCTGATCCATTGGGGACGGAGGAAAACGGCTCATTTTGGTCCCGCGAGGCTGGCGGAGACACTCGTGCAGGGCCGCCCGAACAAAACTATGCCGGTTTACTACGATGAATCCGAGATTCCTGACCACACCCGCATTTTTGCAAATATCGCAAGTGTTCTACCTGCGGTTTTGTAAGTGCGCAATTTGCCGTGGTCGGAGATATGCGGTTCATCGTAGTAAACCGGCATAGTTTTGAAATGGCATCAAATTGGCGGCAGCCAGCGGCTAGCCTCGCAGATAGGCGATGGCGATTTGGGTGCGGTTGCGCAGGCCCATTTTGGCAAGGATTGAGCTGATGTGGTTGCGCACGGTGCCTTCGCCCATATAGGCGGTGGCGGCAATCTCCTTGTTGTCGAGGCCGCGGGCGATGAGCTCTGCGACTTCGAACTCGCGGTCGGTCAGGCTGACAAAGGCCGCGGGCCGGCGGGTCGTGCCCGCCTCGACGCCCGTTCCGTCAAAATCGATGTCCTCGATCGCCTTTCCCTCGAGCACGCGTTTGCCATCCATGACCTGCGCCAACGCTGGCGGAATGGCGGCGACATCGGTTTTAATCAGGTAGCCGCGGGCGCCCAACTTGAGCGCCGACACAATGTACTCGTCATCCGAAAACGTCGTCAGAAACACCACGCGCGCCGCGGGATCGCGCTCAAGGATTTCGCGTGCCGCCGAAAGTCCGTCGCGCTTCGGCATCTGGATGTCGAGCAGTGCGATGTCGGGTGCGTGCTCGGCGTAGAGCGCGACCGCGTCGTCGCCGTCGGCACCGGTGCCCACCACCTCTATCTGCGGCTGAGCGCCCAGGATAATCTTGAGTGAATCGACCACCAGATGGTCGTCGTCGACAACTATGAGCCTCATCGGCCCTCATCTCCTTGCTGCTTGGGAATGGTGGCAAACACGCGCCATCCGGAGGCGCCGACTCGCGAGCCGGCAGTGAAAGTGCCGCCAAGTGCCTCGACACGCTCGCGCATGGAGGCGAGCCCCATACCCCCTGTGGCGCTGCGGGCGCCTGTTCGAACCCCGCCCGTTCCATCATCGGTAACGATGAGCTGGTAAAACGATGGGTGCTCCATGCACCGCACGGTAATGGTTTTGGCATGGGCGTGGCGCATGGCGTTGGAAAGCGCCTCGCGTAGCACTGCCGCAAAGCAGTTGGCGACGTTGGCGGGTGTATGCTCGGCCAAAACCTCAAGCTCAATCTGCGGACCGCTGTCCGAGCGTGCGCCTTCAACGATGCGCTCGAGCTGCACGGAGAGGTCAGTCGCATTGTCGTTGAGCGCGTGGACGCTGGCGCGCACGAGTTGGAGCGCCTCGTCAACCGTGCGTTTGACGTCGGTGAAATCGGCGGCAACCCTGGGCTCGTCGGCGTGCACGACGCGCAGGGCCTCGGCCTGCAGCGAGGCGCGCGTGAGCTGGTGGCCGACGTTATCGTGAATCTCGCGCGCGATACGGGCTCGCTCGGCGAGTGTCGCGAGTTCGACTTCGTAGTCCTGGCGGTCAGCAAGATCGCGGTTGCGCGCCTCGAGCGCGAGGGCTCGTTCCTGCAGCTCGTCGCGGGTACGGCGCATGCGCTGCTGCTCGCGCTCCAACTGGGCGGTACGTAGCGATAACAAGGCGGCGGCGACCGAAAGGATGGAGGTCAGCAGGAGCGTTCGGACGGTAAGCGCGTCGGTGCGAAGGTCCGCGACGAGCGCAAAGGCAAAGACGGAGCCAATGCCCAGTACGACCCAGGCGTGCTCACGGCGCACGCGCCGCGCGATGTCATAGAAGGCGAGAGGCGCAAACGGCACAAACGGCGGCACGAAGACAGCCGCGATGATGTAAGCGTAGCTCGCGGCCTCGCTCGCACGGCGGGCGCGGTTTCTCTGTGCGACCTCGGCCAGTGAGGTGGCAATAACGCCAAGGCAAAACGCCGCGACCAGGTGAGCGTCCACAGCAAGGCCCATGGCGGCCGCAATACAGCACGCCAGAACGATTGATTTGTCGAAAAGCCTGTTCATACGGGTATTGTACGCGAAGCCGCGCGTGGTGGAGGGACCGCCTGCGCAACCGTGACATTCCTCCCACGCGGCAAAGCGGGGACATCGGCAGGCCGCACGGCCAAGCTCCGCACTCGTGACAAAGCTCACTGGCGCGCGCCGGCGGCTCCTGCGATGATGCAATCGTACCGGGCCGCAATCAACAGAAGGGCCGCCTCATGACAGACATCGTCCACGTCGAAAACCTCGTCAAGCGCTATGACGACCTTATTGCGCTCGACCACTTTAACCTGAGCATCGCCCCCGGCGAGATCTTTGGCCTGCTGGGCCCCAACGGCTCGGGCAAGACCACGTCCATCAACTGTATTCTGCAGTTGCTCGCCTACGACAAAGGCACTATCGAGCTGTTCGGCGAGCCCATGACGCCCGCCCGCTACGACCTCAAGCGCCGCATCGGCGTGGTGCCGCAGCAGGTGGCGGTATTCGACGAGCTCACCGTGCGCGAGAACATCGACTATTTCTGCAGCCTTTACGTCAACGATCGAAAGCGTCGCCGCGCACTGGTCGACGAGGCCATCGACTTTGTCGGGCTGGGCGACTTTACCAAGTTTCGCCCCGGTAAGCTTTCGGGCGGCCTAGCGCGTCGCCTCAACATTGCCTGCGGCATCGCGCACAAACCCGAGCTCATCTTTTTTGACGAGCCCACGGTGGCGGTCGACCCGCAGAGCCGCAACGCCATCCTGGAGGGCATCTGCCGCCTGCGCGACGAAGGCGCCACGGTGGTGTATACCAGCCATTACATGGAGGAAGTCGAGCAAATCTGCAGCCGCATCATGATCATGGACGGTGGCCGCGTGCTGGCGCAGGGCACCAACGACGAGCTCAAGCGCATGATTCAGATGGGCGAGCGCGTGACCGTCGAGGTCGGCGCCGTCGAGGCCGCCACGGTCGAGCGGCTGCGCGCCCTTGAGCACGTGCTTTCGGTTGAGCTGTCCGGCGGCGAGCTCGTCTGCGCCTGCGAGGCGAGCCCGCATAACCTGGTCGACATCCTTGACACGCTGCGCGCTGCCGACGTTGCGCTCGGCCGCGTGTGGAGCGAGCCACCGACCCTCAACGACGTGTTCCTCGAGATCACCGGCCGCGAGCTGCGCGACTAGGGGGCGGCCATGTTCAACACCATTATCATTACGGTCAAGACGCTGCTGCGCCGGCCGAGCACGTGGGTTTGGGGCGCTCTCTTTCCCATCGCGCTTTCCACGATGTTTATGTTTATGTTTGCGAACCTCAGCTCCGACGACAAGATCGACCCGGTGCCAGTGGCCGTCGTAGCGGATGAGGCCTGGGACGCCTCGACCTTTAAGGATGCGGCGGCTTCGCTTGCCAAGGAAGGCGACGATCAGCTGCTCGAGATCTACGAGCTCGACGACGCAGCCGATGCGAACCGTGCGCTTAAGGCCGGCGAGGTTGCGGGCATCTATACGGTCGACGACGCGGGCGTACCCAAGCTCACACTGCTATCGAGCTACGACAGCTCGCGCGCATCGTCGGTGCTCACCGATCGCAGCATTTTGGAGACGGTGGCAAGCTCGTATACGCAAAATGCCGAGCTCATGCGCCAGATTGCCCAGGACAATCCGGCGGCGCTCGCCGACCCGGAGGCGGTTGCGCGCGCCCTGTCGCTCGAGGGCGGCACCCGCCGCGTAAGCCTGACACGCACCACGCCCGACGGCACGGTCATCTACTACTACGCGCTCTTTGGCCTGGTCGCGATGATGTCTGCCGAGTTTGCCGCCTTGAGCGTCGTCGACCTGCAGCCCAATCTGTCCGGCCTTGGTGCACGTCGCTGCGTGGGCGGTCTTTCCAAGACAGCGTCGCTGGCCGGCATCTTTGTCGGCTCGTGGCTGGTCTCCTTTGCCTCGATGACGATCGCGATCGGCTACGTGCGCCTGGTCGTGAGCGTCGACTTTGGCGGGCGCGAGGGGCTGTGTCTGGTGGGCGGTGCCGCTTCCGCGCTTGCCGCCACGGGCCTGGGGCTCTTTGTGGGCACGCTTCCCGTTAAGGGCGGCAAGGCGTCCAAGTCCGGCATCCTCACGGGCTTTGCTACCACGTGCGCCTTGTTCGCCGGCCTCTACGGCGAGCCGGCGATGGCGCTTGCCGACGACGTCGCCCGCGCCTGTCCGGCCGAGTGCTGGCTCAACCCCGTCAAGCTTATCTGCGACATGTTCAACCGCCTGTATTTCTTTGAGGACCTGGGTCCCTTTGTCATCCGTGCGGGCGCGCTGGTCCTTATGGCGCTGCTGTTCGTTGCCGCCGCTACGCTGATCTTTGGAAGGAGCCGCTATGAGCACCTTTAAGACCGCGCTTCGCATGGCGCTGGCGCACCCGTTCTACCTGATCATCTATACGGTGTTCATCTCGCTCATGGGCGTATTTATCGCGGCATCGGTGAGCTGGAACTCGTCGCAGCTCACCGAGTACAAGCCCTACGATGCCAACGTGATCGTGGTCGACCGCGACGACAGCGACCTTTCGCGTGCGCTTACCAAGCATCTAGGTTCGCGGTTTGACCTGGTCACGGGCGTCGGCGACGACACGTACGACCTTGCGGACGCGCTCTCCAAGAGCAACAGCGCCAAGGGCAGCGCCGACTGCGTGTTCTTTATCCCGGAGGGGTTTGAGGACGACCTCGTTGCAGCCGCCCGCGTGGGGGAGTCCCTGCCCAAGCTCGATGTGACCTACGGTGCCGGCACCATGGCGGCGGCGCTTTCGTCTGCCGAAGCCTTGCGTTGGATCTCGCTCGCGGGCGCTGCGGCGGCGCTTGAGCCCGCCGCTTCTAACGGCAGCGTCGCCAAGGCCGCCGAGCATGCCGCTGCAAAGCGCGCGGAGGTCCAGATCGAGCAGGTCAAGGTCGACTCGACTGCTGCTGCCACGCTCGAGTCGTACTTCAACTTTGGCGCGTACGCGATTATCTCGTCGGTCATCGTATCGGTGGGATTGGTGTTCTCGGGCATGAACGAGCCCGAGCGCGTGCGCCGCATGGAGGCCGGCCCGGTCTCCGAGCGCCAGCGTTCACTTGCCGTGTTCGCGGCTGCCGCGGTGCTCACCGTCTGCATCTGGCTCGTGTCGAGCATGATGGGCATCGTGGGCTTTGCCAGCGCGGTTGCCGAGGTCGGCGTGGGCCGCGTGTGCCTTGCGCTGGCGGCAACGTTTGCCCTGGCGTGCACGCCGCTGGCCGTTGGCTTTACGCTGTCGAGCTTGGGCGCGCGCGAGGAGCTGCTCAACGGCGTGGGCAACTTACTCGGCATGCTCATGACGTTTTTGGGCGGCGCCTGGATGCCGCTGTCGCTCATGGGTTCGGCCGTGCAGGCCGTGGCGCACTTTGTGCCGACATATTGGGTGAACGACGCGATCGGCAAGGCGCTCGCGTCGGACCTGACGTCTGCCATGTTGGGCGACATCGCCTGCGACCTGGGCGTCACCGTGCTCTTTGCCGCGGCCATCGCCGCCGTAGGCCTAGCCCTCGTGCGCACCAAATCCCACGCCTAGCCACCTAGTCATCGGGTACTCATTGGGGACAGACTTAAACGACCAAGAGTGGTCATTGGGGACAGGCTTAAACGACTAGTCATTGGGGACAGTCTTTGCCGAACCGCCGGCTTGCCGGCCGGGTTGCCAAGGACTGTCCTCAGCTGCCGGCAGAAAGGGAACGTCCCCAACTGCCGGGTGGCGAAAGAGTGTCCCTAACAGCTAGTCATTTAAGAACGTCCCCAATGACTAGCCTGAAATAAAATCCAGGCCTCGCTCCAAAATAGTTGGCCATGGTTTACTATTACGCTCATAAAGTAGTACGAGGCTAACAACGGGGGATATCATGGCAACGCAGGAAGCCTATGTCCAGGTTAAGGATCTCAAAAAGCATTACGGCGACGGTGATGCGCGCCTGACGGTACTCGATGGCATCGACGCGTCCATCAACCGCGGCGAGATCTGCGTCATGCTGGGGCCCTCGGGCTCGGGCAAGTCGACCTTTCTCAACCTGATCGGCGGCCTGGAGGATGCCGACGGCGGCTCCATCATGGTGGACGGCTGCGACCTCACAGTGCTCAAGCCTGCCGACCTGGGCGAGTATCGCCGCCGTGAGCTGGGCTTTGTCTTCCAGTTCTACAACCTGGTGCCCGACCTCACCATCAAGGAGAACATCGAGGTCACGGCGCACCTGTCCAAAAACCCGCTCAATGTCGACAACCTGCTGCGTTCGCTGGGCCTTTACGAGCACCGCAACAAGTTCCCGCGCCAGGTCTCGGGCGGCCAGCAGCAGCGCTGTGCCATCGGCCGCGCACTCGTCAAAAACCCGGGCCTGCTGCTGTGCGACGAGCCCACGGGCGCGCTTGACTATAAGACGTCCAAGGAAATCTTGCAGCTCATGGAGGATGTCAACCGCACCTACGGCTGCACCATCATCATTGTCACCCACAATGCCGCCATCGCGCGCATGGCCAATCGCGTGCTGCGCCTGCGCGACGGGCACATCGTCGAGGATGAGCTCAACGAGTCGCCCGTTGCGGCCGCCGAGCTCGATTGGTAGGCGGCGCCATGACACCTCTCGCAAAACGTCTCCCGCGCGAGCTGCGCCGCAATATCGGTAAGTACCTGGGCATCTTTTTGCTTATGTGCGGAAGCATTGCCCTTACATCGGGCTTTTTGCTTGCGGCGCATTCCATCGGCTGCCTTATCGACGACATGCGCGATGCGTACACGATTGAGGACGGCCGCGTGACCACCTCCTTCGAGGCCACCAAAGACCAGCTCAAGGCAGCCGAGGACGCGGCAGACGACGTCGGCGGCGTCACGCTCTACAAGAATTTCTCCATCGACGCCATCAGCAAAAAGGTGTCCGGCGACGACGGCACCAAGCGCACGCTGCGCACCTATGCGCACCGCACCAAGGTCGATATCGCGTCCTACTGTGAGGGCAGGGAACCCAAGGCGGACGACGAGGTGGCCATCGATCGAGTTTTTGCCACCAACAACGACCTCGCCGTGGGCGATAAGGTCGAGCTTGAGGGCCGCACCTACACCATCTGCGGCATCATGACCCAGCCCGATAGCCAGGCGCTGTTCCTCAACAATTCGGACTTTACGGTGAACACCATCACCTATGGCGTGGCCGAGGTCAGCGACGCCGGCTTTGCCGCGCTCGAGGACGCCGGCGGCGCACCCGCCTACACCTATTCCTTTACCTTTACCGATCGCGATCTCTCCACTGCAGACCGCATCGATGCCGAGCAGGATATGGTCGAGGCGCTGACCGATGCCGATGCACGCGTGGATGACCTCATCGACGCCGATTCCAACCAGGGCATTGGCTACGCGCGCGACGACGTAGACGGCGACTCCATGATGTGGATGACGCTGCTCGACATCATCATCGTGATCATGGCGTTCGTCTTTGTGGTCCTTACCGACGCCACCATCGAGGAGGAGAGCGCCATCATCGGCACGCTGCTCGCCAGCGGCTATCGTCGACGCGAGATCGTGCTGCACTACCTTGCGCTTCCCGCCATCGTGGGCGTGGTCGCGGCGCTTTTGGGCACTGCGCTCGGCGTCGTGTTCTTTACCGAGCCCATGCGCAGCCTCTATTACGGCTCGTACAGCCTGCCGCCCTTCCAGGTGTACTGGAGCTGGGAGATCTTTGTGAAGTGCGCCGTGGTTCCCGCCGCCGCGCTCGTCCTCATCACGCTGGTGGGTCTGCTTCGCAAGATGGGCAAGACGCCGTTGCAGTTCCTTCGTCACGAGTCGAGCGGCAAATCGGGCACCAAGCGCGGCCTGCGGCTGCCGGAGCGCATGGGCTTTGTCTCGCGCTTCCGCTTGCGTATCTTCCTGCGCAATCTGGGCAACTTCGCCACACTCTTCGTGGGCATTGCATTTGCGTCGCTACTGCTGCTCTTTGGCCTGGCGATTCTGCCCACGATGACGCACTATGCGGACAACCTCGAGACAAGCCTGGTCGCCGAGCACCAGTACACGCTCAAGGCGCCGTTGGAGCTCGAGGGCACTGCCGAGGAGCGCGAGCAGTGGTCGGCACTCGAGCGCTTGCAGTCGGTTGACGGCGCGCTGCTTTCCGCCACTCAGGATGCCGATGACGAGCTTGACGACGCGGCCGATGCGGCGCGGGCGGCAGCCGATGCCGCGACCGCATCTCCGTCTGCCGAGAGCCTGGCCGCGGCGCAGGACGCGCTCGCCAAGGTCCAGGACAAGAAGAATGCGCTCTACGCGCGCCTTGACGATCTTGCCGATGCCCTCGGCTGCGATTGCGATGAGGCCATCGACCTGATCGATAAGGCCTCTAAGATTGACACCGACAACGACGATATCCACCCGGTCAATACGATCGACAATGGTGCAGGCGCAATTGCGCAAGCCGAGAAATACGCCGTCTACCAGCTGCAATACGACCGCGGCGATGGAAATGGCGAGGAGACGATTTCCGTCTACGGCATTTCATCCGATTCACGCTATTGGAAAGACCTCAACGTCGGCGACGGCCGTGTCGTCTTTGGCGGCGGCCTACTCGACAAGTTCGGCTGGAGCGAGGGCCAGAAGGTCACGCTCAGCGACAAGTACGAGGGTGAGCATTATTCCTTTGAGTACGCGGGCAAGGACTGTGCCTGGGGCTCCAAGTCGGATATGAATGTCTATATGAGCATCGACGACTTTAACGAGCTGTTCGACAACGACGCCACCTACTTTAACGGCTATGCGAGCAACAAGAAGCTCGACCTCGATGCTCGTTACTTTGCCGGCGACACCACGCCCGACGACATGCGCGCCGTGGGCGACCAGTTCATCGGCATGATGAGCAAAATGATCGGCATGATGGTTGGGCTTGCGGTGTTCATCTTCTTGCTGTTTATGTACCTGCTGACCAAGGCTGTGATCGACCACAGCGCCCGTTCGATCAGCTACATGAAAGTCTTTGGCTATCGCGATAGCGAGATTTCGCATCTGTACATCCGCTCGATCACATTGTGCGTGGCAGCGTCACTCGTGCTGAGCCTGCCGGTCATTATTGGCTCGCTCACGGCCATCTTCCGCTCGATGTTGCTCGCCTACAACGGCAATATCGAGATCTACGTGCCCGCTTGGTCCATGGCGGCGTGCGCAGGAATCGGCTTTGCGACCTACCTGGTCGTGGCACTGCTGCACACGAGCTCCATCAAGCGCGTCAGCTTGGCCGAAGCCCTCAAAGTGCAGGAGTAGCCATCGGGGACAGTCCTTGCCATTCGTCGGCTCGCCGGCCGGCTGGCAAGGACTGTCCCTAACTGCCGGGCGGCGAAAGAGTGTCCCTTGCGACTGGTCATTTAAGAACGTCCCCAATGACTAGGTTCCGTACTTGACTTTAACTCTGCTTTAACTGGTACCATCCTCTATGTCTGTAACGCCATATAGACCGAGGGGATAGATCTATGACCGCAACTGCACCCGCAGCACCCGCTAAGGTGTACTTCACCAACCTGCGCACGCATGCTCGCGAGAGCCAGCTCGACAAGCTCAAGCGCCTCATCCGTCACGCCGGAATTGAGCAGATCGACTTTGAGAACAAGTTCGTCGCCATTAAGATTCACTTTGGCGAGCTGGGCAACCTGAGCTTTTTGCGTCCCAACTACGCCCGCGCCGTCGCGGATGTCGTGAAGGAGCTGGGTGGCAAGCCCTTCCTCACCGACTGCAACACGCTCTATGTGGGTAGCCGCAAAAACGCGCTCGAGCACATTGATACCGCCTACCAGAACGGCTTTACCCCGTATGCTACGGGTTGCCAGATCATCATCGCCGACGGCCTCAAGGGCACCGACGAGGCGCTTGTCCCGGTCGAGGGCGGCGAGTACGTGCACGAGGCCAAGATCGGTCAGGCGCTCATGGATGCCGATATCGTGATCAGCCTCACCCACTTTAAGGGTCATGAGCAGGCCGGCTTTGGCGGTGCCATGAAGAACCTGGGCATGGGCGGCGGCAGTCGCGCCGGCAAGATGGAGCAGCATGCCGCCGGCAAGCCGAACGTCGCGCCCGAGCACTGCGTTGGCTGCCGTGCCTGCGAAAAGATCTGCGCGCACAACGCTATCTCGTTCGACGACACCCGCGAGCGCGAGCTTGCCAGCGGCGCTACTCGCACGGTGCACGTGGCTGCCATCGACCACGATCGCTGCGTGGGCTGCGGACGCTGCATTGCGGCATGCAACCAGGACTGCATCAAGCCCGGCTATGAGGCCGCGGCAGACGTGCTCAACTGCAAGATCGCCGAGTACACCAAGGCCGTTGTCGACGGCCGCCCGAGCTTCCACATCTCGCTCGCCATGGATATCAGCCCCAACTGCGATTGCCATCCCGAAAACGACACGCCTATCGTCAACGATATCGGCATGTTCGCGAGCTTCGACCCGGTCGCCATCGACCAGGCCTGCGCCGATGCCGTCATGGCATCCGAGCCGCTGCCCAACACCGAGCTCACCGATAGCGCGGCCAAGATGGAGCACAATCACGAGCATCTGGAGGGCGAGCAGGCCAAGGATCCCTTCTGCATCACGCATCCCGACACCGACTGGCGCGCGTGCATCGCGCACGCCGAAAAGATCGGCCTGGGCACGAGCAAGTACGAGCTCATCGAGGTCAAGTAGCGTCTAGCTATTGGACAAATCAAGCGTTTTTGTAGCGCAACGTTAGCAAAAGCCGCCCGTGAGCACAGTGCCCGCGGGCGGCTTTTCGGAAGTGCGGTGAAAAATCGAATACCGCCGACCACAAACCGATTTTTGGCAACAAAACCCCAGACGTTGCTTTTTGCCTAAAAATTCTTGTCGAGGAAGTTGTCGACCGTGTTCCAGTAGAGTTCGGGGTCGACCTGCGCGCTCTTGGCGTGGGTGGCGCCATGGATAGTGAGCTTTTGCTTGACCTTGCTGGCGCACGCGTCGTAATTTTGGTCGAGCATGCTGTACGGTACAAAGGTGTCCTGGTCGCCGTGGATAAACAGCATGGGAACCGTCGCGTGTTTGAGTTGCTCCACACTGCTCGCCTTATGAAAGTCGTAGCCCGCGCGCACGTTGCACACCAAGTTTGCTATATCGAGCAAGGGAAAGCTGGGCAGGCCGAACACGTCCTTGAGCTGCAGAGAAAACTCGTCCCAAACACTTGTATAACCGCAGTCCTCGATAATGCATTTCACGTTTGCGGGCAGAGATTCCCCCGCGACGTTCATGGCGGTTGCCGCACCCATCGACTCGCCAAAGACCAGGATGCGCGCCTCGGGGTCAGCCTGAACGATTCGCTCGATCCATGCGACGACATCGAGCCGCTCGGGCCAGCCCATGCCGATATAGTCGCCGCCGGAGCGCTCGTGGGCGCGTGCGGCGGGTGCGAGTACGTTCATGCCGCGGTCGTGGAATCGCTTGACGTATCGGGCCATACCGATGGGCTCGTTGGTATATCCATGCAGGCAGACGGCGTAGTCGTGCGTGCTCTCCGACGCAGCAAAATACCAGGCGGCAAGCTCGGTCCCGTCGTTCGCGGTGAGGCTGCTGCTCTCGCGGTTTTCCTTAAACCACGTCCGTGCCTCGCCCTCCTCGGCGTCCATCTGCTCGCCCTTTTCGGCGTCCTTGCCATCCTGCATCATCTTCATGGTGTACGGCGCTTGGGGGTTCAGGGCAAAGTCAAACAAAAAGTTGCCGGCAAACCCCAGCAGCGCGACAACGAGCACCAGCGCAACGACGCCGGCTATCTTGAGCTTTCGATGGGAACGTGCGTTTTGAGCCATGCGGTATTCTCCTATAAGATGTTAATAAATCAACATTTAATGCAAGCGCATTATGGACGTTCGCCGTTGATGCGTCAACAGGCAAAGAATGGGTAAACAAAGGGTCACGTATGGTGCAAATTTCGCACGTACCTAGACGCTTTGATATAGTGTTGAGAACTCTTTACGTTGGAGGATGTAACCGGCATGTCCGATTCGAGCGACAGTTCTAAGCCGCGACCCAAGACCGCGGCCGTTCCACACTACACAGTGGGCGAGGAGATCATGAACTCCGTCACCCATGGTGTCGGCTGCCTGCTGGGTATCGCGGGCCTGGTGCTCCTGATCGTATTCGCCGCCCTGCGCGGCGGAGGCCCGGCCCATATGGCCGCGGCGATTGTCTATGGCGTCAGCATTATCCTCGAATACCTAGCCTCCACGCTCTACCACGCGATTCAGCCCGCGCGCGCCAAGCGCGTGTTTCGCATCATCGACCACAGCTGCATCTACCTGCTCATAGCCGGCAGCTATACGCCGTTTTGCCTCATCACGCTCGCAAACGACGGCGGCGCTGTGCTGTTCTTTGCCGTATGGGCCATCGCCATCATCGGCATCGCCCTCGAGTGCTTCCTACGCGAGCGCCAGCCGCATTGGGTAAGCGGCCTGGTCTACCTGCTGATGGGCTGGCTCGTTGTCTTTAAGCTGCCCGAACTTGTTGCGCTGCTCAACCCCGTGGCACTTGCCCTGCTCGCCGTCGGCGGCGTGTGCTACACCGCGGGCGTGCCGTTCTATATCGCCAAAAACGTGCGCTATCTGCACAGCGTGTTTCACCTGTGGGTGCTCGCCGGCAGCATCTTCCAGTTCATGGCGGTGATCCTCTTCGTAATCTAGCGACCACGCCTGCGCGCCCGCGTTCTCGTTTGGGCGCCGGTGCAATTGCCGTATCCGCCATCAACGTTTTAACCTGACGTCCCGAATCTTGGAGGTTCGAGAAACTCCCGATGGACATAACCATCTCCCTTATCACCACCCTCGTTTTGACCCTCATCAACGGCTACTTCTCTATGTCCGAGATGGCGCTCACCACGGCCAAGCGCGCCGTGTTGGAGCACGAGGCCGAGGAGGGCGACAAGCGCGCCGAGCGTGCCATTAAGCTGGCTGCCGACTCCGACCAGCTGCTCGCCACCATCCAGGTTGCCATTACGCTCGTGGGCTTCGCCTCGTCCGCCGTCGCCTCGACGAGTCTGTCCGACCCGCTCGCCACGTGGCTCATGAGCTTTGGCATCGCGCCGCTCTCCGCCATCGCGCGCGGCCTGGCGCCGGTCATCATCACCGTCGCGGTCGCCTTCGTGTCCATCGTGATCGGCGAGCTCGTCCCCAAGCGCATCGGCCTGGCCAATGCCGAGGGCGTGTCCAAGCAGGTCGTGGGACCGTTGTCGTTTTTCCAAAAGATCGCCCGTCCGCTCGTGTGGCTGACCGGCGCCTGCTCCGATGGCCTGGCCCGCATCCTGCGCATCAAGAGCGCCGACGACCGCCAAAACGTCTCGGAAGAAGAGATCAAGTACATGGTCTCGGAGCAGGACGACCTGCTCGACGAGGAAAAGCGCATGATCCACGAGATCTTCGACCTAGGCGACACCGTTGCCCGCGAGGTCATGGTGCCGCGCGTGGACACCACCATGTGCGAGGACGACGAGACGGTCGCCGACGTGCTGTCCACCATGCGCCAGACCGGCTTCAGCCGCATCCCCGTCTATCACGAGGACCCCGACAACGTCGCCGGCATCGCGCACATCAAGGACCTGATCCAACCCGCGCTCGACGGCAAGGGTGACCAGCCCATCGCCGGCTTTTTGCGCGACGCCACCTTTGTGCCCGACACCAAGGACATCCTGCCGCTACTGTCCGAGATGCAGACCTCGCACGACCAGATCGTGGTGGTCGTGGACGAGTACGGCGGCACGGCCGGCATTATCACCATCGAGGATATCGTCGAGGAGATCGTCGGCGAGATCGAGGACGAGTTCGACCCCGACAACAAGTATCTCACGCGCCTTTCGCGCCGCGAGTGGCTCGTTGATGGGCGTTTTTCGTGCGATGACGCGATTGAGCTTGGTTGGCCGCTCGAGGAAAGCGATGATTATGAGACCATCGCCGGCTGGATTTTGGAGCTTTGCGACTCGGTGCCCGACATCGGAGAGGTGTTTGAGGTTGCGGGGTACAAGTTTAAAGTGCAGTCGATGCGTGGCCAGCGCATCTCGCTCATTCGCGTGATCGCTCCGGCCGAAACCGATCAGAAGGATTCCGAGTCTTCGGTAGACGAGCCGACGACGTCGGGTGCGGGTTCCGCGAATCCGCATGACGGCGACGAGTAGGACAAGGAAGAGTAGGGGAGAGTTATGGCAGGCCTGTTCAACATCCTTAAGGTCACCGTCAGCGAGGACAAGATTTGCGCGCACGTGCTGGTGAACCCCGGCATGCCGCTCATGACCTCGGAGGATATCGAGGCTACGGCGCGCGTGTATTACCTGGTGCCGGCGATTGCCAAGCACCTGTGCCTGGGTGATTCCGGTCGCGAGTTCCAGGACTGCATGGGCCAGACCGAGCTTTGCCATCTGCTTGAGCATGTGACGGTCGAGCTCATGAACGAGACCGGTCTTGCCGGTAGCATCTCGTGCGGCCGCACGCGCGTAAGCGAGCATGACGAGCGCGTCTTTGAGGTTGAGCTTTCGTGCCCCGACGACGCGCTGGCCATCGGTGCGCTGTCTTCGGCCACCTTTATGATGGACTGGGCCTATCTGCACGCCGACCAGCCTGCCCCCGACGTGGAGGGCACGGTCGCGGGCCTGCGCAACCTGGTGCTGGGCATGCGCGCCGAGGCCGAGGGCAAGGATCCTCACGAGGCCGTCGCCGCTGCGAACGGCGAAGATGCTGCCGAGGACGAGGGCGCTGACGAGGGCGATGTGCCGGTCGACGCCGAGCCCGTTGCCGATGCGACCGCCGAGCCCGTTCCCACCGAGCCCCAGGGCGTCCCCAACTTTGACGACGAGCCCCAGGTGGCGATTGATACCGAGGGTGCGGTTGCCGAGAACCACGAGGCCTCCGCTGCCGTCTTTGGCGGTGCGGCGACGGCTCCGGCAGGACCTGCGCATGAGGGCGGCCTGCCGCTCGTGGACGGCGCCGGCGAGGACCCGGGTGCCACGGTGGCCATGCCGGCTATGCCTCAGGAGTAGGCCTACGCGTTTATCACCATCACGTACCTGCGCCTTTGCCGTACGCAGATGAGCGGAGCGGCAAGTGATGCGCTGCGGGTATAATGGACAGCATTCAAACGGTGGGCACCGACGTGCCCGCAGGAGAGGAATGATCATGGGTAAGACTTTCAGCTTTGTCTCCGGCGCACTTTTTGGCGCCGCTGCCGGCGCTATTGTCGGCGTTGCTCTGGCCCCGCGCTCGGGCGCCGAGACCCGCGCCATGGCTGCCGATATCGCCAACGACGCCTGGGACAATATGCGCGACACCTACGAGCACAGCGCCGAGGAGGCCCGTGCTGCGGTGAATGACTTTGGCCCGATGGTCGACGCCAAGACCGACGACCTGCGCGCCAAGGTCGACCTGGCCCGCGAGCGCATGGACCAGCTGCGCGAGCAGCTCAACGACGCCATTTCGGGCGGCAACGTGACGCCTGCCGCCGACGTCGTGGTCGAAAACGCCGTCGAGGCTGATACCGAGGCTGCGGAGCCCTCGACCGAGGCATAATGCGCGCCGGGGATTTTGTCGGCGCCAAGATCTATCGCAAGCCTACCGAGGACAAGCGCACCAAAAAGGACGGCACGCCGCGCAGCCCTAAAAAGCTCGGAAAGATTCACTTTCCGGTCTTTACCCCGGGCGGTACGCGCGTGGTCGGCTTTATGGTCCGCCAGTCCGATATCGCGGGCATGATCGAGCGTCCCGACCGATTCGTAGCGCTCGACGCCATTGGTGTCTACGAGGGCGCCATTGCGGTCGATGACGTCAAGGACACGTACGATGCCGCCGCTGCCAAGCGCCTCGACATCAACCTGGACGATTGCATCATCTGGGTCGGTATGGACGTGCGCACGGAATCGGGCGACGTCGTGGGCTATTGCTCGGACGTTGAGTTCAAGCCACGCTCGGGCATCGTGCAGGCATTCTATGTGACCGCCGGTGCTGCTTCGAGTATTTTGGTTGGTGACACGCAGGTGCCGCCGACGATGCTGCGCGGCTACGAGAACGGCGCGATGGTCGTCTCGGACGAGGTCAAGTCGCTCGGGTATTCGGGCGGTGCGGCTGCCAAGGCCGCCGAGGCCAGCGTCGTGGTGGGCGACAAGGTCAAAAAGGGCGCCAAGGTGCTCGACGACAAGGGATCGGTTGCCGTGGACAAGGGCAGTCGCGCACTGGGCAAGCAGCTCGGCAAGACGCGCGGCATGTTCAAGGCCTTTAAGGACGAATACCAAAAGGCGAGCGGAGGCTCGTCAAAAGCTACAAAATAGCGACGTACCAAATGATGGGAGGCAAGCCGGAGACCTGTTGCTCCGGCTTGCTGTGTTTATGGGGGAGGGCACATGCGCCAAAACGGATCCAACTTAAACGGGCGTTCGGGTGCGCGTCCGACGGCGCGCCGCGATCTGGGGCAGCTGCCCAGCGGTCAGCGCAAGCGTCACCGTAAGCCCGGCGCGATGTACCTCAACCATAGCCGTGGGTTTAGCGATCGCAGTGCGCGCATCGGCAACAGCCGTACGCCCCGTCGTTCGTCTCGCCTGCCCTACGCGCTCATCGCCGTGGGTTGCGCGCTCGTGCTGTTTATCGCTGCCGTCGTGGGCTACGTCAACCGCAGCGTGGACGTGGAGCTCAACGGCCAGAAGACCGCGGTGCGCGTGGGCTCTACGCTACAAAACCTCATCGACGACCAGGAGTTGACTGACACCTACGACGCAGGCGACCTGCTGGCCGTCGATGACAGCGTGCTCAAGCGCCATGGGGGCGAAAAGCTGTCGGTGAAGGTCGACGGCAAGCGCGTGAAGCAGGGCAAATGGGATAGCCGCGAACTCGAGGGCGGCGAGAAGGTGACGGTCAAGGATGGCCGTAACACTTACGAGAAGCACGAGGTTCAGGCTACGGTTATCGAGCCCAAGCTCAAGGTCGAGGGCACGGGCGCTATCGAGTATGTGCAGACATGGGGTGTCCAGGGCCGATCCGAGGTGTGGGTTGGTGAGCAGTCAGGCAAGACGCAAGACCGCGGCGAGGTTGTGCCCGCCACCGATTGCGTTGTTGCGTGCGCCAGCGTGGCGCCCAAGGGCAACAAAAAGTACGTGGCACTGACGTTTGACGAGGGTCCGAGCGGCGCCACCAAACAGATCTTGCAGGTGCTCAAGGAAAAGGGCGTCACCGCGACGTTCTTCCTTTCGGGCGATGCGGCCGAGGCCTCGCCTGCCACGGCCAAGGCGATTGTCGACGCCGGGTGCGAGATCGGATCCAACAGCTACAGCGACGATTCGCTCAAGGGTCAGGACCGTGAGGCGGTACGCGAACAGATCACGAAAGGCACCGATGCGATTAAGTCGGCGACCGGCGTGAAGACGATGCTGCTGCGTGCTCCCTACGCTGCCTTTGACGAGCAAAACTGGATTGATGCGATGGACCTGGTCTCCGCCGTGGTCTCGTGGAATATTGACTCGGGCGACTGGCTGCTCAACGGTGCCGACGAGCAGGTCTCGACGGTGCTCGATTCGGTGACGCCGGGCAATATCGTGCTGCTCACCGATAGAGACGAATGCGCCGAGCAGACGCTCGAGGCGCTGCCGCAGATTATCGACGGCCTCATTGCCGACGGCTACAAGATCGTGACGCTCAGCGACCTGGTCAAGACGGACACGTCGCTGAGCAAAAAGCTCACCTCGCTGACGAAGGTCACCATGCCCAAGGACGCCGTGTTCCCCCAGCTTGCCGAGGACGACGACACCACGGAGTAGTCATTGGGTAGTCATTTAAGAACGTCCCCAATGACTATGTCACGGATGCGTCAGTGTTTGGTATGCCTGCAATGTGCAGCGCATAAATTCGATGCCGCAGGGCGATGCTGATGCTATAGTTACTGCGGTTAATGAGGGTCAAGAGAAAGGTTACAGGTGAAATCCAAACCTCGACCATACAGTCGATGACCCCATGCAGGTGCTTTTTGCGCATGCACGGGGTGTAAGCGTCGAGCGGCGTGCCGCCCGCGCATGCGTATACATATCCAGAAGCCCACGGAGCGTGCGCCATCACGGCCGCAGCCCGAAGGAATAATGATGGGGAGCACCATTGAATTATCTGAGTGAGATGCTCAAGTTGCCGGTCTTGGACGTCGATGGCGAAAAGCTCGGCGTAGTGAACGATTTTGGCATTGCCACCGGCGAAGTTTTTCCGCACGTGACGTCGCTCGCGTTCCGCGGACCCGGCAAGACGCCGTTTATGATCAGCTGGCGCAAATGGGTCGACCGTATCGACGAGACGGGTGTACACCTTAAGACGTCGGCCACCGAAATCCGTTTTTCGTACCTGCAGCCGACCGAACTCTTGCTTGCCCGCGACGTGCTCAACAAGCAGATTGTCGACACGCAGGGCATGAAGGTCGTGCGCGTAAACGACATCAAGTTTTCCATGTCGGGCGAAAACCAGCTGCGCCTGCTGGGCGCCGAAGTGGGCGCCCGCGGTCTGCTGCGCGCGATCAGCCCCGCACTCGAGCATATCGTCGAGGGCTTTATGAAGCACCTGGGCAAGCCGCTCAGTGAGGACATTATCGCCTGGTCTTACATGGACCTGCTCGATCGCTCGACTAAGAACATCCAGCTCTCGGTGTCGCACAAGACGCTTGGCGAGCTGCACCCTGCCGACATTGCCGACATTATCGAGCAGCTCGACCCGCGCCTGCGCGCGCAGGTGTTCGCGCAGCTCGACACCGCCCAGGCCGCCGAGGCCATCTCGGAGTTCGATGACGACGAGCTCATGACCGAGATGCTCGAGGGCCTGTCCGATACCGACGCATCGTCGATGCTGGCCATGATGGATCCGGACGACGCCGCCGACCTGATCGACGAGCTCGATTACGAGAAGGCCGAGAAGCTCCTGCGCCTGATGGGCGTCAAGGAGGAGAAGGCGATTCGTAACCTGCTGGGCTATGAGGACAACACCGCCGGCCGCATCATGACCTCGGAGTTTGTCTCGCTGCCCGCCACGGCGACGGTCGGCGATGCCATCGAGGCGATTCGCAAACTCGATGAGGACTTCGAGAGCGTCTACTACGTCTATACCGAGGATCCGAGCGGCATGCTGACGGGCGTGCTCTCGCTGCGCACGCTGATCGTGGCCGACCGCGACGCCACGCTGGGCCAGCTCGCCTATCGCGACCTGGTCTACGTGTCGCCCGACGAGGACCAGGAAGACGTGACGGACGAGATGACCAAGTACGACCTGGTTGCCATCCCTGTCTGCGATGAGAACCGTCATATCCTTGGTATCGTAACCTTCGACGACGCTATGGACGTTATCGCCGAGGAGCATCAGGAGGACCTGCAGATCGCCGGTGTCGGCTCGGGCGATAGCGCGTCGGACGACTCGACGAACGTGCTCAGCTGGTTCGTGCATCGTCAGTACTGGGTCGTCGTGTGGGGCATCGCCTCGTGCATTATGGCGACGGTGCTGGGGACGGCACTGGGCTCCGCGCATCTGGTGGTGTTCCCCATGTGCGCCATGCCGCTCGTGCTGCTGGCGGCCTCGCGCATGGTGTCGTTCGTCAAGAACTACTTCCTCGAGTACGACGGCCACGACGACGAGCCCAAACCGTACCTGGGATTCTTCTTCCAGAGCACGGGTATGGGCCTGATCCTTTCGCTCGTGACCTACCTGTGCGCGCAGCTGGTGCGCACCGCCGCGTTCCTCGATGCCCCTATGCTTGAGGAGCAGCTCTTTACCGGCTGCTTTAACATCGCGGCCATCATCTGCCTGGTGGGCAACATGAGCGCCGTGATTTACCTGATGGTGCTGTTCTGGCGCGATGAGCACGACCTCAATACGTCGGGCACCGCCATGAACGTCATCGCCGTCATGATCTCGTGTGTGGCGTACTGTGCTGCTGCGGTGCTGCTCACCATGTCGGTCATGGGGTAGGTGGTCGCGTGCAAAATACGAAGCAAAAGCCGAGCACCAAGCAAAAGCTGACCATCGCGGCTATCTTTGGCGCCATGGGCCCCGGTCTTCTGGCAGCGCTTTCGGGCAATGACGCCGGCGGCATCGCCACGTATTCCAGCGCGGGCGCCAGCTACGGCTATAAGATGCTCTGGATGCTTCCCGTCATGACCGTGCTGCTTATCGTGACGCAGGAGACCGCGGCGCGCTGCGGATGTGTTACGGGTAAGGGCCTGGCGTCGCTCATTCGCGAGCGCTTTGGCGTGCGCAAGAGCGTTCTGGCCATGGCGGCGCTGTTGATCGCCAACACGGCGGTGACCATCTCGGAGTTCGCGGGTATCGCGAGCGGCCTTGCTCTGTTTGGCGTTCCGGCGAGTATCTCGGTGCCGCTCGTGGCGCTGCTGGTGTGGATGCTTACCATGTCGGGCAGTTTCCAGCGCATCGAGAAGATTCTGCTGCTGGTAAGCTGCGTGTTCGTGACCTACATCGTCGCTGCGTTTATGGCCGGCCCCAACTGGGGCGAGGTCGCGGTCGACTTGGTCGTCCCCAATATTCAGAACGATCCCAGCTACGTGTCGCTCGTGGTCGCAACGATCGGTACTACCATCGCGCCGTGGATGATCTTCTTGGCTCAGAACAACGTGGTCGATAAGAATGCGGGCGAGGACGACATCGTGCTGCAGCGTATTGATACCGTGAGCGGCTCGATCGCTGCTGATTTCATTGCGGGCTTCATTATCATCACGACCGGTACGGTGCTGTTCCCGGCGGGTATTCAGATTAGCGATGCCGCCGATGCCGCTCGCGCGTTGGAGCCCATCGCGGGCCAGTGGTCCACGGTGCTGTTTGCCTCGGGCCTGGTCGCAGCGAGCTTTTTGGCTGCCTGCGTGCTGCCGGGCGTTACGTCGAGTGCCATCTGCGAGGCTTTTGGTTGGGAGCGCGGCGCCGATCGCAGCTGGGACGAGGCCCCGGTTTACCGCGGCATCATTACGGCCATCATCGGCATTTCTGCTGTGTTGGTGCTCATGCCTGGCGTCGATTTGTTCCAGATTATGATGACCTCGCAGGTCATCAACGGCGTGCTGCTGCCCGTAGTCTTGGTATTCCAGGTGGTTATCGCGGCGGATCGCCACATTATGGGCGCCAACCGCAACGGCCGCGTATGGAACGTGCTCACGTGGGCGACTATCGGCGTGATTACGGTGTTGACGGTCGTCATGTTTGTCCTACAGGCAATGGGCTACAGCGCTTAGCGCCCACTTTTGCCTCCGAACAGGCCGCAGCGATGGGTTGCGGCCTGTTTTTTGTCTGCTATAGGGTGCTAGTTATATACCGATGTGCAGCTATAAAGCCGCCTCTGGGGTGAATTAACAGCCCAGAGGCGGCTTTATAAGTCGCGGAAGTGGTCCCAAGTGCCGGATTGTAAGCGGATTTGACTGCGCGTTACTTGTCGCCGCCGAGCTTGTGTGGCTTGTAGGCGAGGGCATTGACGAGTGCGTCGGTGGCGGACTTGACGGCTGCCGGCTGCGGATCGTTGACGTGGTCCTCGGGGTGCACGGGCAGGTCTTTCTTGACCGCATCGTGGATCAGGTTGAGGTATTCGGTCACGCCGGTGGCCGACAGGTGCGTGCCGTCGCCGTCAAACAGGTCGTTGCGGTTGGCGCTGTACCCGTACCAGTCGATAACGCGTACATTCTTGTAGCGCGTGGCGGCGTTGCCGATGGCCTGGTTTGTGGACCCGACCCACGGCTGCGGGCTACGCGTGTTTACAAACACGACAATACGCTGCTCGCCGGCGTCGGCCATGATCGCGTCGACCTGGGCGTCCGTTACCAAACCGTTGGTACCCAGGGCAAAGACCACGATCTTGCCGGCAAGGTTCTGCTGGATATAGCCCTCGAATGTCGCGCGGCCCGCATCAAACTGGCGGCCCTTTTCGGCATCGATATGGCTGTGCGGGAACACGCCGTCAAAGGAATCAACGGCGCGCAGCGACACGGAGTCACCGATCATCAACAGGTCGTAGGAGCCATCGGGGAAGCCGTCGTTATCCTTGTCGGTGTCATCGGCCGCCTGCTGGTCGGTGGGCGCGGTGTTTTTGGCTTCCTTGTTCAGAACTTCAGCGCCCTCGCCGCTCAGCGCGGACGTCTCGGGCACAAAGATCAGGCCGCCCAGCGCAACGACCAACACGACAGCGCAGGCTGCACAGACAGGGACGTGCGCGCGCACCCAGTTGGCGGGCGTGGTGGTGCCATCGCGGAATTCGGTGACGGTGCGGCCGAAGGCGCCCCTTCTAAACGGCGTTTCGATAAAGCGATAGGAGCACTCGGCTACGGCGACCACCAGCAGCACCTGCAAAATGTACTGCCACCACGGAGTATCGTTGATGTTGGCGACCGGGTTCATGAGCAACAGCAGCGGATAGTGCCACAGGTAGATGCTGTACGAGCGCTTGCCAACCCACACGAGCGGCTCGGCGGACAGCACGCGGGCAACCATTCCCTGGGGCTGCACGCAGGCCGCGATGACCATGAGCGTGAGGATGGAGCATAACAGCGTGCCGCCGCGATACTGGAACGCGGTATAGCCGTTGGTGAGCGCGACCATGGCGGCAAGGCCAACCAGACCCACGACGCCCAACACATCGATGGATGCGGGCGAGGACCAAAAGCGCACGAGGGCGCTCGGCTGTGCCGGGGCGGTCTCGGTTGATTCGTCGGCCTTCTCGCCAGGCTTGCCCTCGGCGCTCTTGCTGCGCTTGGCGGCGCCAGCCAGGCGATTGAGCCCCAAACGATGTGCGAGACGCACCGGCGCCAGGTCGCGATCGGGGATAAAGGCCATCCAGGCACCTAGCAGCAGCGAGAACACGCGGGTGTCGGTGCCGTAGTACACGCGGCTGGGATCGGCGGCAGGGTTGTAAAGCACCATCATGGCGAGGGCTGATACCGCGGCAAGGCCCAGAACCACGCGGCGCGTGTTGGGCTTGCTCACGTGCATGGATACCATGGCAAACAGCAGTGGCGGCCAAATCAGGTAGAACTGTTCCTCGATGGCAAGCGACCAAAAGTGCGTGAGCGGCGAGGGGTCGCCCAGAGCATTGAAGTACGAGACGTTTTGGGCAATCTGCCACCAGTTGTTGAAGAACAGCAGCGACGGCAGGATGTCGGGGCGCATCTTGGTGAGCATCACGTGGTTAAAGATGGTGCACAGCGCGCAGGTCACGAACACTACCGTTACCACAGCGGGGACCAGGCGACGGATGCGGCGAATCCAGAAGCTCTTAAGGTCGATGCGGCCGGTCTTAGCGACTTCGTTGAGCAGCAAGCGCGTAATCAGATAGCCCGAAAGCACAAAGAAAATCGTGACGCCGAGCAGGCCGCCCTGAGCCCACGTAAGGTTAAGGTGATAGAGTACCACCGCGACGACGGCGAGCGTACGCAGACCGTCGAGCGCAGGAATGTAACGAGATTTGGGGCGAGCGGGCGCCTGTTCTTTTGCGGCACTGTTGGTGTGGGCGCCCTTATTGGCGGCCGCGCGATGGGAGCCTGCGGCGTGGCGCGACTCGCCGGTGCGGCGGTCGGCGCGCGGGCGTTCGTGCGGCGCCTGGTTATCGGGCGCGCGGCGCGGGCCGCGTGGGCTCGATTGCGGGAATTGTTCCATAAAACATCATCCAATGACGAGAATAATCAGCACATATTCATTGTAGCTGCCTGCTCCTGTGAATGCTTGCTGCTGGCGCAACCTCAAGGGCGCGTTCACATCAAAGTGAACTAAAGTTATAGAGGTGCGAGAGCGCACGATCGACGGCCGACGGTGGGTGCAAAGCCCGCAGATGAGGAGGTTTCCATGGCAGATCGCGGCATCGTTGCGGTGTTCGGCAGCATGAACATGGACCTTTCGGTGGCGTGCGAGCGCATGCCGCGCGCGGGCGAGACCGTCGGTGGTAGCGGTTTTATCACCAACGCCGGTGGCAAGGGCGCTAACCAGGCCGTCGCCGCCGCGTGCATGGGTGCGCGCACGTGCATGATTGGCGCGGTCGGGCGCGATGCGTTTGGCGATGCGCTCGTGGCGGGGCTTCAGGATGCCGGCGTGGGCGTTGAGTTCGTGGCGCGTCGCGATGACGTGGAGACCGGTACCGCGACTATCATTCGCTGCGAGAGCGACAACCGCATCGTGCTGTCACCGGGCGCCAACCATGCGCTTGCGAGCGAGGACGTTGCCTGCGCGCTGAGACGTCTGGTGGCCGATGAGCTCGACGGCGACGCCAGCGAGATTGCCCCGGCTGCCGGAAGCGTCTTTATCGCCCAGGGCGAATGTGACCTTGCAGCGACGGCCGAGGCGCTTGTTTGCGCTCACGAGCTGGGATTCTATACGGTCTTTAATCCAGCGCCTGCCTGCGAGTTGCCTGCGGAGGCCTGGCCTGCGGTCGACCTGGTTTGTCCCAACGAGACCGAATGTCAGGTGCTGACGGGCATCTTGCCCGCGGATGATGCGAGCTGCGTCGCGGCGCTCAATGCCCTGCTCGCCAAAGGTGCCGGAGCTGCGGTCATCACACTGGGCGGCGCCGGCTCGGTTACGCTCGGCGATGGCGGCGAGCTGCTGCGCATGCCGGCGCTTTCGAGCACGGTAGTCGATACCACGGCCGCCGGCGATACGTTTATCGGCGCGTTGGCGGCGGCTCGTTTGGAGGGCTTGCCACTCTTTGAGTGCATGGCCGCGGGTGCTCGCGCCTCGGCGGTGACGGTGTCGCGCCTGGGCGCTCAGCAGTCGATTCCCACGCATGCCGAAGTTGAGCGCGTGTTTGATTTAGACGATTTAGTACAAGACGGAGAAGCGGAGTAGAACAATGGCAACCAAGAAGCTGATCCTTGATCTGGATATGGGTGTGGACGATGCGATGGCGCTTGCCTATGCCATCGCGAGCCCCGAGGTGGAGCTGGTGGGCATCACCACGTGCTTTGGCAACGTGCGCGTCGAGCAATCGGCGCACAACTGCCTGGCGGTGCTCGATCTGCTGGGTCGCCCCGAGGTTCCGGTGTACCTAGGCGCCGATCGTCCAATTAAGGCGACTGAGCCCTATACACCGCCGGCGTCCACCACGCTCATCCACGGCAAGAACGGCATTGGCGGGGCGAGCGTGCCCGCGTCGCCGTACGAGCCGGTGGGGGCGACGTCGGCCGACGGTAACGCGGCGGTCGATTATCTGATCGATGCCGCGCGCACCTATGGCCCCGATCTAATCTACGTGGCGACCGGTCCGCTCTCCAACCTGGCACTTGCCTTGGAGCGCGATGCGGCGGCGATGATGTCTATCGGTCGCGTGGTCGTGATGGGCGGTGCGCTTACCGTGCCCGGAAACGTGAGCGCGGGCGCCGAGGCCAACATGGCAAGCGATCCCGAGGCGGCCGATGCCGTGCTGCGCTCGGGCCGCAAGCTCACTATGGTGGGTCTGGATGTGACGCATCGCGTGGTGCTCACGCGCCGCGACATTGCCGGCTGGACGGGCTCGGGCACCATGGCCGGTTGCGCGTTTGCGAGCATGGTCGAGCACTACATTGGTTCGTACGAGATGAACGCCCCCTACCTGGGTGGTTGTGCGCTGCACGATCCGCTGGCCGTTGCCGTGGCGATCGACCCCACGCTCGTGGGTGCGCTCGGCTGCAACCTGCGTGTTGATCTGCTCGGCGAGTATCGCGGCCGCACCATCTGCGATGAGCGCCGTGTGGCCGACCCCGACAAGGGCGCACTCGTGGCGCTGACCGTCGACGCCCCGCGCTTCCTGTCCGAGTTCAAGACGCGCATGGCCCGTGTTCTTGGCTAAATGATTTCCGCGCCCCGCCCCATGCAGTCAATTTGGGACGGGGCTCTTTTAGCTACCGAGTAAATGCGCCCGTTGGGGGAATAGTCGTGCCACTTCGCTTGACAACAGGCTAAACTAGTTCATAAACATTTACTACTCTGTTTAGATTGAATTTGTGGTCGTTTAGTTGCCGAGCCACGGGGCGGTCAGGCCACGATGCTCGACCGCGACCGTTGCTAGGGGGAACAATGGCCAAAGCAAGTGTTCGCGAGATCAGCCGCATCACCGGTTTTTCGCCTGCGACCGTGTCCAACGCGCTCAACCGCAAGCGCAGCGTGAGCGAGGAGACCGCCAAGGTCATCCTGGAGTGCGCGCAATCGCTCGGCTACCAGCAGTCGACGCAGCTCGAGAGCATTCAGTTTGTGCTCGCGCGCAAGACGGGCGCCATCTTGGACGAGAGCACCTTCCATCCCGCGGTTATCGAGGGTGTGGAGCGCCAGGCGCGTCGCCACGGCATGAGCACGAGCTTTGTTTCGCTCGACTTTAGCGACTTGGACGCCGTACGTCCGCAGGTCGAGGGCCTGATCGCTGATCCGGCCGCCGCCATTGTACTAATGGGTACGGAGCTGGGCGAGGAGGACTACGCCCTGTTCGCTAACGCCGCCGCCCACCTGATCGTGCTCGATGGCTGGAGCGATCGTCAGTACTTTGATGCCGTAGTTATTGCCAACACCGATTCGGTGCTGCGTGCCGTGGACTACCTTATCGAGAAAGGCCACAAGCAAATCGGCTATCTGGCGGGCGACCTTCGTATCCGCAACTTCAAGGACCGCGAGCGCGGCTATCGCCAAGCGCTTGAGGATGCGGGCCTCGAGGCCAATCCGACATGGCGCGTCACGCTGGGCACCACGCTCGAGGGTGCCTATCGCGACATGGGCGCGTGGCTCGACAGCGTCTCGCGCGACGACCTGCCGACGGCTTTCTTTGCCGAGAACGACGTGCTCGCCGTGGGTGCCATGCGCGCGCTCAGCGAGCACGGTATTCGCGTGCCCGAAGATGTTTCGATCATCGGCTTTGACGACCTGTCTTTGGGCGCCTTCTCCAACCCGCCGCTCACCACGGTGCATGTTCCCAAACACGAGGTGGGCGAGATCGCGGTGCGCCGTCTGGTGGGCAACATCCGCAATCCCAAGAGCTATACCTGCAAAACGGCCGTGTCGACCTATTTTGTCGAGCGCCAAAGCGTGCGCAAGATCTAGGCAGAACGGCGCCAGACCTCAGAGCGGAAAAGTCCGCCAAAGGCAACCATACATAACGCTACCAAGAGAGGGTCCTTCGGGGCCCTCTTTTTATTCAAGACTTTAGTCTGCTGGCCGCGCAGCGGCCAGCTTTAAACCACCCGCTACGCGGGTGGAGACAAACGGCTTTA